>CAJTKK010000003.1 GCA_910576535.1 uncultured Lachnospiraceae bacterium | reverse complement strand
ATTTTGTGGTGCCTCTTCCCGCCCGACCTCTCCCAAAGAACAGAATGGAATGTTACGCAATAGGACTTGAAAAGGCTTGATTTTTAAGGCGTTGCAGACGCGAAACTCTATAGGGTAAGGGTTTAATACTACCTACCCACGAAAACGGCTTCTAACCGTCCACAGGCGCGTTTTGCGCCCCTTTTCCTACCCAATTTCTTACCGCGCCGAAAAGTTTTCCGTCATTTCCGTCAATAACTCAAAAAAGCACTTGACAAAACGCTTCATGGCGGGTTTTTTGATGCCCGGATCCTTACAGACGATCTCCCCAAAAAATAAATGTACCATTGCCTGCAGCAGATTTTCTGATAAAAAAATTGGATTCTTGCAATATCTGTTTCTGTTATGTTATTCTTACAGTGTAAAATCCAAGTATGAAAAGAAAGACAGGAAAATGGACGGGGATTAGGATGCAGAGAATTAACGGGGACATAAAAAGCGGGGAATTTAGGCAGATGTATCTTCTCTACGGTGAAGAGGCTTATCTGCGCAAGCAGTATAGGGACAGATTAAAGGCGGCTATGACTAAGGCCGGGGATACGATGAACTGCAGTTATTTTGAGGGGAAAAATATTTCGTCAGGAGCCGTAATCGACCTTGCGGAAACGCTTCCTTTTTTTGCGGACAGAAGAGTGATTATTCTTGAGAACAGCGGTTTTTTCAAGAGCGGCGGGGAGCCGCTGGCAGAATATTTATCCGCGCCTGCCCGGAGCGCATATTTTATTTTTGTGGAGACAGAGGTGGATAAACGGAGCAAACTTTTTAAAATCGTTTCTTCAAAAGGAATGGCCGTGGAATTTCCGGTACAGAACGAAGCTACTTTAAAAAAATGGATCCTGGGTATGATTAAAAAGGAAGGGAAACAGATAACGGAACCGGCTCTTAACTATTTTCTGGAAAAAACAGGGACGGATATGGAAAATATCCGTAAAGAGCTGGAAAAGTTAATGTGTTACTGTTTGGATAAGGATGCTGTCCGGGAAAAGGATATGGAAGAGATCTGCACGAAACGGGTCAGCAGCCGTATTTTTGATATGGTTAATGCTATTGCGGATAAACAGCAGAAAAAAGCGTTAGATTTATATTATGATCTTTTGGCGTTAAAAGAACCGGCTATGCGTATCCTGTTCCTGATTACCAGGCAGTTTAATATGCTTTTGCAAGTCAAGGAATTGAAAGCCAAGGGTTACGGCAATCAAATAATCGGTGCAAAAGTAGGGCTTTCCCCGTTTATTGCAGGGAAATATGCCGCTCAGGCTGCTAAATTCAGGAGTTCTTATTTACGGGAGGCTTTGGAAGCCTGCATGGAGGCGGAAGAATCCGTAAAAACCGGAAAAATGAATGATATTATGAGCGTGGAACTTTTAATTGTGCGTTATAGCCAGTGAACCCCCTGTCTTTATCAATACTTAAGAAAGAAAAGCATGACAACCTGGTATATGGGTATTATAATAGATAATAATTGCTGGCCGCGCAGCCAAGACATGGCGCGGCTGTAAAATCCATTTCAATGGGAGGTGTTTCATATGCGGCAGTTGCCTGTTCCACAGGAAATTTACAGACATTTTAAAGGGGGCATCTATCAGATAATAACAGTTGCGCAGCATTCGGAAACAGGGGAAGCGATGGTAGTTTACCAGGCGCTTTACGGCAGCTTTGAAACTTATGTGCGTCCTTTGTCCATGTTTCTGGAAAAGACAGACAGGAAAAAATATCCCGGGGCAAGCCAGGAATACCGTTTTGAACGGATCGGCAGGGAGGAAATAGAAAAAAAAGAAACGGGAAACGGGGAGGATGCCGCCCTGGGAATAAGACCGGAAAAGAACGCAACGGAAACCAATGAAAAGGCAAAGCCAGGCGTAGGGGCAGAGGATAGAAGAATACCGGAAGAGGCAGGGGGAGAAGCCCTGAGCGGTAATTTAGAGATGCAGCCGGAAGAAGAAATAGCTCATATTGACCCAATGGTAATGGAGTTCCTGGATGCTTCCAGTCATGAAGAACGTTTAAATATCCTTTCTGGCCTTCATCATAAGATTACGGACGATATGATAAATATTATGTCAACTGCCATGGACATAGAAGTAAAGCCGGGAGATATTGAAGAACGGTATGCAGAATTCAGAAGCTGTCTCGCTTTAATGGAAAGATTTGAATGTAACAGGCTGAGGTAAAAGGATAAGGAAAGCGATGAAATACAGACAGATCATAGAAGGAAGATTTTTGAGCAGGCCAAACCGTTTTGTGGCTTATGTAGAAATCGGCGGCAGGCTGGAAAAAGTCCATGTAAAGAATACGGGAAGATGCGCAGAGCTTCTTGTGCCTGGGGCAGACGTATACTTGGAAAAGGCAGAAAATGAGGAAAGAACCACTGCATATGACCTTGTGGCAGTGAAAAAGGGGGGATGTCTGATTAATATGGACTCTAACGCCCCCAACCAGGCAGTAGCGGAATGGCTTTTGAAAAAAGAGCTGTTTCCATCTTTGAAAAAAATCCGGGCCGAGAAAACCTATAAAAATTCCCGGTTCGATTTTTATGTGGAGACGGAAGACGAAAAGATTTTCCTGGAAGTAAAGGGAGTGACGCTGGAAAAGGACATGGGCGCATATTTCCCGGACGCCCCGTCCAAACGGGCGGTGAAACACGTGGAAGAACTGATAGATTCAGTAAAGGAAGGCTATAAAGCTTATATTCTGTTTGTCATACAAATGAAAGGGGCTGTTTTCTTCTCCCCCAATGAAGAAACCCATCCTGCCTTTGCGCAAGCGCTTAAGAAAGCAGAGGAGGAAGGGGTGGAAATCCTTGCTTATGATTGCATGGTAACGCCGGGTTCTATGGAAATAGGAAACCCTGTGCCGGTAAGGCTGGAAAAGGAGAAAGAACAGCCGTTGTTAGAGCAGGTTGCGGATCCGCTTCTTAAGTGGTATGACAAAGGCAGACGCATATTGCCGTGGAGGGAAGACCCCCGGCCCTATTATGTATGGCTGTCAGAGATTATGCTGCAGCAGACCAGGGTAGAGGCGGTAAAGCCTTATTTTGACCGTTTTATTCAGAATGTGCCGGATATCCCCACGCTGGCGGGGATGGAAGAGGACCGTCTGGTCAAATTATGGGAGGGGTTAGGATACTATAACCGTGTCAGAAATCTGCAGAAAGCGGCAAAAATAGTTATGGAGGAGTATGGGGGGAAGATGCCCGCGGAATACGAAGAGCTAATAAAATTGCCGGGTATCGGCAGTTATACGGCGGGGGCTATTGCGTCTATCGCTTATGGGAAAGCGGTGCCTGCCGTGGACGGGAATGTGCTTAGGACGCTTTCCCGGCTGCGGATGGATGCGGGGGATGTTTTATCGCAGAAAACAAAAGCGAGGGTGGAAAAGGAACTGGCAGGGGTGATACCGGAAAAAAGGCCAGGGGATTTTAATCAGGCCTTAATGGAACTGGGGGCTATGGTATGCCTTCCGAATGGGGAACCAAAATGCGGGGAATGCCCATGGGAGGCGCTTTGTCAGGCGCACCGGCTGGGACAGACAGGGCAATTCCCAAAAAAGAAAGCGAAAAAGGAAAGAAAGATAGAAGAAAAAACAATACTTGTTATCCGTGATGAAGAAAAGGCCGCCTTCAGGAAACGCCCGGAGAAGGGGCTGTTAGCAGGGATGTATGAATTCCCGGCCTTGGAGGGACGGCTGACGGAGGAAGAAGCGCTTCAGTTTTTGCAGGGGATTGGGTTGAAGGCGCTTCGTATAAAGCATATTGGGGATGCAAAGCACATTTTTTCCCATAAGGAATGGCATATGACAGGATATGCGGTGAGAGTGGATGAACTGGAACGTCCAAAAAAGGGGGATTTTTTGCAGGACTGGATTTTCATCGGCAAAAATGAGGCAAGAGAACGTTATCCAATACCTGCTGCGTATGCACGGTATGCGGAATATCTGGATATTCAACTAGGAGTGGAAAAGCAATGAAATTATTAACTGTGACAATACCATGTTACAATTCAGAAGATTATATGGGGAAATGCATCAATTCCCTGCTAACCGGAGGGGAAGATGTGGAACTGATTATAGTGGACGACGGTTCTACGGATAAAACGGCAGCAATTGCGGACAAGTATGAGGAAGAATATCCGTCTATTGTAAAAGTTATCCATAAGGAAAACGGCGGACATGGATCGGCAGTGAATGTAGGGATGGAGAATGCTTCCGGGCTGTTTTTTAAAGTGGTGGACAGCGATGACTGGGTGAAAGAAAGCGAATACCAAAAAATACTGGAAGTCCTTAAGGAGGCGGCTGGGGACGGGAAGACACTGGATATGCTCATCAGTAATTTTGTTTATGAAAAACAAGGGGAAAAGAAAAATAAAGTAATGCGTTACCGCCATGCGCTGCCTGAAGATGAAATTTTTACGTGGAAACAGGTAAAACATTTCCACAAAGGACAGTATATACTGATGCATTCTGTGATATTCAGGACGAAGCTTTTACGCGAATGCGGGCTGAGACTGCCGGAAAATACATTTTATGTAGATAATCTGTTTGTATTTGAGCCATTGCTTTATGTAAAAAATATGTATTATATGAATGTGAATTTTTACCGTTATTATATTGGCCGGGAGGGGCAGTCTGTAAACGAGACAGTTATGATTTCCAGGATTGACCAGCAAATCAAAGTCAATAAGATTATGGTGGATTATATGGTGGAAAACAAACAGAAGCTGAAGGGGAACCGTAAAATGCGTAATTACATGGTGAATTACCTTGAAATCATTACTACGGTTTCTTCCGTGCTTTTAATCCGCGGGGGGACAGAAGAGCATTTGCAGAAAAAAAAGGAACTATGGAAATATATTAAACAAAAGGACAGAATGCTGTATATACGTTTAAGATATGGGATCTTAGGGAATTCCATGAATTTGCCCGGAAAAGGGGGAAGGAAGATTTCCATAGAAGGATACAGGATCTGCCAGAGATTTTTTCAATTTAATTGAAGCTTATCCGTGCGGGGTATTTGATTCGGATTATTTGCGGTATAAAGAATTGGCCCCCAACCGTCAGTGTCGGCGCCTGACGGCTGGGAGCTAATTTTTTTGTCGCGATATCTCTTTATGCAACCGGATGGTTGTGCTTTAATTGACCTGGGGGGCCCTGGAACGGGCTTTATTTTTATGCGCCCTATGGGCCATTAAGATATCATATTTATAAACGATCCCATACATAACCGCTGCCATGATAAATGCCGTTACTACGTCAAAAACAGAATGCTGTTTGATGAACATTGTGGACAATATGATAGCAATGCAGAGAAGGAAGGATGCTGTAAGAAGCCATTTCTTCCCGGAAAGACTTTTCGTTTTTGCCAGGGCAAGGTGTGCCGCCAGGGAATTATATACATGAATGCTCGGCCATAAATTGGTAGGGGTATCGGTACTGTAAAGGAAGGTTACCAGCCGAGTGAAAATATTATCCCGTGGCATGACGCTGGGGCGCAAATGCTGGCCATTGGGGAACAAAGTGGAAATAATTAAAAAAACGGTCATTCCTGTAAAAAGAAAAATACATGTCCTATAATAATCGTCCTTCTCTTTGAAAAACAGATAAGCAACGGCTAAGGAAACATAAGCAAACCATAAAAAGTAAGGAATAACGAATATTTCGCAAAAGGGGATGCGGTCATCCAGCGCCACATGGATGACGGTATAATTTTTTGTTACTTTCTGTTCCAGATATACAAACCAGGTTATATAAAAAATACCATAAAGAAAGAGCGGTATGGCGTGTTTGTACTTTTCATAATAATATTTTAATGTTTGTTTCGTCATTTTCATCCTCCATTCTTGCCCATGTTCCTTTAGGCCTCCTGTTTATGCCGTTCGTCGTCCGCGCATTTTTGGATATGCTGCGTTTTGTGCGGGCATGGATTTGGCCGGTGCGAAAAACATGGATTCTTTCACAGGACGGACCCTTCGTCCCGTAAAAGCTGTCTTACAAAATATTTCTTTTTTATCAGAAGCTGCCAGACGGTATTCCGGAAGCGGACTTCTACATCATCAGCCTGATTTTCTGCGGGAGGCAGGAAATGGTGATGTGATTGGCTTTCCGGTATACTTCCCCGTCCGTATGCACCCATAAAGGGGCAGATGCCAGAAAAGTTACTTTTGTGGCGGCATAATGCCTGATGGCCGAAAACATGTAATGCTTGCCCCAAAAGGCAGTGGGCAGGGCAGCCAGTATGACAGGCTTTGGGATCTTGCCCACAACGCATAAATCAAGCTTTCCGTCATGATCATCCGCCATAGGGCAGAATTGAAACCCTCCGCCTTCATATTTGTGGATCATAAATGCAGTAAATAAAAAACGGTCCAGATGTATGGGCGTTTGCTTGTCATCTAAATAAATATCGCAGGAAACGGACTTAGCGGCAATAAGCTGCCGCAAGGCAATGGCAAGATAGGTCAGTTTGCCAAGGCCAAATTTATTTAATGTATTTTTAAAACGGGAAACCAGCGCCTCTTCGCATACGGCAGCATCGAAACCGATGCCGCTGCTGACGGCAAAATATCTATGGCATGGGATTTCTTCCGCTTGGATCCGCGAACGTTCCCTGGGTGGATTCGTATAGGTAAGAAGCCCTAAATCCATAGTACGCATATATTTTCCTTCTAAAATTCTTTGGAGAATGATCCGGGGATTCTTTGGAAGCTTTAGATCTCTTGCCAAATCATTGCTGGAGCCGGTGGGGATGTAGCCGAGCAGGACCCGGTCAAAATCCCGGATGCCTTGGAGGGCTTCGTTTACCGTGCCGTCGCCGCCTAAAATAATTAATTTTATCTGCCGGCGGCTTTTCCCGCTTTTATCTGGGCCGGTCAGCTTCGCCACTGCTTTGGCAACATGCCCGGCGCCTTTTGAATAAAGAATTTTATAAGGAATATTCTTTTCTTTGAATACAGGCTCAAGGCTGGCCCAAATAGCGCGGCCTTTGCCTGATTTGGATGCCGGGTTGACAATGACATAGTACATAAGTAACCTCCAGCAGCAGTCTGATCTGCGCACATTTTCTTCTGTATTTTAACCATCCATCATTTTAGCAGTATTTTATCATGATGTAAAGAAAACGTCATTGAATATAATATATAAAAATTCTTAAAAATTCTTTAAAATATATTCTTTTTCTATAGTTTTCATTCGTCAGGAACTATGGTATACTTTAGCGGAACAAACAAAAAGCGGGAAAACCGGCTGCCGGGATGGAGCGGTGTTTCTCTTTTACCGGAGGGCAGGCGCTTTCTGGTATTGCTTGCTGTTAAATGCCGGATGAGAGAAATGGAAAATGGAGGATATTGGGAATGTATTCATTGGACGAGGTAAAAAATGTAGATCCTGAAATTGCCCAGGCGATTGCCGATGAGCAGGAGAGGCAGGACAGCCATATTGAGTTGATTGCATCGGAGAATTGGGTAAGCAAGGCAGTTATGGCTGCGATGGGCAGCCCGCTTACCAATAAATATGCGGAAGGGTATCCGGGGAAGAGATATTATGGCGGATGCGAATGTGTAGATGTAGTGGAAAATCTTGCAATAGAAAGGGCAAAGGAGCTGTTTGGCTGCGATTATGCCAATGTGCAGCCTCATTCCGGCGCACAGGCCAACCTTGCTGTCCAGTTCGCCATTTGTAATCCGGGGGATACCATTATGGGGATGAATCTGGATCATGGCGGGCATTTAACCCATGGCAGCCCGGTAAATATTTCCGGGAAATATTTTAAAATTGTCCCTTATGGGGTGAATGATGAGGGTTTCATAGATTATGACCAGCTACGGGACATTGCTTTGGAGGCGAAGCCGAAGATGATTATTGCAGGAGCCTCCGCTTATGCAAGGACAATTGATTTTAAAAAATTTAAAGAAGTGGCCGATGAAACAGGCGCGGTTCTGATGGTGGATATGGCGCATATTGCCGGGCTTGTGGCGGCAAAGCTTCATCCAAGCCCGGTGCCTTATGCGGATGTGGTAACTACGACGACCCATAAGACGCTGCGCGGGCCGCGGGGCGGCCTGATTCTGTGCAATCAGGAAGCGGCGGATCAGTATAATTTTAATAAGGCTATTTTCCCCGGCATCCAGGGAGGCCCTCTGATGCATGTCATTGCGGCAAAAGCAGTATGTTTTAAAGAGGCTTTGACGGATGAGTTTAAAGAATACCAGAAAGGGATTATAGACAATGCCCAGGCGCTTTGCAAAGGGCTGATGGACAGAGGCGTAAAAATCGTGTCCGGCGGCACGGATAATCATCTGATGCTGGTTGATTTGACGAATTTTGATTTGACGGGCAAAGCGGTGGAGAAGCTTCTGGATGAAGCGCATATTACTGCAAATAAGAATACAATACCTAATGACCCGAAATCTCCTTTTGTGACGAGCGGTATCCGGCTTGGAACGCCGGCAGTGACTTCCCGGGGGATGGGAGTGACGGATATGGACAGGATTGCGGAGGCGGTTTCCCTTGTGATCAAAGGCGGGGAAGCGAAAATACCGGAGGCAAGGGCGATCGTGCAGGAGCTGACGGATCGGTATCCGTTGAGATAAAAAGATCCGGCCGGATCCGCCGGCCGGGGTATACGGTTACAGGCTGTATGCATTAGGCGAAAGCAGCCAAGCCTTTATGAATGGGGCTTGGCTGTTTTTTTCGCCTTGCAGGGAGGTCTTTCGCCGGAAGGACATAAACTGACGAAAAACCGTAAGTCTTTTGTGTTTATCAATAGCCAAGTTCTTGTGCGACAAAGTAAACCTTAATCCTTCCTTTGATGCCGCTGCGGCGGGTAATCACAATCTGGCTGCACATGCAGTCGGGGGATAGGCAGTCGCCGCATATTCCGGCAGTAAGGCAAGGGGTCTGACGGTTCAAGCGGGCGGCGTTGGGCGGGGCTGCAAAGTTGCGTACTCTGTCGATGCCGGAATTGACATCCGTGACTATTTTGTTCATTCCGACTACCATAACCACATTTTTTGGCCCATGGATCAGGCAGGCTACACGGTTGCCGCTGCCGTCTATATTGATTAATTCCCCGTCCAGGGTTACCGCATTAGAACTCATGAGATAATAGTCTGAAAGTACCGACTGGGCGTATAAATTCCTGGCTTCTTCCGGGGAAGAAGCGCTAAACCGGTCGATGAGCTTATAATTTCCCTGGCGTATTCTATCCATAAGCCCAGTTTGTTTAATAGATTCGCTGCCGCCCCAGGAAATCATGCTGCCTTCCGGGATGGAAGCAAGGATGGCATCGGTGCAGGAAGCGGAATCTTCAAAAAAATACCCCTCCATACCCCTTTTTTCCAGGTTTTTAATCATTGTCTGCGCTGCTGCTGCAAAAGCGGTTTGCTTGTGTGTCATAATATGTATTACCTCCTATTCTATCTTTTCCGGTTTTCCGGAAAGCCTACGCCAAAAGCCGTGCCGAGGGAAATGCAGACAGACTGTTTGTAGTCGGCATATCCGGCTGCCATGGCGGTTCCATCGTGAAGCAGTGTAAAATAAAAATCCCTGTTAAAATATTCCTTAAGACATGTGGATAGATATAAGGCATAATTAGGCGCAATCAGCCGCAGCTTCCCATAGCCTCCCCGGTTGGCAATTTTCCCGTCTTTTACGTAGTTGGCAATGCTTAAAATAATATGGGGGCGGATCGCCAGGCCGCGGGCTTCCACTTCCCGGACTGTGCGGCCGATAGTTTCAAGGAAGTATTGGTTGAGGGCATGGGCTTCTGTTTCTTCCAGCGCCGGGTCTTTGATATCCCAGTCCACATGCCTGGATAAAGTTTTCCCCAGAATAATAATGTCTTTTAACTCCTGCCCTTCCATAACTACATAGCTTCTTTTAATAAAACTTTGACCGTAATCAAAGATGAGATTAACCTGGGCGGGGGAATTGGATGCGAAAGCGCCGCCTGGTATGTTATCCGGGGAATTTCTTAAATAAGTGGCGCATCCGCGCAGGCCGGCATAAGTGGAATCTTTGCCGAGGATGATCGTATAGGGATGCTTGCCGGAAGCTTTGAAAACCTGTTCCACATAATATTTGAGATGCTCACCGAGAGGGGGGCTGGCAAGGCCGCCTACCAGTATAATATGCTTTAAAGAATTCCAGTAAGCCCATTCTTCGTCTGACCAGTCAGGGCGGGCCGTACGGTTTTCCGGGGAACCCTCCTTTAAACAAAGAAGAATGACGGCGAGCCGTTCCCCAAAAAGCTTCAAGATATCGTGTGCCGCTGCCCTGACATAAGGATCGCTGCTTTCCAGACTGTCTTCCAGGTGAAGAGGCAGTGATTTTTCTTCAAGGGCAGAAACTTTAATCTGCAATTTTTTGGCGGATTTTTTAATTTCCTGGATAAACAGGCTGGTGGAAAAAATATCCTGGGCGCTTTTTCCTGCCAAGGGCTGGGAAACAGAGCATACAGGCATTTTTGCTATCATAAGTTTATTGATGGAAGCATTTGTGCCCAGTGTGCCTCCGGCTAAAAAAGGATTATAAATAGGAAACCCCTCCTTTGGACATATAATATGCCGGCAACCAGGGCTGGCGTGGCTGCGGCTGGAATTTATGCAATATCTGTTCTGATTATACTAAATACGCATCCGGGTGTCAAAAGCCCTCTTTTTTTCATATCCGGTAAGAAAAAGGATGATTCTACAAAATATGACAAAAATTGATGTCGAATTTGGGAATATGAGGGGGAAAAATCTCATAATATGGAATAAAAAGAAAAAATATGAAAAAAAATATATTATTTTGAAAAAATGTGTTGACAAATTAAATTTATCTGGTTATAATAAGACCATAAACAAATTCACATAGATAAAATATTAAAGAAAAGGAGGTACGGTCCAACAAAAACTTAAGCTGATTCACTTAATGTACAAAAGAGTGGATAAACAAAAGATATCGTAGTTGAGTACATAAGAAAAAGTAACGAAGGACAGAAGATAAAGTCTATGGCAGAAGAAAGAAAGCGCCGGATAGAAAAGTTTATCAGCCGTTACAGTACAGACAGTACAAAAGAGAAGTGGAAAAAGTACGAAAGAGAAAAGTGAATAAGACGAAATAAAACTGAATAAAAAATAAAGAATGGAGGAAAAGGCCATTGGATAGCATAGTTTGAGAGAGGATATTAATCGAATGATTGATATCCTCTCTTATTGTCATATACAATGGAAGCGTAAGATAAAGATACGCCTTGGTTTAAACGTCTGGCTGGCCAGATGCAAAAGTCTGGAAATATATGTGGAAATTTCCGTGCAAATAGGTTATGATAACATATATATTATTTGTATGGGGTAAAATATGAAAGAAAATAGAGATAGGGAATTTGATGAAAGACGGCTTTATAGAAGAAGAAGAAGGATCAGGAACCAGATAATAGCGTATATAACAGTGGGCATTTTTGTTGCGGCATTGGCTGTGGGCGCTGTGATAGGGACAAAGAAACTGATGGAAATACTTACGGAACTCAAACAGGCACAAGAAGCGGAGCAGATGGAAGAAACGGATCAGCCGGAGGATGAAAATGTTGTAGTGGAACCTCCTGAGCAGGTGGAAGGCGAAACAGTGCAGGAGGTGGACTGGCTGGAAGAAATCGTGGAAACGGCGATTGCCCCGATGCCTTTGGAGGACAGGGTAGCCGGTTTGTTTATTGTAACGCCGGAAACGATTACGGGAGTGGGGAAAGTTATTACGGCAGGAAATGCAACGCAGGAGGCTCTAAACCAGTACGCGGTCGGCGGGCTGGTTTATTTTGCTCAGAATATCATAGATGAAGAGCAGCTAAAAGGGATGTTGACAAAAACGGCCGGCATGAGCAAATATCCTATTTTTTTGGCTGTGGATGAAGAAGGCGGTTCGGTGAGGCGTGTAGGAAACAGCATAGAAGTGGCGCAGATAGGGGATATGGCGGATATCGGCGCTGGAGGGGATGCGATGGCAGCTTATCATGCAGGGGCTGAAATCGCTTCTTATCTTTATGAGTTTGGTTTTAACCTGGATTTTGCACCGGTGGCTGACATTGTAACAGATGCATCCTCTTCTGCCATTGGGAAACGTTCGTTTGGAAGCGATCCGGCTATGGCGGGCGATATGGTTTCCGCATTGGTCGGCGGGCTTCAGGATGCAGGAGTCAGTTCCTGCTTGAAGCATTTTCCGGGAATAGGGGCGGCAGGGGAAGACACCCATGAGGGGACGGTAACGTTGGATAAAACGGCAGATGATTTCAGGGCTTCGGAATTTGTGCCGTTCCGTGCGGGCATTGATGCCGGGGCGCATTTTGTCATGGTAGGCCATGTATCCGCACCGGGTCTGACGGGGGATGACAGACCCTGTTCGTTGTCAGGGGAAGTGATTACAAATTTATTGAGGGGCGAATTAGGGTATCATGGGATTGTAATTACGGATGCGATGAATATGGCTGCAATTACGGAACGTTATGAGCCCGGGGAAGCGGCCGTCATGGCTTTGCAGGCAGGGGCGGATATGATTTTAATGCCGGATGATTTCCAGGCTGCATATGAAGGCGTTCTTTCTGCAGTAAAGGATGGCGTGATTACAGAGGACCGGATTAATGAATCGCTCAGGAGGATCTATCGTGTGAAATATAGGGACAGGATAGACCAGGAAGGAAATGTGGTAGACAATATTTCGGAGCCGCAGGAGCCTGCAGGCGGAGAACCGGAAGAGGGTGCGCAAGGACCGGAAGAGGAGACAGAATAGTTTAGGCTGCAGCGGCGCTTTGGCCCGCATATATGTTGCGCATGGATAGTTGAGAGAAATCTTAATGCCCCGCAGTTATCTGCGGGGCACAAAATTGTCAGAAGAAGCGGTGATATAAGAGGTATTTGCCAAAGCATTTATCCAATTTTCTAAGTGATAATTTTAAGGAGAAAATAAAGGAGAGCCGGTAATGAAAATTCTTATTGTTGAGGACGACCATGCTTTGAATCATGGGATAGCCTTGTCGTTCCACGGGGAAGATATCCTTCAGGCATTTGACATCGCCCAGGCACGCAGCCTGTTTGAGGAAAGCATAGACATTATTATTTTAGACATGAATCTGCCGGATGGGAGTGGCTTGGATTACTGTAAAGAGATACGCAAAAAAAGCGAAGTGGCCATTATATTCCTGACGGCCAATGATATGGAGGTTGATATTGTGACAGGGCTGGAGACAGGGGCGGATGACTATATCACAAAACCTTTTTCGCTTATGGTGCTCCGTGCCAGGGTGAACGCCATCCTGCGCAGAAAATCAGGGCAGGGCGGGGATAAAAACAGGGGAAGGAAAGAGCTTTTTGAACAAAACGGTTTTTCTTTTGACTTTGGGGAAATGGTTTTTCTGGCGGACGGGAATCCGGTAGAATTAAGCAAGACGGAACAGAGGCTGTTAAAGCTTCTCGTGACCCATAAAGGAAATACGCTTTCCCGTGAAATGCTGATTGACCGTATCTGGACAGACGGGGCAGAGTTTGTGGAAGAAAATGCGTTATCCGTAGCGGTGAACCGTCTCCGATCCAAACTCCCGGGCGTGCCTATTAAAACTGTGTATGGGATTGGATATCTATGGGAAAACGGAAGGAACTGAAGTATGGGAAATTGACGGTAACGGGAGGAGGGAAGTATTTTGGGGATGTATTTTTTCTGTGCGTGTGTGGCCGGCATGTTTTTGCTTGCTTTTGGTCTTTTGAATGAAAAGGTAAACAGAACTTGGAACCGGATTGAACATATGATTGAAGCGGCAAAAACGGGTACGTTTTCAGAGACTGTGTATGACGAAAGCCGGCTTTCCCGTTTAGAAGCCCAAATGTTCCAATATCTTGTTTATGGGGAGTCAGCAAGGGCGCAGATAGAGGAAGAGAGGGAAAAAATAAAAGTTTTGGTAAGCGATATATCTCATCAGACCAAAACGCCGATAGCCAATATGCTGCTGTATACGCAGCTTTTGGAGGAAAATGGGGAATTGGATGAACAGGCGGGAAATATCGTATTTCAAATTGAGGAACAGACGAAGAAGCTGAATTTCCTGATCCAGTTCCTCGTAAAAATGTCCCGTCTGGAAAGCGGCATGATAGAAGTAAAGCCGGAAAATACCAGAGTGGACAGCCTGCTGGGGAAACTGGACTTCGGCCTGGCGGCAAGACAGAAAGGCGTTTTTCTTCTGGTGGGGGAGGCGTCCGGGCTTTGGGCGTGTTTTGACCTTAAATGGACATTGGAAGCGGTCTCCAACCTTGTGGATAATGCGATCAAATATACGCCGGAGGGAGGAACTGTGGAAATATCGGCAAAAGAGTATGAAATGTTCGTACGCATCGACATCAGGGATACGGGCATTGGGATGAAAGAAGAAGAAACGGCAAAAATATTTGCCCGTTTTTACCGGTCCCCGGCAGTAAGGGGAGAGAGCGGGGCAGGGATCGGACTATACCTTGCCAGGGAGATTCTTAGCAGGGAAGGAGGCTATATCAAGGTGGACTCCCATCCGGGACAAGGCTCCTTGTTTTCCGTCTTCCTTCCAAAGACCCGCTTGTAATGGATGATAGTTTATTGTATGCAAAGAAGCGGTTATGGGTCTGTTTCCGGCCGGATATGGTTTTTGCCGGAATAGGGGATGTTGGCATAGAACGTATGGAAATCTGGATTTTGTTGGCGAATGCTGTTTTGGCATAAAATGTTGCAGAATAGCATTTGCCAACAATTTTTGTTTTTATCTGCCTGCTTTTAGCGTCTTGCAAAATTTTTGCGGTATCTGTCAGTATAATATCCCGGCATTTTATACATCTTTTAGCGGTTTGTTCTTTGCGGCATGGTTTTACAAAAAAAGGACACCGGAAATTGTATAGGAATAAAAGTTGAATAAAAGGATGCGGGATTCTTTCAAAACTGTAAGATTCCAGAAAGATTCTGGAAAGAATCACGGGGTATAATGGTTTTATGAAATAACAGGAAAGGAAGGTTATGATGGAAATTCTAAGAACAAAAGGTTTGAAGAAATATTACGGGAGCGGCGAAGTGACGGTGAAAGCATTGGACGGCGTGGATTTTTCAGTGGAAAGCGGGGAATTTGTGGCGGTAGTAGGAACTTCCGGCAGCGGGAAATCCACGCTCCTGCATATGATAGGGGGATTGGACCGGCCGACGGCCGGAAGCGTAGAAGTGGCGGGAAAGGATATTTTTTCCTTAAAGGACGATGCCCTTACCATTTTCAGGCGCAGGAAAATAGGGTTTGTTTTCCAGAGCTATAATCTTGTTCCGGTATTGAATGTTTACGAAAATATTGTCCTGCCTATGGAACTGGACGGGAAAGAAGCGGACGGAAAGTATATGGAAAAGATTATCCATACCCTTGGGCTGGAGGGGAAGGCGGACCGGAGACCGGATCAGCTTTCCGGAGGACAGCAGCAGAGGGTGGCGATTGCCCGTGCGCTTGCTTCCAAACCAGCTATTTTGTTGGCGGATGAGCCGACCGGCAATTTGGACAGCAGGACCAGCCAGGATGTGATGGGGTTTTTAAAGGTTACCAGCGAAAAATTTAAACAGACGATGGTAATGATAACCCATAATGAGGAGATTGCGCAGATGGCGGACCGGATTGTCCGTATTGAGGATGGGAGGATTGCAGGCTAGGCAGAGCCAGGAAAAAAGAGATAGGAGAGTATTCTGGCTAAAGGGCTGCCTGTCAACTGGTTGATCGAAAAAAGGGAAAGGAGCCGGTGTATCATTATGTTTCGGATAAAAAATCAAAAAGCAGTCAGGCGGATTGCCGATAAAAGCTTTGCGGCTAACAGGACGAGGAATTTGATTGCAATGGCGGCGATCGCTTTGACCTCGGTTTTGTTTACGGCGGTTTTTACAGCAGGAAGCGGCGTGGTGGAAAACTTCCAGCGTCAGACTATGCGCCAGGCCGGGGGCGATGGAATGGGAGTGTTAAAATATATTACCGATGAAGAGTATGAAAAAGTCAAAGACCATGAATTGATTGAAGAGATTTCCTACAACCGCCTGTTAAGCGACCAGGTGCTGAATGAGGAACTTCAGAAACGTCATGGGGAGCTTTATTACATGGACGATGCAGGCATAAAACTTGGTTTTTGCGAGCCGGAGGAAGGACACAAACCGGAAAAGGAAAATGAAATTATGATGGACACAAAAACCATTCAGATGCTTGGCGCCAGGAAAGAGATGGGTGCGCCGGTTACATTGAGACTGCTTGTCCACGGGAAAGAAGTGAGCCGGGATTTTGTGCTTTCCGGCTGGTGGGAAGCAGATCCGGTCTTTCCTGCATCTATTATGGTGACTTCCAGGGCATATGTGGATGCCCATATAGATGAGCTTTACAACAGTTATAAAGAAAATTATGAGATGACGGGGGCTATTAACAGCTATATTATGTTCCGCAATTCTTTGAATTTGGAGAAAAAAATGGAGCGGATCATTGTGGACAGCGGTTTTTCCATAGATGAAAATGCAGATAATTTTTTAGACAATAATGTGAACTGGTCGTATATCTCGGCGAATTTTGCAATGGACCCCGGTATGGCAGCGGCAATGGCAGCGGCGCTGTGTCTCATCGTGCTGACGGGATATCTGATTATATATAATATTTTCCAGATTTCCGTAGTAAAAGACATCCGGTTTTACGGTTTAATCAAAACCATAGGGGCTACTGGGAAACAGGTGAAAAAAATGATCCGCAGGCAGGCTTTGCGGCTGGCTGGCATCGGCATCCCCGCCGGTCTGCTTGCCGGGTATCTGATCGGATGCGGACTGGTTCCTGTCATTACAAAAGCGGTTCTGGCTGATGGGGAGGCGTATGTGGCATTTACATCAGCCAATCCCCTTATTTTTATCGGCAGCGGCATTTTTTCCTTTTTTACAGTAGCAATCAGTACGGCAAAACCGGGGAGGATAGCGGCAAAAGTATCCCCGGTGGAAGCGGTGCGCTATGCGGAAGGGGGAAGCGGACGGGGGGCAGAGAAAAAAGAAAGGAAGAATGGAGCCGCCGCAAAAAAATATTTGGAGACGGAAACGGGTTATGCCGCCATTGCCAATAAGGGCAGGACGCGGGGGATGAAGCGGGTATTGTCCCGTTCCAAAATATCCTCCATGGCGGCCGCAAACCTGGGAAGGGATAAAAAAAGGACCGCGTTCGTAGTTTTGTCCATGGCGCTGAGCCTTGTGCTGTTTAATACCATTTATACGTTCACGATTGGTTTTGATATGGACAAATATCTTTCCAAGTTTTTGGAAAGTGATTTTATGGTAGCTCACACGGCTTATTTTAACTACAGGTATTTGGGCTTTGAAGAGTCCGTTTCGGAGAGCATGATAAATGCTATCCTGGAAAACCCAGGAGTAGAAGAAGGGGGCAGGATATACAGTAACATCAGGGATGCAGAATTTTTTACCGTGGAACCGGAGGAAAAAGGGATAGCGCTGTATCGGGGGAATGCAATGCCGGACGAGAGGGA
This sequence comes from uncultured Lachnospiraceae bacterium, assembly GCA_910576535.1. Lineage (GTDB taxonomy): Bacteria > Bacillota > Clostridia > Lachnospirales > Lachnospiraceae > Kineothrix. The sequence continues at coordinate 235,001 of CAJTKK010000003.1, read as the reverse complement.
GATATGCGCTGTTTATGGCATGGAGAATTTCCCTTTGGGGAACCTGGAAGTGATTGAGGGTGAGATTGATATAGAAAAACTGAAAACGGGAAAATATATATTGGAAGGCATTAACTGCGATGATGACGGGAACCCATATTGGGAGTCTTCCCACTATGATATCGGCGATAAGGTCATTCTTCATAACTGCAAGGGAACTTCCGATGTGTCCGGCGGGAATGCCCCGATGAATTATGAATTTGAGGTAATGGCAAAAGTAAAAGTAGGATATTATACCAGTTCCTGCAGGGTTTCCTATAATTATAGTTTTTATCTTCCGGCGGAAGTTTATCTGCAGATGGCGGCCCGTCCCGGGATTATGAGCTTTGTATACAATGTGCAGGACGGAACGGAGGAGGAAATGGAATACTTTTTAAAGGAATATACCGGGAAAGAGGAACCGATGATGAATTACAGCTCGAGAGCGGTCAGCGAAAGCGAATTTGAAGGGCTTAGGAATATGTTCCTTCTGATAGGCGGCGCGCTTAGCTTTGTGATAGGCTTGATTGGCATTTTGAATTTTATCAATTCCATGCTTACCAGCATAATTACGAGGCGCAGGGAATTTGCAACGCTGCAGGCAATCGGGATGACGGCGGGACAATTAAAGAAAATGCTGGTTTTAGAGGGGCTTTTTTATACTGCCGCGGCAGGGATGACAGCCCTTGGGCTTGGGGCGGCAATGTCATTTTTTGTAGCGGGGAAGGCGCTTTCTGCTTTATGGTTTTTTACGTACCGCTTTACTTTATGGCCGCTTGCGGTTATTATCCCGATTCTTTTGGCAATCGGCATATGGATTCCCGGGATGATGCAAAAGACGGTGGAGAAGCAAAGCATTGTGGAGCGTATCCGGGCAGACAGTTAGGCGGCAATATAGAGAGTTCCGTTATGGAATAGGAAAAAACTGCCGATATAAATATATCAGAAATAGAAATTTTTTAATGGTTTATTTCCGCAGGCAATAGGTCTGGCGAACCTAAAATATGCACATTCGGCAGATACCCCGGAGGTTAAACGCCAATATGTTTTTGAGGTGTTTTGAGCCTGCCGCCTGCAGCGGTGGTTTTGAGCTGCTTCGTGTTTCATGCAGTTAAGCCGCCGGCTGCTGGAAGAAGTATGAAAATATCTGCCCGGCAAGGGAAAAAATGGCAAGGAGCGCGCTTTTGCCGCATATGATATCCGTCAGGGCATTGGAGATATGAGCGCGGCTTGCTGCCCGTAGAAATCAAGGAGGATGACTGTATGGGGATGATGGGAATTGGAGGGTCTGGTATGGGAACGGCTGTTTCAAAGCGTGCAGAAGGAACTGCAGCAAGAACAATAAAAACCTCCCGCCAGCAGAAGAAGAAAAAGAAAAAGCTGGTATATAACCACAGAGAAATATCAGGGCAACTGATCAGGGCGAAGACATCTGTGGGCGCAAAGCAGGTGACCGCCAGGGCATTTCAAAAGGTAGCTTTGCTTTACCGTCAGCTAAGAAGCGGCGAATATGATGAAAATAAAGTAAGAAGGGCGATTATGCATGCAGAGCAGATTGCCCAAGTGGCCAGAAAGAAGGTAAAGCATCTGCAGGAAGAGGAACGGGGGAAAAAGGGAGGCCCCTGCGAAGCGGAAAGGGATGAGAACGGGGATGGCATCAGGGATGAGATCCGCAAAGGGAATATGGAAATTGCAGAGAACGCGGAGCTGGACAGTGAGGAAATGAGAAAACTCATGGAAGAGCTGGAAGAGACGCTGGAGGAACTGGAAAGCCTGGAAGAACTGGAGGAATTGACGGCAGTTTCTTATGATGACATGGATCCGGAGGACCTGGAGCTTTTAAAGAAAAAGCATAGGGCAAAAGAGCTGCGGAAAATAACAGAAGCGGATATGCAGTATCTGAAGGCTCTTTTTAATGAACTGGAGAAGGAAAGAAGGGAAGGGCAAAGCGGCGTATCCCTGGAACTGGCAGGGATAGAAATGCAGGCGCAGATGCCGGAAGTTCCTGCGGTGACAGAGGGCGGGAACATAGACGTTACGATATAGGCAGTTTTTCCAGGGCTGCGTAGACAAATATGGGAAAAACTGCAAAAAAAGTTCTGGACATTTCCGGCGGGCTGGTATAATATAGTGAAGAAAACGATTTCCAAAAAGAAAAAGAAAAGGAAGTGTACCCCATGGTTTCCATTAAAGATGTGGCAAGGCACGCAGGAGTAGCGATATCTACCGTTTCAAAAGTCCTCAACAATTATCCGAATGTAAGTGAGGAAACGAAAAGGAAGGTAAACGATGCAGTGAAGGAGCTGAATTTCCTTCCTAACTCCGTGGCGGCCGCCTTGTCATCCAAACAGGCAGGGCGGGTGGCTTTGCTGATTAATCTGAATACCCGTACCCAGGCGATTGATGAGATTGATATGCGTTATCTTTCCGGGGCGATCAACAAAGCAGCAGAGCTGGGGTTAGATGTGAACACATTTTTCTTTTCCATGTTTGAGGGCCGGTCGGAGGAGGAGATCGTTCGTTATCTGAATTCACAGAGGATTCATGGAATTATTATTTATGGTTTATCCAAAAATGACAGTGTGCTGCAAGGACTGCTCCGTTCCCAAGCATTTAAAGCAGTCGTGGTGGATGCGCCCATTGTGAATGAGAATACTTCATACGTATCCATAGACCAGGAGATGGCGCAGTATGAGGTGGCGAAGAAGACAATTGTGGATAACCGGTGTAAAAGCATTCTCTATATAGCCGGCAAAAAAAATGGTTATGTGACAGAACAGCGCCTGAAAGGCATCCAGGAACTGGCCAAGGAGCTGGGGCTGGATCTTCTTGTTAAAGAAGGGGACTTTTCCGAGCGGAAAGCCAGGGAGATTACTTTTAGTTATGCGGAAGAAAAGGATGTCCTGGTATGCGCTTCCGATCTAATGGCCATCGGCGCCATGAGAGCTTTGATGGAGATGGATATCTTTCGTCCGGTATGTGGTTTTGACGGGATTACCCTGATGGGTTATGCCGGGAAACAGATGAATACCGTAAGGCAGGGATTTGCGGAAATATCTGCGGCGGCAGTGGAAGAGCTTCATTCCCTTTTAAACGGGGGCGAAGGGAGAAAAAGAATTTTGGACTACCGTATTGTCCGTATGCAGTATCTGGATATTATTTGCTAAAATCCATATTTTAGAAAAATGTCACAAAAAAAACAGAAAAAAATGTGTAATTTGACGATTGTAGAAAACGTTTTCCTGTGGTAACTTACTATATAGAGATTTTTAAACAAAAATGCAATAGGGAAGAACGCGGATGATATTATTTTTTTGAGCGGTTGATGCAGTTTAACTGTTTAACTGGGAACATTATTTTATGTATGCAGGAGGAACAAAAAATGTCACAGCAAACAAATATGCAGAAAGATGTGTTAGTTTTGAACATGGAACAGCAGTTGGAAGAACTGGCAGGCGGTATGTTCCGGAAAACATTAGAAGAATTGGAAGACAGGGAAGTTTACTTTTGTCTGCTGGAATTTACGAAGAGATTGATGAGCGTTTCAAAAAATATTGAAGGGGAAAAGAAGATATATTATATTTCCGCAGAATTCCTGATTGGGAAACTTCTTTCCAATAACTTGATTAACTTGGGGATTTATGATAAAGCGGCGTCTATCCTGAAGGAAAAAGGAAAGGATATTGCTAAAATAGAAGAAATAGAACCGGAACCTTCCCTGGGTAACGGCGGGCTTGGGAGGCTTGCGGCATGTTTTTTGGATTCCATAGCAACCTTGGGGCTTCCGGGGGAAGGCATTGGGCTTAATTATCATTACGGCCTGTTCAGGCAGGTATTTAAAGACAGGCTTCAGACAGCAGAGAAAAATGAATGGATGGAAAGCCGTTCATGGCTGACGAAGACAGATGTGACCTTTGATGTGTATTTTGGGAAGAAAAAGGTAACATCCCGGCTGTATGATATTGATGTGGTAGGATATGACAATGGCGTGAACAAATTACGTCTGTTTGATATAGAGTCGCTGGATGAAAGCATTGTAAAAAAAGGGATTGACTTTGATAAAGAAGAGATTGAAAAGAACCTTACACTATTCCTTTATCCGGATGATTCCGATGAAGCGGGCAATCTCCTGCGTATATACCAGCAATATTTTATGGTCAGCAATGCGGCGCAGCTTATTTTACGGGAGATGAAAGAGAAGAAATACGATCTGCGCAGGATGTACGACCATGCGGTGATCCAGATCAACGACACTCACCCAACGATGGTAATACCGGAATTGATCCGTATTCTAGTGGAAGAAAAAGCGTTTACTATGGATGAGGCTATAGAGGTAGTGTCTAAAACATGTGCATATACGAATCATACAATTCTTGCAGAAGCATTGGAAAAATGGCCGTTAAAATATCTGGAAAAAGTAGTGCCCCAGCTCGTGCCGGTGATAAAAGAGCTGGATAAGAGAATCCGGGAAAAATATGAGGATGAGACGGTGCAGATTATTGATGAGGACGATAGGGTACACATGGCTCATATTGATATTCATTACGGTTTTTCGGTAAACGGGGTAGCGGCTATCCATACGGAGATCTTAAAGGATACGGAACTGAATGCATTTTATAAGATATATCCGGAGAAATTCAATAACAAAACAAACGGCATTACTTTCCGCAGATGGCTGCTTTCCTGCAACAGGGAATTAGCAGAGTTTTTATCCTCCACGATTGGCGACGGCTATAAAAAAGATGCGGATAAGCTGGAAAAACTGATGGAGTTTGCCGACGATCAGGCAGCGCTTGACCGTCTTGCCCAAATCAAGGCGGAGAAAAAGAAAGAGCTGGCCGCTTATGTGCAGGAAGCAGAGGGCGTGACCCTGAACCCGGATTCTATTTTTGATATTCAGATAAAAAGGCTGCATGAATATAAACGTCAGCAGATGAATGCCTTGTATATTATCCATAAGTATCTGGAAATCAAAAGGGGGAAGAAGCCTTCCACACCGCTTACCTTTATTTTTGGCGCGAAAGCGGCTCCTGCTTATGTGATTGCCCAGGATATTATCCATCTATTGCTTGTATTGCAGGAAATTATCAATAAAGATCCGGAAGTCAGCCCCTATATGACGTTGCTTATGGTGGAAAACTATAATGTAAGTTATGCGGAAAAACTGATACCCGCCTGTGATATTTCCGAACAGATTTCATTGGCATCCAAAGAAGCTTCCGGTACGGGCAATATGAAATTCATGTTAAACGGTGCGGTAACGCTGGGGACTTCCGATGGGGCAAATGTGGAAATCCACGAATTGGTAGGGGACGACAACATTTACATTTTTGGCGAGAAGTCGGAAGCTGTTATTGATCATTATGCAAAAGCGGATTATGTTTCCAAAGAATATTATGATAACAGCCCGGTTATTAAGGAAGCAGTTGATTTTATCGTAAGTAAAGAAGCCTTGAAAGCGGGGCATAAGAAAAACCTGGAGAGGCTGTATAAAGAGCTTTTAAATAAAGACTGGTTTATGACTTTACTGGATCTGGAGGATTATATTGCGGCTAAAGACAGGATCTTTAAGGATTATGAAGACAGGCAGAAATGGAAGAAGATGATGCTTGTGAATATTGCAAAGGCCGGGTTCTTCTCATCCGACAGGACAATTGCGGAGTATAACAGGGATATCTGGAAGCTGAAATAAGAATACAGGTAAGGAAAAAGAGGGCTGAACATGGTTTTTCTATGTTTGGCTCTCCGGTTTTATTTGGCTGTGATTCATGGATGCGTTTCTTTTTTGGGGCGATAGCCGGCCGGGCGATGGCGGGGCTTGCGTGGGAGGCCGTCCAGGGGGTTGGCAGGACTGCCGCAAGGAGCAACAGAACTGTTATAACGGTCATTGACAGAAAAACTATAATGTGATAAAATACATACAGTTATATAGATGGATTGTTACTGGTAAAGCAGGCTATACCATTCTCTTAACGATTGATGAAGTCGATACAAGGGAAGGTGTAGCCTTTTCTTGTACCCCAAAGAAACGGCGGTGAAGCAACAGATGGGAATGAAGGTCATAAAGGTCATCAACAATAATATTATAAAGTCCTATGATGCAAAAAACCAGGAAGTGCTGGTGATGGGCTGCGGCATTGGATTTAAAAAAAAGCAGGGAGATGAGGTGGACGATTCCCTGGTTGAGAAGATATATACGAATATTGACAAAACAACTTCTAACAGATTGACGGAACTGTTGGAAAAAGTGCCTTTGGAACATATTCAGTTGACCAACGATATCATCAGTTATGCAAAGGCATCGCTGGGAAAAAAGCTGAATGATAATATTTATTTGACGCTTACGGATCATGTCAGCTTTGCCATTAGCCGTATTCAGCAGGGGCTTACCCTGAAAAACGCGCTTCTCTGGGAAATTAAGCGCTTTTATAATCATGAGTATCTGGTGGGGAAGGAAGCCCTGGCTATGATTGAAAAGCGTCTGGGCGTTGTATTGCCGGAGGATGAGGCGGGGTTTATCGCCCTTCATCTGGTAAATGCGTCCATGGATTTTGCGGGGATGGAGCAGACAGCGGAGGCTACAAAAATTATTCAGCAGATCCTGACCATTGTGAAATACCATTTCCAGATGGAATTGGATGAATATTCCCTTCATTATGAGAGGTTTATTACTCATTTGAAATTTTTTGTACAGCGCGTGTTCAGCGGAATGGAGATCAACGATGATGAGAAAAGTTTTCTTCTGATGCTGAAGGAGCAGTATCCCAACGAGTACCGCTGTGCATTGAAGGTGAGGGATTATATGAGAAAGGAATTCGGACAGGATCTTTCGGAGGATGAGCTGATTTATCTGACTATCCATATCCGCCGGGTGACGACAAAATCTTAATGGGAAACTGTAATCCCAGTGGGCAGGGGAACATCTGACATCTGGGCCGGGTGTTTTCCCGTTTACGGAAAGTATGCAAAATGACGGCATTCACACAATGTTGCAAAACGGAAATAAGGAGGAACGAGTTATGGACTACAAGAAACTTGCGGAAACCATTCTGCAGAATGTGGGCGGTCCGGATAATATTTCCGGCTTGACTCACTGCGCAACCCGTCTTCGGTTCAATCTGAAGGATGAGGGCAAGGCGAAAACAGATGTGCTAAAGGGAACGAAGGGCGTCATGGGCGTTGTGAGCAGCGGAGGCCAGTATCAGGTGATTATCGGCAGCGATGTGGCAAGCGTATATAGACCGCTGATGGAAATGAGTAATTTAAAGGAAGAAGGGGCTGCCCAGGAAAAAGACGGGCGGAAGCTGGGCGCGAAGCTGATTGATACCATTTCGGGTATTTTTACGCCAATTCTGCCGGCAATTACGGCAGCGGGTATGTTAAAGGCAGTGCTATCCCTTTTAGTAGCTTTTAAGGTAGTATCAACCGATGCCCAGACTTATCAGGTGGTAAATTTCATGGCGGATTCCGCATTTTATTTTCTGCCGGTGCTTCTGGCCAATTCTGCGGCTAAAAAATTTAAGTGCAACCCTTATCTGGCCATGATGGTAGGCGGGATTCTGCTGCATCCTAATTTTGTAAATATGGTAACGGCGTCCAAGGAAAGCGGGGAGGCGATCAAGCTCTTTTTCCTTCCTATATACAATGCCAGCTATTCCTCATCGGTTATTCCGATTATTTTATCCGTCTGGTTCCTCTCGTTTGTAGAACCCATTGCGGACAAGGTTTCTCCCAAGGCGGTGAAATTCTTTACTAAGCCGTTAATAACAGTTCTGATTGGCGGAGTTGCGGCCTTGGCCGTATTGGGGCCGGTAGGCTACATCATTGCAAATATTATTGCATCGGGAATCAATGGGCTGGAAACTTATGCAAGCTGGCTGGTGCCTACGATTCTGGGAGGATTGTTCCCGCTTCTTGTTATGACCGGGACACATTATGGAATTATACCTATCGGGATCAACAACCGTATGACTTTAGGATATGATACGATTGTTTATCCGGGAAACCTGGCATCCAATATTGCGCAGGGCGGGGCTACCCTTGCAGTAGCGGTTAAGAGCAAGGCGTCCGAGGTAAAGCAGCTTGCGTCTTCCGCAGGCATTACTGCCGTCTGCGGAATTACGGAGCCTGCGCTTTATGGCGTTAATATGCGGTTTAAGACCCCTCTTTATTCTGCTATGGCGGGAGGGGCTGCAGGCGGGCTTTTCATGGGCATTATGCGTGTGCGCAATTATTCCGGCGGTTCGCCGGGGCTTATGACTCTGCCCAGTTATATTGGCGGGGATAGCTTGCGCGATCTGTATCTTGCATGTATTGGCGCTGCGATTGCATTTGTTATTTCCTTTGCGCTTTCCTACATTCTATTTAAGGATGGGGAAGAGGGGGAGAATCGGCAGGAGATAGCTCCTAAAACAGAAGAAACGGCGGAAAAAAGCGTCTTAAAGACAGGTTCTGTAACAATCTGTTCCCCTTTAACTGGAAAGGCAGTATCATTAAGCGAGGTAAGCGATCCCACATTCGGGGAAGAAATATTAGGAAAGGGAGCAGCCGTTATTCCTGCGGACGGGAAGGTAGTATCTCCTGTAAACGGTACGGTGGAAACGGTTTTTGACACCCTTCATGCTATCGGTTTAAAATCAGAGGATGGTGTGGAAATTCTGATTCATATCGGGCTGGACACAGTAAAGCTTGGAGGAAAATATTTCAAAGCGCATGTAAAAAGCGGGGATAGGGTGAAAACAGGAACACTTCTGGTAGAGGCCGACCTTGAAAAAATAAAGGAAGAAGGCTATGATGTAATTACTCCTGTGATTATAAGCAATTCTTTTGATTATGGAGATGTGCTGGCAGTTACCGGCCAGGAAATTAAAGCCGGGAATGATTTGTTAAAGGTAGTAAGTTAAAGATGTAATTTCGTAAAGGAGAAGTGATTTTATGGGAAGTTTGCCAAAAGACTTTTTATGGGGCGGGGCTACGGCGGCGAATCAATGCGAAGGCGGATATCTGGAAGGGGGGAAAGGGCTGGGAACGGTAGATGTGATCCCCTGGGGGGAAGACCGCAGGCCGGTTATGCTTGGGATAAAAGATTATAAGACCCTGCCAAAAGATGCTTATTATCCTTCGCATGAAGCCATTGATATGTATCATCACTGGAAAGAGGATATTGCCCTGATGGCAGAGATGGGGTTCCGGTGCTGTCGTTTTTCTTTTGCCTGGTCCAGAATCTTCCCTGCTGGGGAAGAAGATGAGCCGAATGAAGAAGGATTAAAATTTTATGAAAATATGATCGACGAGATGCTGGCTCACGGAATCCAGCCGGTGGTTACTATCTGCCATTTTGATGTGCCGCTTCATTTGGAACAGAAATACGGCTCCTGGAAAAGCAGAAAGCTGATCGACGCCTATTTGCGCTACTGTGAAGTGATTTTCCGGCGTTTCCGGGATAAAGTCACTTATTGGATGACGTTTAACGAAATCAACATGCTGATGCATCTTCCTTTTATGGGAGCCGGAATTTCTATCCGGGAAGGTGAAAATGAGCTTCTGATTAAATATCAGGCCGCGCATAATGAATTAGTAGCATCTGCAATGGCCACAAAGCTCGCCCATGAGATTAACCCCAATTTCCAGGTTGGATGTATGCTTGCAGCCGGGCAGTTTTATCCTTATTCCTGTAACCCGGCGGATATCTGGGATGCGCTTTCCAAAGACCGGAACAATTATTTCTTTATTGACGTTCAGTCCAGGGGGGCTTATCCTTCTTACGCAAAGAAGTTTCTGGAGCGTAACGGGATTGTCCTGGAAATGGGGCCGGAGGATGAACGGATTCTGAGGGAAAACACGGTTGACTTTATCGCATTCAGTTATTATGCATCCCGATTGACCAGCGCGGATCCCAATGCCGGGGTTTCCACGGGAGGAAACGTGATTAAGAGCTTAAAGAATCCGCATTTGCAGGCCAGCGAGTGGGGATGGCAGATTGATCCTTTGGGACTCCGCATTACAATGAATTCCTTATATGACCGCTACCAGAAACCACTTTTCATTGTGGAGAACGGTTTGGGAGCGGCGGATAAAGTGGAGGAAGACGGCAGCATCCTGGATGATTACCGGATTGCTTATCTGGAAGCTCATATTAAGGAAATGATGAAAGCAGTGGAAGAGGATGGGGTGGAACTGATCGGTTATACACCCTGGGGATGGATTGATTTGGTGAGCGCATCCACCGGAGAAATGAAGAAAAGGTATGGGTTTGTTTATGTGGATAAGGATAATGCCGGAAATGGGACTCTGCAACGGCGTAAGAAGAAGTCCTTTGAGTGGTATAAAGAAGTGATTGCCACGAACGGGGAATGTCTGAAATAGGGAATTAAGCGCCTAAAACAGGCAGAGAAGATGAAATAAGGAAGGGGCAAAGAGAAACCGGAAGGCGGGCAGCGGAAAAAAATGTCCGCGGAAAAAAATGTCCGCAGATAAAAGCTGGCAGCGGATAAAAGCTGCCAGCTTTAGCGGTTAAAAAACCTTTGTGGTCCATTTTGTGCAGTCCCATACGCCGGTGGCCCAGTCTTCATAAAAATCCGGTTCATGGCAGACGAGAAGGATGCTGCCTTTATATGCGGCAAGGGCGCGCTTTAGTTCGCTTTTGGCATCAACGTCCAAATGGTTGGTTGGCTCGTCCAGCAATAGAAGGTTGGTTTCCCGGTTGATTAGTTTGCATAGCCTTACTTTTGCCTGTTCACCGCCGCTTAATACTTTTACTTTGCTTTCAATATGCTTGGTAGTCAGGCCGCATTTGGCTAAAGCGGAACGCACTTCATATTGTGTATAGGAAGGGAACTCCTGCCATATTTCTTCGATGCACGTAGTGGCAATATCTTGCGGCATTTCTTGCTCAAAATAACCGGTATGCAGATAATCCCCCTGTTCCACGGATCCGGAAAGAGGCGGGATCAGGCCGAGGATGCTTTTTAGCAAAGTGGATTTGCCGATTCCGTTAGCTCCTGTTAGGGCTATTTTCTCTCCCCGTTCCATAGCAAGGTCAAGGGGGGAAGATAAAGGGCTGTCATAGCCGATTATGAGTTTCTCAGTCCGGAAGATGTATCTTCCGGGAGTGCGTGCTTCTTTAAAATGGAATTCAGGCTTAGGGCGTTCGGCTGCCAGTTCAATGACATTCATTTTATCCAGTTTTTTCTGTCTGGACATAGCCATATTCCGGGTGGCGACCCGGGCTTTGTTCCGTGCCACAAAATCTTTTAAATCTGCGATTTCTTTTTGCTGTTTGTGGTAGGCAGCTTCTAACTGCGCTTTTTTCATGGCATATACTTCTTCAAATTTATTGTAATCGCCTACGTAACGGCTTACCTCCCGGTTATCCATATGGTAAATGATATTGACCACACTGTTTAAAAAAGGGATGTCATGGGAGATGAGGATAAAAGCGTTTTCATATTCACTTAAGTAGCGTTTCAGCCATTCAATATGCTCCGTATCCAGATAGTTGGTAGGCTCATCCAATAATAGGATATCCGGTTTTTCCAGCAGAAGCTTTGCCATGAGCACTTTGGTTCTTTGGCCGCCGCTTAAATCGTCCACATCCTTGTTGAGTCCGTAAGGGACAGAAGAATCCCCGGTCCGGCCGATTTCATCCAGCCCCAGCGCTTTGGAGATTTCTTCTATTTTTGAATCAATCATATAAAAGTCATGTACGGTCAGCATGTCCTGAATGGAGCCAAGCTCTTCCATATATGTTTCCAGTTCATCGGGAGCGGCAGTTCCCATTTTATCACAGATTTCATTCATTCTTGCTTCCATTTCAAAGAGGAAGGAAAAAGCGGAGGAAAGCACATCGCGGACCGTCATCCCTTTTTCCAGGGCCGTGTGCTGATCCAGATAACCGACACGCACATGCTTCGCCCATTCTACTTTGCCCTCATCGGGCATTAATTTTCCGGTGATTATATTCATAAAGGTAGATTTCCCCTCGCCGTTTGCGCCGATTAAGCCGATATGTTCGCCTTTGAGCAGACGGAAGGATACATTCTCAAAAATAGCACGGTCGCCGAAGCCGTGCGTCAGATTTTCCACGTTTAAAATACTCATAGATTTTTCCCCGTTTTTTGAATGATAAATAACAGCCAGGTAATACGTTTTATTGAAAAGCCCGGATACACCGTTGGGCATTGAGCAAGGGATAGTATAACATAAAGACTTGCCTGTGACAAATGGAAAATAGAAAGGAACGGATTCTGCCATCAGTAGACAGGGCGCTTTTGGATGAAACATCACAATTTCATTTCAAAGATTTCATTTCAAAGAAAAGATTGATTTTTATATATGTTCGTTCTACACTATAGTATAACTAATTATCTGATAAAGTGCATAAGTGGCTGGGAATAAAAATGAGATCCTCTAATGAGGTATCGTGGGAGAAAAGGAATGGCAATAAAGTTTATTGATTTATTTTGTGGCATAGGGGGCATCCGTATAGGTATGGAAAGAAATGGTTTTGAATGCGTTATGTCAAGCGATATAAATACCGAGTGCCAAAAAACATATGATGAGAATTTTCACGAAATGCCGCAAGGGGATATTAGGGAAATAAAAGCTTGTTCGGTTCCTGACCATGATATTTTATGTGCAGGTTTTCCTTGCCAGCCATTTAGTATTTCTGGAAAGCAGAAAGGTTTTGAAGATACAAGGGGGACTCTATTTTTTGAAATTTGCAGGATTTTGGAAGAGAAGAAGCCGCCGGTTGTGTTTCTTGAAAATGTAAAGCATTTAATCTACCATGATAAAGGCAAGACGCTTAAAACGATTATCAATAAATTAGAAGATTTAGGTTATCTGGTCGGATGTAAGGTACTCAATGGCGCAGATTTTGGCGTGCCGCAGAACAGGGAACGGATTATTATTATAGCTTCATGCAGTAAAAAATTCGACTTCGAGAAAGTGAAAACACTGCCCCGCGGCAGATTAATGGAATTTCTTGACTGTGAGGGGGAATTTGAGTATTTGAACCCTGAAGAATATACATTGATAGAGAATCCAAAAAGACAGCCGGGTTCAGGGCTGATGTTTGCGGGATACCGTAATAAATCCATTAGAAAAGTAGGAGTCCGTCCAGGTACGGAACATTTATCCCGGGTTCATAAACAGCCCAACAGGATTTATTCTGTATATGGCATTCATCCTACGCTGCCATCGCAGGAAACGTCGGGACGGTATTTCATACTGACGGAAGATAACAGGGTGAGAAAACTTACATTAAGGGAATGTTGGCGTATTATGGGATTTCCGGATGATTATAAAAAAATAAGCGCGTCAGGGGAGCAATATAAACAATTGGGCAATTCTGTTTGCGTACCCATGATTGAAGCTGTCGCAAAGGAAATATATCATCAATTTTTTGGGGGTTGTGAGCAATGACACATACGGAAGCATTAAAACAAGCATATGAGACTGCTGTTGAAAAGGTAGCTGCGGATGATTTTAATTATGGACTAACAGAGGACATTGTTCAAAAGGTATCAGAACTGGTAGGGAATTCCGAACGGAACAAAGGTGTAATTACTGTTTTAATCACTTTATTTTCACATAAGATGATTATGCCATCGCAGGATATACGCTATCATCAGGCAAAATTAGAGAATGGCTTTTCGGGGCGTAATATAGATAAGGCAGAAGTCACGCCATTTCTAAAAAGTGTATCATTTCCGGCAATGGCGGAATCGGGATGGCTGACACGCTCATTAGAACAGCCGCATCCGTATACATTGGATTATCCGGGAGCCATTACCCCTAAATCAGTAAAAGAGTTATTTCTATCTATTATAGACAGCGTGCAGATGCAAGGCGTGTCAGCGGAAAAGATTCTTGTGTGCCTTTTTACGTTACTTGTAAAACAACGTAATGATATGAGAATTGAGCTGGCAAAACCGCATAGCCTGTCTATAGCGAAAATAGTCAAGGTGTTAAAAAAACATTTTACATATCAGTATTCAGGATCAGGCGCTTCAAGGCTGCCGACAGTTGCCGTTTATGCGGCATATCAATGCATGACAGCTCAGGTTTCCCGTTATAAGGATAAAGTCTTGTGTCCTCTTGAACCGCATAACTCTGCGGATGCCCAGTCCGGAAGAATCGGCGATATTGATGTAAACAATCTTGACGGTTCCGCGTTTGAGGGAGTGGAGATTAAGCATGAAATAGTCATCACCAGACAGCTTGTGGCTGATGCATATGAAAAGTTTAAAATACATAATACCGACAGATATTATGTATTGACAACAGCAAATATGGAGGTGGCTGATTGGGAGGGGATTGAGTCAGAAATCCAAAAAATAAGCCAAATACATGGCTGTCAAGTGATTGTAAACGGAGTATATTCATCGTTGGAATATTATTTACGTTTATTGGAGGATCCTGCGGAATTTGTTGACAAATATGTTGAATTGCTGAAGAATGATGAAGCAGTTAAATTCCAGCATAAAGTTGCATGGAATGATATTATCAGCATGGGAATATAAAAATAAATGCCATAAACTATATAAAATGCACAAAATCTTATATTTCATTTTTACTAATTTTGCTAAAATTACGAAACAATCCGAAAAAATGCTTGCAAACATTGGTGAGAAATGATATGATGCAATTACAGTCGGAAACGTTACCGATAACGATGCCGATAACGGTGCCGAAAACGGTTCCAATATCCTTTTCGGATGGAAACGGGCGGGAAACGGGAAAGACGATTGCGGGAACTTGCGGGTTTTCCATAGTTTGGGGATAATCCGCGAAACACAAATTTATTTAAAGGAGAGTATTCATTATGAAAAAGAAACTGATTAGTGCATTACTTTGTGTAGCAATGGTTTCCTCTATGCTTATTGGGTGCGGAAGCGGCGCAGCGGAAGCTCCGGCAGCGGAGGAACCGGCAGCAGAAGCCCCGGCGGAGGAAGCTCCGGCAGCAGAGGAACCGGCGGAGGAAGCTCCGGCAGCATCTGCAGACGGTGGCAGAGTATATTATTTGAATTTCAAACCGGAAGTGGATACGCAGTGGCAGGAGATTGCAGCAGCTTATACTGCAGAAACTGGCGTAGAAGTAAAGGTTGTTACCGCAGCAAGCGGCACATATGAAGAAGTGCTCAGGTCTGAAATTGCAGGCACAGATGCACCTACATTGTTCCAGATTAACGGACCGGTAGGCTACCAGAACTGGAAAGACTACTGCCTTGATTTGACCAATTCCGAACTTTATAATGCATTGTCCGATAAAGGCCTTGCGGTAGCAGGTGCAGACGGCGGCGTATATGGCGTGCCTTATACGGTAGAAGCTTATGGTATCATTTACAACGATGCGATTATGCAGGCATACTTCGCAACAGACGGCGCGAAGGCAGCGAGCGTAGATGAAATCAACAGCTTTGCTAAATTAAAGGAAGTAGTGGAAGATATGACAGCTAAAAAAGACGAGCTGGGCATCCAGGGCGTATTCGCTTCCACATCCCTTCTTCCCGGTGAGGACTGGAGATGGCAGACACATCTTGCAAACGTTCCGGTTTATTATGAATATAAAGACAACAACGTAGGCGATATGGCAGAAATCACATTTAAATATTCCGATAACTTTAAGAATATCTGGGATCTGTACATTAACAACTCTACATGCGCACCTGGTCTTTTAGGCAGCAAAGCCGTAACAGATTCTATGGCTGAGTTTGCACTTGGACAGTGCGCAATGGTTCAGAACGGCAACTGGGCATGGGGTCAGATTTCTGATGTAGAAGGCAATACAGTAAAAGAAGAAGATGTTAAATTTATGCCGATTTACACAGGCATCGCAGGCGAGGAAAACCAGGGCCTTTGCACAGGTACGGAAAACTTCTGGTGTGTAAACAGCCAGGCTTCCGAAGCGGATCAGAAAGCAACTCTTGATTTTGTAAACTGGATGATTTCCTCTGATGCAGGCAAGGACTACATGGTACAGTCTTTGGGAAATGCAGCTCCTTTCTCTACATTCGGTGACGACGAAAAACCTTCCGATCCTCTTGCAATGGAAATGTTCCGTTACATGGAAAACGGCAAGAACAGCGTAACATGGAACTTCACAACTTTCCCGAGCCAGGCGTTCAAGGATGACTTTGGCGCAGCTTTGCTGGAATACTGCAATGGCAATATGACATGGGATGACGTGAAAAATCTTGTAGTAACAAGATGGGCAGAAGAAAAAGCAGCTACTGCTGAATAAAAAGGTTTTTGGTAAAATAAGGCAGCAGGCAGCGCCGGAAAGATAAAATATATAACTATATAATCGTTAAGCAGTATGAGTATGTTTTTATGAATATTGATTGATGAGCAAGTTGAGTAAGAAAACACTTCGCAGTCTCGGCTGCGGAGTGTTTTTCTACCTTGGAAAGCCTGAAAAATGTCTTTTTAGGCAGAATGGGAAAGGGAGGGTGCGTAAAAGGGACGCACATGAAGTGGAGACATAGTTCAAAAGGAGAATGAGCAATGGAAAAAACATTAAAAAAGTATTTTTTAATCTTTACCCTGCCGACAGTAATTGCATTTGCATTTGCTTTTCTTATCCCTTTTGTGCAGGGCGTGTATTTGTCTTTCTGTAAGTTTACGACAGTCAGCAACGCGACATGGGTAGGGTTCAAAAACTATAAGGACGCTTTTTCCGGCGGCCAGGGGTTTATGAGCGCATTGGGATTCACAGCATCTTTTACGGTAGTAAGCGTAATAACAATTAATTTATTAGCATTTACAATTGCACTTTTATTGACAAGAAAAATCAAGGGAACGAATGTGTTCCGTACTGTATTCTTTATGCCCAATTTAATCGGCGGTATTGTACTCGGCTATACATGGCAGCAGATGATTAATGCAGTTTTATATAAATATGAAACAACAATTGTAGCAAACGCCAAATTCGGTTTCTGGGGGTTGGTGCTCCTGATGAACTGGCAGATGGTGGGGTATATGATGATTATCTATATCGCAGGCCTTCAGAATGTGCCTACAGAATTAATTGAAGCTGCCAAGATTGACGGGGCTACTCCCTGGCAGACTTTAATTAAGGTAAAGGTTCCTATGGTAATGTCTTCTATTACCATTTGTATGTTCCTGACATTGTCCAACAGCTTCAAACTGTTCGACCAGAATAAGGCATTGACGGACGGCGCGCCGATGAAGAAGACGCAGATGCTGGCCTTAAATATTTATGAAACCTTCTATGGCAGGACTGGATATGAAGGCGTAGGTCAGGCAAAAGCAGTTGTATTCTTTATTATCGTAGTAGCAATTGCTTTAGTGCAGTTGTCCTTTACAAGGAGTAAGGAGGTAGAGCAATAATGGTATCAGCAAAGAGCAAGGCTTCCAATAAAGTAATATTTGTATTTTTATTGATTTTTGCAGTGGCAATCCTTTATCCTTTATTATTTATCTTGAATAACTCTTTTAAAGGGAAATTCTTTATCAGTTCCGACCCGTTTTCCCTGCCAAACGGGGAAACTTTCGCAGGGCTGACCAACTATGCGAACGGGCTTATGAAAACAGGGCTTTTGAACGCGATTGGATGGTCGTTTTTTATCACCATAGTCTCCGTTGTTTTTCTTGTGCTTTTTACGTCAATGACGGCTTATTATGTAACAAGGGTAAAATCGGCTTATTCTAATGGACTTTACTACATGTTTGTATTTTCCATGGTGGTTCCTTTCCAGATGGTTATGTTTACCATGACCAGTCTTGCGGACAGATTTCATTTGCGTAATCCGCTGGGTATGTGTATACTGTATTTGGGGTTTGATGCAGGGCTTTCTGTATTTATGTTTGCCGGATTTGTAAAATCCATACCTTTGGAGATTGAGGAAGCGGCTATGATTGACGGGTGTACCCCGCTGCAGACTTTCTTCGGGGTAGTGTTCCCGATTTTAAAACCGACAGCGATTACAGTAGCGATTCTGGATGCAATGCATGTATGGAATGACTTCCTTCTGCCCTACCTCGTCATCGGTATCAGCACGAAGTACAAAACGATCCCTGTTGTAGTGCAAATGCTGGTCGGGTCTAACGGCAACAAGGATATGGGGGCGTTGATGGCTATGTTGGTTCTTTCCATCATCCCGATTATTATTTTCTATCTGACATGTCAGAAATATATTATTGAGGGCGTGGTTGCCGGGGCGGTGAAAGGCTGACCGGAGGTAGGCCTTGAAAGGAGTATAATGTTATAATGAGGAAAGGCGGCATTTTATTACCAGTATCGAGTATCCCGTCCAAATACGGGATCGGTACATTCTCAAAACAGGCATATGAATTTGTGGATTTTTTAGAAAGCGCGGGGCAGAGCTTCTGGCAGATTCTGCCGTTGGGGCCTACGGGTTATGGGGATTCCCCGTACCAGTCATTTTCCACTTTTGCTGGGAACCCTTATTATATTGACTTGGAAGCGTTGACGAAAAAGGGATGGCTGACGGAGGAAGAATGCAGCGCCTGTGATTTCGGCGATAGCGGCAAGTACGTGGATTATGAGAAAATATACTTATCACGGTTCCGCATTCTTAAGATGGCATATGAAAGAAGCGGTATTCAAGGGGATGAAGAATTCTTAAAGTTTAAGGAGGATAACGCTGTATGGCTGGATGATTATGCGCTGTATATGGCGGTGAAAAATTCCTTTGGAGGGGTAAGCTGGGTGGAATGGGATGAGGACATCAAGCTGCGTAGGCCGGAAGCAATAAAGCGCTATAAAGAAAAATATGCCAGTGAGATAGAATTTTATCAATTTCAGCAATACCTTTTTGCCGCCCAGTGGTTTGCGCTTAAGGCGTACGCGAATAAAAAGAAGATCAGCATCATAGGGGATATACCGATTTATGTGGCATTTGACAGCGCCGATACATGGGCAGCCCCTGAACTGTTCCAATTGGATGAGAAGTGTACGCCGGTAGGCGTGGCTGGATGCCCTCCGGATTCCTTTTCGGCTACGGGCCAGCTTTGGGGCAACCCGCTTTATAAATGGGAATATCATGAGGAAACAGGATATGAGTGGTGGATACGGAGAATTTCTTATTGTTACCGCTTATACGATGTGGTACGGATTGATCATTTCAGGGGCTTTGATGAGTATTATTCTATTCCTTATGGAGACGATACAGCGGAATTTGGTCATTGGGAAAAGGGGCCGGGTTATCATATTTTTAAAGCAATGAAAGAAAAAATCGGCAAAAAGCCGGTAATTGCGGAGGACTTGGGCTTTTTGACGCCTACTGTAATAAAACTGGTGAAAAAGACCGGGTATCCGGGAATGAAAATTCTGCAGTTTGCTTTTGACTCCAGGGAAGAGAGCGATTATCTGCCGCATAATTATTCGAAAAATTCAGTAGTTTACACAGGAACCCATGATAATGATACAACAATGGGATGGTATGATAGTTTTAATAAGAAGGATAAGGCGTTTGCAAAGCGGTATCTTGGCATAACAGTGAAGAAAGATATTCATTGGGAATTTATTCGTGCAGCCCTTGCGAGCGTGGCGGATACAGCAATTATCCCTATACAGGATTATCTGGGGCTTGGATCGGAAGCCAGGATCAATACGCCGTCTACTTTGGGGAATAACTGGAAATGGCGCCTGGAAGAGGGTCAGTTGGATGAGAACCTGGCAAAACGGATACGGAAGATGACAAAGCTTTATGGAAGATTATAGAAGCTGTTTTTGCTGAATGGGAAATCCTTTAGGGGTTTCCCATTCAGCAAATAAACCTTCCGCAAGGGACGGTATATGAAGCCGGCTGCGTTTGCTTTATAGGAAAGTCTTTCGCCAGAAGGACATGAATTGACGGAGGAACGCAGGTTTTTGATATGACGGCCGGCCTGATGGGAACAGTCCCCGGTAAAACAGAAAGTAAGATGGGAGGTGGGGAGATATGCCTGAGATAACGATCAAGGACATTGCCAAAAGGTGCGGCGTCGGGGTAAGTACGGTTTCAAGGGCAATGAATAATCATCCGGATATTAATCAGGAAACGAAGCATATGATTATGGAGGTTATCCGGGAAGTTGGCTTTGTGCCGAATAACAGCGCCAGAAATTTAAAGAGGACGGATGCCAAATGTATTGCAGTTCTTGTAAAGGGTATTTCCAATCCTCTTTTCAGCAATATGATACAAATATTTGAGGAGGAAACACAAAAGAAAAAATATTCTCTTGTGTTAAAGCATGTGGAATATGATGAAGACGAAGTGGATGTCGCTTTGGAACTGGTAAAGGAAAAGAGGTTAAGGGGCATTATTTTTCTGGGCGGTTATTTTTTCCATTCCCAGGAAAAAATCAGTAATCTGACAGTGCCTTATATATTCAGCACCATAGGGGCGGCTACCCCGGAAAATATGAGCCGGGCTTTGTATTCCAGCATTTCGGTGGATGACAGGAAGGAAAGCTATATTATGACTGCTTATCTGTTAGAATTAGGCCATAAGGATATTGCCATTCTTTCGGCGGAAACGGAGATCAACAGTATAGGGCAGCTCCGTCTGGAGGGATATAAGGAAGCTTTGGCAAAGAAAGGGGTGCCTTTCCGGCAGGGTCTGGTCCGGAGCGTGAAAGAAGACCTGGTGCATTTTTCGATGGATAACGGTTATATTACGACAAAGGAGCTGATTGCTTCGGGGGAAAAGTTTACGGCGGTTTATGCTACCGCGGATATTCTTGCGGTAGGAGCCTGCAGCGCGTTGATAGAAGCCGGGTACCGGATACCGGAGGACGTGTCCGTAACCGGGTTTGATGGCATTGATGTGGGAAAGTATTATAATCCGGCCATAACCACTATAAAGCAGCCGGTAAAGGAAATTGCGGAAAAAACGATCCGGCTTTTATTTGACATTATTGCAGGAAGAAAAACGTGTGAACATATCGTATTGCCTGCAAAACTGGCAATACGGGCTTCCAGTGGCCCGTTAGGGCATCGGGAAGCCTGAAGGATAAATCCCTGCCGCCCGGTATAGGCCCGGGCGGTTAAAGGCTCATCCGGAAGCCTGTCTGACAGCCGGTCCTATATCGGATTTTATGTCGTTCGGCTTAAGACGGAGTTGTGGTAATGAGAGTCATAAGTGACATCTTCCCCCAGCCATGGCGGGGGGAGAAAGGCGTTGGCTGCGTTTTCGGAGGGGAATTCCACTTCTGCAAGAATAAGGGGCCGGAATGGCTCGTCAAAAATGTCCAGTTCAATTGTCAGAGGCATGTTTAATTCCTGTTCCGGGAGAGGAAAACTGAAAGAAAATTCCGGTTTTTCCACAGGGATGAGATACCTGGTTTTGGAAATAATTGTACCGTCCGCTTTTTGCCGCAGATGTTCATAGGATTCTTTGTTGAGAGGAAGATTGTATTCTTCCCTGGCAAGGAGTCCTTTTCCTTTATAAGTCAGATAATATTCCTCGTCCTGTTTACGGATACGGATCACCGGGTCTGTATTCAGATAGGCCTGTTCGATACGGAGAGACGGATAGGCGCTTAGGCAGGAGGGGAGTTTTTTGATTAAAAATTTTCTTTCTATTTCCATTGTATTTTCCTTTCTGTTGACCGGCGGAAGGCGCCGGTATATGTATGCAGAGGCGCAAAACCGCAGGTTTTGCGGCTGCATAAAGGCTAGTATAGGCATAGTTTACCATTCTTATACGCGGCAGTCAATTTCCTGCCTTAAGGCATTTTGACACTCTGTCAAGCGCTATTCCGGGACAGTTTTTCCGGCATAATATTTTATTGTTTTTTAATACTGTTATAAGATTTATTTCCTTTTAAAAACCTCCATAAAGTGGTAAAATAAAAATAAAATCAGCGGAAAGAAATTTCTGTCTGGGGAGATCGTGGAGTGGCCGCAGAAGGCGGCAGAATGAGAGGGATAAAATTGAGCAAAGTATGTGTATTTTTTGCACCGGGGTATGAGGAGATTGAGGCGCTTGCCGTGGTTGACCTGCTTAGGAGGGCGGGGATTGATACGGATATGGTATCCGTTACGGAAGAGTATGAAGTAACCAGTTCTCACGGTGTAACCGTCCGGATGGACAAACTGTTTCATGAAGTGGACTTTGAGATGACAGACATGATGATTTTGCCGGGGGGGATGCCGGGGACGAAAAATTTAGAGGCATCCGTACCATTGATGGAAGCGCTGGATGGTTTTTATAGTGAAAAGAAATATATCGGAGCAATCTGCGCAGCTCCCAGTATCCTGGGGCATAGAGGGATGCTGAAGGGGAGGAAGGCTTGCTCCTTTCCGGAGTTTGAGAACCATCTGGAAGGGGCTGAGGTGACAAAAAGTCCGGCGGAAATATCGGATTTTATCATTACTGGAAGAGGGATGGGATGTGCCGTAGACTTTGGGCTTGCGGTTGTTGAGAAGTTTCAGGGGAAAGAAGCAGCGGCAGCCCTGGCGGATAAAATTGTCTATGAGCATTATCAGGAAAGGCCGTAGAAAGGCCGGAACATAATAAGAATAAGGGAGTGTCTATGAATATTTTATTTTTTTTAACGCCGAAAAGCGAAGTTGATTACGTATATGATGATGACACATTATGGCAGACGTTGGAAAAGATGGAGTGCAATAAATACGCGGCAGTACCGATTATCAGCCATGTGGATGGGACATACGTAGGAACAATAACAGAAGGCGATTTGCTGTGGGATATAAAGGAAAGATGTAATTTGGATTTCAGGGATGCAGAGGATGTACCCATCCTTGCCGTAACCAGAAAAAAAGACAATGAACCGGTGGAAGCGGACGCAGATGTGGAAGATATTATCAATAAAGTAATGAACCAGAATTTTGTTCCGGTTATTGATGACAGCGATTGCTTTATCGGTATTATTACAAGAAAAGATGTTATGCTGTATTTGACAAGGAAATGCGCAGTGCAAGAAGCGGTGTTTGCTTAAAACCGGGTCAGTGCATACAGTTTGGCCAGGGCAGCCAAAGACTGGGCTGAAATATTTTTGTTTGGCAAAACTTACCTTAATATTTAATTCATCTTCGTAAATACTAACATCAAGATAAGTGATTCGGTTCTTGCTTAATCCAGATGTAAGCGTGCCTGAGAGGCATCCAATATCCGGGATAAGCATAAGAATTTGAATGTGCTTATCTCGAATATAGATGGCGTAAGCCGGAAATACGAAATTGGAGGTGAATTAAGATGGCAAGCAGCAAATCTAATAGAGTAGAAGTTCCTGAAGCTAAGGCAGCTATGGACCGTTTTAAGACAGAGGTTGCTTCTGAGTTAGGTGTGAACTTGAAGGAAGGTTACAATGGCGACCTGACTTCTAAGGAAGCAGGTTCTATCGGCGGCGAAATGGTCCGTAGGATGATTAAGAAGCAGGAAGAACAGATGAAATAACAAAGTTAAAGCGGCCCGCCTGGAAACAGGCGGGTTGTTTTGTCAGTCAGCATCGAGAAAGGGTGTGCAGATTACTATGGAAAAAAATATAAATGATACAGAAGATATCCAGGACTGGAAAGTGATAGAGGAGGCCTTCCGGGAAGGAGGGGAGGTGGACAGGTTCCGGAGGATGATCATGCAGTATAAGTGCGCTATGCTGGAAGTGAAGACAAAACTGGATGTGCTGAATGCGGAACTTTCCCTTCAGAACAGAAGGAATCCTTTTGAAACGATAAAGTGCAGGATTAAGTCTCCTCAGAGCATTAGGGAAAAACTGGAGAGAAACCGGCTGGGGCTGAGCATTGAGAATGCGGAAAAAAATCTGAATGATATTGCGGGGATCCGTGTCATCTGTTCTTTCCCTGATGATATATATATGCTGGCGGAATGCCTTTTGGCGCAGGATGATATTACCTTGGTTTCTAAAAAAGATTACATAAAAAACCCAAAACCGAACGGTTACAGAAGTCTTCATCTTATTATAGAAGTGCCGATTTTTTTAACTGATGAAAAAAGGGCGGTCCGGGTAGAAGTGCAGTTCCGTACGATAGCAATGGATTTCTGGGCCAGCCTGGAACATAAACTGAAATATAAAAAGCATATTAAAAAGGCGGAAAGCATATCGGATGAACTGTTTTACTGTGCGGAGCTGATTTCGCAATTGGATGGGCGGATGCAGCAGATCAGGGAGAAGATAGAGGCGGAATAATCCGTTGCCGTTTATGGGCATTGCTTATAAACGGCAACAGGAAGTGTGTCTTAGGACATACCATATAGAAATGCAGGAAGAACCGGCGTATGTATGGATGAGAATGGACGGCTGCGGATTTGGCGGTTTTTTCAAAAGAAATACTGGAATTTTTTTTTTTGATGTGCTATAATCCTACAATGACTGTAATTATGTGCTTTTTTAGTCAAAGATCCCGCAGCAGTAAAATCAGCGGATAACGCCTAATATAAGGAGGAAACGAATAGAATGAGTTTACAGGTAGAAAAATTAGAGAAAAACATGGCAAAGCTGACAATTGAAGTGCCTGCCGAAGAACTGGAAAAAGCAATTGAAAATGCATACCAGAAAAATAAGAAAAAGATCAGTGTACCTGGCTTCAGGAAAGGAAAAGTGCCGCGGCAGATGATAGAAAAAATGTATGGAAAAGAAATTTTCTATGATGATGCCATTAATGAGCTGATTCCTGGGGCATATGAAAAAGCAGTAGAGGAATGTGAAGAAGAGATCGTATCCTCCCCGAAGATTGAAGTAGAGCAGATCGAAGCAGGCAAGCCGTTTGTTTTTACAGCGGAAGTGGCGCTTAAACCTGAAGTAAGGCTCGGTAAATACAAAGGCGTAAAGGTTGATAAGATTAATATAGAAGTTACAGATGAAGAAGTGGATGCGGAAATTGAAAAAGAACGCGAAAATAACGCAAGGAATATTGCGGTGGAAGACCGGGCAGTGAAGGATGGAGATATGACAGTCCTTGATTTTGAAGGTTTTGTGGACGGCATTGCGTTTGAAGGCGGCAAAGGGGAGAATTATCCTCTGACGATCGGTTCAGGCGCATTTATCCCTGGATTTGAAGAGCAGCTCATAGGGGCTTCGATCGGTGAGGAAGTGGAAGTAAATGTTACTTTCCCGGAAAACTATCAGGCGGAAGAACTGAAAGGGAAAGCGGCCGTGTTCAAATGTACGGTAAAAGAAATTAAGGAAAAAGAACTCCCCCAACTGGACGACGAATTTGCAAGCGAGGTTTCCGAGTTCGATACTTTGGCGGAATATAAAGAAGACGTAAGAAAGAACCTGGCAGAGAAAAAAGAGAAAAATGCAAAGAACCAGAAGGAAGATGCAGTAATTGATGCGATCATTCTTGATTCTGATATGGAAATACCAGATGCTATGATTGAAACCCAGCAGAAACAGATTGTGGATGACTTTGCCCAGAGGATGCAGATGCAGGGCATCAATATGGAACAGTACTTCCAGCTTACCGGGAGCAGCTATGATGCATTGCTGGAACAGGTAAAGCCCCAGGCAGAGAAAAGGATTAAATCCAGGCTTATACTGGAAGCGGTCGTAGCAAAAGAAAACATAGAAGCTTCCGGGGAAGAATATGAGAAAGAGACGGAAAGAATGGCTGAAGTTTACCAGATGGAAGCAGAAAAGGTAAGAGAAATGCTGGGAGAAAAGGAAAAGAAAGAAATTATGCAGGATCTGGCGATTCAGAAGGCCGTAGAGTTTGTGGTAGGGAATGCAGTAGAAGAATAATTTCTTATAAAAGAATAAAAATTCTCTTAATTCAGAGACTGTTTTATTGCAAAAACGATTTTTATGGACTATGATTAAGTCAGCTTAGGGAAAGAAAGGCCGGGCAGCCCGGTAAGGAGGATTCAATATGAGTTTAGTGCCTTATGTCATTGAACAGACAAGCAGGGGCGAAAGGTCCTATGATATTTATTCAAGGCTTTTAAAAGACAGGATCATTTTTTTAGGGGAGGAAGTAAACGATACTTCCGCCAGCATAATTGTAGCGCAGCTTCTGTTTCTGGAATCGGAAGACCCGGAAAAGGACATTCATTTATACATCAATAGCCCGGGAGGCGTGATTACCGCCGGGATGGCGATTTATGATACAATGAATTTCGTCAAATGCGATGTTTCAACGGTTTGTATCGGTATGGCAGCCAGCATGGGGGCGTTCCTTCTTGCGGGAGGGGCAAAAGGCAAGCGCTTTGCGCTGCCAAATGCGGAGGTTATGATCCATCAGCCGGCGGGCGGCGCACAGGGTCAGGCTACGGAGATTGAGATTACAGCAAAGCATATTCTTGCAACCAAGGAAAAAATGGCGAGGATTATGGCGCAGAATACAGGGCAGGACTTTGAGGTAATTATGGCGGATACGGAGAGGGATAACTGGAAAACGGCTGAAGAAGCCTTGAGTTATGGCTTGATCGACAAAATAATTGAGAACCATGGAAGTTTTGAAAAATAGTTATGGAAGCCGTTCTAAGGCCGCGTCTGTATGTTTTTGCGGATGTGGGGAATGACCGGGATGATTGGCGCCGCAGCGGGCGGCAAGTGAAGAAGAATGACAGTAAAATGTAATAAAGCAAGGAGAAGACATGGCGGGGAAGAATTCTGATGATATCAGGTGCTCTTTTTGCAATAAAAGGCAGGAACAGGTAAAGAAATTGATTGCAGGGCCGGCTGGCGTATATATATGCGATGAATGCGTAGAGATCTGTTCTGATATTATTGAAGAAGAGTATGAAGAGGAGCCGGCGGAGGAAGAATTTGATATTAATCTTTTGAAACCGGTGGAAATCAAAGAGTTTTTGGATGATTATGTAATTGGCCAGGAGGAAGCAAAAAAGGTTCTTGCTGTTTCCGTATATAATCATTACAAAAGAGTAATGGCACCGAAAGATGATGATGAGATAGAGCTTCAGAAAAGCAATATTATTATGGTAGGTCCTACCGGTTCCGGCAAGACTTTCCTGGCGCAGACTTTGGCTAAAATCATCAATGTTCCCTTTGCCATTGCAGATGCCACCACTTTAACGGAGGCCGGCTATGTAGGCGAGGATGTGGAAAATATTTTGCTGAAGTTGATACAAGCGGCAGATTATGATGTAGAACGCGCCCAATATGGCATCGTTTATATTGATGAAATTGACAAGATTACGAAAAAAAGTGAAAATGTATCCATTACCCGTGATGTTTCGGGGGAAGGCGTACAGCAGGCGCTGTTAAAAATTGTGGAAGGCACAGTGGCAAGCGTACCTCCCCAGGGGGGAAGGAAGCATCCTCACCAGGAATTGATTCAGATTGACACGACCAATATCCTGTTTATTTGCGGGGGCGCTTTTGATGGGCTTGAAAAAATCGTAGAATCCCGTTTGGACAGAAGCAGCATAGGTTTTAATTCGGAAGTGGCTTCAAAACAGACGAAGGAAATAGGGGATTTGTTAAAGAAAGTAACGCCTCAGGATCTGGTGAAATATGGCCTGATCCCGGAATTTGTAGGGCGTGTGCCGATCAACGTAACTCTTCAGGGGCTGGATAAAGATGCCCTTGTGAGAATCCTCAAAGAACCGAAAAGCGCATTAATTAAGCAGTATAAAAAATTATTTGAGTTTGACGGGGTAAGGCTGGACTTTGAAGAGGATGCGATTGAGGCGATTGCGGACAGAGCGTTAGAGCGCAAGACGGGCGCAAGAGGACTCCGTTCCATTATGGAGGACGTTATGATGGATGTTATGTACCGGATACCTTCTGATGAATCCATTATAAAATGCGTGGTGACGAAAGGGGCGGTAGAAGGAATGAGCGAACCTTTGATCATTCATAGGGAAGCGATGCGCCCAGCTAAATAGTAATATAGAAAGAAGAAACGTCGCCCGGAAAGGCGGCGTTTTCTGCTGACAAGGAATGTTTTTGGGAAGCATATCTTATATTGGAATGGAGAGGACAGATATGAAATTAAATATGCCGGCAGTGGCATTGCGGGGAATGACGATACTGCCCCATACAATTATTCACTTTGATCTAAGCAGGGAGAAATCTATAGCGGCCGTGGAACAGGCTATGGTGGACAGCCAGAGGATTTTTCTTGTGAGTCAGAGGGAAACGGAAAAAAATGACCCGGATTATGAAGATGTTTACCACATAGGGACGATTGCCCTTGTAAAACAGGTAATTAAGATGCCGAACCATATTGTGCGGGTTATGGTGGAAGGGCTTTCCAGGGGAGGTTTGCATTGCTTTACGGACAATGATGCGTATCTGGAAGGGGAAGTGGAGGAAATTGAGGAGCCGTCCAGTTTGACCGGAACGGTACAGGAAGAGGCAATGGTAAGGCAGATGAAGGAGCTGTTTGCCGGTTATGCGGTATTTTATCCTAAGACAGGGGCGGCCTTGGAACGCCATATCCAGGATATTACCGAGCTGGGCTGCCTGCTGGATCAGATAACGATCAATATGCCGGTCCGTTATGAAAGCAAGCAGAGTGTGCTTTCCGCAGTGGACCTGGAGGAGCGTTATGATGTCCTTGCAGGGATTTTGTCGAATGAAACCGAAGTGGCTAAAATTAAAACAGAACTTTCCGAGAAGATAAGGGGAAGGGTGGAAAAGAACCAGAAGGAATACCTTTTGCGGGAACAGCTCCAGTTCATCAGGGAAGAGCTGGGGGAGGACAATACCCTTTCCGATGTGCAGCAGTTTGAAGAGGAACTGGAAAAGCTGATGGCGGATAAGGAAGTAAAGGAGAAAATTGGCAAGGAAATTGCCCGTTACCGGAGACTTTCCCAGAACAGTTCGGAGAGTGCGGTAGAGAGGGGATATATCGAAACTTTGCTGGAACTGCCATGGAATAAACGCACTAAGGATAATACGGATATTACGAAGGCAGAATCCATATTGGAGAGGGATCATTACGGCTTAAAACAAGTGAAGGAAAGGGTGCTGGAGGCTTTGGCTGTGCGCTGTCTGACGAAGCAAGGACAGACGCCGATCATTTGTTTAGTGGGTCCCCCAGGGACAGGAAAGACATCCATTGCAAAGAGCGTAGCGGAGGCAATGGATAAGGAATATGTGAGAATCAGTTTGGGCGGCGTCCGTGATGAGGCGGAAATCAGGGGGCATAGAAGAACTTATGTAGGCGCTATGCCGGGGAGGATTATTGCCGGTCTGAAGCAGGCAGGGGTAAAAAACCCGTTAATGCTGTTGGATGAAATTGATAAAGTGAGCAGTGATTATAAAGGGGATACTTCATCCGCTTTGCTGGAAGTGCTGGATGCAGAACAGAACCGTAAGTTCAGGGATCATTATGTGGAAATCCCAGTGGATTTATCGGAAGTGCTTTTTATTGCAACAGCCAATTCCACAAGCACGGTTCCGAGGCCTTTGCTGGACCGTATGGAGCTTATCGAAGTAAACAGCTATACAGCCAATGAAAAATTCCATATTGCCAAAGAGCATTTGGCGGCAAAGCAGTTTGAGAAAAATGGTTTGGGGGACGGGCAGCTCTCCATCAGCGACAGCGCCCTCAAAAAGATGATAGCATGTTATACGAGGGAAGCGGGAGTCCGGGATCTGGAGCGGAAAATCGGGAGTATCTGCCGGAAAGCGGCGAAAGAGATCCTGCAAAAGAAAAAGGGCAGTGTTAAGGTGACTGCCCTGAACCTGGAGAAATATCTCGGAAAAGAAAAGTACAGCGCCAATATGGCCAATGAAAGGGATGAGATTGGGATCGTAAGGGGGCTGGCGTGGACGAGCGTGGGCGGCGAAACCTTACAAGTGGAAGTGAATATGATGCCCGGGAAAGGGGAAATTGATTTGACCGGGCAGATGGGCGATGTGATGAAGGAATCGGCTATTACGGGGTTAAGTTATGTCCGTTCGGTAAGCGGGCAGTATGAGATCCCTAAAGATATCTTTAAGGAAAATGATTTTCACATACATATCCCGGAAGGAGCCGTGCCAAAGGATGGACCCAGCGCTGGCATTACGATGGCCACCGCGCTTTTGTCTGCGGTAACGCAGATACCGGTGAGGGCGGACGTGGCAATGACCGGGGAAATCACGCTCCGGGGACGTGTGCTTCCGATCGGCGGGCTGAAGGAGAAAATCCTGGCGGCCAAAACAGCGGGCATCAAGACGGTGCTGGCGCCTAAAAAGAATGAAAAAGATGTGGAAGAGATTGCAAATGAAATAAAGGCCGGACTCTCCATTTGCCTGGTGGAAAATATGGATGAGGTATTGAATTATGCCCTGACAGGCAAACCGCCTAAAGCTAAATCGTCAAAAGGAAAGAAAACAAAGAAAACAACGCAGAAATGAGGGAAATATGGTAATTAAAAATGTCAATTTGGAAACGGTCTGCGGCATTACAAGCAAGATACCGCAAAGCCCTTATATGGAATTTGCCTTTGCAGGCAAGAGCAACGTAGGGAAGTCTTCCCTGATCAACGGGCTGATGAACCGTAAATCGCTGGCAAGAATCAGCGCCCAGCCGGGGAAAACCCAGACCATTAATTATTATAATATCAATAACCAATGTTATTTTGTGGATCTGCCAGGTTACGGTTATACGACGGCCAACGTAAAGGTGAAAGAACAGTGGGGGAAAATGGTAGAACGGTATCTGCATAAAACCAGAATGCTCAAAGCAATCTTCCTTCTGGTGGATATCCGCCATGAACCTTCCGGCAACGATAAAACAATGTATGACTGGATGATCCATTATGGTTTTAAGCCAGTGATCATCGCGACGAAACTGGATAAGATTAAAAAAAGCCAGGTACAGAAACATATAAAGATGATAAAAACAGGGTTACAGGCAAAAGAGGGTACAGTGGTTATCCCTTATTCTTCTATGACGAAGGAAGGACGGGAAGAGATTTATGCGCTGTTAGACCAATACTTGGAGGAAGAAGGAACGGGAACTTTATGAAACCATTGCCTAAGACTTATATAAAGGCAGTGCTGAATCTGGGGATTGCGGTCATACTGCTGCTGCTTCTGGTTTTCCTGCTGCCGAAAGTGATAATATTTTTTATGCCTTTTGTGATTGGGTGGGTGATTGCCCTGATTGCCAATCCTCTTGTGCATTTTTTTGAAGATAAACTGAAAGTACGGAGAAAAGCAGGGACCGCTTTTGTGATTATCGCGGTAATTGCGCTGGTTGTGCTGGCGGGATATCTGATAGGGGTTAAAATTGTAAATGAAACGGTAGGCCTGGTAAATGAACTGCCTAAAATGTGGGATGCTTTGGAGGAGGATTTCCGTACCATTGGTAAAAACCTGGATGTTTTATACAGCCGTTTCCCTGAAGATGTACGCAGTACGATTGCAGGCATAGGGGAACAGATGGAAGGGTTTGTAGGGGATCTGGTAGGCCGCGCAGGAACGCCTACCATTGAGGCGGTGGGAAATTTTGCCAAGAATCTGCCCGCAATTGTAATTGGAATTATTATGTGCCTTTTATCCGCTTATTTTTTTGTGGCGGAAAGGGAATATCTTTCGGTGCATGTAAGGGATTATATGCCGGAGACGGTGGTTTACCGGTGGAATATGATGGCCCGCAGTTTCAAACGCGCGGTGGGCGGGTATTTTAAGGCGCAGTTTAAGATTGAAATATGGATGTATTTCCTTTTGGTGGCCGGGCTTTGGATTTTAAAGGTGAATTATGCCTTTTTGATTGCCCTTGGGATTGCATTCCTGGATTTTCTTCCGGTATTCGGCACAGGTACAGTCCTGATGCCTTGGGCGGTAATTAAAATACTCAGCGCGGATTACAAAATGGCGGTAGGCCTTTTGATTATATGGTGCGGCGGGCAGCTTGCCCGCCAGGTTATCCAGCCAAAGATTGTCGGGGATTCCATTGGGGTAGCCCCTATCCCTACTTTATTTTTATTGTTTATCGGCTATAAGGCAGCGGGGGTTTTCGGCATGATTATCGCAGTTCCTATCGGCATTATTTTTGCAAATATGTATGAGGAAGGCGTATTTGATACGACAAAGAACAGCATACGGATCCTGCTGGCCGGCGTGAACCATTTCAGGAGGCTGGAAGAAGAGGATATGGCAGTAGTGAAGGAATATGAAAAATACCAGCGGGAAAAAATCAACGGGTTAAAGAAAGAGGATGAGGGCGGCAAACTGCCCTGACAGGAAGGGGCGCGCAAGAAGATGTTTTCGCACCCGCGGCAGAGGGCATTTTGCGGAGAAGTTCCTGATCTCCTGTTATGCTCCTGCGAGAGGGCATTCTGCTAAGTCCCGCACAGAGAAAGGCATGGTTATGAAAATGAAGGTAACAGTATATAGCTGCAGGGAATTTGATGAAAAGGAATTGTTCATCCGATATGGGAAGGAACTTGGCATGGAGCTTGTTTTATGCCCGGATGCGCCTTGCCTGGAAAATGCAGGGCTGGCAGAGGGAAGCATCTGTATGGATATTTTAACGACTCCGATGACGGAGGAACTGCTGAAGGCATTTAGGGAAGTTGGTATCCGTTATCTGGTGACCCGCACCATAGGGTATGACCATATTGATAGGAAAGCGGCAAAAAAATTAGGGATTACCGTAGCAAACGCGCCATATGGCCCTCATGGGGTGGCAGATTATGCAGTGATGCTGATCCTGATGTCAATCCGAAAGATGAAGCGGATTATCGAGCGTACCAATATTCAGGATTATACTTTAAAAGGGGTACAAGGACGGGAACTGAAGGATATGACAGTAGGCGTTATCGGGACAGGGAGGATTGGAAGAACGGTAATTGGCAATCTGTCCGGTTTTGGGGCAAAGATTCTGGCATATGACCTGATGGAAAACGAAGAAGTGAAGAAATATGCAAAATATGCCGCATTGGAAGAGATCTGGGAACAAGCGGATGTGATTACATTACATGCCCCCCTTACCGATGACAGTTTTCATATGATCGGAAAAGATACGATCGGCAAAATGAAGGACGGGGTAATCCTGGTCAATACGGCAAGGGGAGCCTTGATTGATTCCGAAGCATTGATTGCAGGGATTGAATCCGGTAAAATCGGCGCAGCCGGGCTTGACGTAGTGGAAAACGAATTCGATATGTATTATTATGACAGAAAATCGGATGTGCTGCATAACCGGGAACTGGCCGTGCTTAGAGGGTTTCCGAACGTGACGGTAACGCATCATATGGCATTTTATACGGATGAATGTATTAAAACAGTAGTGAGGGATTCTTTGGAAGGATGCCGGATTTTTATGGAAGGGAAAGAAAAATATGCCGGGCAGGCAGGGGAAGAGCAAAGGAAAAATCCTTGGGAGGTCGTATAATTGAGGAATATAAAAGTCATACTTCAATATGAAGGAACAAAATATCAGGGCTGGCAGAGACAGGATCATACAGGGAATACGGTACAAGGGAAGCTGGAAGCCCTGCTTACCAAAATGTGTGGCAAAAAAGTGGAGGTGACTGGTTCAGGCAGGACTGATGCAGGGGTACACGCTTATGGTCAGGTTGCTAATTTCCATACGGAAACGCAGATGAGCCTGGAGGAAATCATGGATTACATGAACCGGTATCTGCCCGAGGATATTGCGGTGATTCATATTGAGGAAATGCCGGAGCGTTTCCACAGCAGGCTGAATGCAAAAGGGAAAACTTATGTGTACCGGGTGATAAACAGCAAAGTTCCGCATATATTTGATAGAAGATATGTATATGCAGTGGAAGAGGATTTGGATATGGAGGCTATGAAGCGGGCGGCAAGGCTGCTATGCGGCACCCATGATTTCCGGGCATTTACTTCCCATAAAAGAAGCCGGAAGTCTACGGTACGTACGGTGGATTCTATTGAGATAGAAAAAAACGGGGATGAAATACTCTTTACTTTTAAAGGGGACGGCTTTTTATATCATATGGTACGTATTATGATGGGAACCTTGCTGGAAGCAGGGACGCACAAACGAAACGAGGCGCAGGTCAAGGGGCTGCTTGAGGCTGGGACAAGGGAAGAAGCCGGTTATCTGGCGCCAGCCAAGGGATTGGCTTTGGTGGAGGTTTTTTATTCGTGAATAAATCAAAACGCATAAAAATTGTGTTTTTCATATATATTGCAGTGGTCATAAAAGTGATTATATTTAAATATCCATGGGAAGACTTAAAAGCAATTATGGATACATGGGAAAAGGGCGTTATTTTAGAAGGCCTGGATACTGCTAATTTTACGTTGTTTAAAACGATCAAGATGTATATTGACTATTCGTATAAGCTGAACAGCTTTGAAAATCTGGCAGGGAACGTCGTCGTCTTCGTTCCTTTTGGTTTTCTGCTCCCATATATACAGGAGAAAAGCAGGAATTTTTTTATCTTATTGTTAAACGCTTTTCTTTTTGTCCTTGGAATAGAGGTGTTCCAGCTCTTCAGCGCTTTTGGGGCATTTGATGTGGACGACATACTTTTAAACTGTTTCGGGGCGGCCTGGGGCTGGATCATGTATGTCTTATGGGAGCGGATAAGGAAAAAAAGGATATAAATTACGAGGAAATAAAAATAAAAGAAAATGAAACCTTTTTACACTTTCGGACGTCTTATTAAAAGAGGGGGTGTAAAAAGGTTTTTTGGTAAAAAGAATTTTTTCTTAAGAAAAAAATCATATTTTTTTTGCAGTATTTTTAATTTATATGGGATATTACTATATAGAAGGCTGTGTTACAGCTTTCCGATGAGCGGGGATAATGAAAAAATTGGAAGACGGGATTTCAGTTCAGCCGTGGTATGCTTTGAATGGATGCATGGTATGGGGTTTTGGGAATACAGGCGTATCATCAGCAGGGCGGAAGGCTGGATTGTTATAAGATGAGAGACAGTACATATGATGGAGAAGAAAAACAGTAAGGCTGAAGTATCTGTTTCCCAGGCTGTGGACAAAGAAGCATTGCAGCAGAAAATCAATACCTACAGCGATTTGCTGTATAGAATTGCGTTTCTGCAGCTTAGGAACAATCAGGATGCGGAGGATGTGGTACAGGAAACATTCTACCAATATATAAAAAGAAAGAAAGATTTTGCAACGCCGGAACACGAAAAAGCATGGCTGATTAAAGTGACTCTGAACGGATGCCGGAAGATATGGCGTTCTGCATGGTATAGGCATATTGATGTGGCGCCGGAAGAAGAGCTGCCGGCGGGCTTGGAAGAGGCTGCCGGCAGCGGGATGGAAGACAGCATTCTGGAGAAAGAAAGAAACCGGGAAATATGGAGGCAGTGATGAAACTGCCGAGAAGATACCGGGAAGTAATCCATTTATTTTATTTTCAGCAAATGAGCATAAAAGAAATCGGAGCCGTAACAAAGCGGAAAGAATCGACAGTGACATCACAGCTTACAAGAGGCAGGGAGCTGCTTAAAAAAAATCTGAAGGAGGAGTACCGGTATGAATGATTTTAAAGATTGCTATCAGTCTGCAGTGGAAAATATGCATATGCTGGGTATGAAAGAATTTCATATAGATGCTTCTTCGTGTATGGATGAGAGCCGGCATAGCAGATGGGTCGCCCGGCAGATGCGCAGGACAATGACGACGGCTTTTTCCGCTGCGTGCCTTGTATTCCTATGTGGTTTTGGGACGGTGAAAGCGGCGGATTATATCGGAAATGTAATCAGGGTAAATGAATGGGGATTTGAATCCGCGGATGCCGCCACAATGGCAAGGAATCATGCGGACGGCATAAGCCCTTGTATTATATCGGAAGAGGTGAAACTGCAGGAAGAAGAGGAAGTGGTTTATGATAAGGCATCTGCCAAAAAGGATAAGGTTTCTCCTTCGGAAGCGTCTGCTGAAAAAGGGGAAACCGTTCCTGCAGAGGTA
Organism: uncultured Lachnospiraceae bacterium; assembly: GCA_910576535.1. Classification (GTDB taxonomy): domain Bacteria; phylum Bacillota; class Clostridia; order Lachnospirales; family Lachnospiraceae; genus Kineothrix. Next base: position 199,190 of record CAJTKK010000003.1, on the reverse strand, counting down.
TCTGCTGGAAAAGAGGAAACGGTTTATGGAACAGAGCCTGCGGATCAGATGAAAGAGGAAGCCGTTTTGGATGATGGGCAAAGCCCTGCTGGTCTGGAAGAGGCTGTTCCCGGATCGGCTTTGGAGGAAAACGGCATAGCGGAAATGAAAGCATTGCAGCCGGAAGAAAAGATTCCGGGCAGCGAAATGAAATTGGAAATGACGGAACGGACGGCGGAAACGGAAGAAGGGGAAATGGAGGAAATTGCAGTAAAAAGCTATATTTCCTTTGATGAATTTGAAAAAAATGAAGATATTATTTTTCCGCAGCCGTTACTTATTACAGAAACCGGAGGGGAGGCCGTAAATGTTACGGTATGCGGCGATTGGGCAATGGCCCGCTATGATATTGACGGGAAGGTAATATGGGTGGAACGGACGGATTATGCAGAAACTTCAGGTCACGCATCTTCCAAGGTGTTCCCGGGAGGTATATGCAATGAGAGGCAGTATACGACAGAGCAGGGATATGTTTATACATTGGTGGATTCTGTAAAAGAAAAGGAAGAAGACGAGATGCAGATTCATGGGGCGGTGACAGTAGGGACCTATGAGGCGTATATTGATTTTATGGGCTATACGGAAGAAGAGGCAATACAAATTATTGAGAGCATTGATTTAAGCGAATATGAATAAAAACCCATGCCTTGCGGCAGAAGGGGCTAGGAGGCTGGACGGCGACAGGGAAATACAAGGGTTAAGGTTTTGGGAGAGGAGGAAACCGGATGAAAAACGTATTGATTTATAATCAGAATGAAACAAACATGGAGGTTCTCAAAATTTTTCTGGCTCAGGAAGGGTATCAGGTTTTTGTAGTCAGCAGATTAGAGGATGTGATTCAGAGGGTGAAGGAAAGGGATATCCATTTAGTGGTCATGGATATTGATTTTCCAAGGAATGACGGGATAGAACGCTTAAAGGCAATAAGAAATACGGATAAAATGCCGATTATTGTCCTGTCGGCTAATGATAAGGAGCAGATGAAAATAGCGGCCCTCAATGCAGGGGCGGATGATTATGTGATTCATCCGTTTCATCCTCTTGAGTTTATGGCAAGGATTAACAGCCAGTTCAGAAGATATACACAACTGGCGCGTATGAGGGAAAATATCAATAGGATTTACCGGGTAGATGAACTTGTGATGGATGATGTGCTTAGGAAGGTAACGGTAGCTGGGAGGGAAGTCAGCCTGACTCCTATAGAATACAAGATATTGCGTCTGCTTGTACAGGAAAAGGGAAAGGTTTTTTCCATTAACCAAATCTACGAGTCGATCTGGAATATGCAGGCGATTGGAGCGGATAATACGATTGCAGTACATATCAGGCATATCAGGGAGAAAATCGAACAAAACCCCAAGGAACCCCGTTATCTGAAAGTTGTATGGGGAACCGGCTATAAAGTGGGATAGCCGGCAAAGGCAGTCATTGCCAGATATCCCTATGCTGCAATGAAAAACGGGTCATCCTGCCGCAGCGGCAGGATGACCCGTTTTGTATTAAGAATTTCTGAGAAGGCGGAACATATTCATCAGCTTTTTCAGTAAAACAGCCTGTGCGCTGAGCTGCTGGCTGGTAGCCGCGCTTTCCTGCGCAGTGGCGGAGTTGGTCTGCACGACTTCCGAAATCTGTATAATGCGGTTTTGGATCTGGGAAACGGAATCCGCTTCCATGCGGGAAGCGCCAGCAATCTGGCTGATGCTTTCCATGACTTCGTTTGTTCCGGATACAACGGACGAGAGCTGTTCTGCAGTTTGGCTTGCAATTCTGGTTCCCTGTTCTACGGTCTGGATGGAATGCCCGATTAATTCTGCGGTAGATTGGGAAGCTTCGGCGCTCATGCCTGCAAGGCTGCGTACTTCTTCTGCAACGACGGCAAAACCTTTTCCGTTTTCTCCTGCACGCGCGGCTTCAACGGCCGCATTTAAGGCAAGGATATTGGTTTGGGATGCGATGCCTTCAATGGTCTTAATTATCTTTTCAATTTCTTTGGAACTATTGCTGATTTCTTCCATGGCATGTATCATTTCCTGCATTTGCTGGTTGCTTTCCTGCACATGGGCATCCACATCGTTCATTGTCAGGCTGGCCTGTTTGGCATTTTCCGCTGTCTGTGATATCTGAAGGGAGATATCGCGCACTGTCTCTTGCAGCTCTTCCACCGCATTCGTCTGTTCCATCGCCCCTTGGCTTAGTATCTGCGCCCCGTCGGCAACCTGCTCGGAACCGCTTGTAATCAGGTCGGAGCTTTCCGTAATCTGGTAAAGCGTGTTGTTAAGTTTCTGGAGAATGTTGTCTAAGGAAGCCCTTATAGCGGAAAAATCCCCTATATAATCATGGGTAGGCTGTACCGTCAGGTTCCCTTCGGAAATGGCAGCCAGAACATGGGAGATTTCCTCTATGTAATCTTTTAAACGGTGGATGGTATGATCAAAAATCTTTGCCAAATAGCCGATTTCATCGTTGGAATGGATGTTGGCAGTTAAATTCTTGGAGATCCCGGCGCTTAAATCGCCTTGTTCCATATATTGGGCTAATGCCGTCAGGTTGGCAAGGGGCCATGAAACGGCGCGTTTCAGATAAAAGGTTATTAAAAGAATTCCTAAGATGATCAGAGCCGTGCCTGCAGCGGCAGACAAAAGCACCGTTAAATTAATCTGTTTTAAGGTTTCAGCGGTGGATATGCCGGCAAAAATTAAACCGTTAATCTGGCCATTGGCATCTGTCATGGGCATATAAGAGCAAAGATGCCGTGTTCCCAGAATTTCAGTCGTTCCTACGTAGCTGCTGCCTTGTTCCAGCACAATGGCCGTCAGTTCATCGGAGAGTTTTGTGCCGATGGCGCGTACCCCGTCCTGCTGGATGGTAGTATAAGCCCGTTCATTTCCATGGAAAATAGTAAATTCACAGCCAAGCTGCATACTTAGGTCATCCAAAAGCTGTGTCTTATCTTCCGGACCGGAATAATTTTCCAATTCGTAAGCCAGCATTTTCGTGGCATTTACGCATTGTTGCTGCAGCAAATCTGTCGTGAGCTTATAGGACATAACGATGCATATAGCGACTACGGCTATAATGCTGAGACCTTGCATCCATACTGCCAGATTGCCTACTTTGCGTCCAATTCTCTTTGTCGTTTTTGCAAACTTTTTACTGTTTTTCATAGCGATTCACCTCAAAATTGATAGTAAAACGGCATGAGAAATCTCATCTTATGCCGGATACATAATATATTAATAAGAAACAGAGAAAATTTCAAGGGAAAGTTTCAAGGAAAAATCCCAGGGAAAACGAGTATGAGCGCCTGCCGTCTATCCCCTAAAACCCTTCTTCCTTACGCTGTTTTCTCATTTCTCTTCTTTTCATTCCGGCTTCCCATTCCGCTTTTTCTGACTCCGTTTGGACAGCGAGCCTGGGGACGGGGGCAGGCTTTCCTTTTTCGTCAATGGCGACTAAAGTTAAATAGGCTCTGTTAATTGGTTTTCTGATCCCGGCGAAGCTTTCCGTGTAAGTGTCTACCCGTATTTCTATAGAAGTCTTTCCTACAAAAGTAGGCCTTCCGATGAGGACGATCAAATCACCCAGATAGGCGCCCCGGATAAATTTTAAGTTATCCACGGAGGCGGTGATAACGTTTGTCTGTGCGTGCCGGATGCCCACAAGCCCGGCAAGCTCATCAATCCATTCCATCAGTTTTCCGCCAAAAAGCCTTCCGGCTCCGTTCAAATGTTCTGGCCTTACTTGGTATATTTGTTCTATCGTGGATTCCGCTACTGTTTTTTCTGTTTTTCTTTCCATATTCCGCTCCTGCTCTGCGGGGATGGATCTTTCGTTATGACTCAAGCGCCGAAAGCCGTTCCCCTGATTTCTGTTTATTATATTATGAAAGATGGGAATATGCAATATAACTGCCTTTGACGGCAGCAGGAGCAATGGTTCGGCATGTATTGAGGCAAGAATGTTCTGCAGTTGTTAGGCTTTTATCATTGATGTAATGAAAATGATATGATAATATGATAAATAAAGCTGCATTTTTATACATATTGATCTCTGCGTCGAGGAAGGATAATCTAACATGAAAAAAAATTTTACAAAACGTCTTTCGATTTACATGGTGGTTGCATTTTTAGTTACAGTTACTGCTGTTTTTGCGCTGCAGACGGTAGTAAGCCAAAGAAATAATACATCTTCCAGCATGGGGAAACTAGAGGATGTAAAAGCGAAATTGGCAGACAATGAAGAAAATATAAAAAGGCTGACGGAGAATTTAAGTCAAGATAATCTGGCCAAGACAAGGTCTTTTGCGGATTTAATTGCCGCCGACCGCTCCATCATTAAGGATAAGGCCAAGCTGGATTCGATCAAAGACAGGCTGGGGGTCAATGAGCTTCATGTGATTAATGAGGACGGGATTATTACGGAAAGCACAATTGACGCATATGTTGGTTTTGATATGACGAGCGGGGAACAGTCCAATGCGTTTATGGTTATTGTGGATGACCCTTCGATTGAAATTGCGCAGGAGCCGCAGGTAAATGTGGCGGAAAAGGTAGTCATGCAGTATATAGGCGTGGCAAGGAAGGATGCGCCAGGCTTGGTTCAAGTGGGCGTGCGCCCGGAAGTGCTGGAAGATGTGCTGGCAGGGACGGAGATAGATGTGGTATTGAAGGAAATGAATTTGGGAGAGAGCGGTTATGTTTATGCCATTGATGCGCAAAGCGGGGAAATTCTGGCACACAGGAATGGTTCCCTGATCGGCGTATCTGCTGTGGATGCCGGGTTTCCTGCAAGTTTAACAGGAAAGGGAAAAGCAGTGATTGACGGGCAAAGAGGATATTACCTGGCTCAGGAATATGAAGGATGGGTAATAGGGACTTTCCTGCCGTCAGGGGAATATTATGCCCAGAGGAATGACCAGACTCTTGTGGTATCCGTTAGCATGGCAGTTATTTTTGGCGTATTGCTGCTTATGATTAACCATATGGTGGATCATAAAATAGTACATGGAATCAATCAAATCACGGATTCTATGAAAAAAATCGCAGGAGGGGATTTCGGGATTACGGTGGATGTAAGGGGAACCCCGGAGTTTGTGCAGCTTTCCGGGAATATTAATACGATGGTGGAAAGCATCCGCCAGAATATGGAAGAAAATGAAAAATTGCTTGGGCGGCAGAAAGAAGATATGGAAAATACCCGGATGCTGATCCGGAATGTTAAAAACGCCTGCATGGATTTAGACCATGTGTCCGGGGAGACGTTGGAAAATGCGGATCATATTTATAACGGGACAGGGGAACAGGAAAGAGCAGTGGAAGATCTGAAGCAGATTATGGGTATGCTTATCCAGGAACTGAATGACAGTGTGGAAGTGTCCGTGAATGTGGCGGGAGAAACCGGTGAAACAACGGAAAAAATCCAGCAGACCCAGTCTCAGATGGAACTGTTAAAAGATTCCATGCAGAAAATCAGCGATATGTCTGTGGCAATTGAGCAGATTATAGATGAAATCAATTCCATTGCGCAGCAGACGAATATGCTTTCCCTGAATGCTTCCATTGAGGCGGCAAGGGCAGGCGAAATGGGGAAAGGATTTGCTGTTGTGGCCACTCAGGTAGGGGAACTGGCGGCAAGAAGCGCACAGGCAGCAAAAGAAACCAATGAACTGATTATGAACTCCATCAAAGCGGTAGAGAACGGGAAGGAAATTACTGACCTCACTGCGGAAGCTTTTGGCGTTGTGGTGAAGAATATGGAGAAAACGAGCCGTGACATAGAAAAGATTACCAGTATGGTAAGGGAAAACGTGGGCATTGTGGATAATGCGGTGAACCAGATTAGCAGGATTTCCGATGTTGTGGAACAAAATGTAGAGATTTCCCATAATACGAAGCAGGTATCTTCCAATATGGCGGAAATTACCGGAAAATTACTGGAAATGGTGGAATCGGATTCAAATATGTGAAAATAGGAAAGAGTGAAAATGGAGGACGGAAAGAAACTATATTTATTTGAAGAAGCGCCCATACCAAAAGCAGTGATATCCATGGCGGTTCCTACCGTGATCAGTTCTTTGGTGATGGTGATTTACAATTTGGCGGATACTTATTTTGTGGGAATGCTGAATGATCCGGTGGAAAACGCGGCGGTGACTTTGGCAGCCCCCGTCCTTCTTGCTTTCAATGCGGTCAACAATTTATTTGGCGTGGGAAGTTCCAGCATGATGAGCCGCGCATTGGGGAGCAAGAACTATGAGATGGTCCGCAGGGTTTCCGCATTTGGTTTTTACTGTACGGTGTTTTGCAGCTTGCTGTTTTCGCTGCTTTGCACGGTTGGGAAAAATCCGCTGCTGGCGCTGTTAGGGACGGATCCGGTTACTTTCGCACCGACAGGGGAATATTTGAAATGGACGGTCTGCTTTGGGGCAGCGCCGGCCATTCTTAATGTAGTCATGGCTTATATGGTGCGTTCCGAGGGGAATACGCTTCATGCCAGCATTGGCACGATGAGCGGATGTCTGTTGAATATTGTGCTTGACCCTTTTTTCATTCTGCCTTGGGGGCTTAATATGGGGGCGGCAGGGGCAGGGCTGGCCACTTTTTTATCCAACTGTGTGGCCTGCATTTATTTTTTTGTCTTATTGTATGCGAAGAGGAAAAACACCTATGTATGCATTCATCCAAAGATGTTCCGGCTAAGGAAAGAAGTGGTGGCTGGGGTGTGCGGCGTGGGAGTGCCGGCCGCGGTTCAGAATCTTTTGAATGTGACAGGCATGACGGTATTAAACAATTTTACTTCTTCCTTTGGGGCGGACGCCGTAGCCGCTATGGGGATTGCACAGAAAATCAATATGGTGCCTATGAATGTGGCTTTTGGATTTTCCCAGGGCATTATGCCGCTCATTAGTTATAATTATGCGTCGGGGAACCGGAAAAGGATGCGGCAGGCTATTTTGTTTTCCGCCAGAAATACGGTTTCCGTCCTGGCGGCGATAGCTCTTTGCTATTATTTGCGGGCAGGGAGCTGGATCCGGCTGTTTATTCAAAATGAGAGCATTGTAGCTTATGGAACGAGCTTTTTAAGGGGGCTTTGTCTTGCCTTGCCGTTCTTATGCATGGATTTTTTGGCAGTAGGGGTTTTTCAGGCGGTAGGAATGGGGAAAAAAGCTTTCTTTTTTGCAATCCTTAGAAAAATCATTATGGAGATACCGGCTATATTTATTCTGAACTCGCTGTTTCCTCTTTACGGGCTGGCTTATGCGCAGGCGGTAACGGAAGTGATACTGGCAGCAGCGGCTGTGCTTGTGTTAAAAAAGATGGTGGACGTATAACCCGGAGGAAGGTGACATAGGAAACAGGCGGGAAAGCGGAAAATATTGATTGACAAAAAGGAACATCTGTTTTATTTTATAAAAAGAACATCCGTTCCCTCGGTTTGCTGCAATTTTAAGAATAGAGGAAAAATGCATGGAAATTCTACAAATATTATGGGAAAGGAGAGATTTCTTCCTGACCTGCCTTTTAGAACATATCAGAATATCATTTACAGCAGTGGCCTGCGCTGGGGCGCTTGGGATTTTGATAGGTGTAGTGATCAGCAGACACAAAAAGGCGGCGGGCATAGTCCTTGGGATTATCAATGTAATTTATACAATTCCTTCCATTTCTCTGTTAGGATTTTTGATTCCGCTTACCGGAATCGGCAATAAGACGGCGGTGATAGCTTTGACGGTTTACGGGCTGCTCCCTATTGTAAGGAATACTTATACCGGCCTGGTCAATGTGGATGCCAGTATTTTGGAAGTGGCGGAAGGGCTTGGCGCGGATAAGCGGCAGATACTGTCCGGGATCAGGCTGCCGCTGGCTCTTCCGGTGATCATAAGCGGTTTCCGTAATATGGTGGTTATGATTATTGCCATGGGGGGCATCGCTTCCTTTATAGGTGCAGGAGGGCTTGGAGCAGCCATTTACCGGGGGATTACAACTTATAATATGACGTTGACGGCAGCAGGGTCTTTGCTGATTGCGCTGTTCGCTTTGTTTAGCGACTGGCTTCTTTCCAAAGCGGAGAAAGCGGCAGGCAGGAGGTACGGCATTGAATAAAGTAATAGAAATAAGGAATTGTACGGCGGCTTATGGGGAAAATAAAGTATTGGACAGAGTGTCTTTACAAATAGGGAAAGGTGAGTTTGTAGTCATCATCGGTCCTTCCGGCTGTGGAAAAACGACTTTGCTGAAGATGATAAACGGCCTTGTCATTCCCTTGGAGGGGGAGGTGAAGGTTAAAGGGGAATCTTTAGCGGACTGCAATCTGGTTGCTATGCGCAGGCATGTTGGTTATGCGGTGCAAGGGGCCAAGCTTTTTCCCCATATGACAGTGGAAGAAAATATTTGCTATGTCCCCGGACTGAAAAAGAAAATGACGCAGGAAAATAAAAAAGAGCTGGCAAGGCAGATGCTGGAACTGGTACAGCTTCCAAAAGAACTGGCCGCCCGCTTTCCAAGGCAGCTTTCCGGCGGGCAGAAACAAAGGGTGGGAATTGCCAGGGCAATAGCCGCAAAGCCTGATATCCTGCTGATGGACGAGCCTTTTGGCGCCGTGGATGAGATTACAAGAAAGGGACTGCAGGAAGAACTGATTGCTTTACAGAAAAAGACAGGGATGACGGTTGTGTTTATTACGCATGATATTGGGGAAGCGTTTAAATTGGGGAGCCGCATCCTGGTTATGAAGGACGGGGTGATCTGGCAGGAAGGAACACGAGAAGAATTGCTGGGAAAGCCGAGGGATGAATTTGTAAAAAAACTAATTGACAGATAAGGATGGTTTGTGTCTGTGCGCTGCCTGCCGCAAACTGATTATGTACAGAAAGCAGCGCAGAAATGGGGCAAAAAAATGAAACGTATGAAAAAGGGAATCGCTGGCATATTATTTGCATGGCTTGTGTTTAGCATGTGTGCCTGCGGGGAAAAAGGAACGGTGAAAATTGCATCAAAACCGATGACGGAACAGTATATTCTGACAGAAATCATGGCACAACTGATTGAAGCGGAGACAGACTATGATGTGGAAATAACAAAGGGGATCGGGGGTGGGACAACGAACATCCATCCTGCTTTGCTGGAAGGGGAATTTGATTTATACCCGGAATATACAAGGACGGCATGGCTGAACGTGCTGAAAAAGGAAGAAATGGAAAAAGATGATGACAAATTATATGCCAGCCTTTTGGAAGAGTACGATAAAATGGGGCTGACATGGACTGGCTTATATGGTTTTTCCAATACTTACGGGCTTGCAGTAAAGGAAGAGACAGCCAGCAAGTATGGGCTATCCACTTATTCGGATCTGGCGGCGGCCTCCGGGGAACTGGTTTTTGGCGGGAACCCGGACTATATCGAGCTTGAAACAGGATATCCCAGGCTTTGCGCAGCTTATCATATGTCATTTAAGGATACTGTGCAGATGGAAATTGCATTGAAATATGAGGCATTGAAAAATGGGGAAGTGGATGTAATTAATGCTTTTACTACAGACGCTCAGTTGGCGGCTAATGATTTGGCGCTGCTGACCGATGACAATGTGTTTTTTGAAACTTTTTATGCCGGCACAGTGGTCAGGAAGGATGCGCTGGAAAAGTTCCCAAAGATTCAAGGCGTGTTAGAAAAGATGAATGGGCTGATTTCCGAGGATGAAATGCAGAAAATGAATTATGAAGTAGAGGTAAACGGAAAGGAAGATAAGGAAGTGGCAAGGCAGTTTTTGGAAAGCAAGGGACTGCTGGACGCTTCATTGGAAGGGGAATGAACAATTGGGTAATAAAGCCTGCGGATGAATGGTATCCGCAGGCTTTATTACCTGATTAGGAAAGAGGAAAGCCCTTCATGGAAAGGGTATAAACTGGCAAAGAGCCGCAGGTCTTTTTAATATCCTTTTTGGGATAAATCAATATAGAAAGTTTACTTTTCCCTGAAAAAAGGTATAATGGAGGAAAGAAAAGATATCCGGGTAATGGGAAAGGCGGAAGCGCTGCCCAGTGCGGCATATGGAAATGAGGTTTAATATGTCAATGGAAAGAGTAAAAGCTTATTTTAGGAAGTACGGGATGGAAGAGAGAATCCGTGAATTTGATGTATCCAGCGCGACTGTGGAACTGGCGGCTGCGGCTCTTTGCTGTGACCCGCAAAGGATAGCGAAAACCCTCTCTTTTTCTGTGGATGGGCAGGCAATATTGGTAGTGGCTGCCGGGGATGCCAGAATTGATAATTCAAAATACAAGGTGCAGTTTGGCACGAAGGCAAAGATGCTTTCGCCGGAGGACGTAGAAAAAATGGTGGGACATGCGGTAGGAGGGGTATGCCCTTTTGCAGTAAACGAAGGGACGAAGGTATACCTGGATGTGTCATTAAAACGTTTTGAGACGGTTTTTCCTGCCTGCGGCAGTTCCAACAGTGCGATAGAACTGTCGATTCCTGAACTGGAAGAATATTCAGGGCTGCTTGGCTGGGTGGATGTATGCAAAGGCTATCAGTGAGCGTAAAAGGCAGAATGACTGAAAAGAACAGATAAGAATGAGCGGGATTTTGAAAGAGAAGGAATGGAAGAAAAGGCCGGCTGTGAAGCTTGTGTTTATAAGCTGTATGGGGACGGCAGAAAGGGATGGGATAGTATGGCTGAAAAAAATCTTGATTTTGATAAAGTGACCGGCAGAAGAAATACAAAATCTTTGAAATACGATTTTGCCGTTAAAATGGGTATGCCGGAGGATATCCTGCCGCTTTGGGTGGCGGATATGGATTTTCAGGTTTCTTCTTATATTCAGGAAGCATTGGCCCGTCAGGTAGAGCATGGAATTTTTGGATATAGCGATGTGCAAGGGGAATATTTTGAAATAGTAAGGGGATGGATGAAGCGGAGGCATGAATGGGAAGTGAAAGAGGGATGGCTTGTTAAAACGCCGGGGATTGTATTTGCCTTAGCTATGGCGATCAAGGCTTTTACCAGGCCGGGCGACGTCATTTTAATCCAGCAGCCTGTCTATTATCCCTTTCAAAGCATGATAGAGTCCAACGGACGGAAGATGGTCAGCAATACGCTGATTTATAAAGAGAAAGAGTATTCTATAGATTTTGAGGATTTCGAAGATAAGATTGTGAAGAACAAGGTGAAGATGTTTTTCCTTTGCAATCCCCATAACCCGGTAGGGCGTGTGTGGACGCCGGAAGAGTTGATGCGGCTGGGGGATATCTGTTATAAGCATCATGTGATTGTAATAAGCGATGAGATTCATGCGGATTTTGCATTCCAAAGACGGCATTATGTATTTGCCGGGCTGAAGAAGGAGTATGAGGAAATTGCAATAACGTGTACTTCGCCCAGTAAGACATTTAACTTGGCCGGCCTGCAGTTATCCAACATTTTTATCGGGAACCCAGAGCTGAAAAGGGAATTTGAAAGGCAGATTTCCATGGCCGGGTACAGTGAGATTAACGTAATGGGGCTGGTGGCGTGCGAGGCGGCTTATAAAGACGGGGATGAGTGGTATGACGCCATGCATCAATATATAAGAAAAAATATTGAATACACAAGGGAATATGTGGAGAGCAATATTCCCGGGGTGACGATGGCAAAGCATGAAGGAACTTATCTGGCATGGCTGGACTGCAACGGGCTGGGGCTGTCAGTGGAGGAGCTGGAAGAACGAATGATCCATAAAGCCGGAGTATGGCTGGATGGCGGCACGATGTTCGGGGATGGCGGCGCCGGGTTCCAGCGGGTCAATGTGGCCTGCCCGAGGAAAACTTTGGAAGAGGCGCTCCGGCGGATAAAGAGGGGACTGAGCGGCATTCATGTAAAAGAAGCGTAATCCGGGATGCCATTATGAGGAATTTAGGCACAAAGGAAGCTTTTTGGAATATATTGTAGAATATAGGGGAGGCCGGCAGCCCAGCGTCGGGATAAGATGCAGGAGGGCAAGCCGGGGCATAGCGGACAGCCAGTGTTTTGGGGAGCCTGAAATTACCGGCATGGACTGGCAGTATCGGTAGCTGTATGGGAAGTCATGAAGACGGATTGACGGATTTCTGCGGCTGTATCCGGAATCATATTGACAAAAAAATATGCGTGACTTACACTGGTTAAAATATCATTTTATAAGCGGCAGATATCAGTTATACGGGAGCCTTCTATGCTGCCAGGCGGCATGAAAAGCTGTTGGGACGGGGCATGGAAGGATCCTTTTGAAGTTATTTCATTCTGGGAAGGGATGGAAAAATGGGGAGTAAAATGAGCAGGAAGAAAAGAGAAAAAAAAGCGGGCAGAGGGATTCCCTTGCTGTTTTCTATTATACTGGTTTTTTGCATTTTAGGCGCCATTGTATTTTCGGTGGCATGGAAGATATCGGCGGAAATGTCTTCTTCGGCGATCCATAATTTAAATGAAAGCCTGACTTTAATCAAAGGAACGGTAGAAGCGATCCTGACGAAGGAAGCGGAGTTCCAGGATTTGATTGCCAGGGAAATTGTGGGGATGGATGAGCCGGAAGAATTTATCCGCGCATATGAAAGGAATAGGGCGATGGTAAAGATTTCCCTGATATCTTCAGGGGAAACGGAAGGGGTTTCCAATACGGGGGAAACTTTTTCAGAAGAAGGGCTTGATTTTTCTGCCGGAAAAACGGTGGAAGGGCTGCCGGTTTCCGGCTCTTATATCAATGATATGGGAACATGGGCATATACCATCAAGTGCCCTGTTATAAAAGATGGCAGGGAGATAGCCTGGCTTTATGCAGAATACATTTATGATGCATTTGAGGAAGCATTGCCGGATGGGTTTTATAATGGCAATGCCATGCTTTATATTATGGATGCAAAGAGCGAAAGGCTTGTGCTGAAGCCGAAAGGAATAGGGGAGCGGAACGCAGGGCATTTAAATCTGGAGGATTTTTACAGAGCCAATAATATTTTAGAAAAAGACCTTCAGGCAGAGGTAGATAATTATGTAAAAGCCGGGAAGAATATTATGTTTTACCATGATATCCGGGGGGAAAGTTCTTTGATTTATATGTGGTCAGTCAATGACGGGGCAATCTACCTGATCGGTTATGTGCCGATTGATGCAATCCAGCAGGAAGGCAAATCGGTAAACCAGAATATCCTGATTGTCGTTGCCGTTATGCTGACAGCGTTTTTCCTGTGCTGTATTCTGTATTTTTTTAACCAGAGGCAGCAGAATAAGATCAGGGAGGAACAGGAAAGGGAAAGAGAGATACATAACAAGCAATTGTCGGAAGCCTTGCAGGCTGCGCAGATTGCAAGCAAATCCAAGACAATGTTTCTTTCTAATATGTCCCATGACATCCGTACGCCAATGAATGCAATTCTTGGGTTTACCACGCTGCTGAACAAGGATGCGGATAATCCTGCCAAAGTAAGGGAATACACAAAAAAAATTACGGCATCGGGGCAGCATCTGCTGAGCTTGATAAATGATGTGCTGGACGTTTCAAAAATTGAGAGCGGGAAAGCGATGCTGACTATCGGGGAATTTACTTTGAATGAATTAGTTTCCTCGGTGGATACCATTATACGTCCAATGGCAGGCGCAAAAGATCAGAAATTCCATGTTTCGGTGACGGGGGTTAAGCATGAATACCTGATGGGGGACGAGACGAGGCTGAACCAGATTTTAATTAATCTTCTTTCCAATGCGGTTAAGTATACGCCAAAAGGAGGGAATATCTGGTTCCGGATGATCGGGCTGGATCAGCGTTCGAACCAGTATGAGCATATCCGCATCGAGGTGGAGGATGACGGGTATGGAATGACGAAGGAATATTTGGAGACAATATTTGACGCATTTACGAGGGCGGAAAACAGTACGACAAATAAAGTGCAGGGAACCGGACTTGGCATGGCGATTACCAAAAATATTGTGGAATTGATGGGCGGGACGATAGAGGTTTCCAGTGAAGTGGATAAAGGGAGTTTATTCCAGGTGGAATTGGAACTGAGAATACCGGATGAGCAGATAGATAAGTTGTTCTGGGAGAAAAAAGGGATATCCCGTGTTTTGGCTGTGGATGATGACGAAGATATCTGCAGCGGAATCCAGACCTTAATGAAAGATACCGGAGTCTTGGTGGATGCGGCTTATAACGGGGAAGACGCGGTACGGATGGTTTTGGATGCTTATGGCGCTGGAAAAAGTTACCATGTGGTTTTATTGGATTGGAAAATGCCGGGCATGGATGGCTTTGAAACGGCAAGAAGGATACGGGAGGCGATACCGGAGCCGGTGCAGATTCTGTTTTTAACGGCGTATGACGGCGAGGATATGCAGGATGAGATCCTGCATATGGGAAATGCCGGCGTTCTTGCAAAACCATTCTTTGTTTCCGCATTTAAAGAAAAAATATTTGAGATGCAGACGGAATTAAAAGAAAACGGGAATACACCGGAGGATGAAAATGGAAGCAGCTTGCAAGGACTGCATTTATTGGCAGCGGAGGATAATGAAATCAATGCGGAAATCCTGAGGGAACTTTTGGATTTAGAGGGAGCGGACTGTGAAATTGTGGAAAACGGGCAAGCAGCGCTGGAACGTTTTGCCAATGCGGCGGAAGGGAAATTCGATGCAATTTTAATGGACGTCCAGATGCCGGTGATGAACGGTTATGAGGCGACAAAAGCGATACGGGCATTAGACCGCAAGGATGCAAAGGAAATACCGGTCATTGCCATGACGGCAAATGCCTTTGCGGAGGATGTAAAGGATGCGTTGGATGCGGGTATGGATGTCCATATTGCAAAACCGATAGATATGGAATTATTGAAAAAGACAGTTGTTCAGTGCATAGCAAGAAAGGGGCATAAGGAATGAAAGAATTTATGAGGGGGGATGGGAAAAGATGGTTCTGCGTCTGCCTGGCGGCAGCAGCTATACTGACAATGGCGGCCTGTGGGATCAATGGAGGGCAGGGGAGCAATCTGATCGTGCAGGAAGAGAGCAGGGGGAAAACAGTCAATCTTTTTGGACCCATGGAAAAATCCAGACCGGATGGCATTAATATTTCCAGGACAGCATTTGACATGACGGTAAGCATGGCAGAGGAGCAGTTGGGGCTGATTGTTGAATACCGGACATATACGGCAGAAAATTATCAGGAGAAAACTTATGATGACGTAACGCTTGACCGGGTACGCAATAATATGGATGATTTATATCTTCTTAACCCGGATACCATTCAGATATTGGGTGAAGAAGGAAAACTGGCAGATTTATCAGGGCTGGAAAATGCGGATAACTTAAGAGAGGTTGTAAAGACAGCAAACGTAGTGGACGGAAAGCTGGTGGCTATCCCGCAGGAGGTGGTAGTCCATGGCTTATTTGTGAATAAAGATATGTTTGACAAATATCATCTGAAGCTGCCGGAAACGCCGGAGGATTTACTGGAATGCTGTAAAGTATTTAAGGAAAATGGGATTGAGACTCCGATTGGGGCTAACCGCTGGTGGCTGGAAAATTTTGTTTTTGCACAGGCATATGCAGATTTGTATAACGGGGGAAATACGGAGGAGGAAATTGATGCGTTAAACCGTGGGGAAAGCAAATATAGCGATTATATGCGCCCGGGTTTTGAATATTTGCAAAAGCTGATTGATATGGGATACATTGACGCGCAGGCTGCATATACTTATGAGGCGATTGACGGGGAAGGGCCGGATTTTCTGGCGCAGAAAACCCCTATTGTTATGGCCTATTGGGGGGCGGCCAATGCAGTAACCGCTTACGGGGAGCCGGATTTTGAGCTGCAGGTAATCGGATTCCCCAGCAGCAGGGGGCAGATGCCGGTAGTGTCGATGACGGGATATGGCGTTAATGTGGATGCGGAGCATTTGGAGGATACCATGAATGTTTTGGACATCATTCTTTCCGATGAGGCTCTTCAATTATATACCGAAACGAATAAAGTAATTTCCCCCTCCAAAAATGTGGAAGTAGATTGTATTCCTGCATTGAAACAGTTAAATGACAAGGTGAGGGATAATGTTTATGTGCTTGGTTCCAATGCAAACATGAAAGTGGAACAATGGGGAAACACTTGCCTGATTGTGAGGGATTTGCTGCAGGGGGCTACGGTGGATGAATGTATGGCGGAATTTGACAGGCTGCAGGAAGAAGCGATAGGGAAATGATATATGAATTAGCTGTTCCCCAAAATGCGGCGTGTCTTTTTTGCGGCTGGGAAGAAACAATCATATGGTCCTGCCTGCAAGGCGTTATGGGAAAAATTTATGGCAATGACAGTGTCTGCCCGGATACGGCAATGGCGGTTCTTGGTGATTTTGCTTTTTTTGCGGGAAGGCCGGAGAAAGAGCTGGTTATGTATAAACCGGGCTGGTGCAGGCAGGATTTTATCATTATGGTTCCCCGGAATGAGGAATGGGGGGGAGTGATAGAAAGCTGCTATAAAGAACGGGCGAAAAAAGTATCCCGATATGCAATGAAGAAGGAGACGGGGAATTTTGATAAGGAAAAGCTAAGGAAGGCAGCGGGGCAGCTTCCGGAAGGCTATACAATCAGGCCGATGGATGAAGCGCTTTACTTCCGGTGTAAGGATGCCGGATGGAGCAGGGATCTTGTATCTTTATATGAAAGCTATGATCAGTATCATCAGCTTGGCATTGGCATGGTTGTCCTAAAAGAGGGGGAAATGGTATCCGGCGCTTCTTCCTATTCCCGGTACCGGGATGGGATTGAGATAGAAATTGACACGAAGGAAGGCTATCGAAGAAAAGGCCTTGCCTATAGCTGCAGCGCGGGGCTGATCTTGGAATGCCTCAAGCGCGGGCTGTATCCAAGCTGGGACGCCCAGAATACTTGGTCAGCCGCTTTGGCAAAGAAGCTTGGATACCATCACAGCCATACGTATACGGCTTATGAGATATGGGATTTTTAAATCCCGTATAATCGGCGCGGTTCTTTTACTGTCTGCTATAAGAAGCCTTGGTATAAGCAATAAGATGATAGGGGCGGAAAGAAAATATAGGGAAAATGTTGCCAAAAGTGTTGCGTTTGCATAATGGCTGTATTATACTGAAAATAGGATAAGAGTAAGAAGATTTGTTTTAGGAAAGGAGAGCTTATGAGGATATCGGCGGTGAATAGTTCCAATTCCATTTATGGTAAGATAGCCAGCGGGAGAAGAATCCAGACTGCAGCAGATGATGCGGCAGGACTTTCCATTGTCAATAAGATGAAGAGGCAAAGCAACGGGTTAGATGCTGCAGCATCCAATATTATGGATGGCATTGGCGTTGCGAATATTAAAGACGGCGCGTTAAATTCCATGCAGGATTCGCTGCACCGGATTTATGAACTTAGTATAAAGGCATCCAATAGCTTGTATGGCGATTCTGAGAAACAGATGATTCAGGATGAAGTCGATCATCTTTTACAGGACATCGAAAGCACGGCAGTAGGAACGCGTTATAATGAAATGAAGCTGATGGACGGCAGTATGGCGGATATGCATATTGCTTCAAATGCTGACGGGTCGGGAATGAAGATCCAAATGGAGAATGTTACATTGAAGTCATTGGGCATCGAAGGCTATAATGTGACAGGGAAATTTGATCTTAGCCAGTTGGAGTCGGCTATGGATAAAATCAGTGCGGCCAGGAGCGCTACAGGGGCAAGGACGAACGCGATGGAATACGCTTATAATTCCAATACAAAGACTTCATTGGAAACGGTTGGGGCAAGAAGCCGCATAGAAGACCTGGATATACCCAAAGCGGTTTCGGAGCAGAAGAGGAATAAACTTCTGCAGGATTACCGCATGATGGTGACGCGCAAGAAGATGCAAAATGATTCTTTTGTCACAAGGTTATTTGGCATGTAAGGAATGGATCATAGTGGAAAATAAGATGCTCTAAGCGGCTGTTTTACTGCGGCATTTGCTGCAACGGTAAGGCGGCGTTTAGGGCATTTATTTTTCCGGAAAAACTTGACACTGAAATCCTACAGATGTAATATATAAATGAAGCGAAAAACAAGGCGGAGGGGCAGGAGCGTTTTGGAAATAGCAAGGGGATGCCCCGGGAACCTGACCGGTGATAGGAAGGGAACGAAAATAAAGATGGGACAGAAAGATAAGAGACGGAAAAAAAGAAGAAGGAAAAAGCAGCGGGAAAGAAAAATATTTGCCGTAGCCGCGGCGGTTTTTGCAGCAGTTCTTTTGACAGGGGCGGCGGTTTACGGGTTCTGGTTTTTCAATAAGGAAAGAGGATGGAAGAAGCCGCCGGAGCTTTTGACCGAGTATATGGATTGTGTTTCTTCAGGCGAATATGAGAAAATGTATGGAATGCTGGATCTGGAATTTTCAGGGAATATAAACTTGGAAGATTTTGTAAAAAGGAATTCGGCTATTTATGAAGGGATGGAAATGCAGAACCTGAAAATAGAAGAGGTGGAGTATGATGAGGAAAAGATGGCCGTAAAATATTTTACTTCCTTTCAGACAGCAGCAGGAACAGTCAGTTTTGAGAACGAGGCTTATTTTATAAAGGGGGAAGAAGGATATGGGATGGTTTGGGAAGACGGGCTGATTCTTCCCGGGCTTAAGCCGGAAGATAAGGTCAAAGTATCGGTGACAGAGGCGGAAAGAGGGGAGATTTATGACAGGAACGGGATTCTTCTTGCCGGCAAAGGCATTGCATCTTCGGTAGGAATCGTCCCGGGGAAGCTGGAAGACAGAGAGGGTGCAATCCGGGAAATGGCAGAGCTTTTAGAAATAAAGCCGGAATCTATTGAAAAAAGTTTATCCGCTTCCTGGGTAAAAGATGATTATTTTGTTCCCATAAAGACAGTTGCCAAGGTAGAGGAACTTGACCTGATAGCGGCAGAGCCTTCGGAAGCTTTGTTAAAAGAAAAAGAGAGGCAGGAAAAGCTTCTGGCGGTTCCGGGGGTTATGATTTCGGATACAGAGGTGAGGGCATACCCGCTGGCAGACGGGGCGGCTCATTTAATCGGGTATGTGCAGAACGTTACGGCGGAAGACTTGGAAAAACATGCAGGAGAAGGATATACGGCGAACAGCGTGATCGGCAGGAACGGAATGGAGGCGTTGTTTGAAAAAGAATTAAAAGGAAAAAACGGATGTCGCATCTATATTGTGGATGAAAACGGGGATCTGAAGCAAGAACTGGCTAACCGGGAGGTGGAAAACGGGAAGGATGTGAAGCTGACGATTGATGCGCGGATGCAGCTGATCTTGTATGAACGCCTGAAAGAAGATGAAGGCTGTTCCGTGGCAATCAACCCTTTTACGGGTGAGACGCTTGCATTGATCAGCACACCTTCGTATGATGACAACCAGTTTATTTTAGGAATGTCGCAAAATCAATGGGATTCTCTTAACGGGGATGAAAGACAGCCTTTGTACAATCGTTTCCGTCAGGCCTGGTGTCCCGGTTCTTCCCTGAAACCGGTAACAGCGGCTATCGGACTGGAAACTGGGGCAATTGACCCCAAAGAAGATTATGGGAAGGAAGGGTTAAGCTGGCAGAAGGATAGCTCCTGGGGTTCTTATTATGTGACGACGCTTCATGAGTATGAGCCTGCGGTACTGGAAAAGGCATTGGTTTATTCCGATAATATCTATTTTGCGAAAGCGGCGCTGAAAATTGGAGCCGAAAACCTGGAAGAAAACTTCAAAAAGTTAGGTTTTCATGAAGCGGTTCCATTTGAAATTACTATGGCTTCTTCCCGGTATTCCAATGGGGAAACAATAGAAACGGAAATACAGTTGGCTGACAGCGGGTATGGGCAGGGGCAGATGTTAGTGAATCCTTTGCATTTGGCTTGTATTTATACCGCTTTTTGCAACGGGGGAAATATGATAAAGCCATATTTAACCTTTCAGGAAGAACCCCAGGCGCAATGGTGGATACCCGGGGCGTTTTCGGCAGATACAGCAAATCAGGTGCTGGAGGGGATGAAAAAGGTTGTCAACAGCCCGGAAGGCACGGGGTATGGAGTCCACCGGGAAGATATGGTATTGGCGGGAAAAACCGGGACTGCGGAAATCAAGGACTCCAAAGAGGATACTTTGGGGACGGAGCTTGGATGGTTTGTTGTGCTTACGCCGGATGAAGGAAATGAAAGGCCGATTTTGATTGTGACTATGGTGGAAGATGTAAAGGAAAGAGGAGGAAGCGGTTATGTGGTGGAAAAGATCAGCCGTGTTCTGGAACTTTGGTTCGGCAAATAGAAGCCGGGCCGGCCTGGGAGCATTGCTGCTTATAGCGCCGGCAACGATAGATAAGATTATTGGATATCGGTGTATTCTTCCCGGTCAACGGGACATTCATATGCGGTCAATTGCAGTTCAAAGCAAAGATCGTCAATGGCGGCGGTACATGCATCGGTATGCTTTAAGATATCTTCCCCCCAGAAATGCATGGGAGTCCAGCCCAGGGCAATAAGCTTCAGATCGGTTTCCCTGTCCCTTGCCATATTGCGTTCGATTTTTTTGACCCAATATTCTTTATTCTGGCCTAATTTTTGTTTTTTGATTTCCCAGTCATAGCCATGGAAAAACTCACTGTCACAGAATATGGCAATTTTATATTTTGTGACGGCAATATCCGGCGTACCGGGCAATGCTTTGTAATTTTTCCGGTAACGGTAGCCTTTTTTCCATAAGGCCTTGCGTAGAACCAGCTCAATTTTTGTATCTTTGCTCCGGATACGGCTCATATTGCGGCTGCGTTGCTCTTGTGTTATTTTATCCATAAGGATTCCTCTTTGCGGCAATGCCAATGGATTGTTTTCTTTCCCGCCAAACAGGCATTATAGGTAAGATCATTCGGGTCTTACGAAGACAACGCCGAATGCTTCCGGGCCGATATGGGAGCCGATAGTGGCCCCAACCTGAAGGCGTTTGCTGATTGCATGGCCATTTTCCTGCAATTTTTCTTCAAAACGTTGACAGTTTTCCGTGCCGTAAGTATATATGGTATAAAGAGGGAAGGAAGCGTCTGTTCCGGATTCCTGCAGATGTTTGAAGACTTGGGCGATGGCTTTGTTCTTGCCAAGGCATTTGCCAAGCACGCCGACGGCTCCTTCTTTGGTTATTGTGATAACCGGTTTGATGTTAGCCAGTTCCCCGATAGCGGCTGCAGATTTGGAAAGGCGTCCTCCTTTGCATAGATATTCTAAGGTATCCAGGCCGGCGAATAGAGTGATCCGGGATTTCAGGGCTTCTGCTTTATGTATGATTTCTCCGGCAGGAAGATTTTCCTGTGCCAGCGTATAGACGTAATCCGCCAGAATCTTGATGGAACAGGAGGCAGTAAGGGAGTCGATGATATAAATTTCCTCATATTCTGCCATATTCTTGGCAAGCTGCGCGCTTTGGCATGTTCCGCTTAACGCAGAAGACAGAAGGATGCAAAGGACAGTATCCCCGTTTTTTTTCGCTTCCTTGAAAATGTCAAGGAATGCCTGGGGGGAAGGCTGGGAGGTTTTAGGGAAATCCTGGGTGTTTTCCAAGATCTCATAAAATTCATTTTTCTTTAATGAAATTCCATCTATGTAATCTGTCTCCCCGATGGTAATGCTGATAGGGATAAACTCAAAATTTTTTTCTTTTATTTCTTCCGGTTCATAATCGGAAGACGAATCCACCAATATTTTAATCATGATTTTCCTCCATAATTTTTTCTGCCATGTCGGCGATAAATGTAAATAATCTGACTGCTTCCTTGGATTTTTCAGGTCCGGCCTTTTGGGAAAGCGTATCAATGAGCTGCAGGCTTTTGCGGTGCTGGGCCTGGAAAGATTCAGCCTCCGGGTTTAAAAAGATAAAGACCTGCCGTTTATCTGAGTTTGACCGCTGCCTGGTAATGATATTTTTATTTTCCATGCACTGTAAAGTCCGGTTCATCTGTGATTTAAGCATTTTTGTCTGCCTGCACAGATCGGTAGCCGTCAGTTTCTGGCCGTTTCCCTGCATCTGCTGACGATACAGAATATTGCAGATTAGGGCTTCATTATAAGGCATTTCAGAAACAATCCTGTCATTGCTTAAAACAGTAGAAAGCCTAAGCCATGCTTCCAGTAGTTCTTCATTCATACAAAACGGTACCTTTCGGTTTTATGATTATTCGGATGGAACCATGTGCCTTGTATTGATAGCGCACAAAAAAGTTCACAAAGTGAAAAGTTTATTTTATATACTAATTTGAAAAGAACAGATTGTCAACACTTTTTCCTGTTATGCCTCCCCAAGAATATGAACCAGCCGGAGGAAAAGGAAAAATTTTTGCATTTTCTGGGAAGCTTCCGTTCTGTGCTGGAACAAAAGATATTCAGCCGGATAAATGGAAAAGATAGCAGGATTGCTTCATCCTCCTCAGGGATTTTAGATTGAATTTAAGCAATGCAAATGGTATAATATTCCCAAACGCAAAAAAGCTTATTTTTTCCGTTAGAGGTATTTATCCGGTGGTCTGGGAAAAGCAGTTTAATAGGCAGAGTTGTAAAATTTAGGAGGTAGAGCGCTATGAAAAAAACAGTCATTGCAGGAATGGCATGTTTGGCAGCTTTGAGCATGTCTGTTCCTGTGTATGCACATGGACAGTATCATTGCGGCGGCTATAATTGTGACGGGAATTATTGTTTTGTTGACGAAAATGGGGATGGCATCTGTGACAACAGCCGTTGTGTGGATGCGGACGGGAACCCTGTCTGCGTGACAGGCGATGAGGGTCATTGCCAGTATTATATTGATGAAAACGAGGATGGTATCTGTGACCATTGCGTAAATGCAGAAGCGGAAAGGCAGGCAAGCGTTCAGAGTTATTATGGGCGCAGGGGCGGCCACCACGGCGGTCATCATGGAAGAGGCCATCATTAAAGAGAGATTCGCGTACTGCCGGAAGATGGCAAGGCAAAGGATGTAAGAATACCCAAACTGCTGGTGAAAGATAAAAGAGGCCATTCTTATCTTGTAAGCAGCAGTGAGGGAAAATATGTTTTAATACGGATCCGCCGGAACCATGTGATGATTATCCATGCGGGAATAAAAGACGGAACCGGAAAAAAGATGACCGCCGGATATCTGCTGTAAAGACCAATATCCCTAGGATTTCAGAGGCGGATATGGAAAGAGGACGCATTGGAAAAGAGTATACCGAAGGGGGCTTTACCGGATTGGTTTTGAATGCAGCGAATCTATGGAAGAGAGGGATTTCGGGTATTAGGGATGAAAATATTGGTGAAAAACGGAAGAAAAGCATCAGAAAGTGCGTTGATGTGCAATAGGTTAGCAGTTTCAGCATAGGAATTGACAGCATAGGATAAAAAGGCTGAATCATAAAAGTGTGCGGAAAGTCAGATATTTTTGGCTTTCCGCACATTTGCTTTTTTTCTTGCAGGAAATTGCTTTGCAATTGGCAGTTCCTTTTTATAATTTAGAATACCCGTAACCGTTTACAAGGGCGTCAATGGGCTGGCTCTGTTTGCAAAGGGGGCATTCGTTTGGTTTATGGCTGGCATAATTAGGGACATCCTGGGTGGAAAAGATGGATTCGATCGGTATACCGTCCATTTTTGCAATAGCGCTGAAAATTGCAGAAATGCCAGCGACCTTTCCCCCGTGATAGAGGACGCTGTGATAGCAGTTTTCCAGGGATTCCCCTGTGGAGGCTGTCCCCATCAGGATAAATACGTTTTTCTTTTCCAGCATAGGTTTATAGTTATCGCGGAATACGATCTGGCCGCTGATAATTTCCGGTTTGATAACATAAATGGTCTGATGGGCATTCATAGATACGATGCCCGTTTTGGTCAGCTCGTCCGCCAAATAGGCGCCGATCACTTCTGTATTGTCAAGGCATACGATCGTATCCACAATTGTGTGCATACTGTATCTTTGCGCCAGGGTTTCCGCTACGGCGGAAGCTTCGGAAGCTCTGGTTTTCAATGTAGTCATATCCAGATACCGCGTGATATGGGAGTGGGGAGTAACGAAATGGCCGGTGTATACCTTCATCCGAATGCGCCGGTCAGCTTTCGCAAGAATTTTCTGCATTTTTGTTTCCATATGTAAACCCTCCTTTAACGTGTTTGGAATATTTTTATTATACCATAAAAGGGAAAAAACTTATATAGAAATTGTATGACAATTTTACTTAGATTTTACGTGGGAAGGTTTTTGATTTTACATTGGTATTGTAAAATCAAAACATGGGAAACTAAAGTGTGAAAATCAAACTTATGCAACAGCTTTGCGCACTTGCTGCGCTAAGAAGCGGAATGCGAGGACATCATGGACTTATTTGGAATTCTGACAATGGTTGGGGGATTGGCGTTTTTTTTGTATGGAATGGAAGTGATGGGAAGCGGGCTGTCCAAGGCATCCGGCGGCCGGCTGGAGAGGCTGCTGGAGAGACTGACAGACAGCCGGTGGAAAGCGGTTCTTTTAGGGGCGGGGGTAACGGCTGTGATACAGTCGTCTTCGGCTACAACAGTAATGGTAGTCGGTTTTGTCAATTCAGGGATTATGAAATTGTCCCAGGTGGTCGGAATTATTATGGGGGCGAATATAGGTACGACCATTACTTCCTGGATACTTAGTTTGTCAGGGATTGAGAGCGGTAATTTTTTTATACGCCTTTTAAAGCCGATGTCGTTTTCCCCTGTGCTGGCGGCGGTTGGCGTGGGATTTATCATGTTTTCCAAGAAAGAAAAACTGCGGAATGCTGGTACGGTTTTTGTTGGTTTTGCCATACTGATGTCCGGCATGGATATTATGTCAGGGGCAGTGAAGCCTTTGGCGGACGTGCCGGAATTTACGGGAATTTTGACTGCTTTTTCCAGCCCTGTCCTCGGTGTCTTAGCCGGTATGGTTCTGACCGCGGTCATACAGTCGTCTTCCGCTTCGGTAGGGATCCTTCAGGCATTATGTGCAACGGGGGCAGTGTCTTATGGGGCGGCGGTTCCGATTATTATGGGGCAGAATATCGGCACATGCGTGACGGCAATGCTTTCTGGCATTGGGGCGAGCCGGAATGCGAGACGGGCCGCTCTTGTGCATCTTTATTTTAACCTTATCGGCACGGCGGCTTTTATGTTTGTTTTTTATACGGCAAATGCGGCGGCCCCGTTTGCTTTTATGGATGATGGGGCTGATGCAGCCGGAATAGCGGCAGTGCATACCATATTTAATATTTTTGCAACATTCCTGCTGCTTCCCTTTTCTTCATGGCTGGAAAGGCTTGCGTGTATGACGATTAAAGAGGGGGAAGAGGGGAAGAAGGGAGAAGGCGGGCAAGAGGAAGCTTTACAGATTCTGGATCCCCGTTTTTTGTCCACTCCCGGTTTTGCATTGGAACAATGCCGCACGGCGGCTGTGGACATGGCTGGCTGCGCAAAAGAAGCCTTGCTTCTTTCCATGAAGCTCATTCATAGGTATAATAAAGAAGAGGCAAAAAAAGTGGAGGAATTGGAGCGGAAAGTGGATCATTATGAAGACGAACTGGGCGCGTATCTGGTAAAATTAAGCAGCAGGGACTTATCGGCAAAAGAAAGCCATACCCTTTCCCTTCTCCTGCACAGCATCGGTGATTTTGAAAGGATTTCAGACCATGCCCTCAATTTGAAGGAAGCAGCGGTGGAATTAAAGGAAAAGAAATTGGGTTTTTCAGAGAAAGCTTCGGAAGAACTCACGGTATTTGAGAATGCGGTGAGGGATATCGTAAATACATCGTTTCTGGTATTTGAAGAGGAAAATCTGGAGCTGGCAAAAAAAGTGGAGCCGTTGGAGGAAGCCATTGATGCTTTGCATGGGGAAATTAAAAAAAGGCATGTGAAAAGGCTAAGAAAGGGAAAATGTACGATTGAGATGGGATTTATTCTTTCGGATATTACCACCAATTACGAAAGGGTGGCGGATCACTGCTCCAACCTTGCGGTGAACTTGCTTGAGATTACGGAAGATGAATATGGCGTCCATGAGTATCTGGATGTGTTAAAGGGGGAAGGGAATCCTTTCTTTGGCGAGGAAGTAAGAAAACTGGGGGAAAAATATATATTGCCGTAAAGCGGCGCAGAAACGGAGCAGAAGATGGCATTGGTTTATATTGTGGAGGATGACCGCAACATTAGGGAAATTGAAACATTTGCGCTGAAAAATACCGGATACGAAACAAGGGATTTTGAGTGTGCGAAGGATTTTTATCATGAGATGGAAAAGCAGAAGCCGGATATTGTATTGTTAGATATTATGCTGCCGGATGAAGACGGCCTGGAGATTGTGAGGAAGCTTAGGGCTGTGGCGCAGACAAGGGGGATACCGGTGATTATGGTAACTGCAAAGGCTTCTGAAATTGATAAGGTAAAAGGGCTGGATATTGGGGCAGACGATTATATGACGAAACCTTTCGGGGTGATGGAACTGATTTCCAGAGTAAAAGCGCTGCTGCGCAGAAGCGGCGCGGGGGAGGGGAAGAGTCTGTGCATCGGCGGCGTGTGCCTGGATGAGGAAAAGCATTTGGTGACGGTGGAGGGAATGCCGTGCGGGCTGACGTATAAAGAATATGAACTTTTAAAGCTTTTAATGAACCGTGCGGGCATTGTAACTTCAAGGGATATGATTCTGGACAGAGTGTGGGGGACGGATTTTGAGGGAGAATCAAGGACGCTGGATATGCATATCAAAACCTTGCGGAGGAAATTAAATGGGGGAGGATCCATGATTAAGACCGTAAGGAATGTAGGGTATATGTTTGCCGTTTAGCCTAGGACGGGTATGCGCTGTGGATCCGTTTTATGAGTATGCCGCAAAAAACAGGCATTTTTCCGGCAGATCCGGGATGCTGCAGAACGGGATTATGGGGGATGGGATGAGGAAAAAAATATATTTGCAGATGGTGTCCATAGCGGTGGCCGCTATTTTTATTACGATGTTATTGGTGGCGGGCGGCTGTTATGAATTGTTCTGCCAGCAGATTTTAACGGATTTAAGGACAGACGCTTATTTATTAAAAGAAACAGGGGGACTGGAAAGCATCCTGGAATCCCGGTATATTGCTTCCGGCAGCCACTTGAGGATAACATGGATTGACGCAGGAGGGGAAGTGCTGTTTGAAAACAATGCGGATGCAGGGGGGATGAACAACCATAGCAGCCGCCCGGAGATCGTACAGGCTTTTTCGGAAGGGGAAGGGCAGGCGGTACGCAAATCCCCGACCTTGCAGAAGAATTCTTTTTATTTTGCGGTCAGGCTGCAAGACGGAAGTGTGATCCGTGTGGCGAAAGATGCGGACAGTATCTGGGGTGTTTTTGCAGGGACCGTTCCGGCGGTTCTTATGGCCGTAGCGGTTTTGGTTCTGATATGCATGGCAATTGCCCGTCTGCTTACGAAAAGCCTGATAGAACCTATTGAGAAAATGGCAGGGAACATGGATGATATGGATGGCATGGATATTTACGAAGAACTGATCCCTTTTGTTTCCACCATCCAAAAGCAGCACGGGGATATCCTGCAGAGCGCAGGAATGCGCCAGGAGTTTACCGCTAATGTATCTCATGAGCTGAAGACACCGCTGGCCGTGATATCGGGTTATTCGGAGTTAATTGAAAACGGGATGGCAGAAGAGGAAGATATTCCCCGGTTTGCCAGGGAGATTCATAAAAGTTCCAGCCGGCTGCTGACACTGATTGATGATGTCATACGTTTGTCGGAGCTGGACGCGCTGGAACAGGATGAAGAATTTGGCATGGTTGATTTATGCAAAATAGCGGAAACTTGTGTTGATATGCTGCAGATCCATGCGGAAAGCCATGAGGTTGGCCTTTTGTTTTCCGGGACGCCTTGTCCGGTTTATTCGGAAAAACGGATGCTGGAGGAACTGGTTTATAATCTCTGCGACAATGCTATCCGGTATAATAAAAAAGGCGGCAGTGTGATGGTATCCGCAAAGCCTATAGGGGAAAAGGCCGTTCTTTGCGTGGAGGATACGGGGATCGGAATCGGGAAGGAACACCAGGAAAGGGTGTTTGAACGGTTTTACCGTGTGGATAAAAGCCGTTCAAAACTTACGGGGGGGACTGGTTTGGGGCTGGCAATCGTAAAGCATATTGTGGCAAGAAACCATGCGGAAATAGTTTTGGAAAGCGAGCCGGGAAGGGGGACGAAGATAAGGGTGTCGTTTCCATTATGTAATGAAACATTCGTTTAATACGGTTTGATCTTGTTTTGAAGCATAAAAAGGGCGAATATATTGGGAAAGATCATAACGGCATTGATAAAGTCCGTGCATTCCCATACAAGGTCTAAAGGGATGACTGCGCCTATGTAAATCATAACGATGTAGAGCAGCTTGTATACATTGGTATTTTTATCCCCCCATAAGAAGGCAAAGGCTTTTTCGCCAAAATAGGACCAGCCGATTAAGGTGGTAATAGCGAAGGCGGCAAGAGCGAGGGAAAGGAACTGGTTTCCGCCGAAAGGGAGGTAAAAGAAGGCTGCATCGGCAAGGCCGGATTCGTTTACGCCGGCCAAAGATTCCGGATGTTTGAGTATATTGGCAATAATCACAAGGCCGGATAGAAGGCACATGACTACGGTATCCCAGAAAACGGCGGTCATGGAAACATAGGCCTGCCTGGAAGGGCTGCTGGCGCCGGAGGCGGCAGCGGGGATCGCAGAGGTGCCAATGCCGGCTTCATTGGTGAATAATCCCCTGGCGATGCCATATCTGGCCGCCTGCTTCAGGGAATAGCCGGTGATGCCTCCCAGGACGGCGCGGGGCAGAAAGGCATGTTCCAGAATGACTAGTACGGAAGGGAGAAGGACGTCCCGGTTAAGGAAGAGAAGCGTAAAACAGCTCCCGATATAGAGAATGCCTAAAACGGGGACGATTTTCATGCAAAGATTGCCGATGGAACGGATGCCGCCCAGAATCACAAGGCCGGTGGCGAATGCGGCTGCAATACCTACCAGATGGGGGGAAAGGCCCCAAGTGGAGGAGGTGGTCTGGGTGAGGGAGTTGGCCTGGGTGGTACAGCCTACCCCGAATGCGGCGCATACAGTGCAAAGGGCATAGAATTTTGCCAGTCCTTGATTATGTAAGCCGTTTTTCAGGACATACATGGGACCTCCCACAAAAAAGCCTTCCGGATTTTTCTCCCGGAAAAGGACGCTCAAATAACACTCCGCATAGGAGGTAGCCATGCCAAGTATGCCTGTCAGCCAGCACCAGAAAACGGCGCCGGGCCCTCCAAGCGCGACGGCGGTGGAAACGCCGATGATATTGCCTGTGCCGAGGGTGGCGGCAAGAGTAGTGGCCAGGGCTCCGAAAGCGGACAGGTTTTTGGAAGACCTCGGCGGATGCTGTTTTTCCGGTGTAACAGAAAGCAGTAAAGCTTTTTTAATCTGCCGCTGCGGGATGCGCAGTTTCAAAGTAAAAAAAAGATGGGTTCCCATCAGCAGGAACAGGAGAGGGAAGTTCCATAGGAAATCATTGATAAAGGATATAATTTTCAAAATAGGCTACCTGATGATTATTTGGACGTTTACTTATTTCTAATATATAAGAGTGGCTTGTAATATATGTTTCCTTTTGCTATTATGATAAAAAGGGTTAATTGGACAAAAGGATGCTAAGAGGGTATTTTGGCAGCCTTTGGGAGATGAAGGATGATGGGCATGTCGAAAGAGCAGAGGATAAAAGAGGCGGTAGGCAGATTGGGCATTGCGGCAGGGGAGGATGGGAAATTCCTTGAAATGCTGGCGGCAGGGCTTTTAGCTTCCCCCGGTATAGGGGAGGAGTTTCTTTTTTATGCGGAAAAAGGGGATTTTTCCTGCAAAATGAAAATAGACGGCTATACTGTTTTAGATATTATGATATGGCAGATCGACCATTTTAAGTCGCAGATGGACAGAGGAAGACCCGGCATGGGGGACAATGGAAGCAAAATGGCGCTCAGGGCTTTTGACACCATGCTGAAAATGGAAAAGGAGCCGGAAAAATATAAACGGCGGATGCAGTCGGAAACGGGAACGGATTATCCGGATAAATACTAAAACGGCTGCCGGAGGTTAGGTATATGAGCATAATTGAAAGTCAGAATGTGAATGAAATTATCCGCAGGACGCTGGGCATTATTAACCCGAAAATTATCGTGCATGGGGAAATCGTAGGCTATATGCTTTATAAGATGCTGGAGTGCGATGGCCGCTATGACGAACAGGAAATTTTGGATTATACGATGCTGGGGGTACTGCATGATATAGGATTATACCGGGAGGAGGGATTAGGGAACGTAGCGGATTTTGAGACGGCGGCCAGCCCTTGGTCCCATTCCATTTATGGTTTTCTTTTCCTGAAATATTTATCCCCGATTGGCGATAGGGCGGAGATTGTGCTTTATCATCATTTGCCTTATAACCGGTATGAGATGGTGAAAAGCAAATATTCCCATATTACGGAATGCCTGGCGCTGGCAGATAAAATGGATAATTTTATGCGCTGCAAAGAAACAAAGATAAAAGAGGACTATTTTTCTAAGTACCGGAATATCCATTTTTCCGGGGATGCTTTGGATCTTTTTTATAAAGCGGAAAAGAAATATGGAATAACGGCAAAACTGGCGAACGGGGAATACCGGGATGAATTGGGCGGGATCATGTCGCGCAGTATATTCTCGGAAACATATAAAAAAGGCTTCCTGGAAATGCTTGTCTATAGCATTGACTTCAGGAGCGAGCATACGGTGGTACATACGATGTCAACGGTGAATTTTGCCATGCAGCTAGGAAGGCTGATGAAGGTGGGGGCAAAGAACCTGAGGAATATGTATTATGGGGCGCTTTTGCACGATCTGGGCAAAGTGGCCATTCCGCTTGATATCCTGGAATCGCCGGGCAGGCTCGGGGAGGAAGAAATGCGGGTCATGAGGGCTCATGTAAGGATTACGGAAATGATTCTTTCCGGCCTGGTGGATGAAGACGTCCTGCAGATTGCCGTAAGGCACCATGAAAAGCTGGATGGGACGGGATATCATAAGGGGCTTTCGGAAAAGGACCTGACGCTTCCCCAGCAGATTGTTGCAGTGGCGGATATCTTAAGCGCCTTGTACGGGAAACGGAGTTATAAAGATTCCTTTGACAGTTCCAAAATACGCAGGATCCTGCAGGAAGATGCCGGAAACGGCAAAATCAGCAGACAGGCGGTGGATTGCCTGATGGCTCATTATGACGCAATGATCAGGGAATATGAGGAACAGAAGGATGAGACAATAGGACTGTATTTAAGGATTAAACAGCAGCATGAAGAAATCAAAAAGAAATTAGAAGGGATAGCGCCTTAGAGGGTTAGGCTGTAAAAAATCCGATAAGCGCAGGGGGTCATTATGCAGATAATTATTGTAGGCTGCGGGAACGTTGGATCTACGATTGTAGAGAAATTGAGTAAAGAAGGGCATAACATAACAGTAATTGACACGAAAAGCGAAGCCATTAGAAATGTAACAACCAATTTTGATGTGATGGGGATAGTGGGCAATGGGGCAGGTTATACCATACAGAAGGAAGCGGGAATAGAAGGCGCGGACTTAATGATTGCCGTCACCGGCTCGGACGAGCTTAATTTGTTATGCTGCCTGATTGCAAAAAAAGCGGGCGGCTGCCATACGATAGCCCGGGTGCGCAATCCTGTTTACAGCAGGGAAATCAATTTTATCAAAGAAGAGCTGGGCCTGTCCATGGTCATTAACCCGGAGGATGCGGCGGCTTTGGAGATTGCCCGGGTACTAAAGTTTCCTTCTGCCATTAAAATTGACACTTTTGCAAAGGGGAAGGTTGAGCTGGTAAAATACCGGGTTGAGGAGAATTCCCCTCTTTGCGACCAATCGTTAAAAAATATTTCTTCCAGGGTGAAGTGCGATGTGCTGGTCTGCATGGTGGAGAGAGGGGAAGACGTATATATCCCGGACGGCAATTTTATTTTACGGGCAAAGGATGAGATTTCCGTAGTTGGTTCCGTGAAAAATAGCGTACACTTTTTTAAGAAATTAGGCGTCCCGACCACGAGGGCGAAGAACGCATTTATTGTAGGGGGCGGGGAGACCGCCTATTATTTGGCGAAGCAGCTTATATCTATCGGGATAGCGGTGAAAATCATAGAAAAGGATGAGGCAAGGTGTGAAGAACTGAGCGAACTTCTGCCGCAGGCCATGCTGATTTACGGGGACGGGACGGACAGGAATCTTTTATTGGAAGAGGGGCTGCCTTCGGCAGAATCTTTTGTGGCGCTTACAAATTTTGACGAAGAGAATATCATGCTCTCCCTTTTTGTGAGAAGCATATCCAAGGCGAAGCTGATTACAAAGGTACATAGGATTTCTTATGATGAGATTATTGGCGGGATGGAACTTGGCAGCCTGATTTATCCGAAATATATTACTGCGGAAACGATTATTAAACATGTCCGCGCATTGCAGAATTCCATAGGAAGCAATATAGAGACGCTTTACCGTATGAGCAATGACAGGGTAGAGGCTTTGGAATTTATTGTAAAGGAGGATTCCCCCGTCATTGGGATCCCGCTGCAGGAACTGCGCCTGAAACCGAATATGCTCATCTGCAGCATTAACCATAAAGGGAATATTATTACCCCCGGCGGGCAGAGTAAGATTGCGGTAGGCGATACCGTGGTAATCGTTACAACGTTGACTGGGCTGCACGACATTAAGGATATTCTTAAGTCTTAAATGAGGATAATGCAAAGTAGAGGGAAGAGATATGAATTATTCGGTGATCCGTTATATTTTATGCAAAGTTTTAGAATTTGCCGCGCTGTTTATGACATTGCCTTTGCTGGTGGGGCTGATTTACCGGGAAAAAAGCGCGCTTTGCTTTTTATACGTGATAGCGGGCTGCCTGGCGGTCAGCCTGGCTGGCAGGAGGTATAAACCGAAAAGTCAGGTATTTTACGCCAAGGAGGGGTTTGTAACCGTGTCCTTAAGCTGGATAATCCTAAGCTTGACCGGGGCGCTGCCTTTTTACCTGAGCGGGGAGTTCCCCACATATACGGACGCCTTGTTTGAGACGATATCAGGCCTGACAACTACGGGCGCTACGATACTTACCGATGTGGAAGGGCTGTCAAGATGCATTCAGTTTTGGCGGTGCTTTACTCATTGGATCGGGGGCATGGGGGTGCTGGTGCTGATCCTGGCGGTATTGCCGCTGTCCGGAAGCTATAATATGCACTTGATGAGGGCGGAAAGCCCGGGTCCTAGCGTAGGGAAACTGGTGCCTAAGATAAAGAATACAGCGATGATTCTTTATGGGATTTATTTGACAATTACGCTTATTGAAATCACGGCATTGATGTTTGCGGGCTTAAGTTTATATGAAGCAGCCACCCTATCCTTTTCCACAACAGGAACAGGGGGGTTTGGCCTGTTGAATACCAGCATTGGAAGCTATTCCACTGCCGTGCAGACGATATTTATTATATTTATGCTTTTATGCGGCATTAATTTTCAGGTATTTTATCTGCTGCTGATTAAAAAAACGAAGGAAGCGCTTGGGAGCGAAGAACTTAGATTTTATTTGGGGATTGTGCTGGCGGCTGCTATACTGATTGCCTTCGATGTACGGGAACTTTTTGCCGACGGGTTCCAGGCTTTTCACCATTCCTTGTTTCAGGTAGTGTCTGTGATGACAACGACTGGCTTTGCCACGCTGGATTATAATGTCTGGCCGGAGTTTTCCAGGTCCATTCTTTTCCTGCTTACCCTGCTGGGTGCGTGTGCGGGAAGCACCGGCGGCGGTTTTAAGGTATCCAGGCTGATTGTGCTGCTTCGTTCCGTCAAAAATGAAATATTTTCTGTGGTACATCCTAGGAGCATTAAAAAAATACATATGGACGGGCGCATTGTGGAGAATGGGGTAATAAAGTCCATTCAAGTATATACCATGATTTATGTCCTGATTTTTCTTGGGTCTTTTGTCCTGGTTTCATTGAATGAATTTGATTTTGTGACGAATATTACTGCAGTAGCGACGACCTTTAATAATGTGGGGCCTGGGTTCAACATGGTAGGGCCTGCGGGGAATTATTCCGCTTTTTCCGGGTTTTCTAAGTTTGTATTAATGTTTGACATGCTGGCGGGGAGGCTGGAGCTGATTCCGGTGCTGGTTCTTGTTTCGCCTAGGACCTGGAGGAGATGAGGACGGTTTTGCGTCCAGGGCCAAAGCCTGCAGGCTTAGGGAAAGACAGGATGGTTAGAATGGGGGGAAGAGGATGGTAAAAGAGGAGATTCGGATAAAAAAGGCGATTGTGCATATTCTGGATTCATCCATCGGGATGC
Organism: uncultured Lachnospiraceae bacterium; assembly: GCA_910576535.1. Taxonomy (GTDB): domain Bacteria; phylum Bacillota; class Clostridia; order Lachnospirales; family Lachnospiraceae; genus Kineothrix. The sequence continues at coordinate 164,759 of CAJTKK010000003.1, read as the reverse complement.
CAGCGCTTTCGGATACGGAACTGGACTTTGGACCGGAGTTTGCCGATTTTTTAAAAGAGCATATTGCAAAGATTTCTTCCGGGGATGACGGGAAGAAATGTAAGTTTTATGAAGAGGAATCGGAAGTTTACCGGATGCTGGCACAGTATTCGGATGATTTTTTTGTAGATGTGAGCAAAGATATGGCAGGCTTTTTATACAGCATTATGAATAGCAATATTGATATTCCTCCTGCCGATCTGATTGTGGTACGCTTCCGTTATAGGGATGAAGAATATCTGGGGCTGCTGAAAATGAACTATAAGTCTTTATATACCCATAGGACATTGGCTTCACAAGAGGGCGGCAATACAAATGAAATTATCCGGCATAAATCTATCCTGCCGCCGGAATCCCAGCGTTTGAGCGAGGCTGCTATTATAAGGTTAAGTGATTTGGCAGTAGAGGCGGTGGAGCGGAAATATGAAGTGAATGGGGAGAAAATAAATTATTTTTCCTATCTTTTTTTAAAATGCTCCAGCCAGATGTCCCATAAATCGAAGCTGTCTATTGTGGCAAAGGCAGTGGAAACGGTGCAGAAAGAAGGCTATGGCGAGTCCGCGCAGTATGAGGCGCAGATGAAGGCGAAGCATATGATTCAAGAGGAACTGGAAGAAAAAGGCGGTTTTGTCGTAGAGGAGATTGCAGAAAAGATTTTTAAAGAGAAACCGGAATTGAAAACGGCTTTTCAGGATAAAATGGAAAAGTACGATATGGTAAAGGAAGAAATTCTGCCCCAAAGCGAGGCTACAACGAGAAAGTACCAGAAGCAGCATTTGTTTACGGATACGGGAATTGAAATTAAGATTCCCATGGAGCAGTATAATAATCCGGGAAGCGTGGAATTTATCACGAACCCGGACGGCACAGTTTCAGTATGGATTAAAAATATCGGTCATCTGGAAGCGCGATGGTGAAAATATGGGTACAATATTGGATTATTTTAAGGAGTATGGGGATTATACTTTTTCCGAAAAACCGTTAAATGAGGTGGACAGCCTTGTTTTATGTCAATTTTCTTATTTGAAGTTTGATGGTATGGTGCCTTCGGCAGAAGAAAAGAAAGAGCCGGTTTCTATTGGATATCTGGATGGGCATCAGGATAGGGAGAAGCTTTTTGCAGATGAAAGGTACCGGGAAAATAATACGGCTTTGTTCCAAGGGATGCTGGGCAGCATCCGTTTTTCCACGCTGCGCATGAATTATTATGTGAACCGGATTGAAACAGAGAAGGAAACACAGTTTTCGGCTGTAACTTTTTTCCTGGAAGACGGGAGCATTTATGTTGCCTACCGGGGGACGGATGAAACGATTATCGGCTGGAAGGAAGATTTTAACCTGGCTTTTTCCGAGCCTGTGGCAGGGCAGTTGATGAGCGTGGAATATCTGGATAAAGCGGCAGCCCTTTTTCAGCAGCCTTTTTATATAGGCGGACATTCGAAAGGGGGGAACTTTGCGGTATTCGCGGCGATGAACTGCAAAAAAGAAATCCAGGACAAGATTATAAAAATATATAGTCATGACGGTCCGGGATTCCGCCCTGAGATACGGGAACAGGGACACTATGAACGGATTGCGGGACGGGTAATGAAAATCATCCCCCATTCCTCTTTGGTAGGTATGCTTTTGGAATCCCATGCAGCCGGTTATGTGGTGGTAGAAAGCAAGTCTTTTGGCTTACTGCAGCATGACCCTTATACGTGGCTGGTAAAAGAAGATGAATTTGTAAAAGTGAAGGATATATATAAGAGAAGGAAATTCATGGATGATACATTAAATGAATGGATTTTGTCTATGGATGAAGAGCATATCCGTTCTTTTGTGGACACGCTGTATGAAGTGGTTTCGGCATCAAAGGCTGTGACTTTGATTGATTTTACTTCTGACTGGAAAAAGAATATGACAGCCGTAGTGACTGCCTTAAAAGGGCTGGATGGGGAAACAGCGTCCATGATGAAAAAAATTATTGCTTCTTTATTTGAGCTGACCGGCGAACGCGCGAAAGAGGAAATCAAAGAGGAGTTGCAGGAACGCGCGGAAGAAGGAAGGGTGAAATTGGAGGCAGGCAGACAAAGAATGGAGGAAAACCGCCTGCGCAAGGAAGAAAAAAAGAGGCGGAAGGAAGGAAACCGCCCCGGCAAGGGGAAGGCTCAGAGGCAGGGGGAACATAAAGAAAGGAAGTAGGAAAAAAGAACTTTTCCATTTGACGGTCCGTCTGTCGTATACACGGATGTGGAAAACAACCTTTCCGGATGCCATTGCACTCCCAAAAGCGGCAGCCTATCGTGGGATATTCCTTCGATAATCCCGTCTTCTGCAGTCTGTGCCATGCAAAGTCCCTGCCCAAGCTTGCCAATGGCCTGATGGTGTGCGCTGTTGACCGTCATATGTTCACCGTACAGATTTTCAAGGAAAGAACCAGCTTGGGCGGATGCGGTATGCATTTTATCGCCGTTTTCCCAAGCGTGTCTTGACAATTCCCTGATATGCTGTATGATTGTGCCGCCGAAGAAGACATTAATGACTTGCATCCCTTTGCAGATGCCTAAAACGGGACGTTCCCATTTGACAAATAGATCCAAAGCCTGAAGCTGGATAATATCCAGTTCAATATCAATATTTCTGGATCCTTGGTTTTTCTGGCCGAAAAAGGCCGGGGTAATGTCCCCGCCGCCTGGAAGCAGGAGGCCGTCATAGCCGGACAGCCGTCCCAAATCCATAGTAACGGTATATCTTACCCCCATTTCTTTTAAAGCATTCTCATAATTGGCAGTATCTTTGTTTCTTCCTACAATGGCAATTTTAATACCGGTGGAATAAGAATCATATTGACGCATAGCATATCCCTCCGAAGTTATGTGATGTTTTTAAATTCTATGTAGGAGGGGGAGAATAAATGATAGAAGAAGAATGCCCAAAGCGGAACGCTTTGTCCGTTCAGGTTTGCGCTTGCGTCAGCGGGTATTCCTGAAAAAACGCTAACAGGCCGTAAAGGGGATGCCGCATGTCTGAAAGAAAGAAAAAATCTGTTCTTTAGGGCCGGGGCAGGAACCTTGTGCCATTTGGCTGCTTCCTCCGCCCTTGGCGGAAAGCTGTGTTTTCATTTGTTCGTTAAAAGGGCGGACATCTTCTGTCTTGGACGAGATAATATAGCGGTAGCCGTCCGTATCGTTTCCGGAAAACACGGCGCAAAGACCGGCGCATTTTCCGGTCAGAAGGTTAACATAATTTTTATGGGCGCCAGGGTTTAGATGATTTTCCAGAAGAAAGATATTTTCCTGGTCCGGGGCTATGGCGGCCGCTTTTTGCCCGATCAGGCTGTTTTGCAGCGAGATGATCTGGCCTTTTAGGGCAAAATTCTCATCTTTTAATTTGGAAGCGGCATCGGCGGCCGCTTCCTGTCTGGCCGATAAGAGAACGGATATGGCATGAAGCTGCCGTTGCTTCATGCGGTAATCCTCCAATGCGCGGAAGCCGCATTGGATGCTGATGCGTATGCCGCCTTTGTATTTTATGGCATCCGTAATTTTTATAATGCCGATTTCCCCGGTTCTTCGTACATGGGGGGCGCAGCAGGCACAGATATCGTATCCGGGGATTGTGACAATGCGCACCGGGCCGGCCAGTTCTATTTTGCTCCGGTATTCCATGGAATCCAGTTGGCTTTTAGGGGGATAGGACGCTGAAATTGCCAGGTTTTTATAAATGGCTTCGTTGGCAAGCGTTTCTATCATTTCTAGCTGCGGGTCTGTCAGGAAACCGTTAAAATCCAAAGTGACGTTTTTTACGCCAAGATGGAAGCCTACATTATCATAGCCGAAATGAGAATGAATCAGCCCGGACATAATATGCTCGCCGGAATGCTGCTGCATATTGGAATAGCGGGGATTCCAGTCGATACTTCCCGTAATTTTCTGGCCGGGGGCAAAGGGGGCATTGGTAATATGGTGAATGAAACCGTCTTTGATTTGCACATCAAGAACCGGATGAACGTCAATCAAGCCGGTATCCGCGTTCTGCCCGCCTTCTTCCGGAAAAAAAGCGGTCTGATCCAAAAGGACATCATAAAGAGGGGACTCCTGTTCCGTATTTTTAGCAGAACCCGTATATGGCGTACATGAAAGCACGGCCGCATGGAATACAGACTGGTAAGCATCGTCGTCGTATAGTTTTTTTGTGTTTATCGTCATGGCAGAAGAATTCCTTTCTTGAGAAAATGAAATGAAGCAGTCCCGGCAGGACAAAAAGTCTGGACCAGCCATGTAAAAGTTAATTGGCCAAGCCGCATTTCCCGATAGGGAACCGCACTCTAATTATTATAAAGGATTGCATGGATAAATGGAATAGATATTTGCGGGGGTTTGTGTTTGGAAGGCAAAAGGGAGAAGCTGCGGCATGAAAAGCCGGACTGACAGTCTTAAACTTGACATTACCGGAAAACAAGTGCAAAATACATAGGTATAGATAGTTTGGAAAGCATTTTAGAAAGGAGCAGATGCGGTGATGACAAAAATTGATATCGTATCCGGTTTTTTGGGGGCCGGAAAGACAACTCTGATAAAGAAGCTGTTAAAGGAGGCTTTGGAAGATACAAAGGTAGTATTGATAGAAAATGAATTTGGGGAAATTGGCATTGACGGAGGTTTTTTGAAGGAGGCCGGGATAGAAATTAAGGAAATGAATTCCGGCTGCATCTGCTGCTCACTGGTAGGGGACTTTGGGGCTTCTTTAAAAGAAGTATTGGATACTTATGAGCCGGAAAGAATTTTGATCGAGCCGTCTGGCGTGGGAAAGCTTTCCGATGTGATGAAAGCAGTAGAGGATGTGGTATCGGCGGAGAAAGTGCTGCTTAACAGTGCAGTGGCAGTCGTGGATGCGGCAAAATGCAGGATGTATATGAAGAATTTCGGGGAGTTTTTTACAAACCAGATTGAACATGCAGGAACCATTATCTTAAGCCGGACAGGAAAAGTCAGCGGGCAGAAGCTTGAGGCATGTGTGGAAATGATAAGGGAGCATAATCAGAAAGCGACGATTGTTACGACGCCTTGGGAAGAACTGGACGGCAGGGATATTCTGGAAACGATAGAAGGGGCGAAAGACCTGGAAGCGGAACTGATGGAGGAAGTGCGCAGAAAACATGAGCAGGAACTTTGTCATGACCACGGACCGGCTGGCACATGCGGCTGCCACGGGCATCACCAGGAAGAACATGAGGAAGAATGCTGTCACGGACATCATCACGAAGAACATGGGGAAGAATGCTGCCACGGACATCATCACGAAGAACATGGGGAAGAATGCTGTCACGGGCATCACCAGGAAGAACATGGGGAGGAATGCCGCCACGGGCATCACCAGGAAGAACATGGGGAAGAATGCTGTCACGGGCATCACCAGGAAGGTTATGGGGAGGAATGCTGCCATAGCCATGGCGGGCATCATCATCACCATGCGGACGAAGTATTTACCAGTTGGGGGATGGAAACACCGGCATCTTATACTTCAGAGGAAATGAAAAAGCTGCTAGGGGAGCTGGAACAGGAAAGCGAATATGGTTTTGTACTCCGTGCAAAAGGAATGGTTCCTGCCGGCGACGGAAGCTGGGTGTATTTTGATTATGTGCCGGGCGAATGCAGCATCAGGGAAGGGAAGCCGGATGTAACGGGTAAGATATGCGTGATCGGTTCTAAGCTTGTGGAGGACAACCTGAAGAAACTCTTTCAAAAGTAGTCCCATGGAAAGGAAACGGGAAGCGGCAGCGGTTTGAGGAAAACGGAGGTTATGGATGAAACCGGTTTATATAATTAACGGATTTTTGGAAAGCGGCAAGACAGAGTTCATTGCCTATACATTGGATCAGCCTTATTTTCAGGTGAAAGGGAAAACCCTTCTCATTCTTTGCGAAGAAGGGGAAAGCGAATATGGGAATACTTTGCTGGAAGCGAGCCGGACAGAACTGGAATTCATAGAGGATGAGGAAGACTTTACGCCTGCTCATTTAATAGAGCTGGAAAAAAAGCACAAGCCGGAACGGATTATTATAGAGTATAACGGCATGTGGAACTTCAAGAATATGAAGCTGCCTTGGCATTGGTCGGTGGAGCAGCAGGTGACAACGATAGACGCTTCCACCTTTTCGATGTATTTCAACAATATGAAAACATTGCTGGCAGAGATGATAAGGAAGTCGGAGCTGATTATTTTTAACCGCTGCGACGGCATTGAGGACTTAAACAGCTATAAAAGGAACATCAAAGCGATTAACCAGAAAGCGGATATTGTATTTGAAACATCCGAAGGGGAGGTTGACGAGATGATGGAGGACGACCTTCCTTATAACTTGGAGGATGAAATCATTGAATTGGACGATCAAGGGTTTGGCATATGGTATCTGGATTCTTTGGATCATCTGGAAAGATATGTTGGGAAAAAAGTCCGTTTTACGGCAATGGTATTAAAACCGAAGAACTTTCCCAAGGGATTTTTTGTGCCGGGAAGGATGGTGATGACGTGCTGCGCGGAAGATATGGCTTTTCTCGGGTTTGCCTGTTCTTACAAGGAGGCGGATTTCCTGGAGGAGAAACAGTGGATTAAAGTGACGGCGGCGGTGAAAAAAGAATATTTTGCGGATTACAATGGGGAAGGTCCGGTGCTTGAGGCGCTGAAGGTGGAAAAAACAAAAGCGCCAAAAGAAGAAATTATCAGCTTTTTGTAAAGCTTAAGATACCGGAAATTTTCAGATGATAAAAAGAGGAAAAAATATGGCGGCGGAAAGCGAAAAGGAATTACAGCAGTTAAGGAAGCGTTTGGCAGAGCTTTCAGGAAAATCGTATACACATAATATTTACACCTATACCGGGTTTTTAAGTATGGCGGAACAGGATGTTTTTTATGGTATGCCTTCGGAGGAAAAAGCATCAGGCTATAGGCTATCCGGCGGCCGGGAGGGCTGTGAGAGGCAGATGATCCAGTTCGGCAGCCCAAAAACCCTTGGTTATGAGGAGCCGTTCCCGATAGCCTGCCTGGCGGTAAAGCCATTGATGGAGAAGTTTGCGGATGACCTGAACCATAGGGATTATCTTGGCGCATTGATGAACCTTGGCATAGACAGGGCGGCAATAGGGGATATCTTTGTGGAAGGGAAGTCTGCCTATCTGTTTTGTACGGAAAAGATTGCCCCATATCTGATGGAAAACTTAAATAAGGTAAAGCATACAGATGTAGCCTGTGTTTTAGCGGATGCAGGGAAGGAACTTCCGGTAAAAGAGCCGGAAATGATATGCTTTACTGTGGCTTCCGAGAGGGTGGACGGGCTGATTGCCAAAATATACCGCTTATCAAGAAGCCAGAGCTTGGATCTGCTGAAAGGAAGAAAGGTATATATTAACGGCAGGCTGAATGAAAATAGCAGCTATGGGATGAAAAAGGGGGATATGGTTTCGGTCCGCGGATATGGCCGTTTCTTATATTACGGCGCAGATCATGAGACAAAGAAGGGGAAATGGAGTGTCTCAGCAGGGATATACCGGTAAGTGGGCGAAGGAGGAAGGTTATGTATTCGTATACAATGGTGCAATGGCTGTTTTTCTTTTATTTTTACTGCTTATTTGGATGGTGCTTTGAATCTTCTTATGTTTCGCTCAAAAGCAGGCATCTGGTGAACAGAGGGTTTATGCGGGGGCCGTTTCTGCCTTTATATGGCAGCGGCGCCATTATGATGCTGGTAGTATCCATGCCCTTTCAGCATAATCTTGCGCTTACTTATATTGCGGGATGCATCGGGGCTACGGCGCTGGAATATGTAACGGGCGTTGGGATGGAAGCCCTGTTCAAGGTAAGATACTGGGATTATTCTAACCAGAAATTTAATTTCCAGGGTCATATCTGCTTAAGTTCCACATTAGCATGGGGCGGTCTGACCATTCTTATGACACGGGTGGTTCACAGGCCGGTGGAGCAGTTTGTGCTTGCCATTCCAAGCGGCGTTCTTTCGGCGGCGACGTATGCGCTGACAGTATATATCGTGGCGGATTTTACATTGTCTTTCAAGACAGCTATCGACTTGCGGGATATCCTTATGAAAATGGAAGCGGCAAAAGAAGAGCTGGAGCGGGTGCAGAAGCGTTTGGATGTGATTATTGCCGTGTCCAATGAGGAACGGGAAATCAGGAGGCAGGAGCGCAGCCAGCGGGCAGATGAACTGATTGCGGATATTGAGGAACGGCTTGGAAGCCTGAAGGTGAAAATACAAAGCGAAGTCTCCGTATATCCTGATAATATAAAAGAAGAGATTCAGGAACTGCGTATGAAGTACCGGATGAGCGTGGAAAACAGAACACAGCTTAGGACGTTGAAAGACTTCTATAAGCGGCAGATGATCAAAGGAAACCCCACAATGGTATCCAGGCATTTTAAAGATACGCTTCAGGAACTGAAGGAAACAGTGGACGAAAGATTAGGAAAATAACGGCAAAAATACAATGCCCCGCAGGATCCATGCTTACCGGCATGGGATTCCTTGCGGGGGTGTTTTTTACTGTTTAGGGCATATAATTCACAGAAACCGGAAGCGCGGCTTAAGCGCCTTTCTGATGGAAATAGGAAGACGCGTCAGACCGGAACGTCTGTTTTTTCCGGAAGAAATGCCGGCGTGCGGAAAGGTATCCGTATAGATTGTTTTCTTTAAGCTCTACCTGGCGTTTGTGGCGCTTGTAAAGCGCCAGGAATTTGTTATAAAACCAGAAAGAGTAGACCAGAACATCGTTGATCCGCCCGATCCGCTGTTTGGTCGTGAACATATACCGTTCCCCGCCGGAGGAGGTTGCTGTTTCGGAACGGAGGGCATGGATGAGATCGGTTTCATTTTTTATATCCGCGTCTATTATGGTATATCCCATGCCGGCGCAAAGCTCTTTGTGGGAATCGCTCCCCCCTATCCCTGGTTTGCCGAAACGTTTTGCCAGATCTGCGGCAGCTTGATTCGATTCAGGCGGTTCACAGGCATTATAGGTCTCAATAAAATCAAATCGCGCGATTAAATTGCGCGTTTTTTTGCCCCGCCGGGTATTCATCAGGCTTAAATATTTTTCGCCGCAGGGGTGTGCGGGTCCTAAAATGCCGCCGAAATGATGCACAATGTCGATTAGGAGATTGACAGGAAGACCCCGGAGTTCCAAAAGGGGCAGCTTTACCCCGGTGGGCATAATAACAATAATATGCCCGGCGTCAATCGTATCGTATTCCACACCTTTTAATACGGTAAAGCCTTCCAGTTCTTTATATTGGTTTTTCATATTTTTCTCATAGAAGCGGTATGCCTTATAAGAATTGTGGTCGGTAATCAGCATTCCCTGATAACCCTTTTCACGTAATGCTAAGATTGTTTCATAAAGCGTGATTTTGCCGTCTAAGGATCCTTCCTTTGTATGGCAGTGCATATCCAGTTTCAAATTATACCTTCTTTCTGTTTTGAATTCTGCGGGTAAGGAGCAAGTGACTGTTTAAAACTAACAAGCCGGTTCTGGCGCTGAACGGCTTTACCGTCTTTTGCCGTATTTTTCCTCGCAGTATTTGCAGCGGTAGATTTCTTTTTTTTCATCGGAAAGAACAAAAATATGAGGCAGTTCCTGTTCGATGGAGGTAATGCACCGGGGATTTTTGCATTGAATGATATTGCGGATTTCTTTTGGGAGAGTCAGTTCTTTTTTATCTACGATTTCCCCGTCCTTAATCACATTGACTGTGATATTATGGTCAATAAATGCCAGGACATCCAAATCAAGGGTGTCGATAGCGCATTCTACTTTGAGGATGTCTTTTTTTCCTTTTTTATTGCTCCTGGCGTTTTTTATGATAGCAACCGGACAGTCTAATTTGTCAAGCTGCAGATGATGATAGATGGAAAGGCTTTTGCCGGCTTCGATATGATCCAAAACGAAACCTTCTTCAATTTTTCCTACATTTAACATAGTATAAGTATACCTCCTTTGTCGGATTCCCATTCCGCGACGAGATCCGGGACAGGAAAAGCCGTATGATGGATGCTGCCTGCGTATCGTTTTATACATATTCCAGCAAGGTGAGGATCAGGGCCATCCGGACGTAGACGCCGTATTGCACCTGTTTGAAATAAGCGGCTCTTGGGTCATCGTCCACTTCCACGGAAATTTCGTTTACCCGGGGCAGGGGATGAAGGACAAGCATATCTTTTTTTGCCAGCGCCATTTTGTCCTTATTCAGTATGTAAAAGTCTTTTAGGCGTACATAGTCCTCTTCATTGAAAAAGCGTTCTTTCTGCACTCTTGTCATATAGAGGAAATCCAGGCGGGGCATGATTTCCTCCAGACGGATGACCTCTTCATAAGGGATGCCCTTTTCTTTTAGCATTTCAATAATGTAATCAGGAACTCTCAGTTCCTGGGGAGAAATGAAGATAAAATGCACATCCGGGTAACGGACGAGGGCATGAATCAGGGAGTGTACAGTCCGTCCGAATTTTAAATCCCCGCAAAGGCCGATGGTAAAGTGGCCGAGGGATCCTTTGAGGGAACGGATGGTCAGCAGGTCCGTCAAAGTCTGGGTAGGGTGCTGGTGTCCGCCGTCCCCGGCATTGATGACAGGGATAGAGGATTTTTCTGCCGCTACCATAGGGGCGCCTTCTTTGGGATGGCGCATGGCGCATATATCCGCAAAGCAGGAAATGACCCGGATGGTATCGGATACGCTTTCGCCTTTAGCGGCAGAAGAGGAGCCGGCATCGGAGAAACCGATTACATGGCCGCCTAAATTCAACATAGCGGATTCAAAACTGAGCCTTGTCCTTGTGCTGGGTTCATAAAAACAGGTGGCAAGTTTTTTGCCTTCGCAGCTTTTTTCATACTTTTCCATATTTTTTTCGATGTCGTTGGCAAGATCGAAAAGCTTATCCAGTTCTTCCACGGTAAAATCAAGTGGGCTCATTAAATGTCTCATGAAGAGTATTCCTTTCTTTTATAACAGGTTATCGTAACAAAATCGAAGAGAAAGGGCTTCTCTCCGATTTGTATCTGGTTTTCCGTTTACTGATAAGATAATAAGTCTTCTACCGGTTTGCGCTTTGGCGCAGCCGGTTCTTCTGCAGGGTAGCCAATGGGAATGAGGGCAACTACTTCTCTGTCCTCGGGCACTCCCAGGAGTTTTCCGGCTTTTTCGTCGTCAAAAATACCTTCGATTACGCTGCCGATGCCTTGCTCATAAGCGGCGAGGCAAAATGACTGGGATGCAATGCCGGCGTCAAACATTTGCCAGGAATCCCCTCTTCTTGTAGTAAAAGAGCCGTCCCTTTCATAGCCGCACCTGTTTTTAACGGCAGTGACAACGATCAACATGGGAGCGCCTTTGATAATTGCCCCATTGTTAGGGAATGCGCAAGTGCATTCATCCGCGATTTTATCTTTTAATTCGCCTTCCACTGCGATATAACGTGTGATCTGAGTATTCTTCCAGCTAGGGGAATAAGATGCCGTTTCAATGATTTCCGCAAGCAGGGAATGGCTGATCGGCTGCTGCGTAAATTTGCGGATGCTTCTACGTCCTTTGATACATTCTTTTGCTGTCATTATTTACCTCCTTTGAGCTGTTGTTATCCTATGGCGCTTCTGCCGTAAATATGTGTCTGACCGTGACTTTTGTACATGTTTTCTTTATGATAACATAACGGGGAGATGCTTTCAACTTGAAAAAAGGGATTCATATGAAAAATCAGCCGGACAGCTTATTTTAGCACAGCTCTTTGTGCCGGGCGCTATCATCAGTCTTGATGACTCTGCCGCGCAAATAAAAGCATTTGTTTTTTGAAAGAGGATGTTGTAGAATAAAATTGATATGAGTTACATCTGATATTCCCAGGAAAGGGAAGGATATATGGTATGTCCTTCCATGAAGGAGGCTGGATGGCAAAGAAGAAATTTTACGCAGTCAGGAAGGGGCGGCAGACAGGGATATTTGAAAGCTGGACGCAGTGCCAGTCCGTAATCCAAGGATACAGCAATGCGGAGTATAAGAGCTTTCTGACCAAGGAAGAAGCGGAACAGTATATGAAAGGGGCGGATACCGGGCAGGGAGCCGCAGACGTAAAGGAGGAAAGCTTTGTCTTGCATCCGGCAAAGGTAATTGCTTATGTTGACGGAAGCTATGAAGATCAATTGAAAAAATATTCGTTCGGCTGTATTTTGCTGCTGCCTTCGGGGGAGATTATAAAGAAGTCGGGGAATGGGGATAACCCGGACTCTTTGGCGGTCCGTAACGTAGCCGGGGAAATGCTTGGAGCTATGTATGCTGTGAAATGGGCAATGGTGAATGGATATAGAGAGATTGAACTTAGGTATGATTATGCGGGGATTGAAAAGTGGGTACAAGGGGAGTGGAAGGCAAAGAATGAACTGGCGCAGAAATACGCGGCAGCGATGAATGAATGGAAAAAATCCATTCAGCTTTCTTTTTTTAAAATTGCCGCCCATACGAACAATAAGTACAATGATATGGCGGATGAGCTTGCAAAATCGGCTCTTATAAACGGGAACGGGATTCCCAGGATTCAAAAAGAACGCGTCAATGATTGCGGCGCTTTACGCTGAGGCAATGTCCCGCAAGATATTTGACGGAAGAACCGGTTTTGCGGATGGAAAAAACAGCAGGAATGCAAAAGGAGGATTCAAATGGAATATGTGGAAAGGAAAAGGCTTCTGTTTTTCGGGTTGCCATGGACATTTACAAAGTATACCGTAAGGGAAGATGATGTGGTCATCAACAGCGGGCTTTTGAAAACTTATGAAAATAATTGTTATATGTATAAGATCCAGGATGTAGAGCTTCAGATCTCTCTGGCAGAGAGAATTTTTGGGCTTGGCACGGTGGTCTGCTTTACTGGCGATACGACGCACCCGAAACTGACGCTGGAGCGGATTAAGAATGCAAAGGAGATTAAGGACTACATATTAAAGGCATCGGAAGAAGCGAGAAGGAAGAGAAGGACGCTGAATACGCTGGACATTGGATCTGACGGCCTGGAGGATCCGGATCCTGATGCATAAGTTTGCAGCAGGGGAGATTTTTACCGCCGGTTTTTAAAAGGAACCGCCGGTTTTTAAAAGGAACCGCAGTTTTTAAAAGGAACCGCAGTTTTTAAAAGGAATCGCATTTTTTAAAAGGAATCGCAGATTCTTAAAGGAATCGCAGATTCCTTTTAAGAACCGTCCGATTCCTTTAATAAACGCTCAAAAAGCAGGCCGGCAAAAATCCAGCAGGGCAGATAGTCCAGGCGGATGACTTTTTTGATATTCCATTTGGAACGCCCGTAATTCCAGGGGCAAAGCTCCCTGCGCATCAAAAGGGAACCAGTTATAAATTCGCCGGTAAAAATAAGCAGTGCGTACAGAAAACCGCGTATCAGGAAATGCTGCTTTTTTACAAGGCGGCAGACGGGGGCAAGGAAAGCTGCCATGCCGTATATGGGGAACATCCATACGGAAGTGTTCCCGTTTAAAGTAAATTCCCTCCGGCGGAAGGAATTCAGGGCGGTAAATGTGATTTCCAGGCACCAGCCGAGAATGCCGCAATGAATAAAGTTATGCAATATTTTTTTCATAGGGATATTCTTCCCATTTTTCTCTTCTGTATTCAGTAAGAAGGTTTTTATTCTTCTTCCTTAACAACCGCCGCTTCCGCCGCATCGAAAACAGTAACCGAGACAGGGCCGTAGGTAGGGGTCTTGTACATGGGGGTATCGGAGTCGAAGGCGGTAAAATAAACATAGTTGGCAGTCATATTTATATTGGAGAAATTGCCTTCCGCTACAGTTTCTGCGTTGCTGCCGTCAATATACATGCGTTTAAGCGCAGGCTCAGTCTTGGAGTTTTTCTGGTAATAAATATAATCCCCGTAAATATTAAAAGTATCTACCCGGTCTTTGGTCAGCGTTTCCACTTTGTTTTCCGCCGGGAAGTAACGGCAGAGCCGGTAATTGTTGGAAACATCCATGTAGTAAAAATAACCGCCGTGATAAATGGGGTTCCAGACATCCCCTGTCCATACGACAGAAATGGAATGGTTTGCCGTGTTTAAAGAATAAATATAGTGATTATCCTGGGTACCGTTAAAATACATCATCCCGTCAACAATACAGGAAGGATTGACAAGGAAATCGGCAAGAAGGACATCTTCCGATTTATCAATTTTAATTTTATAAAGTTCTGTGCCGTTTGTGTTCTGGTTGCTGAAATTCTGGTAAAAAAGATAGTTGCCGCAAAGCTGGAGCGTAATCGCATTCCCTCTTTTCAGGCACTGGACGTCTTTGCCGTTCAACCGGCTGCGGAAAATGCCATAGTTACGCTGCACATAGCTTTCCCCTTTTTTTGCGCTGTCCATATAATAGTACAGATAATTGGAATCCGCATTAATGGAAGTGGCGCGGGATGTGCTTAACTTTTTGATGTCTGTCTCATCCGGCAGCATGGAATACAAGCAGCCGTCGTCATAAAGATTGGAAAAATAAATCACGCCGTCCGATTCGCAGAAAAGGCCGCCGTTGTTCAGGTTGCCGGCAGTATTGCCGGTTACGTATCCGTCGTTCATCTTCACTCTTTGGGAGAACAGCATAAGGATAAGGACTGCAATTAGGGCAAGGCCGCCTATTATGCTGAAAATTATTGTTTTTGTCTTCGCTTTCATTTCATTAACCTCGCATAAAATAAATTTTTTCAATCAAATTATAAGCCTTTATCCACTTGCTATCAAGTGGGTTTTGTTATAAGATGAAGTAAATTATAAAGTATCTGATTGGATATCTTTTGACTTTAGGCTGGGAAATTTATGCAGATGCATAAATCTGCATGGATTTGTGCTGCCGTAAAGCAGTAATATAGGAGCGGTACGAAAGGAACTGGAAAGATGGACTTGATGGATTTAAGGGCGCAAATTGACAGTATTGATAAACAGATTGTGGAATTGTATGAGCAGAGAA
Organism: uncultured Lachnospiraceae bacterium; assembly: GCA_910576535.1. Classification (GTDB taxonomy): domain Bacteria; phylum Bacillota; class Clostridia; order Lachnospirales; family Lachnospiraceae; genus Kineothrix. The sequence continues at coordinate 149,719 of CAJTKK010000003.1, read as the reverse complement.
TGGATATTTCCAGGCAGGTAGCGGAGTATAAGATAGAAACGGGAAAAAAGGTTTTTGACAAAGAGAGGGAAGAGGAGAAGCTTAGGAAAGTGAAGTCCATGACGCATAATGGTTTTAACAGCCATGGGATTGGGGAATTGTTTGAGCAGATTATGTCTATGAGCAGAAAGCTGCAGTATCAGATGCTGACGGAGAGAGGGAACATAGGGAGGCTGCCGTTTATCGGTGTGGACGCGCTGGATGCGCAACAGGCGAGGGTAGTATTTCCGGGGGCAGAGGGGGCATATACGCAGGCGGCTATGGAACAGTATTTCGGGAAGAATGTCAATAGCTTCCATGTGGATACTTTCCGCGATGCAATGATTGCCATTGACGAAGGGAGCGCAGACTATGGGGTGCTTCCGATCGAGAATTCCACGGCAGGCATTGTAAACGAAATTTATGATATGTTGGTGGAATTTGAAAATTATATCGTTGGGGAACAGATTATAAAAATAGAACATTGCCTGATGGCGGTTCCGGGAGCAGGGATAGATGATATCAGGACGGTCTATTCCCATCCGCAGTCGCTGATGCAAAGCGCCAGGTTTTTACAGGAACATGCTTCCTGGAAGCAGATTGGCATGAATAATAATGCTTTTGCGGCAAGAAAAGTAGCGGAGGATAAAGATAAAACACAGGCGGCTATTGCCAGTGTACATGCGGCTAAAACATATGGGCTGGAAATACTGGAAAAAGGTATCAACCAGTCCAGTACGAATTCCACGCGCTTTATTATTGTTACAAACCGGAAGATATTTTTAAAAGATGCCGGAAAGGTGAGCATCTGTTTTGAACTGCCCCACGAAAGCGGTTCCTTATATCATATGCTCTCTCATTTTATTTATAACAACCTGAATATGAACAAGATTGAGAGCCGACCTATCGAGGACAGGAATTGGGAATACCGTTTTTTTATTGATTTCGATGGAAATTTGGCGGACGGGGCGGTAAAGAACGCTCTGCGGGGGCTTAGGGAAGAAGCGCGGAACATGAGGATTTTGGGGAACTATTAACGGTGCTGTTTCCAATAGAAAAGATATTGGGGAGCGGAAAGGGTTCTGCTTGTCAAAGGAAAAAATGAGGCAACGCGGAAAGGAAAAGGGAAAAGGCAAAGGATGGGGATGAGGGAAAAGGAACTGATTGTTTACCGGGATTTTGAAGACGGGGAGCTGTTGTCCGATATGACAGGGCTGATGGAGAGTATTGGAAGGCTGGAAAAGGAGGGGGAGAAAGCCCGGGAAGAATGGAAGGAAAAAAGGGTTCTTCTGTACAACTGTATGCATGGGCTTCTGGAAATGGCAGGACATCATGGGTTTTGCGGCAATTTATGGCATTGTTATTTGACGAATCTTCTGGTGAACAATGAAAATAGTTATAGCATGGCCTGCGAAATCCGCGGGAACGTGGAGGGAACGATTAACCAGGCAGCGCTTCATGATATTGCCATATTCAAGGAATGGTACGATTATGATTTTAAGGGGATGACGGATTGCCTGGATATTCCTGAGTTTTGCCTTGTGCTTTGTTATGACGGCTGCAGGCAGGAAAGCAAGGTCTATCATACCAGGATTTGCAAAAGAATCTGTGAATTGGCAGTGCGTTTTTCAAAGAACCGTTCCCCGGAAGAGATGAAGGATACCCTGACAGAGTTTTATAAGGAATACGGAGTGGGGAAATTTGGCCTGCATAAAGCTTTCCGCATTGTACATGATGATAGCGGGGCAATGATTAAGCCCATACAGAACATAGCCCATGTGCATCTGGACGATTTGGTAGGGTATGAAATCCCGAAGCGGAAGCTGATCGAAAATACCGAGGCTTTTGTGGAGGGAAGAAAAGCCAATAACTGCCTTCTGTACGGCGATGCGGGAACAGGCAAGTCTTCCAGTATAAAAGCCATTGCCAATGCGTACTATGGGAAAGGGCTGCGGATCATCGAGGTGTACAAACACCAGTTTAAAGATTTAAATGACGTGATTGCCCAAGTGAAAAAACGTAATTATAAATTTATCATTTATATGGATGATTTAAGCTTTGAGGAATTTGAAACAGAGTATAAATATCTGAAAGCCGTGATTGAAGGCGGCTTGGAAAAAAAGCCGGAAAATGTGCTGATTTATGCCACTTCCAATAGGCGGCACCTGATCAAGGAAACCTTTGCGGATAAGGAAGGGCGCAGGGATCAGCTTCATTCCAGCGATACCGTGCAGGAAAAGCTGTCCCTGGTATCCCGCTTTGGCGTGACGGTTTTCTTCTGTGCGCCGGATAAACGGCAGTTTCAGGAAATTGTCATCGTATTGGCGGAAAGATACGGCATAAATATGCCGAAAGAGAAGCTTCTTCTGGAAGCGAATCAGTGGGAGTTAGCCCATGGCGGGCTTTCCGGGCGGACGGCACAGCAGTTTATTGATTATTTATTAGGGAAAGGCGGGGGATGGAATGAAAACATTCGCGGCAATTGACGTAGGGTCTTTTGAGTTATCCATGAAAATATTTGAAATATCGCCGAAAAACGGTATGAATGAAATTGACCATATCAGGCACCGGATTGACCTTGGGACAGAGACATATGCCACCGGGAAAATGGCATACGAAAGGGTAGATGAATTATGCCGTTGCCTGAATGAATATACGAAAATTATGAAAGGATATAAAGTATCGGAATATAAGGCTTATGGGACGAGCGCTATCCGTGAAACGGAAAACACAGCCATCATCCTGGATCAGATATGCCAGAGAACGGGCATTAAGATGGAAGTGCTCAGCAATTCGGAGCAGCGTTTTTTAGGGTATAAAGCCGTCGCATTTAAAGGGGAGGCCTTTAATAAGTTTATAGAAAAAGGGACGGCGATTGTGGATATCGGCGGAGGGAGCATACAGATCTCCCTGTTCGATAAAGATAAACTGGTAGCGACCCAGAACATGCGTCTCGGAGTGCTTAGGCTCAGGGAAATTTTAAGCCATCTGGATGTGGGGAAGGCACAGTATGACGGCCTGCTTACGGAAATGATAAGCTCCCAGCTTTCCGTATTCAAAAAACTGTATTTAAAAGACAGGCAGATTGCCAATATTATCATTGTGGATGATTATATAAATGCGCTGGTACAGAAAAAGTATTTTTCGGAAAAGGTAGGGGAACACATTGAAGTAAAAGCTTTCCAGAAGCTGATGAAGCTGGCGGCGGAGAAAACATCCCAGGAACTGACCCGGGTTTTTGATATGCCGCAGGAAAGCATTGATCTGCTTTACATATCCTATGTGCTGCTGAAACGTATTATAGAAGTTATGGACGCGGAGATGCTTTGGGCGCCCGGCATGACTTTATGCGACGGCATGGCTTACGAATATGCCCAGGAGAATAAAATTGTACTGCCGGAACACGATTTTGAACAGGATATCATTGCCTGCGCCCAGAATATCAGCAAACGCTATATGGGCAGTAAAAAGCGGGGGGAAACTTTAGAGAAAATTGCCCTGACGGTTTTTGACAGCATGAAAAAAGTACACGGGCTTGGGCAGAGGGAACGTCTTCTGCTGCGGCTGGCTACGCTGCTGCATGACTGCGGCAAATATATCAGCATGGCGAACCTGGGCGAATGCTCTTATAGCATTATTATGGCAACGGAAATCATAGGGCTGTCCCATATAGAAAGGGAGATTGTGGCAAATGTGGTGAAGTTTAACCATGAGGAATTTGAATATTATGATATAGCCAAGGCATCTACCCTGGATCAGGAATCTTATTTAAAAATCGCCAAACTGACAGCGATTCTCAGGGTGGCCAACGGGCTGGACAGAAGCCATAAGCAGAAATTTAAAAATGTAAAGACAATATTAAGGGATGATATACTGACAATTACGGTAGATACCAATGAGGACATTACCCTTGAAAAAGGAATGTTTACCCACCGGGCGGAATTCTTTGAAGAGGTGTATAGCGTGAAACCGGTAATTAAACAGAAAAGAACTTTGTGATGGAGGAAAATAGGGTGATGAATGGAAAGGAAATGGAAAAAAAGAATGGGGAAATTACATTTTCGGATCCTAAATATTATACGAACCGGGAATTAAGCTGGATTTTATTCAACAAAAGGGTGCTGAGCGAGGCAAGGGACAAACAGATTCCCCTTTTTGAAAGGTTAAAATTTTTAAGCATTACGGCTTCCAATCTGGATGAATTCTTTATGATACGCGTAGCGTCCTTAAAGGATATGGTTCATGCCGGCTATACAAAGCCGGATATTGCAGGGCTTAGGCCGGCAGAACAGTTGAAGAAGCTCAACGAAGCAACCCATGAGCTGGTGAATTTACAGTATAGTACATACAACCGCTCCCTCCTGCCTCTGCTTCTGGCAAACGGGCTCCGCCTTGTGGAGCATCACGAAGATTTGTCGGAAAAAGAAACTGCTTATGTGGATAAATATTTTGCGGAAAATGTGTATCCGGTTTTGACGCCTATGGCCGTGGACTCTTCCCGCCCTTTCCCGCTTATAAGGAATAAGTCCTTAAATATCGGGGCTCTTGTAAGGAAAAAGGAAGGGAAAGAGAGGAAAGAAAAGAAGGCAGGCAAGGAAAAGAAAGCGGAACTGGAATTTGCCACAGTCCAGGTTCCCAGCGTCCTGCCCAGGATAGTGCCTATCCCGGCGGAAAAAGAAGGGGAAAAGGCGGTAATCCTTTTGGAGGAAATTATTGAGAGAAATATTGATAAGCTGTTTTTGAATTATCATATTGTCTGCGCCAGCCCTTTCCGCATTATGCGCAATGCGGATCTGACGATCGAAGAGGATGAGGCGGAAGATTTATTAAAAGAAATCGAAAAGCAGATAAAGAAAAGGCAATGGGGGCAGGCGATCCGCCTGGAAACGGAAAGCGGCATGGATAAACGTTTGCTTGGAATTATTAAAAATGACCTGTTCATTGAAGAAGAGGATATTTTCCAGATTGACGGACCGCTGGATCTGACATTCCTTATGAAAATGTACAGCCTGGAGGGCTTTGACCATCTAAAGGAAACGGAATACCTGCCTCCCCAGCCGGTACCGGGACTTTCGGATGATTATAATATTTTTGATGAAATAAGAAAAGGGGACATTCTTTTGCACCACCCATATCAGAGTTTTACGCCGGTAGTGGATTTTATTAAAACGGCGGCAAAGGATCCGGATGTCCTGGCAATTAAGCAGACTTTATACCGTGTCAGCGGCAATTCCCCGATTATTGCGGCGCTGGCTCTTGCGGCGGAAAACGGAAAACAGGTGTCGGTGCTTGTGGAACTGAAAGCCCGTTTTGACGAAGAAAATAATATTGTCTGGGCGAAAAAGCTGGAAAAAGCGGGATGCCATGTGATCTATGGCTTGGTTGGGTTAAAAACCCACAGCAAGATAACGCTGGTGGTCAGAAAAGAAGAAGACGGTATCCGCCGGTATGTCCATCTTGGAACAGGCAACTATAATGACGCTACGGCAAAGCTTTATACGGATGTAGGCATGTTTACATGCAGCAGGCTGATTGGCGAAGACGCTACGGCGGTGTTTAATATGCTTTCCGGTTATTCCGAACCCCGTGCATGGAATAAACTGTCCCTTGCCCCGCTCTGGTTAAAAGACCGGTTCCTTTATATGATAGCGAGGGAAAAGAATTATGCAAAGGCGGGCCGGCCGGCCCATATCATTGCAAAAATGAATTCCCTTTGCGATAAAGATATTATTCAGGCTTTGTATGAAGCCAGCGCGGCCGGGGTGAAAATCGAACTGATTATCCGTGGCATTTGCTGCCTGAAGGTTGGAATCCCGGGGGTGAGCGGGAATATCAGTGTGCGTTCCATCGTAGGAAATTTCCTGGAACATAGCAGAATATTCTATTTTGAGAATGACGGTTCCCCGGAAATATATTGCGCCAGTGCGGACTGGATGCCCCGTAATCTGGAACGCCGGGTAGAGATTCTTTTCCCGGTAGAAGAGCCTGCTTTAAGGGAAAAGCTGATGCATATTCTGGATGGGGAATTAAAGGATACGGTAAAAGCCCATGTGCTGAAACCGGACGGAAGTTATGATAAAGTGGATAGGCGGGGGAAGGCCGTTTATAATTCCCAGCTTATCTTTTCCCAGGAAGCGAAAGCAGCCGCTAAACGGGGCAAGGATGCGGTAAGTGACCGTGTGTTTATACCGGAGATACATCATGAGTAAATATAAGGAGCCTGGGAAAGGCGGAAATATTGGGCGCCTGGTTTTGGCATCGGCATCGCCGCGGAGAAGAGAACTGCTGACCCAGATTGGGGCAGAGTATGAAGTGATGCCCAGCCAGGCAGAAGAAAAAACGAAGAAAGAACGGCCGGAGGATGTGGTATGTGAACTTTCCTTTCAAAAAGCTTCGGACATTGGCTTGGCTCTGGAACGGCAGGGGGAAGACGGGTACACCGTAATCGGGGCGGATACGGTAGTGGCTTTCCAGGGTATTGTCATGGGAAAGCCCAAGGACGAAAAAGAGGCCTGCTGGATGTTAGGTATGCTGCAGGGGAATACCCATCAGGTATATACGGGTGTGACCCTTTATGTAAAGCGGGAAGGGCATCCTGCGAAATGCCGCACTTTTTATGAAAAGACAGAGGTATCTATGTATCCTATGTCCCCGGAGGAGATAGAAGCTTATACCGCGACAGGGGAGCCTATGGACAAAGCGGGGGCATATGCGGTTCAAGGCAGATGTGCGGCGTATATTAAAGGGATTTGCGGAGATTATAACAATGTAGTGGGATTGCCGGTAGGGCGGCTTTATCAGGAGCTGAAACAGGAATGGGGACAGGAACAGGAAGGATAAACAAGGAATGATTCGATTAATAGCAAGCGATATTGACGGCACATTGATCAAGGACTCTACGCCGGATTTGTATCCTGAAATGGAGAAGGCGTTAAAAGAGCTGGCCGGAAGGGGAATTATATTCTGTGCAGCCAGCGGAAGGCAGTACCATAGCATACGGAATGTATTCCGCAATGTAGATGAAGATATTGTATATATTGCGGAAAACGGGGCGCAGATCCGGTATAAGGAAAAGGATATCCGTATATCTCCGATGAAACGGGAATATGCGGAAGCGATTGTCAGGCAGGTCAGGGAATCCTACCGGTTCTGCGATATTGTGGCTTCTACGCCGGATGGAAGTTTCGTAGAAAGCAGGAATAAAGAATTTTTGGATTTGCTTACGTATGGATACCGGAATAAATTTACGCTGGTGGACGATGTGTTAAGGGAAGATGTGGAATTTGTGAAGATAGCCGTATACCAGAAAGAAAGCATCCTGGAACTGGGGGAAAAAGTATTGATCCCAAAATGGCAGGATAAAGTGAAAGTATGCATATCGGGCAATGAATGGGTGGATTTTATGGATCTGTCTGTGGATAAGGGAAAAGCGCTTGCTTTTATCCAAGATTATTTCCATATATCGAAGGAAGAAACGATGGTATTTGGGGATAACGATAATGACATCGGCATGATGCAGGCTGCCGGGGAAAGCTATGCTGTGGAGACGGCCCGGGAGAATGTAAAAGCGGCGGCCAAATATATCTGCCCGTCTTATCTGGAAAAAGGGGTTTATCATACATTAAAAGACTTGATTCTTACCGAAAGGCAGTATATAGTGTAAGTAGCAGAAGCTGCGGAAAGCAGGAAACAAACGGAGTACGGATGAAACGGGATATTTTGCCAGAAAGGAGGGTATGGGATGCACGAATATGATGATGCGGTTTTGGCTTGTTTTTTAAAAAAGCAAAGCCAGCTTTTTCCGGAAGATGTGGCAGCCACCCCGGAGGAAGCGGAAGCTTTTTTAGAGGACTGTATGGCGGTGGTAGCCGGTTCAGTGCGCGAAGTGTGGAACTATTTTGATGAGTCCGGCATTGACCTGGAAGGCGCGGATGAAGAAGAGATCCTAAATGCGGATGAAGTATTTGATATTGGCGATGGAAGATATCTAATAGTGGAGGGATGACCTCCACTATTTTAGTCATTTTGGAAAGTCCTTTGTATTTTCTGTATGACAAAAAATAAAGACATAGAGCTGCGCACGCGGGACAAAACAACATTGCTATAAGTTTTTGGGTGCAGGGGTGTATGAAACGCACTTTTGCCGTATGTAAGATGGAAAAGGCAGTTCATTTCTGCAGATGGATATAAGAATGGGGAGAGACAGAAGATGAATAAAAAAGGCAGCAGCCTGCTGGAGACAAGAAGATGGAACCGAGTATTGATTAAAAATATGATATTCCGTACGGAAAATGCCACAAGGAGCGGGATTGCGGAAGCATTGGCGCTGACATTGCCGACCATAACGACCAGCGTCAATGAAATGCTTTCGGAAGGCATTTTAGAAGAAATACCGATGGCTGAAAATAACCTGGTAAATGCCATGGGCAGGAAACCTACATCCATTGCGTTCCGGGCGGATACGGCATGTGCAGTTGGGGTAGAGCTTGGCCCCTATGCGACAAGCGCGGTACTGTTGAATATGAAAGGAAAGGTAGTAGCCTTTTCGGAGGAAGCGCCGGGAGCGGAGAACTATGATGACATGCTGAAGAATATCAAGGGACAGATACAGAAACTGATGAGGTTTGCAGAAGAAAAGAGGTTTCTGGGCGTTGGAATCGGGCTTCCGGGGTTCATTGACTGCGGGAGCGGGGTAATCAGGAGCAATCTTAGGCAGGAATGGGTGGGGAAGCATCTGGCCGAGGATCTGCAAGGTATTCTGAATGTTCCTGTGATCATTGATAATAATGTAAGGATAAGGGCCATTGGGTATGAGATGAGTTCCCACAAAATCAAAGCGGATACTTTTGCTTATTTATTTGTATCCAAAGGGGTTGCCTGCCCTTTGATGGTAAAGAATGATATTGTATCGGGATGTACCTCCGGGGCTGGAGAGCTAGGACGTACGATTGTAAGTTTCCATAAGGATGGAAAAACAATTCAGAAAACAGTAGATGATGTTGGGAGCGAAAGGGCAATTTTCGAAAAGTGCCAGGAAAAGCTGCTGCAAGGGGGAGCGCCTAAGCTAAAAGAACTCCTGGATGAGAAAGGGAGGATGACAATACAAGATATATTGGATGCCCAGCGGAGCGGAGACGGGGATGTAATCCAGGTGATGGATGAAGTGATCGGGTATTTAGGGATTGCCCTGGCGAATGTGGTGAACCTGATCAATCCAGGGTTTGTTGTAGTGGACGGTTATATTATGAGGGAAAAGCCTAATCGGGAAAAATTATTGCGTGCAGCCAAAGCAAACTTTTATGGGCTGAATGAAGAAGAGGTACAGATTTTCTTCCAGCCTTTTGATTCTGGCTGGGGGGCGAAGGGGGCAGCATATTTTGCCATCAGCAAATTGTTCTTGGAGTGCTGAAATTGCGCAATAAGGACGGAAAAGGCATTAGGGGACAGGTGAATATTAGCTGATTGATTTTTGTATTTTATATAAGGGACTATGCAGTTTTTTAGTAAATTTGCATAGTTTTTTTTTGCGATTTTAGTAGATATTCTTCTTGATTGTGGGGATATTGTTGGTTATAATCAATTTATTAAAAGTTTTAAGTAATTAGAGCGGAAGAAAGGAGGGGAGACAGCGCGCAGGGGAAAAATGGTTGCTGATGCAATCGCATTCTGTGCAGGCGGGGAATTTTGTAAATAATTTTTTTGTTTTATATGGGAAAGTCCTTCGTCAGGAGGGCATAAATTAACGGAAAACTGAAGGTTCTTCGTGAAGTGGCGAAGCCATTTTTTTACCTTATAGGAAAGTCCTTCGCCAGAAGGACGTAAATTAAGGAAGAACCGAAGGTTCTTCGTGAAGTGGCGAAGCCACTTTTTTACACGCAATATAATTAAAAGTTTTAATTAATAGGAATGAATGGAGGATGCAGGAAGATGGGTACTCAAAGAAAAAGAAAAGAAGCGACAGAAGCCCAATATTGGCTGTATAGCGTGGGGAATTTTCCGAATAATATCATTTTTATGATGGTGGGAACATATATTACATATTTTTACACCAATATTTTACAGATCCCGGCAGTAATGGCAGGCACTATTTTTATGGTAGCGCGTCTGGTAGATGCTGTAACGGATCCGCTTATGGGGATGATAGTTGATAGGACAAATACGAAGCTGGGAAAATACCGTCCTTTTATTATTGCCGGCGCCCCCTTTTTAGGGATTATGTTTGTATTGCTGTTTACCGCCCCGGACTTTTCTGCAAATGGCAAGATTGCGTATGCGTTTGTGACATACATTATTTATTCCTTAGCGTGGACGGTTGTGCAGATCCCGCAACTGGCGCTGCCTGCTATGCTGACCAACGATTTGGCAAAAAGGACAAGGATACAGGCGATTTTCCAGGCATTTGGTTCTGTTGCCGCTTTAGTGGTTTTCGCATGGGCATTGCCGATATTAAATGCTTTGGGCGGACAGGAAGATGCTGGAGCATGGATGAAATTTACAATTATTTTTGGCGCGATATCAGCAGCGCTGTTTATTTTGTCGGCAATGTCCGTAAAGGATGTGGATGTGTATGACCCGGATATGGAAATAAAGAAAAAGGAAAAGCAATCCCTTGCCGAGATTTTTTCTGTCATTACAAGGAATAAGGCTTTGCTTTGTGTCCTTATTGCTTACGGGACGGATATGTTTGCCTATCAAATATCCAATTCTCTCCGCATTTATTTTTTCCAGTATAATATGAACGGGAGGACGGATCTGATTACCTACATCGGTTACGCGTCTACTTTTGTCGGCTTTGCTTTAGTTGCGTTTATCCAGCCGTTTGTAAAGAGGACGGGAAAGAAAGCAGGGATTATTGCAGTGGAAGCCTTGTCCGTTGTGTTTACGCTTCCGATGCTGATTACTGGGCTGGCTGGCAGTTATGCCATTTCTGCGGTTATGTTTACCTATGTTGCTGTTACTTTTACATGGGCAATTAATAATATGTTAAGCCGTGCGGCTGTTTTAGACTCTGCGAATTATGCGCAGATTACAACAGGGGTCAATGGCACTGCGCTGGTAAATTCCACTTTTACGTTTGTGAATAAATGCTGTCAGGCTTTTTCCATGTTTTTCGGAGGTGCAATTTTATCGGCCACTGGCTATAGCGCGGCAGTAGAGCAGCAATCGCCGGAATGTTTAAATGCTATTCTTCTCTTATGTACATTGGGACCTATTTTAGGTTATATTGCCTCGGTAATTGCAATGTATTTTTACCCGTTGAACCGTAAAGGGGAAGTGGAGATGCAAAGGAAATTGGATCAGGAAGCAGGGATTGTGACAGATGATGCTTTAAATATTTAGGGGCTTTGGACGAGGTGGAAAATGATAAGGCTGAAGATTCATAATAAAGAGGATGAATGGAAGAGGGAATATGGCAGCTTTGCGGAAAGGAATAAAAGCGTGCTTGCCTTTGCCCGGAAAGGGGAAAAAGAATATATGGACAGCCAAGGCTGGCTGGATACGGAGGAATGGGCTGACGGGGAAAGGGTAAGGCGCCTGGAAATGCTGGCGGCAGAGATCCGGCAGAATGCGGATGTGTTTGTGCTGATCGGGGTGGGCGGCTCCAATAATGCGGCCCGTAGTGTGATTAAAGCTTTGCAGCTTCCCGGCACGCCGGAAATAGTGTATGCCGGAAATACGCTTTCCGCCCATGCATTCAATCAAATGATTGGGAAATTGGAGGGGAAATCTATCTATATCAATTGCATAGCCAAGAATTTTGAGACATTGGAACCAGGGGCGGCTTTCCGGGTATTGCGGAAGTATTTGCAGGAAAGATATGGAAATAAGGCATCGGAACGCATTATTGCAACGGGAACGGCAGGAAGCAGCCTGGAAAAGCTATGTGCGGACAATGGTTATGTTTTTCTGGAATTCCCGGACAATATCGGCGGGCGGTATACGGCAATTTCCAATGTAGGGCTGCTTCCTATGGCGGTAGCGGGAATTGATATAAGGGAGCTGGTACGGGGGGCTGCCGATATGCAGAAAGAGCTGCATAATGGGGCTGCGGACAATATTGCTTACCAGTATGCCAGCCTGCGTAATTTTTTCTATTCCCGCGGGTATAAGATTGAAATGCTGGCATGTTTTGAACCCAGATTCAAATATTTTTTCAAATGGTGGATTCAGTTATTTGCGGAAAGCGAAGGAAAAGAAAATAAAGGGATATTCCCGGTGGCAGGGGAATATTCGGAAGAATTGCATTCGGTAGGGCAGTTTCTTCAGGATGGTCCGCCGATCATTTTTGAGACCTTTCTGGATATCAGGGAACATCAGGATTCTTTCCTTATGGAGACAGACGGGAAGCAGGATTATTTTGATTATTTGGACGGGAAGGATTTTTGGTGCATCAATAAAGAAGCATATAAGGCGACCGTAGCGGCTCACAGCAGGAAAATGCCATGTTTTACATTGGAAATTGGCAGGCTGGATGCTTATCATTTTGGGCAGCTATTCTATTTTTTCCAGTTCGCATGTTATCTTTCCTGTAAACTGATGGGAGTGAATGCATTTAACCAGCCTGGGGTCGAGGCATATAAGACATGGATGTTCCAGGCGCTTGGGAAACAGAGGGAAGAAGGTATAAAATATTGAAGGAAGCGCACCATATCAGATGTTTGCTGCAAAGAATGCCGGGTATGGGTAGAGCGGTAAAAGAAAGGAGTTAGAGTATGGAAGTGTATAAGGATGCAGGGTATACGGTAGAGGAAAGGATAGAAGATCTGCTTTCACGGATGACGCTGGAAGAAAAGGCGGCGCAGTTATGCGGTGACCTTACGAATGAAATTGTGGCTGCAGGGGATGATCTGGAAGAACTGCTTAAGAAAAAGTACCCCGATGGACATGGACGTTTTACGCAATATTCTATTACGGGTATTGCAGACCCAGTGAAAATTGCGGAACTGACTAATAAAATACAAAGATATTTTATGGAAAAGACAAGGCTTGGAATCCCGGTAGCTTTGCAGTCGGAGAATTTATGCGGTTATCCGGCTATGGGAGGCACTCTTTTTCCGGCGCAGATCAATGCGGGATGCACATGGGAGCCTGACCTTGTGGAAGAAATGACGAAAATCATTGGGCAGGAATCAAAAGCGGTAGGCATTAATTCGGCAATGAGCCCGGTTATTGATGTGGCCAGGGATCCCAGATGGGGGCGTACTTACGAAACTTACGGGGAAGACCCTTATCTGACCAGCCAAATGGGCATCCATTATATTAAGGGAATGCAGGGAAATAAAAAAGACGGCGTAGCCTGCGTGGCAAAGCATTTCCTTGGGTATTCCGAGACACAGGGAGGGCTGAATACCGCAGCAACCCGGTTAAACAGCCGGGAACTGTATGAGGTTTTTGCCACGCCGTTTGAAGCAGCTATGAGAGAAGCGGATGTAAGCTCCGTGATGGCAAATTATGCAGAGATTGATGGGATGTGCGTGGTAGCGAACCGGGCGATTGCCCATGATTTACTGCGGGATACGATGAAATTTGAAGGTATCCTCACTTCTGACGGGGCTGGAATCATGAAAACATTGACAGATTTTCATATTGCAGATACTTATGAAGAAGCTGGATATCTGGCGAAAAAAGCGGGGACGGATACAGAGATTCCAGTAGGTGGATCATTTGCGAAGCTTCCCCAATATGTGCGCTGCGGCCAGTTGGAAGAATCTGTTTTAGATGAATCCGTACGCCGTGTGCTAAAAGTGAAGTTTGAATATGGCTTATTTGAAAATCCTTATGTAGATGTGGAAAAAGTAAAAGAGGCAATGACAAATGATAAGAAGAATGCTTTATCCAAAGAAATTGCGGCAAAATCATTAGTACTTCTGAAAAACAATGGGGTTCTTCCATTGAAAAAAGGAAGCAGGCTGGCGGTCATCGGCCCTCATGCAGATAACCTGCGTTACCCTGTGAGTGGCTATACCTTTCCGGCGTGCGTAGAAATGCTTTTGGCAGGGGCAAGCGGAAATGATTCCGTGTCCTTTAACGGTATTGCAGATGAAGCAGCGAAAGCAAAAGACAATGAAGAGGCAAACCCGTTTTCCTCTTTCTTTAAGGCTTTGACAGAAGAGGAAAAAGAGAAAATCAGGGATATGAATTCTGTGCTGCGCTCTATGGGGGCAGTTTCCCTGAAAGAGGCATTGGAAGAACGGTTTGAAATTCATTATGCAAAGGGATGCGATATTATAGGCTTGGATGAATCCGGGTTCCCGGAGGCAGTGAAAGCCGCAGAGGAAAGCGATGTAGTGGTATTTGCCTGTGGCGGCAATTCCGGATGGGTGAATGTGACAGGGGGCGAAGGAAAGGACCGGTGCAAGCTGGATCTGCCAGGAGTGCAGCAGAAGCTGCTGGAAGTTTTGTATGCGACTGGAAAAAAAGTAGTGATGGTTCTTTATGGGCCGGGAATTTTTGCAACTCCATGGGCATGTGAACATGTGGACAGCATGGTGGAGGCATTTATGCCAGGCCAATTTGCAGGAAAAGTAATTGCGGATGTGCTGGATGGGAGCGCAAACCCGGGAGGAAAGTTGACAATGACTGTTCCACGCAGTGTGGGTCAGGTGCCTGTAACTTATAACCATAGGACAGGAAGCGGTTATAACAGCACGGGCGGGGGGTATGGTTCTGCAATTTTCAGTGGCGGTTATGTGGATGAAGACAATAGCCCGTTATTCTGTTTTGGCCATGGGCTGAGTTATACATCCTTTGAACTGGGGGATTTTTGCTTGGAAGAGACAGATGTGCCTACAGATGGAAAAATTGTTGTATCCCTTACGGTAAAAAATACCGGGGAACGGGAAGGGGATGAGGTTGTACAGCTTTATTACCATACGAAAAAAGCCCATGTGATCCGCCCGGTAAAACAGTTGGCAGGATTTAAACGGGTATCTTTGGCAGCAGGGGAAGAAAAGAGGCTGGTATTTACTTTGGATACGGCACAGCTTGGCTATTATAATGAAGATATGGAATTTGTGGTAGAACCTACTGTTATGGACATCATGGCAGGAACAAGCGCACACGATATTTGCTTCTGTAAAGAAGTGATCCTCTCCGGGCCAAAGAGGAATGTAATGGGCAGACGGTCTTATTCCTGCGGCGTGACAGTAGAAGAAATGGAAACCGAACAATTTTCCCTTACATGAAAGGCATCAAAATAGGCATTTTCCATAGGAATCCATTTGGTAATGAAATTTTGCAGCATTGCTTCCCCGTTGCGCGCCCGGATCCGTTTGATCTGCTGTTCATAAGGGCAGGAGAGGAAGATAGAGTAGTCATAAAGGCTGCGGAGTTCTGGGCGCATACAGTAAGAACCTTCGATCACAGTAAAAGGTTTTGAGGGTAAGGAGATTCTTTTCCCATAATCCATAGCGCTGCAGGAAAATGGGAGATAGGATATGGCGCCGCCTTCCTGCAAAGGTTTTTTTATATCTGTTTGGAACCGTTCATAATGGATATTTCCGCCAGGCTCTGCCAGACGGCTGGCAGAGCGCAATTCCGGCGGAAGAAAAAAATCATCCATAGGAATAATATTGCAGTCAAAGGATAGGGAAAGCAAACGGCTTAACGTAGTTTTTCCGGAAGCACAGTTTCCGTCAATCGCAACGGTAAGCCGCCCCTTTTCCTTGAAAAGGGCGGAGAGGGAACGGATCAGCCGCAGGAAATGGGCATAGCTTTCCATAACCACACGGTAAGCGGGATGGTATGCCTGACGGTAAGAATTGCTATGGCTAAGGGGAGGGCATCCTCTTTTTTTATAGTCTGCCAAAAAATCTCCGGCGTCCGGGAAATAGAGGGGGAGGCAGTCCAGATATTGAAGGAACTTTTCTTTCTCCCCGTGCATATGACAGGCTGTCTGGCAAAACATATAATTTAAAACAGGAAGCTCCTGTCTGTCAAGTGAGGCAAGATGAATCCTCACAAGCCCATTGCCGATGGGTTCTGCAAAAGGAACGGATGAGGAATGGGGCAGGCTTTCCCATTCTGCGGCAAGTTTTTGGAAACTTGCGGATTCATCGGAAATCATATGCCCCGGTCCAAATTCATGCTGATAAAGCAGCTTTACCATGTCGGTAAGCTCCATGGAAGGATATTTAGTTAAGTGTGTCCGGATGAGCTGTCTGATAGTGTTCATGTTCGATAAAATGTGCTTTCTGTAATGCAACAATAATAATAGGTATCAGTACTAAGTGGCAGATTATGCCGGGTACGGCGTTAAGGAAAGCCCCGGCAAGAAAGGCCTGAAAAGAAAACTGCACATGACTTACCCCTGCAATGACTGTCATTGCGCCTCCCCAGACAATCCGCCCGGCTAACATGGAGCCAATGAGGGAGAGATAAATATTGGGGATGGTTTTGGGCAGTTTTTTATATAGGATCCCACATACCATGCCATAGGCCGCCAGCTCAAAAGACATTGCAATTCCTGTAGGGAAAACCGGAGGCATACCAAAGAGCATAAACCGGAGAAGCGGCGCAAGGAAACCTATGACAAGCCCATAAGGCCATCCGCAGAGGAATCCGCAGAGGAATACGGGGATGTGCATCGGCGACAAAGCGCTTCCAATCTGCGGGATCTGTCCGGTCAGGAAGGGAAGCATCATGCACAGAGCAAGGCAGAGGGCGGCATTTACGATGTTTTTTACATTTTGTTTTTTCATAATGGCAATCCTTTCTTTTTCTCTTTTTTGAGAATCTTTGCTGTTCTTTCAGGTATTTTTCTTATTCCATAAGACCCGGCCAAAAAAGTATTGAGGAAAGGCCGTTTTCCGTTCTTATGCATAAAAAAATACCAAAAAAGCTGTCCTCTTTCAAAAGGAATCCTCTGAAAAAAGGTTCATACCTTCATGGTATCGGTAAATATCCAGTAAATATACATAAAAGAATAGCAATCTTCAGACTGCACGTTAAAGCCATTATAAAGCGCTGCTGGAGGATTGTCAAGGAAAAACCTGACTTCCTGTGTACTCTTTCATGATTTCTACCGCTTTGTCAATGCATTGCCCTAAAGAGGCTGCCCCTGGCACGGCAATCCGGGTGTTGCATCTGGGCAGGGGAATCAGCACTTTTAATGCATCGCTGGCGCCGATGGCTTCCGCCATGCGGGGCGTTACTTCGCCTAAAATGGAATGGGGCATAACGATGGGCATTACGCCGGCGATAATATGGGATTTTCCCGCATTTAGCACAATGGCGTTTTCCCCGGTTGCGCCGTCGTCCGCCCCGGCTTTCAGCATGGCGTTGGTAGCAAGCGCATTGGTGCCAAGGGCGCGGATAATGATATTCTTTCTCTCCGGCAGGCCGGAAACCAGCTTTTCAACCAACTGCTTTCCAATGCCGCCGCCTTGTCCGTCAATAATAGAAATAAGAACTGTATCTGCCATTTTATCTATTTTCCTTTACTCCGGTTTATTTTTGTATTCTGGTTTACCCCTGCGGGCAGCGGGCCGGATAGAGAGGTATGCATGTTTATCCGGCGGCTGCCGCAGAGAATGTTTTATGAATCTGGCGGCTTCGCCGCTTGCTGCCGGAACGCCGCATGGGAAAAGCCTATACGAGCAGGCGGATGGTGAGCCGGTAAACCTTGCTTTCTCCGGCTTTTAATGTCTGGATATCTCTTTTGTGGATAAATTCGTCATCCTCGTCCGCAAAGATGGCAGCCCCGTTCCAGGGTTCCATACACAGGAAAGGAGCTTTTACTTGTGCGGGAGTCCAAAAGGCAATAGTGGCAAAATCAGGATAATCCATCTGAATTCCTTTGCCGGTAGCCGGATTTACCAACGTTACGCTTTTTGATTTCAAATGCGGAAATACGATAGCGTCTATATCAAAAAGTGAATAATCCAGTTGCAATGTATCGCTGTGATCCAGATGCCGTCTGGTATTATCCGGGTCAAACTGCATTTTTTCCAGGTCATATACCGGGCTGTCGCATGTTTCCTCAAAAGGGAACTTCAGGACATAGTCCGTAAAGCTTTCCCCCTCTTCCAAAGGACACATGAAGCCGGGGTGCGCGCCTAAATGGAAATACATGTCCTCATCGCCGTCATTGGTAATCACATAGGAAACGCTAAGTTCAGGGCCGTTCAGTTCATAGGATTGCTGGAAACGGAACCGGAAGGGATAGCATTTCAGGGTTTCGTCGCTGGAACAGCAGGAAAATGTGATCCGGTTTTCGGCTTCTGTTTCGTATTCCATATCTATATCGCGGACAAAACCATGCTTGGGCATCTCGTATTCTTTGCCGTTAATGATAGTTTTTCCGTTGCGCAGGTTGCCGATGGAAGGGAATAAAAGCGGGGAAGAGCGGGGCCAGAAATCGGGGTTGGAATCCCAGACAAATTCCTTTCCGCTTTCGTTTTTGTAGGATTTTAATTCTGCCCCTAATGATTCGATAGTGACTGTGTAACCTTGGTTTTTTAAAGTAAGCTGCATAATAAGATCATCCTTTCTTTTTTATAGGTAACTACTCCATTGCCTGCGGCAGGGGATGCAGCTTCTGGGCTGGCGCTGAACAGCTTCCCCGCCTGATCAGACGGAATGGAAGTTCCACTTTCATAGGAATCCGCTTTCCGGTCTCAATGCGGTCGATTAAAATTTTGGCAGTCATAATCCCCAGATCCTCCATCGGGATATGGATGGTAGTAAGCATGGGGGTAGTATATTGGCAGGTTTCGATATCGTCAATGCCTATCACGGATAGCTCTCCGGGAATGCAAAAGCCTAGTTCTTCCGCTGCTTTCATGGCGCCGATGGCGGTTAAGTCGTTGGCGCAGAACAAGGCGGTGACATCGTTTACGGAGGATAAAAGCTTTGAGGCTGCCCGGTATCCGTCTTCAGCGGAAAGATGGGTATCCATAATACGCTCCCGGTTAAGCGGCAGGGCAAGCTGGGAAATAGCATCCAAATAACCACGGTAACGGATTTCGTTTTTCCTCTCGCCTAAATAAGCGATATGGGTATGCCCTAGTTCTGCCAGATAACTGACAGCGGTTTTGGAAGCAAGGTATGCATTGCATGTGATCTGGTCAAATTCTGAATCAATGTTATTGAGTCCTGCATAAATAATTTTTTTATAGTTTGTCTTTAAAAAGGACCGCATTTTGGAATCAGGGCGTCCTAAAAGGGCTACGCCTTCCACTTTGGTCTGGTGGATAGCTTCCTGGATATCCGGTTTCCTGATGTCCTCATAAGAGAAAATGTATTTTACCGTATAACCGTTGCGCAAAGCTTCCCGTTCCAATCCTCTGGTCACTTTGGAAAAGAAAGGATCCGAAGTGTGGGTGCGGGCAAGGATACAGCCGATGGCTTTAGAGCCGGTCCCGTTTTGAGGCGCAATGGAGCGGAGCTTCAGGTTCCTGGCAGAGGGATCCGGAATATAACCGGTTTCACGGATGACCTGCCATATTTTGTTTTCCACTTCCCTGCTGGCGGCTTTAGAGCCGGGATGGTTAATTACCCTGGAAACCGTGGAAGGGGAAACGCCGGCCAAAGAAGCGATTTCTTTTAACGTCATAACAGTCCTTGTTCTCCTTTTTTATTGTACATAATTTATTGTACCATAGGGGAAAAGTTTACGCAAACGTTTGGGTAAAAATTGCAACGGAAAAGAAGGGGAGTGTGATACTATTATAAATAGGATCCGGGTATCCAAAGGCCTGCCGGACAGGATTGCCTGCCGGGATCTTTGGATATCCGGATGGAGATAAGGAATAAACTGTATAATTGCGTGGAAAAGATGCGTAAAATGTTTGGACGGGCCAAAGAAGGGAAAGGAGTATGGTTACCATATGGAAGGAAATTTGCTTGTAGTACATGGAGGCGGGCCGACGGCAGTGCTGAATGCCTCATTGTATGGTGTAATAAGGGAGGCGCAGGCCAGTCCTGATATTCAAAAAATTTATGGGGCAATTGGCGGTTCGGAGGCAATATTGACAGAAAATTTTTTGGATATGGGGGAATTGGAAGAGGAGAAAATCGAACTGCTGCTGCAGACACCGGGAACGGCAATCGGTTCCTCGCGGTTTCCGTTAGAGCAGGAACAATATGAAGCGATGGTGGATATTTTGAAAAAGAATAACATCAAGTATGTATTGTTCAACGGCGGAAACGGCTCTATGGATACTTGCGGCAAAGTGAGCAAGGTATGCGAAGGGGAAGGGATTTATGTGGTCGGCATCCCGAAAACAATGGACAATGATATTTCGATTATAGACCATGCGCCGGGGTTCCCCAGCGCGGCAAAGTATATTGCCACAGTGACAAAGGAAGTAGGGGCGGATGTGAAATCCCTGCCAATCCATGTTTGTGTCATAGAGGCTATGGGGCGCAATGCCGGATGGATTACGGCAGCTTCCGCATTGGCGAGGAAAAACCCGGGCGATGCTCCTCACCTGATTTACCTTCCGGAAAGGAATTTTAACGAAGAGGAATTTCTGGAAGATGTGAAAAAACTGTATGAAGAATTGGGTGGTGTGGTAGTAGTGGTCAGCGAGGGGCTAAGGAATGAAAAAGGGGAGTCCATCGTACCGCCTATTTTTAAAACGGACAGGGCTGTTTATTATGGGGATGTGAGCGCTTACCTGGCAGAATTAGTAATCAAGAAGCTGGGGATTAAGGCAAGAAGTGAAAAACCGGGGCTTTGCGGACGGACTTCCATGCTGCTTCAGTCGGAAGTGGACAGACAGGAAGCTATTTTAGTAGGCAGAGAGGCTGTAAAGGCAGCGCTGGCCGGTCAGACAGGCGTAATGGTAGGCATAAAAAGGAAAGCAGGGGAAACCTATGAGGTGGAGACTCCGCTGATACCGATTGAAGAAGTCATGCTGAACGAACGGGTGATGCCGGAAGAATATATCAATGAAAGAGGCAATGACATTACCGGCTCATTTGTGGATTGGTGCAGGCCGCTGATTGACGGGGATTTGCCGGAAATGGTAAGCTTTAAAGACGAAGCAAAACAAGCGCTGAAAAGCAGGATTTGATTGCATTGGCTGTCCGGCTGCAGAATTTATGCCAAGAGCGTATTCTGGCAAAATACAGGAAAAATATGAGGCGGATGGATTGGTTTTGCCAATTGTCAACATATATGAAACGGAAAGGAGACGGATAAGAAATGAAACATATTTACCTGAACTTGAAGAGGTTTGATATTCCGAAGGAAATGGGGGGAGTGAACCGCATTGCACCTGTGCAGGAATGGGGAACCTACATTGTAGAACATACCAAAAAGGCATTGGCGCAGTATGGGAAGGATGAAGTGGAATTTGTGATGTATCTGCCGGAAGCCCATCTTCTTGCGGCCATAGGGGCATTGGATGAAAAGGGGAACCTTGCCATTGGCGCACAGGGGATTCACAGGGAAGATGTAAAGGAAGGCGGCAACTTCGGCGCTTTTACCGCCAACCGGACAGGAAAGGCAATGAAAGCCCTGGGCTGTTCCAGCGTTTTAATCGGGCACTGCGAAGAACGCCGGGACAAGCTTGGCATTATGGCAGAGGCAGGTGTAAACGATACGGATGCGGTGAACCGGATATTGAATCAGGAGATTAAGGCTGCCGTGGAAGCCGGGCTGACCGTTTTATATTGCATTGGGGAAAGCGCGGAGGAACAGGACAGATGGCAGGAAGTCCTTGGAAAACAGTTGGAAATCGGGCTAAAAGACGTGGATACTTCAAAGGTTGCCATTGCTTATGAACCAATCTGGTCTATCGGGCCCGGGAAGACACCGGCGGGAAAAGACTATATCCAGATGATTGCCCGGTTTGTGAAAGAGCGTACCGGAGGGATGGCAGTCGCTTACGGCGGCGGTTTGAAAACGGATAATGCAGCAATGTTAGCTTCCATACCGGAGATAGATGGGGGGCTGATTGCATTGACCAGATTCCAGGGGGATATCGGCTTTTATCCGGAAGAATATCTGGAAATTATACGGATGTATATGGGGCAGTAGGAAGGCGTAAGCTTACAGCAAATATAAAGTAATTGCAGGAAAGGAAGGGATTGTTTATGAGATTGGAATTTGAGTACGGGCAGGGCACGATGGCGGCGGAGCTGCCGGAAAATACGGATGTGTTTATTCCTGGTGTGACGGTGGAGGATCCGCCGTATATTCCGGAGGAAGAGCTGGAGGCAAAAACATTAGAGTCATTGCGGAATCCTATGGGGATGGAACCTCTTTCTAAACTGGCGAAAAAAGGCTCCAAAGTTACCATTGTATTCCCGGACAGGGTGAAAGGGGGCGAACAGCCTACTTCCCACAGGAAAGTTTCGATTAAGCTGATTTTGAAAGAACTGTATGCGGCAGGGGTGGAGAAAAAAGATATCCTTCTGATTTGCTCCAATGGCCTGCACCGGAAGAATACGGAACCGGAAATCAGGGGCGTGCTTGGGAAAGAGCTTTTTGAAGAGTTCTGGAACTGCGGGCAGATTATCAACCATGACAGCGAGGATTATGAGCATCTGGTAGATTTGGGGACGACGGACAGGGGCGACCCGGTATTGATGAATAAATATGTGTATGACAGCGATGTGGCTATTTTAATCGGGCATACCCAGGGCAACCCTTATGGGGGATATTCCGGCGGTTATAAACACTGTGCGACGGGTATTACCCATTGGCGTTCAATTGCTTCCCATCATGTGCCCAAGGTAATGCACCAGAAGGATTTTGTGCCGGTGAGCGGGCATTCCCTGATGCGGACCAAATTCGATGAAATCGGGCAGCATATGGAAAAATGCATGGGCAAAAAGTTTTTCTGCTGCGATGCGGTTTTGGATACTTCTTCCAGACAGATTGCGATTTTCTCCGGCTATGCAAAAGAAATGCAGCCTGCTTCCTGGAAAGTAGCGGATAAGAGGACTTATGTGCCTTTTGCGGAAAAGAAATATGATGTGATGATATTTGGTATGCCCCAGTTCTTCCATTATGGGGAAGGGATGGGAACGAACCCGATTATGATGATGCAGGCGCTTTCGGCACAAGTAATCCGGCATAAAAGGGTAATGAGCGACAAGTGCGTGATTATCTGCGCATCTATCTGCAACGGATATTTCCACGACGAGCTTTGGCCTTATTTGAGGGAAATGTATGACATGTTCCAGAAGGATCAGATGAATACGCTGCCGGATATGAACAGGCTGGGCGAATATTTTGCTACCAATGAAGAATATATCCGTAAATACCGTTTTACCAATGCATTCCATCCGTTCCACGGCTTTTCCATGATAGCCTGCGGGCATATTGCGGAAATGAATACTTCCGCTATCTATATCTGCGGCGCCCAGGAACCGGGATATGCAAGAGGGATGGGATTAAAGACGAGGGCAACGATAGAGGAAGCCCTGGAAGATGCGAAGAAAAAATATGTAGGGGAAAACCCGAATATCCTTGCGCTTCCTTTGACCTTTAAGAAAAGTGCAGTGCATTTGATGATGAAAGATGAAGTTTACAACGGTTAAAGCAGGAGAGCGGAAACTTGTAGAAGCGTAGTAGCCTGTAAAAAAATAAGAAAGAAAGGAAGGATAGATAGGTTATGCATGATTATTACTATTACACAAAGGAAGAGCTGTTAAAAGCCCCTAAAATCCCGTTGATTGTGATGGAAGACAATGCGACGGTATTCCAGTCCATAGCGGAAGAGATGGCAGCGGAAATCGAGAGAAAGAACGGGCTTGGGGAGAAAACCGTATTTATCTGCCCGGTAGGGCCGGTAGGGCAATATCCTTATTTTGTGGATATTGTAAACAGCAGGAACATTGATTTGAAAAATGTATGGTTCATCAATATGGACGAATATTTGACGGACGAAAAACAGTGGATTGAAAAAAGCCATAAATTGAGCTTCCGCGGCTTTATGGATAGAACCGTATATACAAAAATAAAACCGGAACTGGTGATGCCGGAAAGCCAGAGGGTATTCCCGGACCCCAATCATGTAGAATATATCCCGGAACTGATTGAAAAATTGGGCGGGGTAGATATCGCTTTCGGGGGAATCGGCATCAACGGGCATGTGGCATTCAACGAACCGCAGGACGAATTGACAGGGGAAGAATTTCTTGCGTTAAAGACAAGGGTATTGGATATATCCAAAGAAACAAGGGCGGTAAATTCCATCGGGGATTTAAACGGCGCATTAGATGATATGCCTCATTACTGCATTACCATCGGCATCAACGAGATTTCAAACGCAAGGAAAATCCGTCTGGGCTGCTTCCGCGACTGGCATAGAAGCGTTGTGCGCCATGCGGCATACGGTGAGCCCAGTGCGCATTTCCCGGTAAGCCTTCTGCAGAGCCACCCGGATATTAATATTAAGTTTACGGAATTTGTGGCAAATCTGCCGGAATAAAAGAAGCATGGAGAAAAGGGAGGTAGCAGCATGGAACAATATATTGTAAATGGTAAAGTTTTTTTGGACGGAAGCTTTCAGGAAAAAACAGTGGGTATAGAAGACGGGCGCATTCACATCTTACCGAAAGAGGAAATGCCGAAAGAAGGGGCAAAAGTATATGATGCGGAAGGGAAAAGGGTAGTGCCCGGATTCCTTGATATACATACCCACGGTGCGGTAGGGGTGGACGTAAATGCGGCAACGGCAGAAGAATTGGGGAAAATCGGCCATTTCATGGCAACCCAGGGCACCACTTCATGGCTTTGTTCCGTTTTGACGGATACGAAAGAACAGACGTTATGGTGTATTGATGAATTTAAGAAACATAAAGCAATGGAAAATGCAGGGGCGGATTTGCTTGGCATCCATTTAGAAGGGCCTTTTTTGGCAAAGGAATTTAAAGGCGCCATGCCGGAGCATCTTCTGCGGGATGCGGATGTGGAACTGTTAAAGGAATATCAGGAAGCGGCGGAAGGGAATATCAGATATTTGACCGTATCCCCGGAAATTGACGGTATTGTAGATGCAATTCCGGCGATGAAAGACTTAGGGATTGTAGTGGCAATCGGGCATTCCGGTGCGGATTACGATACTTCCATGAAAGCCATTGAAAACGGCGCAGCGTCCTGTACTCATATTTTCAATGCCATGAAACTTTTGCACCAGCATTTCCCGGCGATTATGGGTGCGGCTATGGAATCCGACATCTATTGCGAAGCTATCTGTGACGGCAGGCATCTACATCCTGGCGTAGTGCGTCTTCTGCTTAAGACAAAGGGTATCGACAGAGTAGTGGCGATAACCGATTCCATTATGGCAGCAGGGCTTCCGGACGGGAATTATAAGCTGGGCGTAAACGATGTGGTAGTAGTGGACGGAGATGCCAAACTGGCTTCCAACGGTGTGCGTGCAGGAAGCACATTGACCACAGGGCAGGCGTTAAAGAATATCCTGAAGTTTACCGGAAGGCCAATCGAAGAAGTCCTTATGCTTTTAACGGAGAATCCGGCAAAGCTCATCGGTGTTTTTGATAAAAAAGGCTCCATCGCGGACGGGAAGGATGCGGACCTTGTTGTGTTGGATGAAGAGAACAATGTTTACGATACCTTTGTAGGCGGAAAACAGGTTAGCAAATAAAAACAGGATAAAAGAAAACGGATGCTTGGCTTATAAGAATGCGTAAGGCAGGAAGATGGGCCGGTTTTTGCGGAGGCAAATGGAAAGAATCCGGTTTCCGCAAAAACCAGGCATCGCAGACAAGGAGGAAAACGATGGCGTTAATACCATTAAGACCGTTGCTGGAAGCAACAGATAAATATCATTTTGCGCAGGGCGCTTTCAATGTGAACGCGGTAGCGCAGGCGAAAGCAGTAATTGAGGTGCATGAAATGTTCCGTTCTGCGGCTATTTTGCAGGGGGCGGATTTGGCCAACGGCTTTATGGGCGGAAGAACCGATTTTTTAAATGCTACGCTGGAAGATAAGAAGATTGGGGCGAAGAACATTGCCGCTGCAGTGAAAAAATATGGGGAAAATTCCCCGGTGCCGGTAGTCCTGCATTTGGATCATGGCAAGGATTTCGATTCGGTGAAAGCGGCGATTGAGGGCGGCTATACTTCCGTCATGATTGACGGTTCTTCCCTTCCTTTTGAAGAGAATATTGAATTGACAAGGGAAGTGGTAAAATATGCCCATGAAAGAGGGATTACCGTGGAAGGCGAGCTGGGCGTACTGGCAGGGGTGGAAGACCATGTATTTTCCGCTTCTTCTACTTATACAAACCCGATGAATGCGGTAGAATTTTTCCGCAAGACGAAGGTGGACTGTCTGGCCATTTCTTATGGCACCATGCATGGCCCTTCCAAAGGGAAAAATGTAAAATTGCGCAAAGAAATAGCGATTGCAATCAAAGAATGCATGAACCATGAAAATATATTCGGTGTGCTGGTATCTCATGGTTCATCTACCGTTCCGAAGTATATCGTAGACGAAATCAATGCCCTGGGAGGGGATGTACAGAATGCCTATGGTATTTCCGTAGAGGAATTGAAACAGGCAATTCCGTGCGGAATAGGGAAAATCAATGTGGATACCGATATCCGCCTTGCCGTAACCAGGAATATGAAGGAATTTTTTGCAAAATATCCGGAAAAACAAAACAGCCCGTCTATCGGGAAGATTTATGAACTTCTGGAAAAAAATAAGACACAGGTAGACCCCCGTGCATTCTTAACCCCGATTATGGAGACTTTAATGAAAGGTGTTGTTCCAGACGAAGATGTGGCGGCTATTACAGGCTGTATCGAAGCGGGCGTAAAGGAAGTGGTAGGAACGCTGATTGTCCAGTTTGGCTCCGTAGGAAAAGCGCCGTTAGTAGAATGTGCGACTTTGGATGAAATGGCGGAGCAGTACAAAAAAGCCGGAATTTAATATTGTTTGATTCCCGCGAGCAACGAGCCAAGTGGCTGCTTGCAGACATTTATCAACTGCCGCGAGGGTCAAATACCCCGCTGCTCTGCAGCGCTGCAAGTTTGATTCCCACGGGCGGCGGTTTGGATGGCCGCGCCTGTACGGATATTGGAAGAACGACGTGAGAAATATTATGCTATGCCTGAAATGTCCTATTTGCCATATTTTTTATGGTAAATAGAGCCATTTCAGGCATTTTGCATAGTATGAAAAAAATTCATACTGTCTTTTTTGAAAATTATGTTATATAATAAACATAAAATATGTACAAAAAGCAAAAAGAAAGGAAGACGGCGATGAAAGAAAAAAACAAAGGTGGAAAAATTCCGAATAAAGTATGGCTGCTCATTTCATTTGCGGTAGCTATGGTTTTATGGTATCTATTGTCCTTAAATCCAAAAACGGCGAGAAGCTTCCCGAATATAGTGGTTACGCTTCAATCTGCCAAGACGATGATTGAAAGAGGTGTTTTCTGGAAAGATATCCAGAGCAGCCTGATATCCGTAAGCGCAGGTTTTGTTTTGGGCTTTATCCTGTCTTTGCCGACGGCTATTTTGATGGCATGGTACCGGCCGGTCCGGAATATCATTGAGCCTTGGATACAGTTTGTCAGGAATATCCCCCCGTTGGCATATGTTCCTTTGATTGTTATTTCCGCAGGCGTAGGGCGGAAACCTCAGATTATAGTTATTACGATTGCTACTTTCCTGATTATGACTATCACAATTTATCAGGGTGTTATTAATATTGACGAGACATTGATTAAGGCGGCGCGGGTGCTTGGCGCTACGGATAAGGATATTTTCCTGAAAGTTATTGCCCCGGCAACGCTTCCGTTTATTATGACAGCCGTGCGGCTTGGCGCTTCGGTTGCATTGACGACGCTGATAGCTGCGGAATCCACAGGTGCGAGCGCGGGCCTTGGGATGCGTATCCGTTCCCTGAACAACAGCTTTGAATCGGAACCGATGCTGCTGTACATAATCATTATCGGTATCATTGGTATTACGGTAGAAAAAGTAATTAAATTTTTAGAAAGGAAACTGACGGGATGGCAGGAGAAGAGAGAAATATAAAGTTAAGAATTGACAATGTGAAAAAAATTTATAATTCCCGGAACGGGGAAATGATTGCTTTAAACGGTGTGAACCTTGACATTCATGAAAATGAATTTATCTGTGTAGTCGGCCCTTCCGGCTGCGGGAAATCCACGCTTTTGAATATCATTGCCGGCTTGCTGGAGCCTTCCTCCGGTTCGGTATATTGCGATGGGAAAGAAGTAAAAGGAACAGGAACGGAAAGAGGCGTTGTATTCCAGCAGTATGCACTGTTTCCTTGGATGACGGTAAAGAAAAATGTTCTGTTTGGTTTAAATCTTCAGGGCATCAAAGGAGAAGAAGCGGAAAAAAGGGCAATGAAATACATAAAAATGGTGCAGCTTGAGGATTTTGTGGACCATTATCCGAAGGAGCTGTCCGGCGGTATGAAGCAGAGGGTTGCGATTGCAAGGGCATATGCGGTTAACCCTTCCGTCCTTTTGATGGATGAGCCTTTCGGCGCATTGGATGCCCAGACAAGGACGCAGCTTCAGACGGAACTGTTAGAAACCTGGGAAAAGGAGCAGAAGACTTGTTTCTTCATTACCCATGATGTGGATGAAGCGATTATCTTGGCGCAGAAGGTTATTATTATGAGCGCAAGACCGGGCAGGATTAAGGAAATCGTGGATATTGACATTCCTTATCCCCGTACACAGGAAACAAAGATGGATCCGAAATTCCTGGAACTGAAAAACCATATTTGGGGCCAGGTATACCAGGAATATCTGGAAGTCAGGAAATAAAGAAGATAGTTAACCGTTTGGCTTTTGCCGGACGTTTATCTATAAATCAGTTTATCATAAGGAGGATAAAAAATGAAAAAAGTATTAAGTTTGCTGTTAACTCTGGCAATGGTAGCAACCTTCGTTGGATGTGGTAATGCACAGGAACCGGCATCGGCAGCGCCTGCAGAGGAAGCAGCGCCCGCAGAAGAAGCAGCTCCGGCAGAGGAGGCAGCGCCTGCAGAAGAAGCAGCTCCGGCAGAAGAAGAAGCGCCCGTAGCAGTAAGTTATGAACCTGTAACTTTGAACATTGCTTATATGCCTAACTACGGCAGCCTTTGGTCAGTGCTTACAGCGAAGGAAAAAGGCTTTTTCGATGAAGTTGGCATTACAGTGAATATGGTTGAGTTTGCAGACGGCCCTACTATCATTGC
The DNA here is from genome assembly GCA_910576535.1 of uncultured Lachnospiraceae bacterium. Taxonomy (GTDB): domain Bacteria; phylum Bacillota; class Clostridia; order Lachnospirales; family Lachnospiraceae; genus Kineothrix. The sequence goes on along the minus strand of CAJTKK010000003.1, from coordinate 120,546 downwards.
AGCTATGGAATCCGGAAGCATTGATATCGGTTATATCGGACAGGGCGCACATAAGCTCTGCATCAACGGCCAGGCATCTATTTTTGCACTTTCCCATATTTCCAATGGTGATGCGTTAATCGGCGGCCCTGGTATTGCAAAAGTAGAAGATTTGGCAGGAAAGAAAGTAGCATATTCTTCCGGAAGTTCCAGCGAAGATATTCTTGTAAACTCTTTAACTTCCGTAGGCATGACAATGGATGACATTGAAGCAGTGGATATGGATGCTTCCGCAATCGTTACGGCAATGCTTTCCGGCGGCGTGGATGCTTGTGCAACATGGTCACCTAACAGCTTAAAAATCCTGGAAGAAATGAGCGATGCAACAAAGCTGACAGATAACATGACATTCTCCGATACGACAGTATCCCTTGCAAGCTGGATTGTAATGCCTTCTTATGCAGAAGCAAACAGGGACATCCTTGTAAGGTTTACCAAAGCGCTTTTCAAAGCGATGGATTATGCAGCAGACGAGCATTATGATGAAGTGGCACAGTATGTGGCAACTCAGGTTGCTCAGGATTACGACAGCGTATATGAGCAGAGGGGCGATGCAGACTGGCTGACAGGTAAAGAGGTTTCCGAAGGCGCAGCAAACGGCGCAGTGGAAAACTATTACGAGATCCAGAAACAGGGCTTTGTAGCAGCCGGCGCAGTAGAGGCTGATCCGGTTCCTGCAGTTTCCGATTATGTAATGTTGGATGTTATGATAGAAGCAGGACAGTAATCAAAGGTTTTAAAATAAAAATTCTATTGAAATAATATGACATGGATTGAGAGTAGTCTGCCTTTGTGGTATACTACTCTCAAGTACATATTGGCTTGTTGCTGCAAAGATTTACAGGAGCAGGAAAAGGAGGGAATGCCATATGCTGGTTTTATTGCTGGGGGTTTTTATGATTGCTTCCGGTTTTGTACTGTACAGAAAAAGAAGCATGGAATCCTTTTTCCTTTCAGGGATGTGCATCAGCCTGATGCTTGAGTTTTGCGGCATTTTGATTTTTGTAGCCAAAAAAGGCGGTTATTCCAGAGAAATGCTGGAATTCCTTTTTGTGTCTATGGAATTGAAGACTACAATTCAATATTTGGTTATTCCGTTGAATGTAATTGGCTATATGATAGCTTTAGGCAGATATCTGTTCCCTTTTTTTTTATTGCAGATAGCGATGCGTTACTCTATGATTGCTGTGATACGTAAGGATCCTTTTGTGATAAAAATTTCTGTCATTTTGCCGGCGGCATCTTTGATTGTTTATTATCCTGGCATATATAAGGCAATTACATGGAACCGGCCAAAGTTGCAGGAATTTTTGGCCGAGTTTTCTTATTTCTGGATTTTGTTATATATATGCATCGCGCTTATTTTGCTGATTCATGAATATTTTTCTATTACGATGGTATTTTTCCGCCGTCAGTTTAGTTTAATTGTGATATGCATGATTGCGATTTCCGGTTTATATCTGCTTTACTGTGGACAGGATCCGGGACAGGTTTACCGGTTCTATCATGCGTCTTACAAATGGAAAAGAGGGATCGGCTATTTACAGCATATGTGGGATATAAAAGCGTATTATCTGCTTATGCTGGTGAATGTGGTCTGCGGCACATTGGGCTTTATCAGTCTGCTGCGTTATACGCAGGAAAATTATGCCAATGACATGGAAGAAGTCGTTTTGGAACGGAAATACAATACGGCCCGGGTAGGAACCCTGGTGTTTGTTCATAGCACAAAAAACCAGTTGCTGGCAAACCGTGTGGTTTTTAAACGTTTAAACAGTTTGGATTTGAAGAAAGAAGAGGATGTGAGGAAAGCGGGGGAATATATTGCAGCCTTGGAGGATATCAATGAGGCGCTGCTGGAACGGATGGAGGAACTGTACCGTTCAGTAAAGTCCAGCTCTATTTATATGATTTCCTGCCGGCTTGAAGAAATCGTGGCAAATGCCTTAGAGCGGTTCCATAATAAATGTCCGGGCGCTCCTATAGAGGTAGCGCTGGAATCGGATGCATCTATTTTAGCGGATAAGGCACATTTGTGTGAGGCGATATATAATCTTCTGATCAATGCCCAGGATGCGGTAGATGCGGCGGAAAAAGGGAACGAAGGGAAGGTTTCTTTATTGAGCCATGATGAAAGGCTGTATACGGTAATTGAAGTCAGGGATAATGGGGTGGGAATCCCGAAAGCAACAATGAAAAAAATATTTGAACCCTTTTATACAAGCAAAAACAGAAACCATAACTGGGGGATGGGGCTGTATTATGTAAGGGCAATCGTAAAAGGGCATTTAGGGAGCTTACGGGTGGAGAGCAAGGAGGGAGAAGGAAGCAGCTTTTATATCTTATTGCCAAAGTATATGTCAGCTTAATGTGAGAAAAGCGCCTGAAAAACAGATATTCCCTGCGTAGATTTGTATTGCCGCTATGCGGCGTTATGGGGGTTGGGATGAAAAAATGGAAAAGAGAAAAGATGCTGAAAAAATAAAAATTATGATCGCCGATGATTTTCCCCTTCTTTTAGAAGATATGTGCGAACTGATTGACAGCCAGGAAGATATGAAGGTGGTAGGAACGGCCAATAGCGGGAAACAGATTGTGGATTTGGCAAAAGAGAAGGAATTCGATATGATTCTCATGGACATAGAGATGGAAAATCTCAATGCCGGCATTACGGCAACGGAACAAATCCGTGAACAGTTAGGAAATGCAAATATTATATTTCTGACAGTGCATGACACAAATGAAATGATATTGACAGCTATGGGGGCTGGGGCGGTTGATTATATTGTAAAAGGATGCGGGGAAGAAGAGATATTAAACCACATCAGGAGCGCCTATGCGGGCAATCCGATTATGGAGCGTAAGGTGCATGATACGGTGATGCAGGAATATGTCAGGCTGCAGAAAAGTGAAAAAAGCCTGCTGTTCTTTATTCATAATATATCCCGACTGACAGCGACGGAAAGGGAACTGATTAAAAAACTGCTGGAAGGGAAGAACATCAAAGAAATTGCAAAAGAAAGATGTGTAGAAACAGTAACTGTAAAAACGCAGATAAAAGGGCTTCTAAGAAAGTTTGGCTGCAGCCGGACGAAGGAAGTGATCAAGATGATCAGTGATTTAAATATTACACATTTATTCTTGTAAGATAAAGACATAAAGGAGCGCCATATGAAATTGTTTGCAAATAAGAGAAGGGAAGAAACAGGAGAAGGAAGAGAAATTGTAAAGCAGGATGTGCAGGAAAAGCTTTCTGAGCAAATAAGCGTAAAATTAAATAATTTAAACAGAAACGTATTAGAAATGAATTATATTGCAGACGATACGAATGTGGCAATTAATGCGGTTGGAAATTCTATAGATGTCATAAACGACGGAAACAGTGAACTGGCAGCGCGCACGAAGGAGATTAACAAAATTACGTTAAAAATAGGTGGTAATATTGAAAAGACCAGCAGTTATGTGCAGGAATTGGACGATGCGACCCAGGATATGCTTAACAGTAATGAGGAAGTCATAGGGATTTTTCATGAACTGATAGAGGAAAATGCCGATACGCAGAGCTGTATTCAGGAAATTGCAGTAAATACGATGGAAACAAATGACGCTACAAAGGAAATACAGCAGGCGATTGATATAATTAATAACATTGCAAATAAGACGAATCTCTTGAGCCTGAATGCATCAATAGAAGCGGCGAGGGCCGGGGAAGCCGGAAGAGGGTTTTCCGTTGTTGCGGGGGAAATCCGGGCATTGGCGGAACAGAGCAGGCAGAGTGCGGAAGCGATCGGAAAAATTATTCATACGCTGGAAGAGAAATCCAATAAGTCGGTATCCAATATTAAGATGGTGCAGGATGCCTTTAAAAGGCAGACGGAAAGCTTAGAAAAGACAGACGGGATGGTAGGGCAGGCAAACCGTCTGATTCATGATGTGGCGGAAAAAGTAAAAGAAATTGAAACCAATTCCAGGGAACTGGAAAAAGAGAAAAACTTCATTATTGCAAATATGGGTTCTTTGGAGAACCTCAGCGAAAGCAATTACTCTGCAACGGAGAATATTGTCCACCGCTTTAAGGGCATTGTAAGAAATGCGCTGGGGGTCCGGGAAAAATCCTTGGCAGTATCCGATATCTATGATGAGATGAAAAGTATCTGTAGCGCGGGAGACGGAAACGGGAAGAAGAGAGGGAAGACCGAACCGGAAGAAATCCATGTGGCCTATATGCCGAATTATGGCAGTCTTTGCGCAGTCATTCCGGCAATTAAAATGGGATATTTTGCGCGGGAGAATTTTACCGTAAAGCTTCATCCATATGCTAACGGCCTGGAAATTATCAAAGCGATGGAAGAAGGGACGATTGACTTTGGTTATATAGGCAACGGGGCGCATAAATTTTGTATCAAGGGGAGAGCCAGCATTGCTATTATGTCGCATTTATCTAATGCAGAGGCGATTATCGGCAACCGCAAACATGAGATACGGACGATTGCCGACTTGCGTGGAAAGCGGATAGGGAATGTGGAAAATGCATCCAGTGAGACTATTTTGCGTATTGCTTTGGAATCGGAAGGGTTTTCCTCCGGTGATGTGCATTTAATGAATATGAAACCCGAAGAAGTGGTGGAAGCAATGAGACAGGGAAGCATTGATGCGTGTGCGCTGTGGTCGCCTTATACGCTGGAGGTATTAAAGCAGCTTGGCGATGATGCGGCGGTTATCGCAAATAACATGTCTTATTCCCATAAAACGGCGTCTATATCTTCCTGGATTACGCTTCCCGGATATGCAAAGGAGCATCCGGATAAGGTGCTTCGCTTTACACGCGCCATTTATGGGGGAATGAATTATAGGGCGGTAGAAAATAATATAAGAAAAGTGGCGGACTGGATTTCAGAAGTGACCGATATTGATAAAGCAAGCGCTTTTGAACAGAGAAAAGACGCCCAGTGGCTGACTTCAGGATTTGTGAGCGTAGGCGCGGAAAAAGGGGATGTCTCTAAATTTTATGAGATACAGCAAAAGGAATTTTTGGAATCCGGCGACATAGACAGAGCCGTGCCGGTGGAACAGTATGTATTGTTAGGCAATATGAAAAAGGCTGCCTTGTAATTTGGGCATAAAGAAAGCTCTGGGAGCGTGCGGAAATAAAAATTCAGAAAACGGCAGGGCGGGCAGCCCGGCAAATAAAACGGCAGCGGATATTTAAATGTTGTCCAGAAGAATAGGGGCTAAACCGTCATGGTCATTGTCAGCCAAGGTGATCAGATCGGCGGCCTGCTTTACGCAGTCAGCCGCATTCTGCATGGCAATGCCTAATGCGGCAGTCTGCAGCATGGAGATATCATTGGTTTCATCGCCGGCAGCCAATGAGCGGGAAATGGGGATGTTTAATAGGGAACATAGTTTTTGCACCGCAGTCCCTTTCCCCGAAGAGGCCGGGAAGATTTCCAGGTATCTATCATTGGAGTATAGAAGGCTCACTTCACCTTTGACAAGCGGGAGAAGGGTTTGCCTGAAATGCTCCAGTTTTTCTTTGTCATGGATTTCGATAGCAATACACTTACATGGCTCTTTGTCCAGGACGCTTAGGACATCTTCATGGATTATGACGGGGGTAAGGATATTGCGCCGGTAATAAAGAAGCTGTTCGTTATCTTCCGGGCTGACAATATGGGTATCGGTATAGGTATGGCAATGAATGCCTTGTTCTTTGGCGGTTTTCAGGATAAGGGCCGTCTGCGCGTAAGTGAGCGCGGTACGGGATATGATCCTTTTGCTTGTGCAGTCATAGATTTCCCCGCCGTTGCACCCGATTAAATACATGCCGGGAAAGATAAGGCCAAGGGAAGAGCGTACATGGCTTACGCTTTCGATGGCTCTTCCTGAGCTTAAAACAAGCTTATGGCCTGCATCCGTCCATTGCTGCAGGGCTTGCCTGGTAGCCGGTGTGATTTCTTTGCCGGTGGTTAAAAGAGTGCCGTCCAGATCGGTGAAAAAGATTTTAGGGTTATTTTGCTGATTCATAGTTTTTCTCCAGGTTTCTCTTTTTGGTTTGCCCATCTTAATGCAGTTTTGAGATGAGTGAGGACTTCTTCGGGGATAAACAGCCTGCCATAGCCGGTGGCTAATTCCAGCCCGGGTTTGGTGGAACCATGAAAATCGGATCCCCCGCTGATGCATAAACCGTATTTTTTTGCTAAGGAACGCATATGGCGTTCATCCGATGGCTGATAAGAGCTGTAAATGGCCTCTATGCCAAGCAGCCCGTCGCCGGCCAATGTTTTTACCAGGGCATCTAAATTTTCATCGCTCATACGGTAAAGAGGCGGATGAGCGAGAATAGGGATGCCATTGGCTTTGCGGATAAGCTGTACGGCCTGGGAAGGGGTGACTTTTTCCCTTGGCACGAAATATTTGGCATGATCGCCGATATAACGTTCAAATGCCTCTGCCATACTTTTGACATATCCGTGGCTGAAAAGATATTTGGCATAATGCCCTCTGGTGATGACGGAACCTGGAAAGGTATCTTGTAGCTGCTGGTAAGAAATATCCATGCCGGCTTCTTGCAGCCCGGCACACATTTTCTGGTTTCTCAGTGTGCGGGAATCCACGAAATCCTGTATTTTCTGCCTGAAAAAGGGGGCTTCGTAATCAATGAAAAGCCCAAGGATATGGATATCCTTTTTTTTGTATTCTGTGGAAAACTCAATGCCGGGGATCACCTCGAGGGGAAGGGCAGGCTGCCCGTGGGCAGGCGGGGGGATATGCCCGGCAGACAGCTCTTGGTTATATTGGTTTGCTGCTTCTATAGCTTCCGGGATCCCTTCGGTTGTGTCGTGGTCTGTAAGGGCGAAGGCTGAAAGCCTTTTTTGCACAGCAAGCGCAACAAGCTGGGAAGGCGTCAGGCTTCCGTCAGATTTATTGGAATGTACATGTAAATCTACGATATTCATTTGCCGGCATACCTCCTTTTATCACAGGGCTTAATTATCATCTTCTGCATTCTTATTGGTATAAACGGTACGTTTTCTTGCCATTTCATCGCTGGCAAGGTATTCGTCGTAGGTGGTAATCTTGTCTATTAACTGCCCGTTTGGAAGGATTTCCATAATGCGGTTCGCAGTAGTCTGTACGAACTGATGATCATGGCAGGCAAAAAGCTCCACGCCAGGGAATTTAATCATACCGTTGTTAAGGGCGGTAATGGATTCCATGTCCAGATGATTAGTAGGTTCGTCCAGGATCAAACAGTTAGCCCCGCTGATCATCATTTTGGAGAGAAGGCATCTTACCTTTTCGCCGCCGGATAAGATGTTTACTTTTTTAACGCCGTCTTCCCCTGCAAAAAGCATACGGCCTAAAAAGCCGCGGACATAAGTGACATCTTTGACAGGGGAATATCCGGTGAGCCAGTCTACGATCGTATAATCGCTGTCAAATTCTTTGGTGCTGTCTTTTGGGAAATAGGCCTGTGAAGTGGTGACCCCCCATTTGTAGGTTCCCTCGTCAGGTTCCATTTCGTCCATCAGGATTTGGAAGAGCGCGGTTTTGGCAAGTTCGTTGCCTCCTACAAAAGCAATTTTATCATTGCGGCCGACAATAAAGGAAATATTATCCAGGATCTTTACACCGTCGATTGTCTTGGAAATTCCCTCTACGGTAAGGACTTCATTGCCGATTTCACGGTCAGGGCGGAAATCCACATAAGGGTATTTCCTGCTGGAAGGTCTGATTTCTTCCAGCTCGATTTTTTCCAGAGCACGTTTCCTGCTGGTAGCCTGTTTGGATTTAGAGGCATTGGCGGAGAAACGGGAAATAAATTCCTGCAATTCTTTAATTTTTTCTTCTTTTTTCTTATTCGCTTCCTTCATCTGTTTGATAAGGAGCTGGCTGGATTCATACCAAAAGTCATAATTGCCGGCATAAAGCTGGATCTTTCCATAATCAATGTCGGCAATATGAGTGCATACTTTGTTCAGGAAATAACGGTCATGGGATACGACGATAACAGTATTGTCAAAGTCGATCAGGAAATCTTCCAGCCATGCAATTGCGTCTAAGTCCAAATGGTTAGTAGGCTCATCCAGGAGAAGAATGTCCGGGTTGCCGAAAAGAGCTTTGGCAAGGAGGACTTTGACCTTTTCATTTCCGTTCAAAGTATTCATGATGGAAGAGTGGTATTCCGTGCCGATGCCAAGGCCATTTAAAAGCATGGCGGCGTCTGATTCCGCCTCCCATCCGTTGAGTTCGGCAAATTCCCCTTCCAGTTCGCTGGCACGGATGCCGTCCTCATCGGTAAAGTCTTCTTTCGCATAAATGTCTTCTTTTTCTTTCATAATCTGATAGAGGCGTTCATTTCCCATAATGACCACATCCATAACGGGATATTCGTCATATTTGAAGTGATCCTGCTCTAAGATGGACATGCGCTGTCCGGGGGTAATGAAGATATCGCCTTTTGTAGTTTCCAGTTTTCCGGATAATATTTTTAGGAATGTGGATTTGCCGGCGCCGTTGGCTCCAATCAGCCCATAACAGTTCCCTTCGGTAAACTTAATATTTACATCTTCGAATAATGCTTTTTTTCCAAGCCTTAATGTTACATTATTTGCACTGATCATTAGAATAAACCTTTCTTTTTCTTCTTATATTTATAGGACGGTTTTAGCCGTCATTCCTTATTGTACAGAAAACTGTTGAATTTGCAAGGGGTTCTTACGATTTTTTTGGCGTGCAGGGAATAAAGCGCGCCCATGCGCTTCATGCCTCTCCCCTTGTGAAGCTGGTGAATAGATGCTATACTATAGAAAGCTGAAATTTCTGTTTTTTTCCTGTCAGTCAAAGGTTTTGCGCATAGATTTCTGCTGTAACCAGGGCTGGGGGACGGAGAACCCGGGGACAGCACAGACAGGAAAAGAAAAGAGAAAATATAAGAGTACGGAGGAGGAGTCTGTGCTTGCTTCAAATGAAGCGCAGATATGAGACGGGAAATGGCGGCATTTTTTTTAACGGTAATAGCAGCGGCAGCAGTTTTATATTTTCTGGCAATTATGCCGCGGATGATGCACAAGCCGGATAAGCGTCCTTTTCAGGGAATATTGTATGCACATAGGGGGCTTCACGATAATGAGAGCGATGCGCCGGAAAATTCTATGAAAGCGTTCCGGAAGGCTGTAGATGGCGGTTACGGCATTGAACTGGATGTACAGCTTTCCAAAGACAGAGTTCCGCTTATTTTTCATGATTTTACTTTAAAAAGAGTCTGCGGGCAGGAAGGAAAAGTAAGCGATTATACCTATGAAGAATTGCAGAATTTCCCTCTATACCGTTCGGGGGAGAAAATCCCGAAACTGGAAGATGTTTTAACAATGGTAAATGGAAAGGTTCCTTTAATTGTGGAACTGAAAGTGGAATGGACGGATATTTCAGTATGCCCGCTGGCGGATGGAATATTAAGGGGATACCAGGGGGTATACTGTATAGAGTCTTTTAATCCTTTGGCATTGATATGGTATAGGAAAAACAGGAATGAGGTGATGAGGGGGCAGCTTTCCGATGCCTTTCTGCAGGAAGAAGGGCTAAAAGGGCTTTTATATTTTGCGCTGGAACATATGTTGTTAAACTTTTTGACGAAACCGGATTTCATTGCATATAATCATAAATATTATTGGACGTTGTCGCGGCAAATCTGTAAAAAAGTGTACCGGAATCTGGCGGTAGCGTGGACAATCAAAAGCCAAAAGGACTTGGACGCAAGAAGAAAAGATTTTGATTTGTTTATTTTCGATAGCTTTATACCGGAAAAATAAAGAAAGAGAGGATAAAAATTATGAAAAAAAATGTTGGTATGGCCTTGGCGTTGATTCTTGGCTTATTTTGTTTTGCAGCGTGCGGGGCAGGGAAGGAGCCTGCAGGGAAAACGCAGGAAGAAAGGCAGGAACAGGAGACAGGGGATCTTCCGGCAGCAGAAGAAGAAAAAGGGGAGATCCCGCCGGAGGATGAAGAAGAGGAAACGGAGCAGGAAGCGGCAGGGGGGATTTCTATCGGGACAGAGGAATCCGGGCAGGAATATAAGGCGGAGGATGGCACTGTGATTCTTACGGCCAGCTATGAATGGCCTGTTGCAGTAATATCCGGTAATGAGCAGGCCGCTGCCGCCATCAATGAGTACATCCGTTCCAATTCGCCGGTGGATGAGGCGGAAATGCAGGAATGGGCAAAGGAAGATTACGCGGTGCGTGGCAAAGAGAATTGGTATAGTTATGAGGCAGAGATAAAATATATTACGGAAAGGGCAGATGAAAAGATCATTAGCTTTAACGAAGTTTTTTATTCGTATATGGGAGGGGCGCATCCAAATGCCGATTCCCGGGGGCTGAATTTTTCCGCGGAGACAGGGGAGAGGCTGACACTTGCGGATGTGGCGGAAGAAAAAGAGGCGGCAGAGTCTGCGGTAAGGGAATTTCTTCTTGTGGAGACAAAGAAGGAAGAATACCGGGAGATGCTTTATGACGATTACGAAGAAAGCATTGGGGATATTTTAACGGAAGATACATGGTATTTGGGAAAGGACGGGTTCCACATTATTGCCAATGAATATACCATAGCCCCTCATGTAGCCGGGGTGATGGATTTTGTGATCCCATATGAAAAGGCGGATTTCCTGAAGGAGGAATATAAGCGGTAAAGGGGATGGGGGAAGAACAGGCGGGCTGGCCCTGCGGCCAGCCTGGCAGCAGACGGCAGAGGCAATAGCCGGGAACAGGAACGGCCCGGAACGGAAAATAAGAAAATGGGAGGATAGGGGTAAAAGATAAAGCTTGGATATTCATAAAAAAGGAAAATATACCGATATAATAGACAGCAGATAAATTTTACGGAAACAAAAGGATTTGTTCCGCCACAAAAGTTTCAAGGAGGAGATGGCATGGCATCAGTAACGGTTAATTTAGCAGGAATCAATGGAAATTCCGGTTTGGGGATCCATACGGCAAACGGGATGGGCAAAGGGGACGGAAAAGACGGGCAGATCAAGAACAGTTCTATTTTTGCAGGGAATATGAAAGGCGGGATGTCAAGCCTGATTGAACAGAAACGGGCGCAGGCAAGAAAACAGGCGACAAAGATTATCCGTGACCAGTTTGCGAGGGATAATGAGATTACAGATCAGATGAATGAGCTGCGTGCCAGGAACGAGGAGATAGGCGAAGAGCTTGATGTTTTAGTAAAGCAGAAAAAAGGCTATATGGAAGAACAGGAAGCTTTGAAAGAAAAATATGGGATTGCTCCGGACAGCCAGCAGGAAAAAGATCTGGAATTGCTCCGGAAAGCGAGCAATCATTTCAAGAACGGGAAATTTGAGAAACTAAGCGAAGAAGAAGTGCAGCGGCTGGCAGATATGGGGGAACCGACAGAATACCAGCGGCGTGCTTTGGAATATGATAAAGTGATTGGAAATATTGCGTCTATGGAGGAAAAGCTGCTGAATGAGAAAATAGCGAATACCGGAAGCATCCGGTCGTCGAAGCAGGCGATCTTAGAAACGGGCGGGAAAGGCATCCGGAGCGCCAAAGAAGCGGCAGAATCCATTTTGCAGGCGGCATCCGACTCAGTAATAGGTATGCTCTGGGAGGATGCGAAAAAGCATGTGGATGAAGAGCTGGAAAAAGTGATGGAGGCGGCAAAAGAACAGGCAGAGAAGAAGGAAGAGGAAGAAGAAAAGCTGGAGGAAGCAAAGGAAAAGAAAGAAGAACAGGAGGAGTTGACAGAAGTAATCCAGGAGAGCGCATCGGAACAGACGAAGCTGCAGGATGAAATCAAAAAGATTATGAAAGAAGCGGAGCTTTTGAAAGAAGATATGAAAGGTCTTGTAGTGGATGGCGCATTGTAAAGATACATCTGCTAAAAGCGGCATAAAAACAGGGAAACGGAACGAGAATCCCGCATTTCATCAATAGGAAGCTAAGGAGAGCGCAGATATAGGACGGAGTCCCGGACTATCTGCGTTCTTTTTCGCCATATAGGGTCAGGGTGTCATCGCGTGAAACCGCCCTGATAGAGAGGCCTGCCAACAGGCAGATGGATGCATTTTTCATCCGGGTTTGGGATTTTGCAAAATGCAATGATAGGAGAGGTATGATGTATATTCATGATTATGGGAAAAATGGGGAGTATCATAAGGCGGCTCAGGAATACCGGAAAGAAAACAGCAGGCATCAGGAGGCTTCTTTTTCCGGCTATATTGACCGCAAGCAAGAGCATATAGGGAACAGGAATTATGAGAAAGAAAGGGAAAAGGGCGGTTTAGAGGAAAAAAGCAGTGCGGAAGAAGACGGCTGGGAAGAAAAGCTGCGCAAATGGGATGAGGAGATGGAACGCATCCGGGAGAGGAACCGGAGGGAAAGGGAACGGATCCAGGAAGAAAGAATCCGGAAAAAGAGGATACAGAAAAAGCTGCTGGAAAAACTGGCCTTAAAGAAATATCTTGCCAGACAGGATGAAATGATGCAGATGAATGAAAAAATATCGTTGGAACGGGCAGTGGGACAGGATGTATATATAGAGAAGGCGCCTTTGAGCAAAAGCTTAAGCGCAGCGGAGATCGCAGCTATCTGTTCGGAATTTTAATATTCAGCAGACGCCCGGATTTCCCGGCTGCGTAAACCAATTGGGGACGCGCCTTTTGGGGATGCGCTGTTTCGCGCCGGGGAAGCTTTCCGTCAGAAGGATATCAATTAACAAAGAACCGCAGGTTCTTCATGAAGCGGCATTGGAAATGGGAAGGAGATATGGGGGGATGAATTTTGTCTTAAACGGGAAAAACAGTATGCAGCATGCAATGGAAAAAGAAGCCGGCATTCCGGTGGAACTGCAGTTGATGGAATATATACGGAGCATGAAAGAAGGAGGGATGCAGGAGGCGTCAAAGGAAGCTTATGCATCAAGGGTATATGCCAAGGCGCGTTCCGGGCAGAGGCTTACACCTGATGAAATGAGATTTCTGGCGCGGACGAACCCGGAATTGTACAGGAAGGCTCTTAGGGCTAATATGGCACGCAAGGAGCTGGAGAGCCGGCTGAAGAGCTGCCGGTCTAAGCAGGATGCGCAGGATGTGTTTGCAGCGGCAGTAAGCAGTATCAGCGACAAAGACCCGGACAGGGATATGATTCTGCAGGCTTTACGCCAAGCCTTTCAGGAGTTTATGGAAAGCGGGGAATATCAGAGGCTGCCGGAAAGCAAAGAGGAAGGGGAAGAGGGGAAGGATGGCCGGGGGATACTGGAATTTGTGCGAAATGAAAACGGGTATCAGGAAACCTACCAGATCAAAGGGGGCTGGGCAGCTTTTGCGGCGGATGCGTAAGAGAAGAGAGAGGAAAAGAGAAATCCCTTAGGCGGGCAGGTGGCGTAAATTGTTACAAAATTACCGGCAAAACCAAGAAAATTCATAGACAAACCACACAAAAAAAGGTATACTATTATCAGAAAAAACGGAAACCTTAAAGTCAGGAGAGGAATGTGCTATGAGTTATAAGGAAGTCTCTTTTGAGAAGAGAATAAAGGAAAATATTAAGGATTATGCAATAAAGAATTTATTTGCACTGGATATGCTGAAAGAGTATTTGCAGACTTTGGCGGATGCCTATGGGATGGAACTGCTCCTGACGGACCGTCATGGGGAGAAGGCTTTGGAGATTGGGGATTTTGCCGGATTTGAGCCGGATGTGGAAAGAAAGCCTGGGGAGAAGATCCGTGTGGCAGACCGTACGGTAGGACACATGTATGTAAGGTACGACAAAGTGCCGGAAGAAAAAAGGGAGCCTGCAAAACGGGTCATGGGAGAATCCATAAAGATTTTAACGGCTCTTGGAAATGAAGTATATATGCATAGGGAATCAGCTTCCTATATTGATGAACTGGAAGCAAAGATGGGAAAAGAGAATTCGCAAAGAAAATGCGGCGAGACGGAGGATGTTCTTACCGGTGTTTATAATAAGAATTACATAGAAGACAGAATGAGGGTATTGGAAGAAGCGGAAATTATTCCGGTAGCAGTCATTAACCTTAACATTAATGACTGGAAGTTTGTATATGATAATTTTGGCGTGGAAAAGAGTGACAGCCTGATCCAACTGATAGCTTCCATAGTAAAAAGGGAAGCAAAGAGCGAATACATTATCGGGCGGATTGACGGGGATGTATTTCTTGTGCTGATCCCCCAGGCAGAGGACGGGGAGGCAGAAGACTATTGCCGCAGGGTACAAGAGGCTTGCCTGTCATATGAAGAAGACGAGGCGCTTGCCCCTTCCGTGGCGGCAGGCATCGTATACAAGACCAATGTGGAGGAACATCTGGCGGATAAGGTATCCGATGCGGAATATGAGATGTTTGACAATAAACTGGAAATTAAAAACTCACCGGGTTATCAGGAAAGACTGCGGAGAGGAATAAAAAAATAAGCCCCTGGGCAGGAAACAGACAGGAAAGAAGAAAACGGGCCGGGAATCTAAAAGTAGATTCCCGGCTTTTGCTTTATGCAAAGGTTTGAAAAGAAAATAAATTTTCTAAAATAATTATTAAAAAGCAAAATATATAAAAAGATAAGTAAATAAGAGAAAATAAGAGAAAAATAGAGAAATGAAGAGGTATATTTATATTTGCCTGCATGACTGCATTTGCAAACCATTGCATATGAATTTAATATATGGATTAGCAATTAGCACTCGACCAAAAAGAGTGCTAATAAGTGGAAAAATATTGTAGAATTGACATAAGGAGGCTTTTAAGATGAAATTAGTACCTTTAGGCGACAGAGTTGTATTAAAACAGTTAGTAGCGGAGGAAACTACAAAATCAGGCATTGTCCTTCCTGGGCAGAACAAAGAAAAACCCCAGCAGGCAGAAGTAGTGGCTGTAGGACCGGGCGGAACCGTTGACGGCAAAGAAGTAAAGATGGAAGTAAAAGTTGGGGATCACGTAATCTATTCCAAATATGCAGGAACGGATGTGAAAATCGAAGAAGATGAATTTATTATTGTAAAGCAGGGCGATATTCTGGCAGTGATTGAATAAAGAAAGAGAATTAGGATCGGAGAAACAGACACAAATAAATCAGGAGGTTGTGAATCATGGCAAAGGAATTGAAATATGGGGCAGAAGCCCGTGCAGCATTGGAAGCAGGCGTAAATAAACTGGCAAATACCGTAAGGGTAACATTGGGGCCGAAAGGAAGGAATGTTGTTTTGGATAAATCCTTCGGCGCTCCGTTGATTACCAACGACGGTGTAACGATTGCAAAAGAAATCGAATTGGAAGACGCTTTTGAAAACATGGGCGCACAGCTTGTAAAAGAAGTGGCAACCAAGACGAACGATGTGGCAGGCGACGGAACAACAACAGCTACCGTCCTTGCGCAGGCAATGGTAAATGAAGGAATCAAAAATCTGGCAGCAGGGGCAAACCCGATTATCTTAAGAAAAGGTATGAAGAAAGCAACGGACTGCGCAGTGGAAGCGATTGCAAAAATGAGCGCAAAAGTAAGCGGCAAGGAACAGTTTGCAAGGGTTGCAGCGGTTTCTTCCGGGGATGAAGAAGTGGGCACGATGGTTGCGGATGCGATGGAAAAAGTATCCGGCGACGGCGTTATCACGATTGAAGAATCCAAGACGATGCTGACAGAGCTTGACCTGGTAGAAGGTATGCAGTTTGACAGAGGATATATTTCCGCATATATGGCAACCGATATGGATAAAATGGAAGCAGTATTGGATGACCCTTATATCCTTATTACGGACAAAAAGATTTCCAATATCCAGGAAATCCTGCCGCTGTTGGAGCAAGTGGTACAGTCAGGCGCAAAACTTCTGATTGTGGCAGAAGACGTAGAAGGCGAAGCTCTTACCACATTGATTGTAAATAAACTGCGCGGCACGTTTAATGTAGTAGCTGTAAAAGCGCCCGGGTATGGCGACAGAAGAAAGGCTATGCTGGAAGACATTGCAATTCTGACAGGCGGCCAGGTAATCAGCGAAGAACTTGGCTTGGACTTGAAAGAGACTACAATGGATCAGTTAGGACGTGCAAAATCCGTAAAAGTCCAGAAAGAAAATACGGTTATCGTTGACGGCGAAGGGAATAAAGAAGCGATTCAGGCAAGGATTGCCCAGATTAAGAAACAGATTGAAGAAACAACTTCTGATTTTGATAAAGAAAAATTGCAGGAACGCCTTGCAAAACTGGCAGGCGGCGTTGCGGTTATCCGTGTAGGGGCTGCTACGGAAACCGAAATGAAAGAAGCAAAACTCCGTATGGAAGATGCCCTGAATGCTACAAGGGCAGCAGCGGAAGAAGGCATTATCGCCGGAGGCGGTTCCGCATATATCCATGCATCCAAAGAAGTGGAAAAATTGGCAGAAACTTTGGACGGGGATGAAAAGACCGGTGCGAAGATTGTATTGAAAGCATTGGAGTCTCCTTTGTACCATATTGCGGCAAACGCAGGGCTGGAAGGTTCCGTTATTATCAATAAGGTAAAGGAATCCGAAGTGGGTACCGGATTTGACGCACTGCGCGAAAAATATGTGGATATGGTAGCAGACGGCATTCTTGACCCTGCAAAGGTAACAAGAAGCGCATTGCAGAATGCAACCAGCGTAGCATCCACTCTTCTTACGACGGAATCCGTCGTGGCAAATATCAAAGAGGATGCACCGGCTATGCCTGCAGGCGGTATGGGCGGAATGATGTAAAAGCTGTCCGTGGGATAGGACGCCATACCCGCCCGGGCAGGGCTGTCTGGCCTATTGACTGCAAAAAAGCAAGGAGACGGTTTCCTTTAAAGAAAGGGAGCTATGGTTTTTCATAAACCATGGCTCTTTTTCTGTTGGATAGGATCTGCAGTTTGAAAAATAATGTTGAGGAATGCTAAAAGAGTGGGTATAATAAAAAAAACGGCTGGAAAAAAGAGGAAGCATTTTTTTATGGAATATTTCAGAGGGCAGGAGAGAGGGGAGCAAGTGGGGGAAGGAACGCTGGAAGATGTGCGGAAAATGTTTGAAAATGACAGATTTGCAACGGAGAATGGGGCTGTTGTGGATGAAATAGGAAACCTATATGCGAAATGCAGCTTAGAGTTGACTGAAAGGCATAAAAATGCCCTGGGCGCCGTAATGGGAGGAGTGACGTTTACATTGGCGGATTTTGCTTTTGCAGTGGCGTCTAACTGGCAGAACCCGGGAGTAGTATCTTTAAACGCTAATATTACTTATCTTGGAATGGCAAAAGGGGAAAGACTGATTGCTGAGGCCTGTTGCATAAAAAACGGTCATACCACCAGTTATTACCGTATTGATGTGCAGGATGAACTGGGCAACTTGGTTGCGGCGGTTACTGCAACCGGCTACCGGAAATAACGGGTCATGCAGCGCAGGAAGAAGCGCCGGCTCATACGCAAAGAAAATCCGTTGACAATGAAATGATATATTGATATGATTTTTAGTGTAACCGTGGAATATAGCTGATATTGCAGCAATCCGGTTTCTGCATAAATTGTTGTCCAATATCGCTGATAAAGGCAGATAACAGAGTTGAAGGAATTTTATATGAGTAAAAAAAGAATATTGATAGTAGATGATGTACAGTTTAATCACAAGGCGGCCAATATGGTGCTGCAGGATACTTATGAATTGTATAATGCATTATCAGCGGAAGAAGGATTTAATATTCTGGAAAAAGTACGGCCGGATTTGATCCTTTTAGACGTAGTCATGCCCGTTATGGATGGCTATGAGATGATAAAGATTTTGAAAAAAAGCTCCTGCTTTAAGTCAATCCCGGTTATTTTCCTTACTGCAGAAACAAGAGCGGAGGCGGAGGTAGAGGCTTTTAATTGCGGGATCGCGGATTATATTACGAAGCCTTTTATACCGATTGTAATGAAAAAAAGGGTGGAAAACCAGATTGCCTTAGCGGAATACGAACGGAGCTTAGAGGCGATGGTGGAGGAAAAGGTTGAGGAAATCGAAAGCATGTATGATCTGATGACAGTCAGTTTTGCCGGTCTGGTAGAATCCAGGGATGGTGTGACCGGCGGACATCTGAAAAATACATCTTTGTATTTTAATTTGTTTATTCACTATTTGATGGAGCTTCCTGAATATGCGGATGAACTTCCGGAGAGCCTTGTGAAAAGGGCCTGCCGTTCTGCGCCGCTTCATGATGTGGGCAAGATAGCCATTCAGGATGCCGTGTTGCGCAAAGAGGGGTCTTTGAACGAGGAGGAGTTTGCCCGGATGAAGATGCATTCCGTCATAGGAGGGGATATTTTTGCCTTTATCAAAGAAAGGATTCCTGACAGGGAGTTTGCTGAAGTGGCGGAAAAAATTGCCAGGCATCATCATGAGAAATGGAACGGGAGCGGTTACCCGGACGGCGTCAAGGGGAAAGACATCCCGCTGGTAGCCAGGATCATGAGTATTGTGGATGTATACGATGCTTTGACTTCCAAACGGCCTTATAAGGAGCCTTTTTCCCATGAAAAAGCATTAGAAATGATAACAGAAAAGAGCGGGAAAGATTTTGACCCGGATTTGATAAGAGAATTTCTTAATATCAAAGACAAGGTAAAGAACTGCCTTGGCATGAAAGAGCAGATGATTACGGAACAGCAGTATTTTATGGTACAGAAGGTATAAAAAGGGAAATGTATGGGACGGAAGCTGTTTATTTTGCGCAGAGTTTCCGGTTTCCAGGTTTGGAAAGGAGCGGGATTATAAGGATGAAAAAGTTAGAAGAATACGTAAGGAGCATTCCGGATTTTCCGGAGGAAGGGATTATTTTCAGGGATGTAACCAGCGTGCTGCAGGATGCGGAAGGGCTTCAGCTTGCTGTTGATACGATGCAGGAGAAAGTAAAGGATCTGGAATTTGACGTGGTGGCGGGGCCGGAATCAAGAGGATTTATTTTTGGGACGCCTATTGCATATAATTTGAAAAAACCTTTTATTTTAATACGGAAAAAGGGAAAGCTTCCTTGCGAGACTGTTTCGGTGGATTATGACCTGGAGTACGGCACGGCGACGGTCGAGATGCATAAAGACGCCATCAGGCCGGGGCAGAAAGTGCTGATTGTGGATGACCTGATCGCGACCGGGGGTACGACGGAGGCGATGATCCGCCTGATCGAGACACTGGGCGGGAAAGTGGCCGGCGTGGTGGTGCTAATGGAATTGGCGGGTCTGAAAGGCCGCGAAAGGCTGAAAGATTACAGGCTTGAGTCTGCAATCTGTTATGAAGGGAAATAAAGGGCAGGAAGCTGAAAAATCTGGAAACAAAATAATGGCCGGTGGTGTGTATGACAGAAGAAAAGCAAAATATGATAATTGAAAAACGGAAAGTGGTTTTTGATGACGGAAGAATTGAAGCCATTCAAGAGTTTCAAAGCCCTGAACAATTGTATCAGGATCTGATCGACCGCGTGCGCAGATATCATCCGTCCGATGATATTTCCCTGATTGAAAAAGCATATAGGATTGCTTATGATGCCCATAAGGAACAGGTCAGAAAATCAGGGGAGCCATATATTATACATCCCCTTTGCGTGGCGATCATACTTGCGGATCTGGAAATGGACAAGGAAACAATCGCGGCAGGGCTGCTGCATGATGTAGTGGAAGATACGATCATGACGGATGAGGAGATTGAAAAAGAGTTTGGCTCCGATGTCGCGCTTCTGGTAGATGGCGTTACAAAGCTGCAGCTTTTACAGCTTTCCGGGGATAATGAGGGAAAAACGCCGGATAAGCTGGAGATGCAGGCGGAAAACTTACGCAAAATGTTCCTTGCCATGGCAAAGGATATCAGGGTTATCCTGATTAAGCTGGCTGACAGGCTGCATAATATGAGGACGCTGAAACATATGCCTGCGGAGAAGCAGCAGCGGATAGCGAGGGAGACTTTGGATATTTACGCCCCTATTGCCCAACGGCTTGGCATTTCCAAAATTAAAGTGGAGCTGGATGATCTGTCTTTAAAATATCTGGAGCCGGAAGTGTATTATGATCTTGTGGATAAGATTGCGATCCGTAAAAGCGAGAGGGAAAGATATATCCAAAATATCGTAAACGAAGTAAGCAAACATATTGAGAATGCTGGCATAAAAGCCCAGATTGACGGGAGGGTAAAACATTTTTTCAGTATATACAAAAAAATGAAAAACCAGGATAAGACGATTGACCAGATTTATGATTTGTTTGCCGTACGCATTGTTGTGGATACGGTGAAGGACTGTTATGGGGCTTTAGGGGTCATCCATGAAATGTATAAGCCTATCCCGGGCCGGTTTAAAGATTATATTGCTATGCCCAAACCTAACCGGTACCAGTCTTTGCATACTACGCTGATCGGTTCCAGCGGGCAGCCTTTTGAAATACAGATCAGAACCCACGAAATGCACAAAGCGGCGGAATATGGGATTGCGGCGCATTGGAAATATAAAGAGGCCTCCGATGGGAGAAAAGCGGAAGGCCAGGAAGAGGAAAAGCTGACTTGGCTTAGACAGATCCTGGAATGGCAGCAGGATATGTCCGATAACAGGGAATTTATGAATCTGCTTAAAAATGACCTGGATTTATTTTCCGACAATGTCTATTGCTTTACCCCAAGAGGAGATGTGATGAATCTTCCAGCCGGTTCTACGCCGATTGATTTTGCTTATAATATCCATAGCGCAGTAGGAAATAAGATGATAGGCGCCAGGGTAAACGGGAAGCTGGTGACGATTGATTACGTCATTAAAAACGGCGACCGTATTGAGATTTTGACTTCCCAGAATTCCAAGGGTCCCAGCAGGGACTGGCTGAATGTGGTAAAAAGTACACAGGCGAAGAACAAAATTAACCAATGGTTCAGGAATGAGAGGAAAGAAGATAATATCGTTAAAGGAAAAGAAATGATGAACTCCTACTGCAAGGCCAAAGCGGTCAACATGCAGGAAATCATGAAGCCGGAATATATGGGAAACATTATGAAAAAATACGGCTTTAAGGATTGGGAATCGGTATGTGCGGCAGTGGGGCATGGCGGCCTGAAGGAAGGCCAGATCATCAATAAGATGCAGGAACTTTACGATAAGGAGCATAAGAAGGCAGTTACTGACGAAGAGGTATTGTCCGCAGTTGCCGAAAGCCAGGGAAAGCATATGCGGGCTAAATCCCAGGGAGGTATCGTAGTAAAAGGTATTCATGATGTGGCTGTCCGTTTTTCCAAATGCTGCAGCCCGGTTCCCGGGGACGAAATCGTAGGCTTTATTACCCGCGGGCGGGGGGTGTCCATCCATAGAACAGACTGTGTTAATATCATCCATATGCCGGAATTGGAGAGGGTGAGGCTTATTGATGCGGAATGGCAGCAGTCGCCGGAAGAGGTGACCGGTGAAAAATATTTTGCGGAAATTAAGATTTATGCCAATAACCGAAGCGGGCTGCTGGCCGATATTTCCCGGACATTGACAGAAAAAAATATTGATATCCTGTCCATGAATACGAGGACGAATAAGCAAGGGTTTGCCACGCTTTCTACGTCTTTTGAAGTCAGAAGCAGGGATGAGCTGAACCGGATTATCGACAGGATCGGCATGATCGAAAGCGTGGTGGATATTGAAAGGACAACGGGTTAGACGGAAAGGAGCATGGAAATGGCAGAGTTAAAAATTGGCCGGATGGTTTTGGGGATTTGCCAGACAAACTTTTATTTTGTATATAGGGAAGGAAAGAAAGAAGTGATCTGTTTCGACCCGGCGGACGCGGGGGATTACATTTATGAAGCGTTGAGCAAGAAGGGGTTTGAAGCGGCAGGCATCCTTTTAACCCATGGACATTTCGACCATATATGGGGAAGCCGGAAGTTAAGGGAGTTAAGCGGAGCGAAAATATATGCTTATGAAGAGGAAAAAGCAGTATGCGAGGATGCGGTCAATAATGTATCGGAACAGGCAGGGCGCGCTTATACGGTAAAGCCTAACGGATATTTGAAGGATGGGGAAGAGATAACCATTGCAGACATCACATGCAAAGTGATCGCTACGCCTGGGCATACGATTGGAAGCTGCTGTTATTATTTTGAAGAGGATGGTATTTTAATCAGTGGGGATACATTGTTTCAGGAATCGGTGGGCAGGACGGATTTTCCTACCGGGAGCATGGGCAGCCTGATCCGTTCTATAAAAGACAAGCTTTTTGTCCTGCCGGATGAAACGAAAGTATATCCTGGTCATGGGGATGTGACGGAAATTGGATTGGAGAAAAAGTATAATCCGTTTTTGCAGTAAATGGCATCACGAAATCATGTTCTAAGAGAAGCAACGGTGCGAGTAGGCATTTGCCATTCACGCCGTTGTGTTTTTGTATGATTAGGATGACCCTTCACCAGAAGGATGCAAACGGAGGAAGAACCGGAGGTTCTTGTTATGCGGCATAACCCGGGCGGAAGAATTGTCCGTGTTGCCGCGGGGAATAATCATTGGTCTGGAAGATGAGGTAGGATATGAAGGTAGTAATAGCGATGGATTCTTTTAAGGGGAGCCTGTCTTCCATGGAAGCCGGGAGGGCGGCTGCGGAAGGAATTTACAGAGTAGACAGGAAAGCGGAAGTGGCAGTAAGGCCTTTGGCAGACGGCGGGGAAGGGACTGTAGAAGCGCTGGCGGGAGGTATGGGAGGGAGAAAAAGGAGAATAAGCGTAACAGGCCCTTTGGGGGCTGCAGTAGACTGCGGATACGGCATAATAGAGGAAACCCGGACCGCTGTGATTGAGATGGCATCTGCAGCGGGGCTTATGCTAGTTCCGGAGGAGAAAAGGAATCCGATGCATACTACGACTTATGGGCTGGGGGAAGTGATTAAGGATGCCATTGGACAAGGATGCCGTAGGTTTCTGATCGGGATTGGGGGCAGCGCCACGAATGACGGCGGGGCAGGGATGCTGCAGGCGCTTGGCTTTGAGCTGATGGACAAGAACGGGAGGCAGATACCTTTTGGAGCGGAGGGGCTGGGGCATTTGGCGGCAATTTATGATGGAAATGCCTTGCCTGATCTGTCAGGATGTGAATTCCGCGTAGCCTGTGATGTTACCAATGGCCTGTGCGGCCAAAAAGGATGCAGCGCGGTTTATGGCCCACAGAAAGGGGCGGATCAGAATATGGTCAGGCAAATGGATGGCTGGATGGAAAAATATGCTTCGCTGGCTAAAAAGCGGTATAAAAGAGCGGACCCGGAACGGGAAGGCGCAGGTGCGGCCGGCGGGCTTGGATTTGCATTTATGACCTTTTTAAATGGAACACTGGAACCGGGGGCGGATATCGTGCTGGAGGAGACAGGGCTGGAGCGTTATATGAAAGAGGCCGCGCTTTTCTTGACAGGGGAAGGGAGGCTGGACGGGCAGACGGCGATGGGGAAGGCTCCGCTGGCGGCGGCGAGGCTGGCGAAAAAATGGGGGAAACCAGTAGCTGCTTTAGCCGGAAGCGTAACGGGTGATGCAGGGCAATGCAATGAAAAAGGGATTGATGCATTTTTCCCCATCCTGCCTTGTGTTATGACCTTGGAAGAGGCGATGGATCCTGCCCGCGCAAAAAAGCATTTGGCAGGCGCTGCGGAACAGGTATACCGTTTTTTTATAAGCTGCGCTGGCGGCAGCATACGGTAAGCGATATGATGGAAGCTTAGCCTGCCGCCGCCTTATGCGGTGTTTCAAAACCGTGTACCCAGTCGGCTTTCAGGAAATAGATGAGAAAGACGATGGAACTAAGGGACCATGTGAGAGGGTATGCCCAGAAAATGACGCGGATGACCGGGATAAAGCGTACGATGAAAGTAATGTAGGACACCCGGACGATGCACCAGAAACAGAGCATGGTAAGCATTGGCACAGTGGCTTTCCCTGCGCCTCTTAGGATGCCTGCAATACAGTGGGAGAAGGCCAGCAGGCAGTAAAAAAGGGTGACCGTTCTTGCCTGCGCCGTCCCGTACGCGATGACTTCCGGGGTGCGGTTAAAAGCAGAGATAAGGACGGGGATAGTGAAGTAAATAAAGATGCCTACCAGTTCTGCCATGATGACGGAGCAGAGGATGCCGAAACGAGCCCCTTTTTTTGCCCGTTCATATTGTTTTGCCCCAAGATTCTGGCTGATAAAGGTGGTAAGGGCAAGGGCGAAACAGGTGATGGGAAGAAAGCCGAAGCCTTCTATCTTGGAATAGGCGCCGCAGCCTGCAACTGCCATTTTGCCAAATTTGTTAATGTTGGACTGTACAATGACATTGGCAAAGGCAATGATGGAGTTCTGGAACCCGGCAGGGAGGCCGTTGGAAATAATCTGGCGCAGCATAGGAAGATCAAAGCGGATCCGCTTCACTGACACTTGATAATCCTCCGGGCTTTTATAAACGAGGCGGAAAAGACATAAAAGCGCGCTGATAAACTGGGAAAGGATGGTAGCCAGGGCAGCAGCCCCTACACCAAAGCCTAAGACCCCTACAAACAGCAGATCGAGCAGGATATTGATCAGGGATGAAACAATCAGATAGATTAAGGGATGACGGCTGTCCCCTACGGACTGTAAAATACCCACGAACACATTGTACATAACAAAAGAAAGGGAACCCATAAAATAAATGCGGAAATATACGGTGGATTCCGGAAGAACATCGGCTGGCGTTCCCATCCATATAAGAATGCGCGAGGTTAAAAGGGTACCCGCTGCCGTTAAAAGGATCCCGGCCGCGAGGCCGAAGGCAATGGTAGTATGTACTGCTTTTTTCACTTCTTTTATTTCTCTTGCGCCATAATATCTGGCAATTACCACGCCGGCTCCCATGGCGATCCCGTTAAAAAAACCTACCATAAGAAAGATAAGGTTTCCGGAAGAGCTGACAGCAGCAAGCGCATTACTGCCCAGGAAGTTTCCCACGATCAGGGAATCTGCGGTGTTATATAGCTGCTGAAAAAGATTCCCAAGAAAGAGCGGGAATGCGAAGGCAATGATTTTTTTCCATATAGAGCCTTCGGTCATTAAAGTTGTTTTTGGTGAGGCTTTTGCAGAAGTCATATGCCTGTCTCCTTTCCATATTTTTTAACGCTAGTTCTAATTATAGCGCCGATTTTTCCTGGTGGACAGAGGAAATTGAGAGTATTATAATATGAAATGCAAATGGCAAGGTTATTTTATATAGTATTTATAAAAGGTTAGAAGGAGAAGCAGAATGCAGAAAGTGTTTATTAATAAACCTCAATTTGAATATGATATTCATTCCCTCATAAAAGCTTTTTATCCGGGGGAGGATGTGAAAGTGCTGTGTATGGAAGGAAGAGATCCGGAAGCTATTTTTATTGATTTTGAGGAAAACGGGATAAGGATGCGGCTAGGAAAAAAGATGGAAGGAGGGGGATGCCGGGCGCAGTATGCCGCCGGGGCAGGACGGACAGAAATTAAAAATATTTTAAAACAGCTCATTTATGAAGTTTTATCTAAGCATTTGGAAAAAGAGCTGCCCTGGGGAACCCTGACAGGGATACGTCCTACGAAAATCCCTATGGGGATGCTGGAAGAAGGATGGGAAGAAGACGGTATCTTGGAGGAGATGAAACGGATTTATTTTATTAGTGAGGAAAAAGGAAAACTGAGCATTGATATCGCCAAGAGGGAAAAGCAGATCTTATCCTCCCTTCACTATAAAGACGGTTACAGCCTTTATATTGGCATTCCTTTTTGCCCCACAACCTGTCTGTATTGCTCCTTTCCTTCCTACCCCATCGGAGTATGGAAAAAACGGGTAGGGGATTATCTGGATGCGCTGGAAAAGGAGATAGCGTATATTAGTAAGGCTTATGAAGGCAAACTGTTGGATACTGTATACATAGGGGGAGGAACTCCGACAACGCTGGATCCTGAAGAGCTGGACAGGCTTCTTGCCTTGATGGGCAAATATTTTGATTTGGGATGCGTGCAGGAATTTACCGTGGAGGCGGGACGGGCAGACAGCATAACGGAGCAAAAGCTGGAGACGTTGAAAAAGTATCCCATTACCCGGATTTCCGTTAATCCGCAGACCATGAAAGAGGAGACTTTAAAGATCATCGGAAGGCATCATTCGGTGGAGCAAGTAAAAGATGCTTTTGCCATGGCGAGAAGGGAAGGTTTTGATAATATTAATATGGATATTATTCTGGGGCTTCCCGGCGAAACACAGGAGGATGTGGCATATACCGTCAGGGAAATCGCAAAACTGCGCCCAGACAGCCTGACCGTGCATTCCCTTGCGGTGAAGAGAGCATCGGGCTTAAACCGTTGGATTGAAGAAAATGGGATATCGGCTTTGAATAATACGGATATTACCATGGAAATAGCGGCAAAGGCGGCCATGGATATGGGGATGCGGCCCTATTACTTGTACCGGCAGAAAAATATGTCCGGCAATTTTGAAAATGTGGGTTATGCACAGCCGGGGAAATACGGCATTTACAATATTTTGATTATGGAGGAAGTGCAGACTATAGTTGCCTGTGGCGCCGGTTCGATCAGTAAAAGGGTGTACCCGGACGGGCGCATAGAACGGTGTGAGAATGTAAAGGATGTTGCCCAATATATAGACAGGATTGATGAGATGATAGAACGGAAGAAACGGCTTTTCCTTGATTCATAGGTTTTGTTTTTGGGCGTTGGGGGATAAGCAAATGGGAGCCGGAGGAATAAACTGGTAAGGGTGTATGTCATTTCTCATACACCCCTATAATGAACAGGGATCACTGGAATGGTCAATGATCTCCTGCAATCGGTCTATTTCCTCCACTACGCCGGCAAGCAGGCCCGAAATATTAACGGTCCCGGTTACTGTTTTATCTGACATATTCTGCGTATTTTCCGCATTGGCAAGCAATTCTTCGCTGAATGCGCTCAGGCTTTCCACGCTTCTGCTTATTTCTCCGTTGCTTTCTACGATCCGTTCCATATCGGAATGCTGGATGTCCATACTCTGGCTGACTTCATCGATGTCGGTTTTTATCTTGTCAAATGTTTCCTTTGCTTTTTCGGCAAGCCCAGTCTGTTGTTCGTTTGTACGGATCAGCCCATCTACGCTGACGCCTGCCTTATCAGCCTGCTTTTGCAGTTCCAGAAAAATTCTGGATATACTGTCTGTGGCTTCCGTTGTCTGTTCGGCCAGCTTTTTGATTTCATCGGCTACTACAGCAAAGCCTTTGCCCGCTTCCCCTGCATGTGCTGCCTCAATGCTTGCATTTAGGGCTAACAGCGTAGTTTGGCTGGTCACTTCTTCAATTAAACTAAGGATTTCTTTGGCTTCGGAGGTTCTCTTCATAAGGTCTGCCATTGTCATGTCCACTTCATGTCCGGCTTTCCTGCTAAGAAGCGAGGTTTTTCCAAGCTCTGCCATGTCCTGGTTCCCTTCTTCTAACATCTTCCTTGTGCCTACAAATTTGACCTGGACATCCATTGCAGACTGCTGGGTGGAGGAAACCAGCCGGCTGATATTTTCCGTCATGCGCAGTTGGTTTTGGATAGTTCCTGCCAGTTCATTGGTTCCGGTGACGATATCGCTTACTGCCGCTTTGCTGCTTTTGCCTTGTTCTGCGATCTGCCTCGATTCTTCCGTGATATTGGCAATATTTACGCTCAGATGACTGACTGCCTCCACCATTTTATCGAGAATTCCCGCTGCTTTTTCTTTTTCCTTTTCAATCACTTGTATTTTTTGGGAAGATATCCTGTCAAGGGCTTTGGAAACCATATAAGAATATCCTGCCACCATAAGGATAAGCGCGATTTCAATTTCAAAATTTACGATATCGTCTTTGGTAGCCCCTTTTATCATATTGATCACAATAAAAACAATGTTAATGATCAGTGTTGAGATTCCTGTGGTCATCGCCAGTTTTTTATCTTGGTACAAAGAAAATATAACTAACATGGGAATAATATAGACAAAGGAAAGTATGCTTACGCTGGTCCATAGCACAAAAGCGTATAATATCCCGTATCCCGCCGCAGCTACCGTTCTTACGGTCAGCGAGCCTTTGTCTTTCCGGTATATTAGAAAGGACAAAAGAAAGGGGGTCAGAAGCAATGCGGAAAATACTGCGATATAACCGGGAGTCCGGTTTCCCTTCAGCAATTCCACAAGATAGGCGGCAAACAGCACTGCCACAGTGATTCCGTAACCGATCAGCATTTTTCCGTTCATGAATTCCAGTTCTTCAAATGATTCCGTATACGTTTTCCTCATGATCCTTTACTCCTCTTATGCTATTGTTTTTGCGTCAATTATTATAACAAAGCAAATGATATTTTTCAATCTGCAATGGCGCCTATAAATCTGCGAAGTGTGATGGAAAAGAGCATAAAGGGGAGAGGCTGCTGATGAAATGGTAAAACAACATATGAATCAATTGGACGGCTTTTGCCGGAGAAAAAGAAAGTGCGTCAAGGGAGTTGAAAAACCTGTGCAAACGGTGTAAAATCGTTTAAAAAGCAAAATGGGGCTTTTCAGGTAATAGAAAGGAAAGCTTCTGAAAATAGGAGAGTAAATTATGGCGCTTAGTAAAAAGCCGGTTACCGGTATGAGGGACATTATGCCTTTGGAAATGCAGCTTAGGGATTATGTGATCAGTGTAATTAAAGAAACCTATGGAAAATTCGGTTTTACTTCCATAGAAACCCCCTGTGTGGAGAATATTGCCAACCTGAGCAGCAAACAGGGAGGGGAGAATGAAAAGCTGATTTTTAAGATTTTAAAGCGGGGAGAAAAGCTGGATCTGGAAAATGCCAGGGGGGAGGAAGACTTGGTGGATGGGGGATTGAGGTATGACCTGACAGTTCCGCTGGTGCGTTATTATTCCAACCATTCCAATGAGCTTCCATCGCCTTTTAAAGCGCTGCAGATGGGGAATGTCTGGAGGGCGGACCGGCCGCAGAAGGGGCGGTACCGTCAGTTTATGCAGTGTGATATTGATATTTTGGGGGAACCTTCCAACTTGGCGGAAATCGAACTGATTCTGGCTACTACAACAACGCTGGGCAAACTGGGGTTTCGGAATTTCCAGATAAGGATAAATGACAGAAGAATCTTAAAAGCGATGGCGGCCTACAGTGGTTTCCCGGAGGAATCCTATGATAATGTGTTCATTATTTTGGACAAGATGGATAAGATTGGGATGGACGGGGTGTCCGCGGAACTAAAAGAGTATGGATTGGAAGCGGAAAGCATCGAAAAATATCTGGATCTTTTTCAAGGGCTGGAAGAAGCAAAGGACGGTCTTCTTTACTTGTCACAAAAGCTCCAGGGCGTATTGGAGACGGAGGTAAGTCAGGGCCTTGAGGAAATTATGGCCAGCGTGAAGGCGACAAAGGCTTCGGAGTTTGAAATTGTTTTTGACCCTTCGTTAGTCCGTGGGATGTCTTATTATACAGGGACGATTTTTGAGATTGCCATGACGCAATTCGGAGGAAGCTGCGGGGGAGGCGGGCGCTATGATGGGATGGTCGGCAAATTTACAGGAAAGGATGTGCCTGCCTGCGGTTTTTCCATTGGTTTTGAGAGAATCATCCTGATTATGATGGAAAACGGCTTCCAAATCCCAGGCGAACATAGGAAAGTTGCTTATTTGGTGGAAAAAGGGATGGATACCGGGCGGCTTTGCGGAATTATTGCAAAAGCGCAGGAAGAAAGAGAAAAGGGCGCACAAGTATTGGTAACGCGTATGAATAAAAATAAAAAGTTCCAGAAAGAGCAGTTAAGCGGGGATGGATATACGGAATTCGCCGAGTTTTATAAAAACCCTTTGAAACAGTAGGAGATAAGGGCAAACAAGGACAGATAAGGACAGGAAGAGATAATAATGCCTGGAAAGGCAGAATGAGAGGAATATTTGTGATGGCAGAAGCAATGAGAGGCTTAAAGAGAACACACCGCTGCGGGGAATTGTCTGCAGCCCATGTAGGGGAGAGCGTGACCGTAATGGGATGGGTTCAAAAGCAGCGTAATAAAGGAGGAATTATTTTTGTTGATTTGAGGGACCGTTCCGGATTGCTTCAGATTATTTTTGAAGAGAATGACTGCGGAGGGGAGAATTTTGCCAAAGCGGAAAAAATGAGGAGCGAATTCGTGGTTGCAGTAGTAGGGACGGTGGAAAAAAGAGCGGGGGCAGTGAACGAAGCCATTGCTACCGGCGATATCGAGATCCGTGCAAAACAGGTCCGTATTCTGTCGGAAGCGGAGACGCCGCCTTTCCCAATAGAGGCGGATTCAAAAACAAAGGAAGAACTGAGGCTGAAATACCGTTATCTCGATCTGCGCAGGCCTGATTTACAGCGTAACCTGATTTTGCGCAGCGCAATAACGGCAAATATCCGTAAATTCTTAACGGAAGAAGGCTTTTTAGAGATAGAAACGCCGATTCTTGGTAAATCTACGCCGGAAGGGGCCAGGGATTATCTTGTTCCAAGCCGGGTGCATCCGGGAACTTTTTACGGGCTTCCTCAGTCGCCGCAGTTGTTTAAGCAGCTTTTGATGTGTTCCGGCTATGACCGGTATTTCCAGATCGCAAAATGTTTCCGGGATGAGGATTTACGGGCAGACCGCCAGCCGGAATTTACCCAGGTGGATATGGAACTTTCCTTTGTGGATGTGGAGGATGTCATTGATGTCAATGAAAGGCTGATTCAGTTTGTATGCCGGGAAGCCATTGGACTGGAAGTGGAGCTCCCGCTTCCCCGTATTAAATGGATAGATGCCATGAACCGTTACGGTTCCGATAAACCGGATACCCGTTTTGGCATGGAACTTACCGATGTGACGGAAACGGTAAAGGGCTGCGGTTTTGGCGTATTTGCGTCCGCGCTGGATAACGGCGGGTCCGTAAGGGGGATTAATGCTAAGGGGCAGGGAGCAATGCCGAGAAAGAAGATAGATGCCCTTGTGGATATGGCGAAAGGATATGGCGCAAAAGGGCTGGCTTATCTTTGCATTGGGGATGACGGCAGTTATAAGTCTTCGTTCGCCAAATTCATGACAGAGGAAGAGCTGAGCGCTTTAGTGGAAGCTATGGGCGGTGAAAACGGGGATATGCTTTTGTTTGCGGCAGACAAGAACCAGGTGGTATGGAGCGTCCTGGGTGCGTTGCGTTTAGAGCTGGGAAGACAAATGGGGCTGATTGACGAGAGCCGGTTCCAGTTTTTGTGGGTGACGGAATTCCCCTTGCTAGAGTGGAATGAGGAAGAGAACCGTTTTGTGGCGATGCATCACCCTTTTACTATGCCGATGGATGAGGATCTCGCTTATCTGGATTCTGATCCGGGCAAGGTACGGGCGAAAGCTTACGATATTGTATTAAACGGCGTGGAACTGGGCGGGGGATCCGTCAGGATTTTCCAGAATGATGTGCAGGAAAAGATGTTTGAGGTATTAGGGTTTGAAAAGGAAGATGCTTATAACCGTTTCGGTTTTCTGCTGAATGCGTTCAAGTATGGAGTGCCGCCTCACGCAGGGCTGGCTTATGGTCTGGACCGGCTGGTTATGTTGCTGGTTCATGGGGACAGCATCCGTGACGTCATGGCATTCCCGAAGATCAAAGACGCTTCTTGTCTGTTGACCAATGCGCCGGATGTGGTGGATGAAGTGCAGTTAAAAGAGTTAGGAATTGGAATGACAGAGGCTCCTTAAAAGGGGCTTCTGGTCCGGAAAGGCGGACGAAGGGCAGGGGAGAAATATGATTAAGATTTATAGGGCAGATACGGCTTCGCTTTCTGATGAAGAATCGGTTCTCAAGAATCTTGTGTTTCTGGACGGGATCCGGAGGCAGAAAGTGTGTCAGTGCAGAAATCTGGAAGACAAAAAAAGAAGCCTTCTTGCTGGATACTTAATCCAGGCAGGGGCAAAGGAATGGATGACGGAAGAGGGCGGCTTGCAAAGAAATGCAAAACCGCTTTCTCTGTCTTATATTTATTCAGAGTATGGCAAGCCTTATCTAAAAGGAAAGAAAAATCTTTATTTTAATATTTCCCATTCAAGGAACTACGTAGTCTGTGCTTTTTCCAATCAGGAGGTAGGTATTGACATACAAGTTCATAGAAAGGAAAAAGGCAATTTAGTGAAGCGTTTTTTTCCGCCGGAGGATCAGGAGTTAATGGAAAGGCTGGTAAAAGCAGGCGGGGATCCGGAGAAGATTTTTTTCCGTATGTGGGCCGTGAAAGAAGCCTATATGAAGCTGACGGGCGAAGGGTTGCGTCAGGGGCTGGATAAATCCGTGATCGAAATTGAAAATGGGGAAAGAGAAAAGGAAAATGCGGACAGTCAGCCCCAGGTGGGACAGGAAGGGAGCGGCTGGGGAAAAGAAGGAAACAGCCGGAAGGCGGATGGGCAGGGGGAATCCTTTGAACAAGGAAGAATAAGGAAAAAAGCTCAAAAAAAGGAAGGGGCATATTTTAAAATTTATGAAGAATATGATAGTATAAATAAGTACAGTATGGCAGTATGCAGTTATATGCCATTGGACGATATACAAAAGAAAGAAATATCCTTATAAAAATCCTATATGGCCAAACAGAAGAATAATGCGGATAATAAAATCTGGGGACGGGATGGCTGGAAATAGGAAAAGGGGGGCAGGAATGGTATGAAGGGCAATGCAGTGTTTGAGTATGTGTTAGGGGTGGAACGGGAAGAGCGGGCAGTCAGGAGAGATTTCATATTGGCAAGAAAAGTCGGGGAGGTCAGGTATGGAAAGTATTTTCTGTTTTACCGCGGTATGGATAAATGGATGTACATAGGCTATGAGGATATTGCATGGGCATATCGCAGACTGGAGGGGATCCGGGGGAAAAGGGGGAAGGATACCGGGGACGGGGTACACTTTCTCATGCTGGTGACAAAGGATAAGAAAAGAATCGGTATGCCGGTAGGAGATGAAGAGAATGCCTTGGCGGGGCTTGAAGTGATCCAGGAACATAATAAGTTCATTGACATCGGGTTTTCAAAGGAAAAAGAGGAGAGATATCTATGATGAGAAGCAGCAGCGTCAGCCCGGGCAGTTATCATGCTCATGAGCATGAGATAACAAAATGTCTTCATGAAAGGAAAGCGGCAGCGCTTAAGAGTGGAGGGGCGATGGCAGCAGGAGAAAAATCTGCCGTGCCGTTTTTGGCGGAAGAACGGAAAGGATTTTCCGTGCGGGGAATGCTGGCGGACGGGCTGCGGAGTGTGCTTGCGAGAGCTGCAGGGTTCTGGGGTAAGGCAGAACCCGGGGAAGATGGAAAGGATGTTGCGCAGGAAAACCATAACCATACGGTACAAACGCTGGCAGCCAGGAAAGAAAGAAACCATGAAATGACGGCGCTTTCCGTGGAAAGAGCTGCAGGAGTAATGGCTACAGCGCTGGTAAAGCCGGAAACCAGGGTGGAAAAACTGCCGGAGGAAGTGGAAAGAAAAGTAGAAAAAGCGCAAGGTTCCGTAAGCGGGGGACTTAAGAGAGAAAGCGGCGGAGTTTGGGGATTTTTGAAAAAGTTTGGTGAGTCTGCCGCAAAAGCAAAGCAGTTTTTGAAAAAAAGGAAACATACGGAAATATCCCATATAGAAAACAATGCGGATTTGCATATAGGGAATCACAGTTTTTTGCTGGATTCTTATAACCGGATGGGGGAATACAGCACATTGGCGCAGGATAGGAGCTTAGAAGGAAACTTCCGTGCCAAAGGATAACAGGCTTTTTGATACTCAAATCTGATATGATAAATAACAGCCCGCCATATATTATGGCAGGCTGTCTAAAATCCCATCGGCAATCGCCTGTGCTATTTCATCAAAACGGCTGTCAAATAAAACATTATCGTTCTCATTATTAATAAACCCTGCTTCGATGAGCAAAGCGGGCATCTGTGTGCGGTTCAGCACAACTAAATTCGTTCTTTCATTTACTCCCTGATTAATAAAACCGGTGGCTTGAAGGTTTTCATTGATATTTTCCGCCATACGCGCAGCGGCTCCATAACGGTTATAGACGAGGGACTCTATTCCTGTATATTGATTTGGATAGACGCTGGAATTACGGTGAATGGACACAAAGTAGTCAGCGCCGGCTTCATTTGCTTTTTCGGCTTTGCGGGCAGGGCTGTCATAAGTATCTCCAGTCCTTGTATAGATTACATTTACCCCGGCATTTTCTAACAGCCTTCCTACTGCCAGGGCAAGGTTAAGGGAATCCGTTTTTTCCTGCCGCCCATTATAGACAGCGCCGGGATTGGCTCCTCCATGCCCGGCATCCAGAACAATTGTATATGCCATAGAAATCACTCCTGATTTACTTATTTTACTTTATGAAGAAATAAGAAATCTGTGATTTCCGGGAAATACGGATAATTTTTAAGGGTTACAGTTTGTGCAGGGTTCATAGCCTGCATTAATGATTTTTGAACTGGAGGCAGTGCGTTCCGCGCGCTGATCCGGGGCAATGTCTGCAACGTGGGGGCAGTCTTTGGTGTGGAAAAGAGCGGAACCCATATCCATAATATAGAGCTGCTCGTTTTCATTGCCGGAAGGAAGCTCGTTTTCGGGAGGGGCGGAATCTTCGGCAGAGGTTCCGGGGGAAACATCCCCGCCGGATTCTTCGCTTGTATTTTCCGGTACAGTCTCAGCCTCCGTGCCGCTTTGTGCGGAAGATTCTTCTTGCGTCGGAATTGGCTGGGGCGGGGGGGATCCTGGCAGTTCAGCTAAATTACCGTTTTCATCATAGGCAAGACGGGATTCCTCATCAGGAAGCCCGGCATCTGCCATTTGCGCATCTTTTTCTAAGTGAAAACGCCGGCCGCTGTATTCTGCATAAAGTATCACTCCTACCATTGAAATAGCGCTTACCAGTAAAAGCCCAAGTAAAATGTAAAAAATCCGTTTTAATAATTTCATAATTTTTTTATCCTTAGCACTTATTGTTGATTTTATATATTCTATCATTATTTTTAAGGTTTTTCAATGAAGAATGCCGTGCTTTACAAAAAAACGGCAGTGGAATATAATCGGTAGAGATAAGGGAAGGCCTTTACAGCTTAGAGATAAAGAAGAGAAAAAGGCCATGCCGGGGATTTTGCAGACAGGGCATAGGGAGGATAGAAGATATGCGGAAATATGAAACAATTATTTTTGACCTGGACGGTACGCTGCTGAATACGTTAGAAGATTTGAAAAACAGCGTAAACTATGCATTAGCCAACGCGGGGATGCCGGAACGTTCCTTGGAAGAAGTAAGGATGTTTGTAGGAAACGGGGTAAGGCGCCTTATGGAGCTGGCAGTGCCGGGCGGGGAGGAAAACCCGGATTTTTCCGGAATTCTTGCGGACTTCAAGGAGCATTATAAAGAACATTGCAATGATAAGACAGCTCCGTATCCGCACATTATGGAGTTGCTGGCAGAACTGCAGAAGAGGGACTATAAGATGGCAATTGTTTCCAATAAATTTTATGGGGCGGTGCAGGAGCTAAAAAAACTTTATTTTGAAGAATATATCCCGGTAGCCATAGGGGAAAAAGAAGGAATCCGTAAAAAACCGGCGCCAGATACCGTGCTGGAAGCAATGAGGGAACTAAAAAGCACGAAAGAAGATACGGTGTATGTAGGAGATTCGGAAGTGGATATTGCCACAGCGGAGAACACAGGGCTGGACTGTATCGCTGTGGCCTGGGGATTCCGCACAAGGGAAGAACAAGAAAGGGCCGGCGGCAGAATCTTTGCCGATGACCCTCTTGATATACTGAAAATGGTATAAATGCAGATTAGGAATGATTGGTATCGCCGGTATTCCCGCTGTCCATGTCAGAGGAAATACCGGGGATCTTTTCTTCCTTTTCCTGCTCTTTGCCGTTCATTTCCGGTTCGTCGGAGAGTTTTGCCGTTTCCTCGGGCAAAGTCATGAAAACCTTTTTAATGCGGTTTTGGCTGATTTCCTTTACCTGCAAAGTAATTCCGCTTTCTAAGGCAATGGTTTCTTCCGCTTCCGGGAGACGGTCCAAATGTTCAATAATCAGCCCGCCGATGGAATCATAATCTTCCGAATTTAAAGAGATATCCAGTGCATCGTTGATATCGTCCAGTTTCATTCCGCCTTCCACAAGATAAGCATAATCGTCTATCTGCTGGATCAGCTCTTCTTCATCCGCATCGTATTCATCCCGGATTTCCCCCACAATTTCTTCCAATAAGTCTTCCAGGGTGATCATGCCGACCGTAGCGCCATATTCATTCAGGACAAAAGTCACATTGGCTGTAATTTCCCGCATTTCCATCATCAAATCTGCGGTTTTTTTGTATTCATAAGTGTAATGCGCTTCCCTTAGGATATCTTTGGCCTGGAAACCTTCGCTTCCGGATAACAGGATAAAGTCTTTGATGTTAATAATGCCTACAATGTTGTCTTTGTCATTTTCGTATACGGGGAGGCGGGTGTACATATATTCTTTGAACACATCGAGAACATCATCATACCCCATATCCAGGCTGACGCTTACCATGTCGATGCGGGGGATCATAATATCCTTTGCCACGGCATCGCTGAAATCGAAAACATTGTAGATCATTTCTCTTTCTTCCGATTCAATGACCCCGTCTTCATGACTTACATCCACATAGGTTTTGAGTTCGTTTTCGGTCATCAGGCTTCCTTTTTTGTTCATGTCAATATGAAGCAGCCTGGAAATGCCTGCGGACATTTTGTCAATAATAAATACTGCCGGAGTAAAAAGTTTCATCAGCAGAAGAATAATCTTAGCGTATATCAGGGAAATTTTGTCTGAATAAAGCATGGCGGTGTTTTTCGGGATAATTTCCCCGAAAATAAGAATTGCAAGCGTAAGAATACCGGTTGCAACCCCTACCGCATAACTTCCGAATGCTTTTGTTGCGAGAATTGTAGTCAGGGAAGATGCAGTAAGATTGACAATATTATTACCAATAAGAATGGTGCTTAACATTTTGCTGTAATTGTCCAAAACGGTTAGGGCTGCAGCGGCCCGGGAATTGCCCTCATCGGCCAGAGCTTTCATACGTACTCTGTTTACTGTGGTAAAAGCGGTTTCCGCCGAAGAAAAAAATGCGGATAAGCCAACTAAAACGATAATAATCATCAATTGTATGACACCCGTGGTATCCAAGATTCAATCACTCCTTATGTATAAAAGTTCTCCCCGGACAATGGCCCGGAATAGGCGTCCGCCTATATATCCGCCACGGCCTTCCCTGTCCTTTGCAAAAGGGATTGCCGCCCGGGGGATCCAATGCCCTATAACGTGCCGCGTTGCAGGGATTTTCTGGATGCTTGCGTGCAAAAACGCACTTTTGTTCCAATAACATATATGAAATATTACAATATTGTATGATGAGTGTCAAGATATTTCATAATTCAGGCAAGTTATAGGAAAAGGCAGAATATACATTAGAAGATAGAAATGCCGGAAGGAGATTTACATGGAGAAAATGGGAAAAATGAGGATGAGGGACAAAGAGGAATCCCGGGCGGGCAATATGCTTAGCGGGGAAGGGATTCTTTTTATGATGAAGTGCCTGCTTTTTTCTTATGTGCTGACCGCTGGGCTGCTGCTTTTGCTTGCGCTTATGCTTTACCGGTTTGGCCTGCAGGAGAAAACGGTAAATATCGGTATTATTTTGATTTACATAGCGGTTACTTTCCTGGCAGGCCTTTTTGCAGGGAAAAGGGCAGGAAGCCGGAAGTTTTTATGGGGATTATGGATGGGCGTGCTGTATTTTGCGGTGCTGGCAATGGTTTCTTTGGCGGTAAACAGGAGCATTTCGGATGTTGCTTCCAATTTCGTGACTGTGTTCTGCCTGTGCGGGGGCAGCGGGATGCTTGGGGGGATGGTGGCCAGGTAGGGCAGCCTCCGTCCGGCAGAGGCATGAGGCCGGCGGAAGTCTGGAAGAAAAAGCAGGATATCTATTTTTTATAAAAGCAAAATTATCCCTATCCTGAAAAAAGTTCTTCCCCTTGGGATAAAACTATGCTATACTACAATAAGTCCGTAAAAAGTTCATGAAATGTTTAAGGAGGCTTTGCGATGAAACACATAAAGACATTAAGCACAAGGGATTACAAAGAGTCCATGAAAAAGGGAGGATGCGGCGAGTGCCAGACCTCTTGCCAGTCAGCCTGCAAAACATCTTGTACCGTAGGCAACCAGAGCTGCGAAAAGGTGAAATAACGCTTCAGGCAAACCGTAAGGCCAAGCTGTAGCGTAAGGATAGACGAAAAATAAGGACTTCGTAAGCAGCGATTGGCGTCGCTGCTTATTATATGCGCGGGGCAGAAAGGAAGACGGCTTTTATGCCGCCTGCCCCGGCGCGCATAAGAAAGGGATTGGTGAAGTGGTACATCAATATAAAAACAATGGGTACAATATTGTGCTGGATGTGAACAGCGGTTCCGTGCACATAGTGGACGACATCGTATATGACGTGGCCAAAGCGGCAGGCGGACTGCTGGAAAAGGGATGCAGGGCGGATCTTGGCATATTGTCAGAGGAAATCGCGGGAATGGGACTGCCTTATGATAAGGAAGAAATCGAAGAAGCGGCGGGGGAAATCCTTGAGCTGAAAGAAGC
Organism: uncultured Lachnospiraceae bacterium; assembly: GCA_910576535.1. Taxonomy (GTDB): domain Bacteria; phylum Bacillota; class Clostridia; order Lachnospirales; family Lachnospiraceae; genus Kineothrix. The sequence goes on along the minus strand of CAJTKK010000003.1, from coordinate 81,854 downwards.
GGGGATGCTTTATGCGCCGGATATTTATGAAACATATATTGGGGATTTTAAAAAGAGGGAAACGGTAGTGAAAGCTCTTTGCCTGCACGTAGCCCATGATTGCAACTTAGCCTGCAAATATTGTTTTGCGGAAGAAGGGGAATATCATGGCAGAAGGGCGCTGATGAGTTATGAGACGGGGAAAAAGGCGCTGGATTTCCTTGTGGCCAGTTCCGGGAACCGGGTGAACCTGGAGGTGGATTTCTTTGGCGGGGAACCTTTGATGAACTGGCAGACGGTGAAGGATCTGGTAGCTTATGGGAGAAGCTTAGAAGAGCCTTTTCATAAAAAGTTCCGTTTTACGCTGACAACGAACGGGGTTCTTTTGGACAAAGAAGTGATGGATTTTGTCAATAAAGAAATGAGCAATGTGGTACTGAGCATTGACGGGCGCAAGGAAGTGAACGATAAAATGCGTCCTTACAGAGGCGGGCAGGGCAGCTATGAAAGAATTGTTCCTAAGTTCCAGGAATTGGCAAAGTCCAGGGGGCAGAGAAATTACTATGTGAGAGGGACTTTTACAAGGAATAATCTTGACTTTTCCAATGATGTAGCTCATCTGGCTGATTTAGGATTTGAACAGATTTCGGTAGAACCGGTAGTCGCGGAGCCATCCGACGGCTATGCGCTGAGGGAAGAAGACCTGGACATGCTGTTAGCGGAATATGATAAGCTGGCTGTGGATCTGCTGGAAAGGAGGAAGGCCGGTAAACCAGTGAATTTCTTTCATTTTATGATAGACCTGGAAGGGGGGCCTTGCGTGGCAAAAAGACTGTCCGGCTGCGGTTCAGGGACAGAATATCTGGCGGTGACGCCTTGGGGGGATCTGTATCCTTGCCATCAATTTGTAGGGAAAGAAGAGTTTTTGATGGGAAATGTAGATGAGGGCATTCTCCGTACAGACATCAGGGATGAGTTTAAAACATGCAACGTATATGCAAAGGAAAAGTGCAAAGACTGTTTTGCCAAGTTCTATTGCAGCGGCGGATGTGCGGCCAATTCCTACAATTTCCATAAAAACATCAACGATACTTACGACCTTGGCTGCAAACTGCAAAGAAAGCGCATCGAATGCGCGATTATGATAAAAGCGGCTTTGGCCGAATAAGAAAGAGGAGAAGAGAACATGAAAAAGAATAAGGCAATCATTGTCCTGCTGGTTATGGTTTTGCTTTTATGCGGCCTTTCCTATACGGCAGTATCCGGTATCGGGACAGAAAAAGCAGGGGCGGCTTCCGGCATCAAGCTTGGCCTTGACCTTGCCGGCGGCGTTAGTATTACCTATCAGGTGGCAGGGGAAGAAAACCCTTCCAAAGAGGATATGGCAGATACGATTTATAAGCTGCAGAAGCGTGTGGAGAAATATAGCACAGAGGCTCAGGTATATCAGGAAGGGGAGGACAGGATCAATATTGAAATCCCTGGCGTATCCGATGCCAATGCGATTTTGGAGGAATTGGGGAAACCTGGCTCCTTATATTTCATATCGGAAACGGACGAAGAAGGCAGTTTGAATTACACAGGAACCCTGGATGAAAACGGGGAATGGTCGTATATCTTGTTAAAAGGGATTGAAGAACTGCAAAGCAACGGTTCCATTGCGCTGGCAGGAACGGACGTGATGGACGCCAGGGCGGCCAGCGTGAGCGATGACATGCAGAACCGGCAGTTTATTGTAGAACTGACTATGACCCAGGATGGGACAAAGAAATTTGCGGACGTTACGGCAAGGGCATATGAAAAAGGGGAAAGCCTGGCAATTTACTATGACGACGGAATTATCAGCGCCCCCGGGGTCAATGCGGTAATTACCGACGGAAATGCCCAGATTACAGGAAGTTTTACCTTTGAAGAAGCGGATGCCCTCGCTTCCACAATCCGTATCGGCGGGCTGAAACTGGAACTGGAAGAACTCCGTTCCAATGTGGTGGGGGCTCAGCTTGGCAGCGCAGCAATCAGCGCCAGTTTAAAGGCGGCAGCAGTAGGATTTGTATTGGTTATTGTATTCATGCTGGCCGTTTACTGGGTAATGGGTATTGCCGCAGGAGTTGCGTTAAGCATATATACGGCCGGCATTGTTGTACTCTTAAATTTGTTTGAAATCACTCTAACCTTGCCGGGCATAGCGGGTATTATCCTTTCAATCGGTATGGCAGTGGATGCCAATGTCATTATTTTTGCAAGGATCAGGGAAGAACTGGCAACGGGTAAAACGGTGCAGTCGGCTGTGAAAATAGGTTTTGCAAAGGCGTTTTCCGCTATTCTGGATGGAAATGTCACAACCCTGATTGCAGCGGTTGTGCTTGGCTTCATGGGTTCCGGGACGGTAAAAGGTTTTGCCCAGACATTGGCGCTTGGCATTGTCTTATCCATGTTTACTGCCTTAGTGGTTACGAAGCAGCTTATGAAGGCTATGTATGCGGTGGGGCTTAAAAAAGTGGCTCTTTACGGCGTTGGGAAAGAGAGAAAAACGATTGCATTTTTATCAAAGAAACCTGTTTTCTTTGCGGTTTCCATTGCGGTGATTTTAGCCGGGTTTGCAGTGATGGGCATGAATAAATCTTCCAAAGGAAGCACGCTGAATTACAGCCTTGAGTTTGTCGGCGGGACATCCACGAATGTGACTTTCAATGAAGACAGGGCAATGGAAGATATTGACAGCAATGTTGTGCCTTTTATCGAGGCAATTACCGGGGACGGCAATGTGCAGACGCAGAAAGTTGCAGGAACCAATGAGGTGATTTTCAAGACAAGGACGCTGACTGTAGAGGAAAGAGAGCAATTTAAGAACGTAATGGTTGAAAATTTTGCAGTGGATGCGGAAAAAATCACGGCAGAAACGATCAGTTCCACTATCAGCAAGGAAATGCAGTCAGATGCCGTGGTTGCCATATTGGTTGCGACAGCGTTGATGCTCGTTTACATCTGGCTCCGCTTTAAGGATATCCGCTTTGGGGCAAGCGCAGTGCTTGCGCTGGTACACGATGTTCTTGTGGTCCTGGCTTTTTATGCGGCGGCAAGAGTATCCGTAGGCAATACTTTTATTGCGTGTATGCTGACAATTGTCGGTTATTCCATTAATGCTACCATTGTTATCTTTGACAGAATCCGGGAGAATATGGCAACAATGGGAAAGAAAGGAAATTTGCAGGACATGGTGAACAGCAGTATCAGCCAGACTTTGTCGAGAAGTATCTTTACTTCCCTGACGACATTCTTCATGGTGGCTTCCCTTTATGTATTCGGGGTGACAAGCATCCGGGAATTTGCTTTGCCTCTTATGGTAGGCATTGTATGCGGCACTTATTCTTCCGTATGCATTACCGGGGCTTTGTGGTATGTATTCAGGACAAAATTTGTGAAGAAAGCATAAGCGGACATTGGAAGAATTTTTCCTGCGGAAAGCGAAACAGGAAAAATTTCTTCCAATGTTTCTTTTTTTAGAGCAGTAAAGGAAGGGATGGATAGGTATGGCTCAGTGGCTGGTTGCGGCGAAGAGGGCGGATTTCCAGGGGATAGCGGACAGATATAAGATTGATCCTGTGATTGCGCGGCTGATCAGGAACCGGGATGTGATAGGGGACGATGCAATATGGAAATATCTAAAAGGCGGGAAAGAGGATTTGCATGAACCTTTGTTATTGAAAGATATGGATAAGGCTGTCCGGATACTAAAAGAGAAAATAGCATCGGGGGCAGGCATCCGCATTATCGGGGATTATGATGCGGATGGCATCTGCGCTTCCCACATTCTGCTCAGGGGGCTGACGGAATGCGGGGCCAAAGCGGATACTGTCATTCCCCATAGGGTAAAGGACGGATATGGGCTGAATGAGGCTTTGCTGGAAGAAGCGGCTTCAGAGGGCGTAGATACTGTTGTGACCTGTGACAACGGGATTGCCGCAGCCGCCCAGATCGCTTATGGAAAGCGGCTTGGGCTGACTATTATAGTGACGGATCATCATGAAATTCCTTATGAGGAAGACGGGGAGGGGAACAGGAGATATCTTCTGCCCAAGGCAGCGGCTGTTGTAGATCCGAAACGGGAGGACTGCGATTATCCATGTAAAAATATATGCGGGGCTGTAGTGGCCTATAAGCTTGCGCAACAGCTTCTTGCGGAATGCGGCAAGGCAGATATTACGGATGAACTGCTGGAAATAGCGGCTTTTGCTACGGTATGCGATTTGATGGAGCTTAAGGATGAAAACCGCATTATTGTCAAATGCGGGCTGGAAAATATGAGGCATACGCGCAATTTTGGGCTGAGAGCTTTAATGGATGCCTGCGGGATTGAGCCGGGCAAACTTTCCGCTTACCATATCGGTTTTGTCCTGGGGCCTTGTATGAATGCAACGGGCCGCCTGGATACAGCAAAGCGGGCATTGGAACTTCTGCAAAGCAGTCAAAAGGCGGAAGCGGCCAGGCTGGCGGCAGAATTGAAGGATTTGAATGATATCCGGAAGGAAATGACAGTAAAAGGCACGGAGGAAGCCGTTGCGTTTATTGAAAGCCGCAGGATGCAAAAGGATAGGGTATTGGTGGTTTATCTGCCAAAAGTACATGAAAGCCTGGCGGGGATTATTGCAGGGAGAATACGGGAAAAGTATGGGAAACCGGCTTTTGTGCTGACCAAAGGGGAAGAAGGGGTGAAAGGTTCGGGCCGTTCCATCGAGAATTATCATATGTACGAGGAAATGACCAGGTGTAAGGAATGTTTTATAAAATATGGGGGGCATAAAATGGCGGCCGGGCTTTCCATGGAAGAAAAGGATGTGGATGTTTTCCGGGAGAAAATCAATCAAGAATGCCGGCTCACGAAAGAGGATCTGGAAGAGAAAATACATATTGACGTAGCCATGCCTTTGTCTTATATCACAAAGGAACTGATAAGGGAACTGGAACTTCTGGAACCTTTTGGCGTAGGGAACGGGAAACCGGTTTTTGCCCAGAAAGACGTCCATATTTTAAGCGGCAGGATTATAGGGAAAAACAGGAATGTAGGAAAATACAGTGTGACGGACGGCAGCGGATACTGCTATGACATGGTATACTTTGGGGATTTGGAAGCGTTCCACGGTTTTCTGGCGGAAAAAGCGGGGGAACCAATGGTAAACCGGCTCTATAGCGGGGAACGGGCAGATATCCCGGTCAGTATTATTTATTATCCGGATATCAACCGGTATGGAGGCAAAGAGAGCATACAAATCGTCATGAGGGGATACCGGTAAAGGGAAGAAGACAGAACAGCAAACGGCTGATGGCGGATATGCCAGAAAGGAGGCAAATGATGATTTTAACAGTGACATTAAATCCGGCGGTGGATAAGACTTATACTACCGGTTCCCTGATGTTGGGCCAAGTAAACCGTATGCGTACGGTGAACAATATTGCAGGAGGAAAGGGCATTAATGTGGCGAAAATACTCCGGCAATACGGTTATGAGGTAATGACGGCCGGCTTTCTTGGCGGTTATACCGGGCAGTTTATTGAAAGCTGCATGGAAGAAATTCATGCAAAATGCCGTTTTACAAAAGTGGCCGGGGAAACCAGAAGCAGCATCAACATTATTGCTGAGGACGGTTATGTGACGGAAGTGTTAGAGCCTGGCCCCGCCGTTTCGGCACAGGAGCTGGAACAGTTTATGGAGGATTATAAAAAGGCTTTAAGGGAATGCAAGCTGGTGGTTATGTCGGGAAGCGTGGCCAAAGGAATCCCGGCGGATATCTATGGGAAACTTGTGAAGGCAGGGAAGGAAGCAGGGCTGCGCTGTATCCTGGATACCAGCGGGGAAGCTCTTTTGCATGGGATTAAGGAGAAACCTTTTATGATTAAGCCGAATCAGAAGGAACTGGAATATCTGGTTGGTCATAGATTAAAGGATATCGGGGAGTTAGGGGAAGCGGCAAAAAAACTGCGCCGGACAGGGATAGAGCATGTCCTTGTTTCTTTAGGGAAGAAGGGACTGCTTTCGGTGACCGGAAAAGAGCTGCTTTGGGCGAAAACCCCATCGGTAAAGGCTGTCAATACAGTGGGCTGCGGCGATAGCGTGGTGGCGTCCTATGCCATGTCCCTGCTGAAAGGGGAAGATGAGTATACCGCACTAAAAAGAGCGGCGGCAATATCGGCGGCTCATACGGCGACGCTGGAAAGCGGGGATATTTCTTTGGAACTGGCGGAAGAACTGTTGGAAAAGGTACAGATTGAAAGAAGACAGCATTTAGGGGAATAAAAAGCCGGAAAGAAAATGAAACGCAGAAAAGTCCGGAAAACCGGACTTTTCATATATTTCTTATGAGGGGGGAGATAGTGAGTTTTTCAACTATCTTGCATATACTATAATTCCTAAATGTGTTCAAAATGTGTCTAATTTATATAAAAAAAATAAAAATCATTAAAATCTTTTAAAGCTTTTTAAAATAAGGGGATACTTAAAAGGGAAACGTTGAAAAAACCAGGTTTACGTGATATCCTTTATGGATAAGGAAACAGAATGCGAGGATGTATGAGGAAATTAAGTCAATTATTGGAGAAAATAAAGTATCAATGCATAGCCGGGCAGACGGATATCAATGTGGATGGGGTAGTGTATGATTCCAGGAAGATAACGGAAGGCTGTCTTTTTCTTTGCATAGCGGGAGCCAATGCGGATGGGCATGATTTTGCCCTTGAGGCGGTAAAGAAGGGGGCAAAAGCTCTCGTAACGCAAAAGGATATCCCTATGGAAGGGATGGAAGGAATTACGGTGATCCGGGTTGAGGATACCCGTTATGCCATGGCGTTCATCTCGGCGGCATGGTTTGGAAACCCGGCTGAGCGGATGAAGACAATCGGCATTACAGGAACAAAGGGAAAAACTACGACTACCTATCTGGTAAAATCCATTTTAGAGAATGCAGGGCATAAGGTAGGCCTGATTGGAACGATAGAGGTGATTATCGGGGAAAAAAGAATCCATGCGGTAAATACGACCCCGGAATCCTATCTTTTACAGGAATATTTAAAGCAAATGGCGGACATTGGCTGTGATGCGGTAGTGATGGAGGTGTCTTCCCAAGGACTGAAGCTTCATAGGACGCAAGGCTTTATATTTGATATCGGGATATTCACCAATATTGAGCCGGATCATATTGGGCCGGATGAGCATGAGAGCTTTGAAGAATATCTGATGTGCAAAAGTCTTTTGTTCCGGCAGTGCCGGACTGGTATTATTAACCGGGATGATGCGCGCTTTGAAGAGGTAATTACAGGGCATACGTGCGGGATTGAGACATATGGGTTCGGCCGCAGCGCGGATTTAAGGGCGGAAAACCTGAAACTGATAAAAAAGCCGGGGGAACTTGGCGTGCTTTTTGACGTAAAAGGTTTGATGGATTTTACGGCAGAGGTGACGACCCCGGGCAGGTTCAGCGTTTATAATGCACTGACTGCCATTGCGGTATGCAGGCATTTTGGGGTGGAAGAGGATAAGATTAAGAAAGCATGTTTAGAGGCAAAAGTAAAAGGGCGGATTGAGATGGTGAAAGTATCGGATGCATTTACCTTGATGATTGATTATGCCCATAATGCCATGAGCCTGGAAAGCCTGCTTAGCACTTTGAAAGAATATGAGCCGAACCGTCTGGTCTGTCTGTTTGGCTGCGGGGGCAACCGTTCTAAGCTGAGAAGATTTGAAATGGGGGAAGTTAGCGGGAACCTGGCCGACCTGACGGTGATCACCTCGGATAACCCAAGGTTTGAAGAACCCCAGGATATTATCGAAGATATTAAAACTGGCATCAGTAAAACCGGAGGAAAGTATGTGGAAATCTGTGACAGGAAAGAAGCGATAGCTTATGTTATAGATCATGGGGAGCCGGGGGATATTATTGTCCTTGCAGGCAAAGGACATGAGGATTATCAGGAAATCAAAGGCATCAAATATCCGATGGATGAAAGAGACCTGATTCGGGATATCTTAAAGGAGCGGGGATGGAAGAAAGATTCGCAGACATTATTATAGATATCTCCCATGAAAAGCTGGATAAGACATTTCAATATATCATTCCGGAAAGGCTGATGGGAAAAGTGAAAATAGGCTCTTGTGTTTCCGTTCCTTTTGGCAAAGGAAACCGGCTGAGGAAAGGATATGTGGCAAGGATCGGCAGGCAGGCGGAATATGCGTTAGAAAAGCTGAAGGAAATTGCGGATGTGGAAGAAAAAAGCGTGGAGGCAGAGGCGGATTATATTGCCTTGGCCGCCTGGATGAAAGAACAGTACGGCTCCACTATGATAACGGCATTAAAAACAGTGCTTCCGGTGAAACGGAAAATCAGAAATCAGGAAAAGAAAAGCTGCGTCCTTTTGCTTGCCCGGAAAGAGGCAGAAGATTTGCTTCAGTTTTGCATAAGCAGAAAACAGACGGCAAAAGCAAGGCTGCTGCAGGAACTGATCAGGATGGGGGAGCTTCCGATGCCTCTGGTTACAGGGAAACTGCATATATCTTTGCAGACGGTCAAAAGCCTGGAAAAACAGGGGGCTTTGCGTACCGTAACGGAAAGCTGCTACCGGAACCCGGTCAAAAGCCTGGAAAAAACTGCCGATGCCAGAATGAAAGATTATGAAAGGAAGAAAGAGCTAAATGCCGGGCAGCAGGAGGCGGCCGACGGGATATTAGGGGATTTTGATAGAGGGAAGCGGGATACCAGCCTGATTTACGGGATAACAGGAAGCGGGAAAACGGAGGTTTACCTTGCAGTGATTGAAGGCATGATCCTGCGGGGGAGGCAGGCAGTTGTGCTGATTCCGGAAATTGCTTTAACCTATCAGACGCTGCTGCGTTTTTATATGCGTTTCGGGGACCGGGTATCGGTGATGAATTCTTCGCTTTCCCAAGGGGAGAAATATGATCAGTGGGAACGGGCAAGAAAAGGGGAAATCGACGTGGTGATTGGGCCAAGGTCAGCCCTTTTTGTCCCTTTTCCTAACTTGGGGGCAATTATTATTGATGAGGAGCATGAAAATACATATAAAAGCGAATCCATGCCAAAATACCATGCCAGAGAGACGGCGGAAAAAATTGCATCCATGCATGACGCAATTGTAGTGCTTGGTTCTGCCACTCCTTCTTTGGAGGCGTATCACCGGGCTAAAACCGGGGAATACCGGCTGTATGAATTAACAAAAAGGCAGAAAGGAAGAGAACTGCCGCAGGTTTATACGGTAGATTTGCGGGAAGAATTAAAGCAGGGGAACCGGTCGGCTTTCAGCAGGAAACTCCATGGGATGATAGAAGAGAGGCTGGCAAAAAAGGAACAAAGCATACTTTTTTTAAATAGACGGGGCTATGCGGGATTTGTATCCTGCCGGGCATGCGGACATGTGATGAAATGCCCTCATTGTGACGTATCCCTTTCAGAGCATTTGGGCGGGAAGTTAGTCTGCCACTATTGCGGCTATGAACGGTCTGGGGTGAAAAGATGCCCGGAATGCGGTTCCAAATATATCCTTGGTTTCCGGGCGGGAACGCAGCAGATAGAGGAAGCGCTCCATAAAGAGTTTCCGGGGGCTAAGGCGCTTAGAATGGATGCGGACAGCACGCGTACAAAGGACAGCTATGAGGAAATTCTGAATGCATTTGCCAATGGGGAAGCGGATATCTTGCTCGGTACCCAGATGATTGTCAAAGGGCATGATTTTCCAAATGTTACGCTGGTCGGAATATTGGCGGCGGATTTGTCTCTCCATATGAACGATTACCGGGCCGGGGAACGGACTTTCCAGCTCCTGACCCAGGCGGCTGGGCGCGCAGGAAGGGGGAAGCGGGCCGGGGAGGTGGTGATCCAGACTTATGATCCGGGGCATTACAGCATTGTTCATGCTGCCAGGCAGGATTATAAAGGGTTCTATGAGGAGGAAATGATGTACAGGGAGATGATGCTATACCCCCCTGCGGCTCATATGCTTGCAATTCAGGTAGCTTCCCCGGTGCAGGAAGACGGGGAAAAGCTGGCAGCCCGGATCAGTACGCTGCTAAGAAGCGGGGGGACGATCCTGACAGAAGAAGAACCGGTTTCCAAGGAATGTTTTTTGCCTTTGGGGAAAAAGACCGGTCAGGCGGATCCGGACAGGGAAGAGGAAAAGAGCCTATGTGTGATTGGCCCTGCGGCAGCTTCCATCGGAAAGATTCAGGATATTTACCGTTTTATGATCTATGTAAAGCATACGGATTACGGACGGCTGATTGCTGCCAAGAATTGTGTGGAAAATTTTTTAGAAAAAAGGATTGAAAATGGAAGGGCAGGAAAAGAAAGCGTTCAGTTCGATTTCGACCCTATTTGCGCTTATTAGAGGTTACAACATTTTATAATAAAGAAAGGACAGAATAAATATGGCAATCAGGAACATAAGAGAAATTGGGGATGCAGTCTTAAATAAGAAATGTAAGGAAGTAAAGGAAATGACGCCGCGCATCAGAGAACTGGTGGACGATATGTTGGAAACTATGTATGAGGCTTGCGGTGTAGGGCTTGCGGCCCCGCAGGTTGGTATTTTAAAAAGGATCGTTGTGATTGATGTAACAGGGGAGGATCCTTATGTAATGATTAATCCACGGATATTGGAAATGAGCGGAGAACAGACGGGGCAAGAGGGATGCTTGAGCGTCCCGGGGAAATCCGGGATTGTGACAAGGCCCAATTACGTGAAAGCGGCCGCTTATAATGAAAATATGGAGCCGTATGAAATAGAGGGTACAGAACTTTTGGCAAGAGCCATCTGCCATGAGCTGGATCATCTGGACGGGAACTTGTATGTGGATAAGGTGGAAGGACCGTTGATGGATATGACGGATCTGGAGGATGAGGAAGAAGAATGAAAGGGTACGGTAATATATGAAAATTGTGTTTATGGGAACGCCTGATTTTGCAGTAGGGGCATTGGAGGCTATTGTGAAAGCGGGGCATGAGGTGACGGCGGTGGTGACGCAGCCGGATAAGCCAAAGGGGAGAGGAAAAGGCGTGCAGATGCCGCCAGTGAAGGCATGTGCTTTAAAATATGGAATTTTGGCGCTGCAGCCGGCAAAAATCAGGGAACCGGAAGAAATAAAGAAACTTTCGGCATTGGAGGCGGATATTTTTGTAGTGGCGGCTTTTGGGCAGATTCTGCCGGAAGAAATTCTAAAGATGCCGCGGTTTGGCTGCGTAAATATCCATGCTTCCCTGCTTCCGAAATACCGGGGGGCCGCGCCTATCCAATGGGTAATCCTGAACGGGGAAAAGGAAACAGGGATTACGATTATGCAGATGGACCGGGGACTGGATACCGGGGATATGCTGATGAAATGCGTGGTTCCCATTGAACAGGGGGAGACAGGGGAATCTTTGCATGATAAATTACGTGAAGCTGGGGCAAAACTGATCGTGGAAGCTTTGCCGAAGATAGAAAAGGGCATCCTTAAGCCGGAGAAACAAAAAGAAGAAGAGGCAAGCTATGTGGGAACCCTGAAAAAGTCCTTGGGGCTGATTGACTGGGCAAAGGATGCAGTTTTCATTGACCGGTTAGTGCGTGGACTAAATTCCTGGCCCAGTGCGTATACTTATTATCATCAGAGGAATCTGAAAATATGGGAAAGCGAACCGGCAGAAGATAGGGGAAGCTACGGAATGCCAAAACCTGCCGGCTGCATCGAAAAGGTGGAAAAGGAAGCTTTTTACGTAAGGACAGGCAACGGGCTTCTGAAAGTGACCAAGGTGCAGATAGAGGGGAAAAAACGGATGGCAGTGAAAGATTTTCTGTTAGGATATCCTATGGAGGAAGGGCTGCAGCTTGGCATATAAAAGCAGGGGCATGATAAGTGACGGCTTATCCGGAGGCTGCATGGCGGCAGAAAGAACCTTATGGGGCAGAGGATAAAGTTAGGAGGTTGAATCATATGTATGGACATTACGGTTATTATTTTGACCCCACATACATTCTTGTATTGATTGGGGCAGCGCTGTGCATGGCAGCCAGCAGCAGTTTAAACAGCACATATAGCAAGTATGCGAAAGTACGCTGCATGAGCGGGATGACAGGGGCGGAAGCGGCGGCGAGGATTCTGAACTATTCAGGCATTCATGATGTGAGGATTGAGCATATAAACGGCAGGCTGACGGATCATTACGATCCTGGAAATAAAGTGCTGCGGCTTTCGGACAGCGTTTACCAGTCCAATTCAGTGGCGGCAATCGGCGTGGCGGCGCACGAATGCGGACATGCCGTGCAGCATCAGAAAGGGTATGCGCCTTTAAAAATAAGAAGCGCATTAGTCCCGGCGGCGAATATCGGTTCAAAACTCGGGATCCCGATGATTCTTCTGGGGGTTCTGCTGGGATTGAGTTCTACTCTTGTGCAAATCGGGATTTGGGTTTTTTCCTTATCGGTGCTGTTCCAAGTGGTAACCTTGCCGGTAGAATTTAACGCTTCTTCCAGGGCATTGACAATGCTGCAGGACTGTGGGATTACTGGAGGCCAGGAAACAGGATATTGCCAGAAGGTGTTGCGTGCGGCAGCGCTTACTTATGTGGCGGCGGCGGCATCTTCTATCCTGCAGCTTCTGCGTCTGGCGCTGCTGTTTGGAAATAGAAGGCAGGATGATTAATCAAAAGGGATGCAGGCAGGGGGAGGGGCAAACGCTGCCTGCGGACCGGCCTTTTGAAAACCGGATCTATATAGGGAAGTTCTCTGGGCTTCTTATATAAGAAACAGGAAAGATGCGCCAAGGGGGTTGCCATGGATATACGTGAATTAATTTTGGATATGCTAATGGAAATAGAAGGCGGGAGGATTTACAGCAATGTCCTGATAAGGAATGTACTGGATAAATATGATTATCTGCCTTCAAAAGATAAGGCATTTGTGAAACGGGTGACGGAAGGCGTCTTGGAACGGCGGATACAGATTGATTATATTATCAATGCTTTTTCCAAAGTTCCTACGGAAAAAATGAAGCCTTTGATACGCAGCCTGCTTAGGATGAGCGTATATCAGATCCTTTTTATGGATACTGTCCCGGATCCGGCGGCATGCAACGAGGCAGTGAAACTGGCCGGGAAGAGAAAATTCCATTCATTAAAGGGATTTGTAAATGGGGTATTGCGGAATATTTCCAGGAAAAAAGAAGAGATCTGTTCCGGCCGGGGAGCGGGCTTTTACCCGGATGAGGAGAAGGACCCGGTGATGCATTTGTCAGTCCTGTATTCCATGCCGGAGTATCTGGCTAAGATGTGGCTGGACGATTATGGGATGGGGAAGACAAAAAAGATGCTTCAGGCCATGCTGGGGATCCGGCCGGTGACGGTGAGATGGAAAGAGTCTTTGCCGGAAAAAGAAAAGGAAGATTGGCTGGCAAAAATAAAAAAGGCTGGGATGGAAGTAAGGCAGAGCCCTTATCTTCCCTATGCTTATGATATCAGCCATGCGGACGGGGTAAAGAGGATACCGGGGTTTGACGAGGGGCTTTTTGCGGTGCAGGATGTCAGCTCCATGCTTTGTATAGAGTGTGCCGGGATAGAAAAAGGCAGCTTTATTGTGGATGTCTGTGCAGCGCCGGGAGGAAAGAGCGTCCATGCGGCAGAAAAAACCGGAAAAAGCGGCAGGGTGCTTGCCAGGGACATTTCAGAGGAAAAAATGGATCTTATATGGGAAAATGTGAAAAGACAGAAGATGGATCATATAGAGACAGAGTGTTTCGATGCAACAGTGTATGATAAAAGCCTTTCTAAGAAAGCGGATGTGGTTTTGGCGGATGTTCCTTGTTCCGGCCTTGGAGTCCTTGGCAGGAAGAGGGATATAAAATATAACTTGACCAAGGAGATGCTTGTGGAACTTCCCGGAATACAAAGAAAAATATTAAGCACGGCATGGGATTATGTGAAACCTGGCGGTTTGCTTGTTTACAGCACATGTACGGTACGCAAGGAAGAAAATGAAGAAAATGTCAGGTGGTTTCTCGGCCATTATCCATTTACGCCGGAAAACATCAGCGGAAGGCTGGAAGGAGTGCCGGAAACAGAAACGGCAGCGAAAGGCTATGTGCAGCTTCTTCCGGGAATTCATGAAACGGATGGTTTTTTCATTGCGGTATTCCGCAGAAAAGCGGAGGATGAAAGATAGGGATTGCGCAAAGCGGAATGACGGAGGTTAGGATGAACGGTACGAAAGCGGATATAAAATCAATGGATCTGGAAGAATTAAAGGGGGAGATGGAAAAGGCCGGGGAGAAATCATTCCGCGCAAAGCAGCTATATGAATGGATGCATCAGAAACTGGCAGGGGATTTTGGACAGATGACGAATATCCCAAAAGAATTAAGAGAAAAATGTTGGGAAAACTATTCTTTTACAACGTTGAAGCCTTTGCGGGTACAGGAATCAAAAACGGACGGGACGAAAAAGTTTTTGTTTGAACTGGCAGACGGGAATACGGTGGAAAGCGTCTGGATGAAATATAAGCATGGGAATTCGGTATGTATTTCTTCTCAGGTGGGATGCCGGATGGGATGCCGGTTCTGTGCTTCGGCGCTGGAGGGGCTGGTCAGGCCGCTTGCGCCTTCCGAAATGCTGGAACAGGTATATGCCATTACTCTTTTGACAGGAGAGAGGGTTTCCAATGTCGTGATGATGGGTATGGGGGAACCCCTGGATAATTATGACCATACCGTAAAGTTTATCCGTCTGCTGACAGATGAAAACGGTCTTCATATCAGCCAGCGGAATGTAACGGTATCCACTTGCGGGCTTGTTCCCCAGATGAAAAGACTGGCGCAGGAAGGGTTCCAGATTACCTTGGCGTTATCTTTACATGCGGCCACAGATGAAAAAAGACGTAAGCTAATGCCTATCGCAGAAAAATATACGTTGGATGAATTGATGGATGCCAGCGGGTATTATTTTGAGAAGACGGGAAGAAGAATCACTTTTGAATATAGTTTAATAGAAGGCATCAATGATGCCGGGGAGGATGCGGATGCGCTGGCAAAGCTGGTCGGCGGTTTAAACTGCCATGTGAACCTGATCCCTGTCAATCCTGTGAAAGAGCGGGATTTTACTCAATCTTCCCCTGAAAAAGCGCTTGCATTTAAAAATAAACTTGAAAAATATGGAATAAATGTTACTATAAGAAGGGAAATGGGAAGAGATATTGATGGGGCGTGCGGTCAGTTGAGGCGCAGGGAGCTTCATCGTTAATGCAGGAGGTTTCATTGTGTTAAAGACATTTTCCATTACGGATATTGGAAAAAGGAGAAAATTAAATCAGGATTATGTGTTTGCATCGGAGAAGCCTTTGGGCAATCTTCCAAACATTTTTATTGTTGCAGACGGCATGGGTGGGCATAATGCAGGAGATTATGCGTCCAAGTATGCAGTCGAAACGATAAAAGAGGAGATTGCGGGTTCTTTTGAAAAAAGCCCGGTTAAGATATTAAAAAAGGCAATTGAAGCTGCCAACAGCCATATAAGGGAAAAGGCAATGGAGAAAGAGGATCTCAGGGGCATGGGCACCACGGTAGTAGCGGCTACCTGCTTAAAGGATAAGTATCTGGAAGTGGCCAATGTGGGGGACAGCAGGCTGTATGTAGTCAGTGACAGCAAGATGGAGCAGATAACAAGAGATCATTCCCTTGTGGAAGAAATGGTGCGCAGGGGAGGAATTGCCAAAGAAGCGGCAAGAAACCATCCGGACAGAAATATCATCACCAGGGCGATCGGGGCTGAGGATAATGTAAACGCTGATTTTTTTCATGTGGAACTGGAACCGGGGGATATGGTGCTAATGTGTTCGGATGGATTGACCAATATGCTGGAGGATGAAGAAATCCATATGATATTGAGCAGCCAGGAGAATGTGGAAGTAAAAGCGGAAGAATTGATAAAGGCAGCGAATAATAACGGCGGCCGGGACAATATTGCGGTTATACTGATTGAACCGTTTGCAGAGCCTTAGGCGGTATGCCAAAAAGGATGGAAATCTTTGACTTTTAACCGGAGAGCCGTGGCAGCGGTTTTATGTTTGGGAACGGATATCTCCAGACTTTAAAAGGAGCATGGTTATAAAAATGATTAAAATAGGAATGATGATTGGCGACCGGTATGAAATACTGGAAAAAATTGGAACCGGGGGAATGTCGGATGTATATAAATCAAAAGACCATAAATTAAACCGCTATGTGGCGGTTAAGGTGTTAAAACAGGAATTTTCTGAAAATGCAAATTTTGTTTCTAAATTCAGGGTAGAGGCCCAGGCAGCGGCTGGGCTGATGCATCCGAATATTGTAAATGTTTACGATGTGGGTGAGGAAAATGATATTTATTATATTGTGATGGAGCTGGTGGAAGGAATTACCCTGAAAAAATACATTGAAAAGAAGGCGAGGCTTTCCGTAAAGGAAGCCATCAGCATCGCTATCCAAGTATCCATGGGCATTGAGGCGGCGCATAATAACCATATTATACACAGGGATATAAAGCCTCAGAACATAATTATTTCCAAAGAAGGGAAAGTAAAGGTAACGGATTTTGGCATTGCAAAAGCTGCGACAAGCAATACGATCACGTCCAATGTCATGGGGTCTGTGCATTATACATCGCCGGAACAGGCAAGGGGAGGATACAGCGATGAAAAGAGCGATATTTATTCTTTAGGCATTACCATGTTTGAAATGCTGACCGGAAGAGTCCCTTTTAATGGGGAAACTACGGTAGCGATCGCGATTAAGCATATCCAGGAACCCCTTCCTTCCCCAAGGGAATATATTCCGGAAATTCCGGTCAGTGTAGAACAGATCGTACACAAATGCTGCCAGAAAAGCCCTGACCGCAGATACCAGACAATGGGGGATCTGGTAACGGATTTAAAACAGTCGCTGATTAACCCGGATGAAGATTTTGTAAAAATGGTCAATCCGGATGAGGAAGCGTCTACCCGGATGATAACCGATAAAGATATGGTGCAGATCAAAAAGCAGTCTAACCGGAGGGATTCCATGGATGAGGCCCTCCGACTGAAGAAAGATGTCCGCCGGAAATATCAGGAGGAAGAGGAATATGATGAGGAAGAGTCCTTGGATGATGAGGAAGAGGACATAGATGAGGACGAGGATGAGGAAGAATATGATTCCAAAATGGAGAGAATCACGACTGTCCTGGCAGTGGTAGCAGCCCTGCTGATTGGATGTATCGTTCTTTTCCTGGTGGGAAGGACTTTGGGGATACTGCCTTTTGGGCAAGACAGCGAAGAGTCCCAGAACCCGGATCAAGTTGAAATGCCGGAAGTAGCAGGCAAGCAATTAGAAGAGGTTAAGGAGAAACTTTTAGGTCTTGGCCTGATGCCGGAAATCAATTACAAGGAAACGGATGAATATGAGGCGGGTCTTGTGCTGGAGTGCAATATTGGCATTGGGCAGATGGTCGATGCCAAGACGGATATCGTGCTGACGGTCAGTGCAGGGGTCAGCGGCATTGAGGTGCCAAATGTGGCAGGTATGTCCACGGCGCAGGGTGTTTCTAATTTAGAGCAGAAAGGTTTTGTGGTGAACCGGACGGAAAGCTACGATACAAAAGTGGCGAAAGGGGATATTATTTCCCAAAGCCCGGAAGGGGGAACAAAAGCGCCCAGCGGGTCGGCAGTGACAATCCGCATCAGCCAGGGAGCGGAAGATAACAAAGTGCGGGTTTCGAATTTTATTGGGATCTCAGAGATGGATGCGATGGCAGCCATAACAGAAAGCGGGCTTGTGGTGGGAAGCGTTACAGAGGTGAATCATGAAGATGTTTCCTTAAACGGCCTTGTCTGTTACCAGAGCTATTCGGTAGGCTCCTATGTGGAACCGGGTACAGCGATTGACTTGCAAGTGAGCCTGGGGCCAAAACAGGCTACTTATAGCTATAACGGAAGCATAGAAGCCCCCTCGGCGGAGGAAGACCCGGAATATAGGGAGGGGCTAAATGTTACGGTGACAATCGACACGGAGGACGGGGTGCAGCTACTGAATACCAATACAGCTTCTTTCCCCATTTCGGTAAATTATACGGGGATCCGTTCAGCTACCGGAACAGTTACTTTTACTTATATGGTAACGACTGACGCAGTGACGGACACGAACCCGGAGACAGGGGAAGTGACAACAACGGAAGGGACTTCTGTGCAAAAAACGATTGCAAGGGAAATACAGTTTACGCCGGAGACATAAGGGGCAGGGAATATGAAAGACAAGGATATGCTGCGGGAAAGCGGGAAAGATGGAATGCTGCAAGGAAAAATTATAAAAGGGATTGCCGGCTTTTATTATGTCTATGCAGGGGAAGATACGGAAGAAGGGAAAAGAATCTATGAGTGTAAGGCGAAAGGGATTTTCCGCAAAGAAAAGAAGAAACCGTTAGTAGGCGACAATGTATGGATAGAAGTATTGGATGAGAAAGCTGGGATTGGGAGTATTACCAGCATTCTGCCAAGGCATAATGAGCTGATCCGCCCGGCAGTGGCGAATATTGACCAGGCTCTTGTTATATTTGCAATAGTGAAACCGGAACCCAATTTTAATCTTTTGGACCGGTTTCTTATTATGATGGAACAACAAGGCCTCTGCAGCATTATCTGCTTTAATAAGCAGGATATAGCCGCAAAGGAAGAAAAGGAAATGCTGCAAAGGGCTTATGCATCCTGTGGGCGCCGGGTGCTTTTTGTAAGCGCCAAAGACGGGGAAGGCATGGAAGAATTAAGAACCCTGCTTCAGAATAAGACGACGGCAGTAGCGGGGCCAAGCGGTGTAGGCAAATCCTCCATGATTAATTACCTGAACCCTAAGGCGGGCATGGAGACAGGGGAAATCAGCAGGAAGATTGACAGGGGGAAGCATACCACAAGGCATTCGGAAATCATAGCCCTTCACGAAAACACTTATATCATGGATACGCCGGGATTTACGTCATTAAAGATGTTTTCCATGGAAAAAGAGGATTTGCACAGGTATTACCCGGAATTTGCAGAATACGGAGCGGACTGCCGCTTTTCGGGCTGCGTTCATATAAATGAGCCAGGCTGCAAGGTAAAGCAGGCTTTGGAAAAAGGGAAGATAAGCCATGTCAGGTATAAGAACTATAGGGCCTTGTATCAGGAATTGCAGGAACAGAAAAAGTATTAAGCGAAAGCATGGCGGAAAATTTATTGTTTCCGCCATGCAGGATCCCATCTTCTTTATTTTTGCCGATTGGTTTTCTGAAATTCTATTTTGAAGTAATATAGCTGGGTAGTCATAGGATAAATAACTCCCTTTTCAGAATTGTGTACCCAGTGGGAAATGACATATAAATATATATGGTATATGATAGATAAAGATTTTACAATCAAATATATAAATCGGAATTTGGGAGATAATAGAATGATATTGTTAATTGTTGATACTCAAAATTTAATTATGACTAATGACTTATACGAATTTGAGATTTTTGTATATCGTATTAAAACACTAATCAAAGAGGCGCGCAATAATGGTATAGAAGTTATTTATGTTAGACATGATGATGGTGCTGGACAGAAATTAACGAAAGGCGCATTAGGCTATGAAATATACGAAGAATTTCAGCCAATGCCAAATGAGCGTATTTTTGATAAAAATGTAAACAGTGCTTTCAAAGATACGGGGTTGTTGGACTACCTGCATGAAAAAGATGAAGATACAATTATTATTGTAGGGCTGCAAACAGATTATTGTATAGATGCAACAGTGAAATGTGGTTTTGAGCATGGACTTAAAATGATTGTTCCAGCAAATACAAACAGTACGCTTGATAATGCGTATATGACAGCAGAAAAATCTTATAGATATTATAATGAGTTCATGTGGAATGGAAGATACGCAGAATGTATTTCATTTGAAAAAACTCTTGAATTGATGAATAGATAAATTCCGGTTTATAGAACTGTTAAGTTGTTGCAGATTTTGCATAGAAATATATTTTAAAAAGAAAAATTTATGCACCGGGAACACTTTCCCGAAAAGGGAGATAAATAAGGATAAGCAGAAAGGAAAGGATCGTTTAAGCCTTCATGCTGAAACGGGAAAGATAAGCCAGGGGAGGCTTGTCTTTTTCAATACTTATAGGAAGTGTAAACGGGATAATACATACTGTATGGATGGAAACATCAGGGGTATTCATGTTGACATAATAGGGCGCTTAGAATAATATTAGAAAATGGGACAATGAAAGCGGAATGTAATGAAGAGAAAGGATGGGGTGAATGTCTAGAGTTGTAAAATATGATATTTTAAGGGTGGCGGCATGTTTTTCTATTGTCCTGCTGCATGTATCGGCCAGTTATTGGAGCGTAGTGGATGTCCGGAGCAGGGAATTTTTGGTTATGACGGTTTATAATAGTTTAACCCGCTTTGCGGTTCCTGTTTTCTTTATGCTGAGCGGACTTTTTCTGGTCGCGCCTGAGCGGAAAAATGTAAAAGTTGGGAAACGTGTTTTAAAGCTAGTGGCGCTTTTTTATGTCTGGTCGGCATTTTATGCGTTTCAGGGGATTGCGGTGGATACGCTGAGGGGCGCTTTTTCAATGGAAGTATTCCGGGCAGCGGTAGAGCGGTTTATCTTCGGACATGTCCATATGTGGTTTCTCCAGATTTTGTGCGGATTTTATCTGGTGATTCCGGTAGCAAGGCAGATATGCGCTAAAAAGGAAATTTTGCGGTATTACCTAATTTTGTGGATTTTGTTCCGGTTTTTGATACCGACCCTGACGGATGCTTTTGGCCTGTCCACATTCCAGGCGCGGATTGACAGCCTGGGGCTTGATATTCTGGTTGGAAATTTTGGTTACTTTTTATTGGGATATTATCTGAACATAACGGATATAGGAAAAAAAGCCAGGCGGTGTATATATGCAATGGGGATTGTCGCATTGCTCTTAACCCCTTTCCTGACGATTTGGGACTGTATAAAATCCGGCGCCTATGTGGAGAGATGGTTCAGCCCGGGTTCCTTGAATATCCTGGTTATGACTATAGCCGTGTTTGTCTGCTTTCAGTATGGCAGGGCATTTGAGCAAGTAAAAAGAGAGGATATATGGGGAAGGCTGTCCCGCTATACATTTTTTGTGTACATGTTCCACATGTTTGTGCTTGAAAAGCTGAATCTTGTGGGGATCACAACGGTTTCATATCCGGCGGTCATTTCCATACCTGTCATGACAATATTTATTTTCATAGTCAGTCTGTTTGGAGCATTTGTGGCTGACCACATACCGTTTGTAAGGAAAATAGTAATGCTTCATGCGGGCTGACAGTTGCTTCGGAAGGAACGGGACGGAAACGTATCGGATGAAAGCATATGTCTGTCTTGAAAGGCCGGCGGGCAGAGGAATGCCAGAATTTCCTGTATGGATTCAGGGTTCTGGCATTTTAAAGTACATTCTGGAAAAATATTGAGGAGAAAACGGTGAAGACAAATACAGAAGAGAACAGTCAGTTTAGGATTTTGTCTGCGCTTGGCATTATTTTTGTCGTTGCGGGGCATTTAGGATATGGGGTGTTTGATATGGGAGGGCTATTTCCCTATTATTCTTTCCATGTGTTTATTTTTCTGTTTGTATCAGGGTATTTCTATAAGGATGAGGCAGAGAAGCATATAGGGGGATATATTTGGAAAAAGTGCAGGACTTTGCTGTTCCCCTATTTCCTATGGAATCTGTTTTATGGGATTTTGGCGCAAATACTCCGTAGGGCTGGATTCTCGTTTGGGGAACCTTTGTCTTTTAAGACGCTTTTTCTTTCCCCTTTTTTAGACGGGCATCAGTTTTTGTATCATTTTTCGGCGTGGTTTGTCCCGGCGCTGTTTTTGGTCGAGGTGATCAATGTACTGATGCGTAAAGTCCTGGGGATTCTGCATCTGAAACGGGAATGGCTGATCTTTATCTGTTCCCTGATTCTGGGCATGGCTACTATTCAACTGGCGATAGGCGGGCATGTATGGGGGATCTATAAGTTTCCGGGCAGGCTCCTGCTTATGTTTCCGGGATTTCAGATGGGCAGGATTTATAAAGAGAAGGCAGAAGCGTATGATAAACTGCCGGATGCGGTTTACTTTCTGGCGGTCATAGGCATTCAGGCGCTGATCTGTATTTGGAATGCCGGCCTGGCATTTGGCGTGGTGTGGGTAACAAGTTTTGCCAACGGATTTATTGTTCCCTATCTTACGGTGGCCACGGGGATTGCTTTCTGGTTACGGATAGCCAGGATAATAAGTGAAACACCTGCTGTTTCAGGGAAACTGGCAGCGGTTGGACGCAATACTTATTCCATTATGATGCATCACATAGCCGTATTCATGCTGATAAAAGGATTTTTTTATTTGTGTAGCTGTCTGACCCCTTTTTGCGCCGGGTTTGACAGGGAGTCGTTTTTCCATGATATTAATTATATCTATCTGGCAGGAGAAACGGAGGCGAGTAAATGGATTTACCTGTTGGCCGGATTGGGAGCGCCGCTCCTTATAAAGGAAGGGTTAAAAAGGATAAAATCGTTTGCGCGGTATTTTTGTCAGGGAAAACTGCTGGCTTTATGCAAACACCCGCGTACTTAAAGCCCGTTTCTGGAAATGCGGAAATTAATTTTTTTCACACAAAGAAGCCCTTCTATGCTATAATGTTACTTGCTGTATCAAGGTTTCTTTTTATGGAAAGGGGCTTATATACGGGTAATGTTAAAGCAACTTGAAAGGTGGCAAAAATGGCGTGCCTGCAAAAGGGGCGACTGAAACCTTAAAAAAACAAGTATATTCAAAGGAGATAGATGGAAATGAAACTAGGAATCGTAGGGCTTCCAAACGTAGGGAAAAGCACATTATTTAATTCTCTGACAAAGGCAGGGGCGGAATCGGCGAATTACCCTTTTTGCACCATTGACCCGAATGTTGGCATCGTTGCGGTGCCGGATGAGCGGTTAAAGCTGTTAGGGGATATGTATCAGTCAAAGAAGGTAACCCCTGCGGTAATTGAGTTTGTGGATATTGCAGGGCTGGTCAAGGGCGCTTCCAAAGGGGAAGGGCTGGGCAATCAGTTTCTAAGCAATATCAGGGAGGTAGATGCTATTGTCCATGTGGTGCGCTGTTTTGAAGATTCCAACGTAGTGCATGTGGACGGCAGCGTGGATCCTTTAAGGGATATTGAAACCATCAACCTGGAATTGATTTTTTCGGATCTGGAAATTCTGGAACGGAGAATTGCAAAAGTTGGTAAAGGGGCAAGAATGGATAAATCCCTGGCAAAAGAACAGGCGCTTCTGGAAAGGCTGAAGGAGCATCTGGAGGGCGGGAAACTGGCGCTTTCTTTTGAGACGGAAGACGAAGATGAAATAAGCTTATTTGCTTCCTATAATCTGTTGACAGGAAAACCGGTGATTTTTGCGGCCAATGTGGCAGAGGATGATCTGGCGGACGATGGGGCAGGCAATAAAGGGGTTGCCGATGTAAGGGAATTCGCAAAAGAAAACGACAGCGGGGTATTTGTGATCTGCGCCCAGATCGAACAGGAGATTGCGGAACTGGACGAAGAGGAAAAAACAATGTTCCTGGAAGACCTGGGGCTGAAGGAATCCGGGCTGGAAAAGCTGATCAAAGCCAGCTACCGTATCTTGGGGCTGCATAGTTTTCTGACGGCAGGGGAAGATGAGACCAGAGCCTGGACGGTTAAGATAGGGACAAAGGCGCCGCAGGCGGCAGGGAAGATTCATACAGATTTTGAAAGAGGGTTTATTAAGGCGGAAGTGGTCAATTATAAAGATCTGCTGGAACAGGGTTCTTTGGCGGCGGCCAGGGAAAAGGGCCTGGTTGGAATGGAAGGGAAAGAATATGTAGTGAAAGATGGGGATGTGATTCTGTTCCGGTTTAACGTATAAAGACGTTGGAGCCTGGATGAAAAGGGAAAAGTTTTCTTTTCTTTTTTACACGCGGCTTTGTGCCTGCGGGCCAAAGCCGGTAAATTGAGAAAAGACGTGGATAATACGCATGAAAGGTCTGGGTACCGGGAGAACAAATATTCGTTATCGGATAGCCCGTTCCTATATCTTGCATGAGGAACGATTGTTCCTACAACATATGGAAAATGCCGGAAAACCGCACTTTGCGCGATGCTGCAAAGTGCATTTTTTATGGATGAATTCCTGAAATTGGGTTGTCAAATGGGTGATATTAGTATAGAATCTATATAAAAGTGGTGAGAAGTGGTATGAAGTGGAACAAAGTGGAGTAAACTCCCGGCAAGATAGTTCCGTGTGGCAGAATTTCATGCTGCGATGTGGCAGACCTCTTTTGGAACGGCGGGTGAGCTTTATGTTTATGGGAGAATACAACCATACGATTGATGCAAAAAACCGGCTGATCATCCCTTCTAAATTCCGCGAAGCTCTTGGCGATGAGTTCGTTGTGACAAAAGGGCTGGACGGCTGTTTGTTTGTGTACGATAACAAGGAATGGGCCTCCTTTGAAGAAAAGCTTAGGAATCTGCCGCTTACGAATAAAGATGCGAGAAGCTTTGTCCGTTTTTTCCTGGCAGGAGCAGCCAGCGTGGAAGTGGACAAGCAAGGAAGGATACTGATACCTTCGGTATTGAAAGAATTTGCAGGTATCAATAAAGAAGTTGCCCTTATAGGCGTGGCGAGCAGAATTGAAATCTGGAGCAAAGAAAGATGGGAAGGCGAGTCCGCTTATGAAGACATGGAGAACATTGCGGAGCATATGTCCGGGCTTGGTCTTGGCATATAAACCAGGAAGGCCGGAACACAAGAGGCAGAAACGGTAAGGAGAAAGGGATGGAATTTAAACATAGCTCCGTTTTATTAAGGGAAACAATAGACTATTTAAAGATAAAAAGCAATGGTATTTATGTAGACGGAACCTTGGGCGGAGGCGGACACTCTTATGAAATTGCAAGCCGTCTGGCAGAAGGGGGAAGACTCATTGGCATTGACCAGGATGGGGCAGCTATTGAAGCTGCGGAGAAGAGGCTATCCCCGTTTCAAGATAAAGTTACAATTGTGAGGGATAATTACTGCAATATAAAAGGGATACTAAGAGGGCTGGGCTTAGGGAAAGCGGACGGTATTCTCCTGGATCTTGGGGTATCTTCCTATCAATTGG
The DNA here is from genome assembly GCA_910576535.1 of uncultured Lachnospiraceae bacterium. Classification (GTDB taxonomy): domain Bacteria; phylum Bacillota; class Clostridia; order Lachnospirales; family Lachnospiraceae; genus Kineothrix. Next base: position 56,664 of record CAJTKK010000003.1, on the reverse strand, counting down.
ATACTTTAGAAAGAGGGTTTTCTTACAAATACGATACCACGCTGGATATGCGGATGGATACGAGGCAGGAGCTGAATGCTAAGGACATTGTAAATACTTATCCGGAAGGGGAACTGTTCCGGATGATAAGGGATTACGGGGAGGACAGGTTTGCAAAAAATATCGCAAAGCATATTGTTCTTGCCAGGCAGGAAAAGCCGATAGAAACGACAGGTGAACTAAATGAAATTATAAAGGCTGCGATACCGGCCAAGATGCGCCGCATGGGAGGGCATCCTTCCAAAAAGACATTTCAGGCAATCCGTATCGCATGTAACCGGGAACTGGAAGCGCTTAAGGATTCATTGGAGGATTTGGCGGATTGCCTGAATCCGGGAGGAAGGCTTTGCATTATTACTTTTCATTCCTTGGAAGACAGGATGGTAAAAACCGCATTCAGGGAATATGAGAACCCTTGCACATGCCCGCCGGATTTCCCGGTATGTATATGTGGAAAAGCAGCAAAGGGAAAGGTGATTACAAGAAAGCCGGTACTTCCAGGGGAAGAGGAAATGGCATCCAACAAACGGTCGAAAAGCGCAAAATTAAGAGTTTTTGAAAAGGAATAGTGTTTATGGCGCAGTATAGGGCAAGAAGAGACAACAGAAGACAGCAGGCATACACAGGAAGAAACGTTGGCTATATTTACGGGAATGCCGTACGGAAAACGGATGAAAGGATTTACGTACCAGAGAGTCCTAAGAGGATTAGCAATACTGCGAGGAAAAACAGGGAAAAGGCCGGCCATATGAGCCTTGGCTATGTGCTTTTTTTGTCATGTGCAATTATTATGGCTGGTTTCATTTTGACGGTATATATCGGATTACGGTCAGACATTACCAACAGCATCAAAAATATATCGAGGCTGGAAAGCCAGTTAAATTCACTGAGGCTGGACAATGATGAGGAATACAGCCGTATTACGAGCAATATTGACTTGGAAGAAGTAAAAAGGGTCGCAATCCAGGAACTGGGGATGAAATATGCGGAAGAAGGCCAGATTGTTTCCGTCGAGGGGGGCGGGAGCGATTATATGAGACAGGTGGCGGATATCCCGCAGTAAAGCAGGTGATGTTTTGGGCAGAAGAATACAAGGGAATATGGGAAGAAGGGGAATAAACAGCAGATTTACATTAAGAATGCAAAAGAAGCTGGTGGTACTTTTTTTATTGGTGCTGTCAGCTTTCGTTGGGCTGGGGTTACGTCTTGTCAGCATCAATAAAGATGATGGGGCCAGATATGAGAAACAAGTGCTTTCCCAGCAATCTTACGACAGCAAGACAATCCCGTTCCGCCGGGGGGATATCCTGGACAGCAAGGGGACAAAGCTTGCGGCCAGCGAAAAAGTTTATAATGTCATTCTGGACGCCAGAGTCATGGGAGATAAGGACGGTAAATATATAGAACCTACGATAGAAGCAGTACAGAAGGAACTTGGGCTGGATACCGGGGAAATCCGTTCCCGCCTGGCTTCCCATCCGGATTCTTCGTATTATGTGCTGGCAAAACAAATGACGTACGAAGAGATTAAAGGGTTTAAGGAACTTCAGGCGGATGAAAAGGCTGGGGCCAATATCAAAGGCATCTGGTTTGAGGAAGAATATAGGAGAGTCTATCCAAATAACCGATTAGCCTGTGACGTCATTGGGTTTACCAGAAGCGACAATAGCGGGCTGTATGGGCTGGAACAATATTACAATAACGTGTTAAGCGGCACTCCTGGAAGGGAATACGGTTATTTAAATGATGACGCTGCGCTGGAAAGGACTACCATCCCTGCGGTAGACGGGAATTCTATCGTAACAACGATAGATGTGAATATCCAAAGCATTGTTGAGAAATATTTAAGAAAGTTCAACGAGGAGTATAAAAATAATTATCTGGAGAGGAACGGCAGCAATAACAGCGCTTGTATTATTATGGAAGTAAATACAGGAGAAATCCTTGCGATGGCCAGCTATCCGGATTTTGACCTGAATGACAGGATGAACCCGGAAAACTTGTATGGGATGCCAATGGTGAATGAAGTCGGGAATGTGGTGCTGGGGGAATATATTACCCCGGAAAATTTTAATGCGTTGGATTCGGACTTGAAAATGCAGCAATTTAATGCGTTATGGAGGAATTTCTGCATTAATGATACTTATGAGCCAGGTTCCGTATCGAAACCATTCACAGTGGCTGCCGCACTGGATTCCGGGAAAATAACAGGGGATGAATATTTTAACTGTAATGGCTTCAGGGAAATTGGGGGACATGAGATATCGTGCCATAATGAATGGGGGGACGGGGAAATTTCAGTGGCTCAGGGGATAGAAATGTCTTGTAACGTGGCAATGATGGATATTGCGGCGATGACGGGAAAGGAAATCTTTATTGACTATCAGCATATTTTTAATTTCGGGCTTAAGACAAATATAGACCTTTGGGGGGAATCCAGGACGGCAAGCCTGGTATATAATAAAAATACGATAGGGCCTACAGAGCTGGCAACAAATTCCTTTGGCCAGGGGTTTAATGTGACAATGATACAGATGATTACGGGCTTTTGTTCTTTAATTAATGGCGGAAATTATTATGAACCCCATATGGTAAGCAAAATTGTCAGCCCAAGCGGGGCTACGGTAGAGAACATTGAACCGCGCCTTTTAAAGCAGACGGTTTCAGCATCGGTTTCCGAAAGGGTTAAGGAATACTGCAACCTGGTGGTCAGCGGGGAAAAAGGGACAGGAAGGACAGCACGTCCGGCAGGCTATATGATTGGCGGGAAAACGGGAACGGCGGAGACGCTGCCCCGTAAAAATAATGAATATGTTGTTTCTTTCATGGGCTATGCTCCTGCAGACGACCCGCAGATAGCAATTTATGTTGTGGTGGACAGGCCGAATGTCCCATACCAGGATGATGCAAAATATGCAACTTATATCGTGAGGGATATTTTGACAGAGGCGCTTCCTTACATGGGCATTTTTATGACAGAGGAACTTACGGACAAAGAACGGGAAGAATTGGAGGCCTTGCAGCAGGAAATCATGTCCCCGGTTGCAAAAGAAGAAGAAACGGAAACAGAAGGCGGGGAAGGATCTTCCGTGGAAGAGTCTTCCGTGGAAGAAGGAAATACCGGGTCGGAAGAGGAAATTGGCAGTCAGGAGAAAGGAGCTGCCGGGAATGACGAAGAAAGAAAGGAAGCGGAAGGATCCATAAAAGGAGATGAAGAGACTGCCGGGGAAGGCGTACGCCCGGAAGTATGGAAGAGCTTCCCCATTGACCCGGAATCGGGATATGCCAAAGACCCGGATACCGGAGTTTTGGTGGATCCGGAAACAGGGCATGTAGTAGGCGGGGGAGAAAGCACACCGGCAGGGTTGGGCAACGCCGGGGGGAACCGGACGGAAGACGGGGACAATAACAGCCCGTTTTAACATGTAACGTATTTATGTTCCCCGGCAAAAAAAAGAATAACCTTATAAAAAGATTAATAAATTGTAGTAACATCTTTTTATGGGGTCTGTTATGCTCATGTTGCCGGAAACAAAAAATAAAACTTATATAAGAAAAAAAATTGTAGTAGCGTTTTTCCTTTGTGCGGCTGCGTTTCTTCTGCTGATAGGGCGCCTTGTTTATTTGATGGTAGGATGTTCCGGATATTATACCGAGGCGGCGAAAAACTTGCATGAAAGGGAACGGTCAATTAAAGCGGCCAGGGGAAGAATTATAGATTCTACCGGGGCAGTATTGGCGGATAACCGTACGGTATGCACCATATCGGTGATCCATAACCAGATTACGGATCCGGAGTCCGTAGTAAAAATTCTTTCCAAGGAACTTGGGCTGTCGGAAGAGTATGTATCAAAAAGAGTGGAAAAGTATTCCGCAATAGAGAGAATCAAAAGCAATGTGGACAAAGCAACCGGGGATAAAATAAGGGATTACGGCCTGGATGGAGTAAAAGTAGACGAGGATTATAAAAGATATTATCCATACGAAACTTTGGCGTCTAAAGTACTGGGGTTTACGGGCGGGGATAATCAGGGGATTATCGGGCTGGAAGTAATTTATGAGGAATATTTAAAAGGAAAAGAGGGAACTATCCTAACGATAACAGATGCAAAAGGTGTGGAAGTCCCGGAAGCCGGGGAGGAAAGAATAGAGCCGGAAAGCGGCAATGATGTACATGTGAGTCTGGATGTCAATATCCAAAGTTACGCGGCCCAGCTTGCGGTGCAGGCCATGGAAACCAAGCAGGCGGACAGTGTGTCCATATTGGTTATGAATCCTCAGAACGGGGAAATACTGGCGATGGTGAATGTGCCGGAATTTAATTTAAATGATCCATATACATTGCCGGAGGGTATGCCGGTTCCGGAAAACCAGGAGGAAAAACAAAATGCCTTAAACCAGATGTGGCGGAATGGATGCATTAATGACACTTATGAACCGGGTTCCACTTTTAAGATTATTACAGCGGCGGCAGGGCTTGAGTCGGGTGCAGTTACCGTAAACGACCGTTTTAGCTGTCCGGGGTATATCATGGTGGAAGACAGAAAGATACGCTGTCATAAAGTAGGCGGCCATGGCGCGGAGGATTTTGTGCAGGGTACGATGAATTCGTGCAATCCGGTTTTTATTACGGTAGGAATGCGGATAGGAGTGGACAGATACTATGACTATTTTCAGAAATTCGGGCTTTTAACGAAAACTGGCATTGATTTACCTGGGGAAGCCGGAACGATTATGCATAAAAAAGAAAATATCGGAGCCGTGGAACTGGCGACCATATCTTTTGGCCAGTCGTTCCAGATTACCCCCATCCAGCTTGCTGCTACGGCTTCCTCCATTGTAAACGGCGGCAACAGGGTGACGCCCCATTTTGGGGTAAAAGTGGTAAACGGGGAAGGGGAAACGGTGAAAGTCTTGCAATATCCCGTGCAAAAAGGTATTGTTTCTGCAGAAACATCGGAAACGATGCGGTATATTTTAGAGCAGGTAGTCGAAAACGGCAGCGGGAAGAACGGCTATGTGGAAGGATACCGGGTGGGGGGCAAGACAGCAACCAGCCAGACGCTTCCTAGAGGAAGCGGCCGTTATATCTCTTCCTTTTTAGGCTTTGCGCCTGCGGATAATCCCAAAGTTCTGGCAGTGGCCATTATTAACAATCCGCAAGGGGTTTATTATGGCGGCCAGATAGCGGCGCCTATTGTGCGACAGTTATTTGAAAATATTCTTCCTTATTTAGAGGGAATGGACTATAATACATAAGTATCCATGATTGCATGGATGCCGGAGGCGCAGATACAGCAGTAAGGGATGGGATGCTGATTTTGAAAGGATGGGAATGGGAAGATGAGTCGTGTAGTAATTATGTCCGTGGCGGTGGCTTTTGCCATAAGCGTTATACTTGGGCCGGTGATCATACCTTTTTTAAGAAAACTAAAAGTAGGGCAGACAGAAAGAGATGATGGGCCGAAGAGCCATTTGAAGAAGTCCGGTACGCCAACGATGGGAGGGATTCTTATCCTGATTGGCGTAACAGTGACATCTGTTATTTATATGAAAGATTATCCGAAAATCATGCCGATCCTGTTTGTCACATTGGGGTTTGGGCTGATCGGTTTTCTGGATGACTATATAAAAGTGGTGCTGCACCGTTCCATGGGATTAAGGGCATGGCAGAAGATGCTGGGGCAGATTCTGGTGACTGGGATATTTGCTTATTATATGGCAAATTATGCGGAAGTGTCTTTGGCCATGAAGATTCCTTTTTTGCCGGGGAAATATGTAGATTGGGGAATACTGAATATTCCTATGCTATTTTTTATTGTGATTGCCACAGTGAACGGCGCAAACTTTACAGACGGGCTGGATGGTCTGGCCAGCAGCGTAACGGTAATGATCGCCACTTTTTTTACAGCAGTTGCCATAGGCACATCCAGCGGGATAGAACCAATCACCTGTGCGGTGGTGGGCGCTCTTTTAGGTTTTTTGCTATTCAATGTATATCCTGCAAGTGTTTTTATGGGCGATACCGGTTCGCTGGCGCTTGGGGGATTTGTGGCGGCTGCGGCTTATATGCTGCAGATGCCGCTGTTTATACCCATCGTGGCGCTGGTGTATGCGGTGGAAGTGGTTTCGGTGATTATACAAGTTGGATATTTTAAAATAAGCGGAGGAAAGCGGTTTTTCAAAATGGCTCCTATCCATCATCATTTTGAATTATGCGGGTGGTCGGAGACAAGGGTGGTTGCAGTATTTACGATAGTGACCGCAATGCTGTGCCTCGCAGCGATGTGCTTAGGGATTTAAAAAGGAATGCTTGCGCTTGTTTGCGTACGGCAATGGAGGGGCATTATGGGACTTCGGAATAAAAAGGTATTGGTCATAGGGACAGGGATCAGCGGAATAGGGGCGGCAAAGCTGCTTTTTGAAGCAGGAGCCATCCCCGTTTTGTATGATGAGAATGAAAAGACGGAAGCGGCAAAGGTGCAAGAGAGGCTTCCGGCGGGCAGACAGGCAGCGGTTTATACCGGCAGCCTGCCGGAAAGCATAATAGAAGAAATTGCTTTGGCAGTGCCAAGCCCCGGGGTTCCGGCCGATATCGGATTAGTTGCCAGGTTGAGAAAGGCGGGGATTCCTGTCTGGGGTGAACTGGAGCTGGGATACCGGTATGCGAAGGGGAGGCTGGCTGCAATTACTGGGACGAATGGGAAGACGACTACGACTACGCTGGTAGGGCAGATCATGAAGGCATATCTTCCATCAGTGTATGTAGCAGGGAATATAGGAACCCCTTATACAGAAACAGCGCTTTTGACAAAAGAAGACAGCGTGACTGTGGCGGAAGTAAGCAGCTTCCAGTTGGAAACCACAGAGTCTTTCCGGCCTGTGGTATCGGCTATTTTAAATATTACCCCGGATCATCTGAACAGGCATCACAGCATGGAAAATTACGTGGCGGCAAAAGAAAAAATTGCAGCGCAGCAGACAAAGGAAAATATATGCGTGCTGAATTACGAAGATAATTATACGAGGGAATTCGGGGAAAGATGCCCTGCCCGCGTCATATTCTTTTCTTCAGCAAGAAAACTGGAAGAAGGGATTTATTTGGACGGGGATGAAATTTATATGGCGGAAGCCGGCTTAGTGAAAAGACTGATGAATATCCATGAGATGCGGCTTATAGGGATGTGCAACGTGGAAAATGTAATGGCGGCGATTGCCGTTGCCTATCATATGGGGGCGCCGATGGAAATGATCCTGGATACCGTCCGCAAATTCCGTGCGGTAGAACATAGGATTGAATTCGTCGCTACAAAAAACGGGGTGGATTATTACAATGATTCTAAGGGGACGAACCCGGATGCGGCGATCCAGGGTATCCGTGCCATGAGTAAACCTACCGTATTGATAGGCGGAGGCTATGATAAACAAAGCGAGTATGATGATTGGATAGAAGCTTTTGAAGGAAAGGTAAAGTGCCTGGTGTTAGTCGGGCAGACAGCAGAGAAAATAGAGGCCTGCGCAAGAAAGCATGGGATGGGCGATATTGTCAGGGCGGAAAGCTTTGAAGAGGCGCTTGTCATATGTACGGAAAAGGCGCAAAGCGGGGATGCCGTGTTATTATCCCCGGCCTGTGCAAGCTGGGGAATGTTTCCCAATTACGAAGTAAGGGGGAATAAGTTTAAAGATTATGTGAATAGTCTTTAAGCAATGAAAGGGGCGGGAAGAAAAAGTGGCGGAAAGAAAAAGAAAAAAACAGTCGGAGAATTATTTTGACTATAGCCTTTTATTTATTGTATTGTTTTTGCTTGGATTTGGACTGGTGATGATTTATTCCACCAGCTCTTATGAAGCGAACATGCAGGGGCATGGTTCAACTTTTTATTTAAAAAAACAGGTAATGGCAACGGTGATCGGGCTGGCGGCAATGATCGTGGTAGCTAATATTCCTTATCATTTCTGGGAACGTTTTGCTACTCTTGCTTATTTCGGGTCAGGAGCAATGGTTCTTATGGTGCTGATCCCAGGGCTGCAATACTCAGCTAACGGGGCAACCAGATGGATCCGGGTCGGGGGTCTGACATTACAGCCGGCAGAGGTGGCAAAGCTGGGTATGATTTTGTTCCTTGCCAGCCTGGTGTGCCGCATGGGCAGGGGAATACGGACAACCAAAGGTTTTTTTACTGTTCTTCTGATACCTATGCCTATTTGCCTTATGATCTGGCGTATTACAAATAATATGAGTTCTGCAATTATTGTTTTTGGGATTGCCGCTTTAATGCTGTTTGTGGCAAGCCCGGAATACAAAAAATTCATTATCATCGGCGCAGGAGGATTGGCTGGGGTTGCAGCTTTGGTATTTTTTATTTCCCAGGCAGCTTCATCAGAGGGGATGGGCTTTAGAAGTGAACGGATTTTAGCATGGCTGAATCCGGAAGCTTATGCTAACGGTAAGGGGTTTCAGACGCTGCAGGCGTTGTATGCCATAGGTTCCGGCGGGATTCTTGGAAAGGGTTTGGGGCAAAGTATGCAGAAGCTGGGTTTCCTTCCGGAAGCCCAAAATGATATGATCTTTTCCATTATATGTGAAGAACTGGGTCTTTTTGGGGCGATAGCGGTGATCCTGATGTTTCTTTTGCTTATATGGAGGTTTATGGTAATTGCCAATAACGCTTCTGATTTATTTGGCGCATTGCTTGTGGTAGGCGTCATGGGGCATATTGCGATTCAGGTCATCCTGAATATCGCCGTTGTTACGAATACGATACCGAATACGGGGATTTCCCTTCCTTTTATCAGCTACGGAGGATCGGCGGTCCTGTTTTTGCTGATTGAAATAGGGCTTGTCCTAAGCGTGGCAAAAGGAATCCGGTTAAAAGACCTTTAACCGGAAAAAAACGCTTCTTTGGCAGGGACAAAGTACGTCTGAGAGAAAACGGCCATATATATAGAATAGGTTATCGTTTAAAAAATGGTTTAGAAGGTGAATCATTGGATTCTATTTATATTTATGGCGGGAATTTCTTAAGAGGGGAAACGAAGATACAAGGCTCTAAAAATGCGGTATTGCCAATTTTGGCGGCTTCATTGCTTGTAAAAGGAACATGCGTAATTAAAAATTGCCCGCGTATTGCGGATGTCTGCCATATGCAGAATCTTCTGCAGGAATTGGGCTGCCTGGTTTCCTGGGCGGGCAGCACGGTTACTGTCAATGCTTTTCATGTGAATGACAGCAGGATGAATGGGGAGTCGGTAACCCGAATGCGTTCTTCCATTATGCTTTTGGGGGCGGTGTTAGGAAGGCTGGGGGAAGTGGCGATGGCTTATCCGGGCGGGTGCGTGATCGGCAGGAGGCCTATTGATATCCATTTATCAGCGCTGAGAGATATGGGAGTGGAAATAGGGGAGCAGGATCAGCTTTTTACGGCAAAAGCAAAAAAATTGCATGGCACGGAACTGGAATTGCCGTTTCCCAGCGTAGGCGCAACGGAAAATGTTATTTTAGCTGCAGTTACGGCGGAAGGGACGACTGTTTTGAAAAATGCGGCAAAGGAACCGGAAATAGAGGCGCTTTGCGGGTTTTTGAAAGAAGCAGGGGCGGATATTGACGGCGTGGGAAGCAGCAGGTTGGTGATAAAAGGGGTGAAAGCCCTGCATGAAACAAAATATACAGTGCCTTCTGACCGGATTGTGGCAGGAACCTACCTGACGGCTGCTTTGGCGGCCGGCGGAAGTATTTTTTTGGAAAATGCCCCGGCGGGGCAGATGAAGGCATTGCTTGCCGTAGCGGAAAAAATGGGCGGCTGCGTAACTGTCAACGGGGAGGGCGTCGGCCTGGACGTAATTCATAAGTTAAATGCCGTCCCTTATTTGAAAACCGAGGTACATCCGGGGTTTCCCACTGATTTACAGTCGCCGCTTATGGCTGCGTTATGTCTTGCAAGAGGCGAAAGTATCATAGAGGAAAGTATATTTGAGAACCGTTTTAGGATAGTGGGCGACTTACAGCGGATGGGCGCGGAAATTAAAACGGTGCAAAACAAAGCCTATATAAACGGTGTGGAGAAGTTACAAGGGACGGATGTGGAAGCGGAGGAACTGCGGGGAGGCGCGGCTTTGGTAGTTGCGGGGCTGGCTGCGGAAGGGAAAAGCGTAGTGAAGAACAGGCACTTTATTGAAAGAGGATATGAAAATATCTGTAAAGATTTGCGTAATCTGGGAGCGGATATCAATATAGGGTAGGTATATGGACGGCAACGGAAAAGAAACAAAACAAGAGAAAAAGCAGGAAACAAAGCAGGATGCGGGAAAAGGGGCAAAAGCGGCTTTTCCGGAAATAAAACAAAAGAATAAAAAGAGTGCAGGGGAGGAAAAGACAGGAAAAGTTCCCGGCCCGGAAAAGAGATCCCCGAAGGGTGGAAAAACTGCAGGCGCAAAAAAAATATCCGGGAAAAAGAAAGAAACTGCAGATAAAAAAGCGGAAGGAACGGGAAACATACAGAAAACGGGGAACCTGCCCCAGGAAAAAGAAAAAAAGACAGCGGAATTCCCAACGGAAAAGAAGGCATCGAAAGGGAAGAAAAAAACAGGAAAAGAAAGAAATACAAAAGAAAAAGATATAAAAGAGAAAGATATAAAAGAGAAAGATATAAAAGAAAAAAAACGCGGGGAAATTGAAAAGAAACCGGCCATCCGGAAAGCGGCCATCCCGGCTGCGCCGGACAGTAAAAGCATGGGGGCCGGGAGCGGAAAAACAGCCGTCCTCAACAAAAAGAAAAAGAAACCCGGAAACCCTAATTTAAAGTTGGTGAAAAACGGGGATTTGCCAATGAAAGAGGATGGGAAGCCGGAAAAAAAGAAAAAAGAAACAGAAAAAAAAGAAGGGAAAGAGAAAAAACAGGAAAAAAACCAAGAGGCAAAAACACATTCAAAACCTGAAAAAAAGGAAAGAAAAGATATTTATCAGGAAAGCCCGGGGATCGGGGAATGGTTTGTCCAGCATAAAAGCCTGATTGTGATTGGCTTTACGTGCGGTGCGTTTATTTTGATTATATTTAGTATTTACCATTATATTGTCACTGCTTATGAAGTGACTACCGTTTTTGTGGACGGCAATATCCATTATACCAATGAAGAAGTGATGAACATGGTAATGGGGGGAAGATATGGGAATAACTCTTTATACCTATCCATGAAATACAAGGATAAAGGGATAGAGGGAATACCTTTTGTGGAAAAAATGGACGTGCATATCCTTACGCCTAATACCATCCGGATCAGTGTGTATGAAAAAGCCTTGGCAGGGTATGTGGAATATCTTGGCAGATATATGTATTTTGACAAGGACGGAATTGTAGTGGAAAGTTCGGAAAACAGGACTTCCGGGATCCCTCAGGTGACTGGGCTAAAATTCGATTATGTAGTGCTGAATGAACTACTGCCTGTGGAAAACGATGAAATCTTTAAACGGATTCTGGACATCACACAGCTTTTGAATAAGTATGAAATCATGGCAGATAAGATCTTCTTTGATTCTTCTTATGACCTGACGTTGTTTTTTGGCGATGTAAGGGTTACATTAGGCACGAATTCAGGTATTGACCAGAAAATTATCCGTCTGAAAAACATTTTGCCCGAGCTGGAAGGGAAAAAAGGGACGCTGCAAATGGATAATTATACAGAAGATAAGAAAAATATAACATTTCATCAAGAATAGAATATAGATAAAAAGAGAACGGGAAAAAAAGACTATGAAAAAAAGGAAAAATAGGTTGCTAATTTGGAAAAATAATTATATGATAACATGTAGGAGTTTGATGGGAGTTGAAATAGTAGTTTAGAAGGTATAAAGAAGGAGGATACACCTTGCTTGAGATTAAGACAAACGATGCTGAGGCTGCAGCAAAGATTATAGTAGTAGGAGTCGGCGGTGCAGGCAATAATGCTGTTAATAGAATGATTGATGAAAGTATTGACGGAGTGGAATTTATTGGGATCAATACGGACAAGCAGGCTTTGCAGCTCTGCAAAGCGCCAAAGCTTCTTCAGATAGGGGAAAAGCTGACCAAAGGCCTCGGGGCCGGGGCAAAACCGGAAATCGGGGAGAAGGCTGCTGAAGAAAGCAGTGAAGAAATAACGGCAGCATTAAAAGGGTCGGACATGGTTTTTGTTACCTGCGGCATGGGGGGAGGAACCGGAACGGGCGCTGCGCCTGTAGTCGCAAAGATAGCAAAGGATATGGGGATTTTAACAGTAGGCGTAGTAACAAAACCTTTTCGTTTTGAGGCAAAGGCCCGCATGATCAATGCCTTAAACGGCATTGAAAGGATAAAAAACAACGTGGATACCCTGATCGTTATCCCGAATGATAAACTTTTGGAAATTGTGGACAGAAGGACAACGATGCCGGATGCGCTGAAAAAGGCGGATGAAGTATTGCAGCAGGCCGTACAGGGGATTACGGATTTGATCAATGTGCCGGCAGTCATTAATCTGGATTTTGCGGATGTGCAGACGGTAATGAAAGATAAGGGCATTGCCCATATCGGCATCGGTTATGGCAAGGGTGATGATAAGGCTAGCGAAGCAGTGAAGATGGCAGTGGAAAGCCCGCTTCTGGAGACAACGATTTCCGGTGCGACTCATGTTATTATCAATGTATCCGGCGATATTACTCTTTCAGATGCGGCAGATGCGGCGGATTATGTCCAGGGTCTTGCAGGGGATGAGGTAAATATTATTTTCGGAGCAATGTACGATGAGAATAAAGCGGATACTTGCACGATTACCGTGATTGCAACAGGGCTGGAGGATGTAGCGGTAAAAGCGGCTTCTTCGTTTCCTACATATAAAGCAGGTTATATTTCCCCGTCATCTCTTCAGGGAAAGCCTTCCAGGGGATCCGGAGTGGCGGCAGGGGGAGTGTCGCCGTCCTTGGGCGTTATGCCCAATAATATGGGGACGGCTCCTTTAAAGAATATTCCAGGCATTAACAAACCGGGCGACATCAGGAGCACGGTAGAAGAGAAAACACTGAAAATACCGGATTTCCTACAAAGGAAATAAATAGCTGAAAATATGGATTTTTATGAAAACAGGCAGAAACCTTTTGGTTTTTGCCTGTTTTTTGCCTTATAAAAAAATTCTTTGCCAAACAGGCAGAAATTGACGGAAGAAAGCAGGACATCTATAAGGAAAGGATCCCCACCTATGTCGAACCGGGCGGCGAATAACATCGGCAAGGCGCGTCTTTTTGACAAAAAAAGCGGACAATAGTTTATATAATGGTTGCTAAAGGGAGGTGACGGGCAGGAGGATGGAAACAGCATATATATGAAGTCTATGTTGACAGTCTTTTTTTGGTAAATTTTGTTATGAATTTGTTTTTTTACATACTCTTAGCCAAATCTATGAAGCGTACTGCCACGCGTTTCAGGATCATTGGCGGGAGTGCGGTAGGGGCGGCGCTTTTTGTCCTATGGATATTTCTGCCGGGGATCCCGGTGGGGATCAAAAGATATATTGGTCCAATGGCGCTCAGTTTAGGGACTGCCGCCGCCGTTTTCCGTCTAAACAGGATAGGACTGGTATGGAAAGCAGCGGGCTATTTGTCCGTATATGCTTTCATTTTCGGAGGGATGATGAAATTTTTATTTTCCGCATTGCCTTTTCTAAGGGGAAAGCAAGGGAAAATATGGTACATATTAGGGGGCGGGATGCTTGGATACCAAGCGGTATCATGGTGGGTTGCGCAAACAGGGAAAAGACAGCCGGCCGGTATCTACAAGGTGAGGCTGAGGGGAAGTTTAAATGAAATTGAATTGGATGCATTGATGGACACTGGAAACAGCCTGCGGGAACCGGTGAGCGGACGGCCGGTGTCGGTCGTAGAAGAGGAAAGCCTCCGTAGGCTTTTGGGGATAAAAATACCGGAGAAGCTAAAGGCTATCCCATATCATAGTATCGGAAGAAGCAATGGTATTATGGAAGGATATGAAGTCCCTGAGATGATTATAAAAGGCAGGGAAGAAAACATACGTTGGCAGAAAGTGATTGTGGGCATCAGTAAAGATAAGGTGTCTGTAAATGGAAGATATCAAATGATATTACATCCGGATTTGCTGAGTGAAGCATTTAAAACCGGGCAAAAGTAAAATTCAGGAGGGAAAATAGATGATTTTTAAAGTGGCAATACCAGGCAAGGTGCAGTTTAAAATAATAAAAAAAGAACCTGGTTTTTTTATGGCCAAACAGGGGGATATTCATTACATAGGCGGAACAGAAGTCTTGCCGCCGCCGCTTGAAGCTGAGAAAGAAAATGAAGTGATTAACGACCTGGGAACGGAATATGAGGATGAAGCGAAATCCATTTTAATTGAACATAATCTCCGCTTAGTAGTATATATTGCGAAAAAATTTGATAACACCGGCGTGGGAGTGGAAGACCTGATATCCATTGGCACCATTGGCCTGATAAAGTCCATTAACACCTTTAACCCCGGGAAAAACATTAAATTGGCGACGTACGCTTCCAGATGTATTGAGAATGAAATCTTAATGTATTTAAGAAGAAACAATAAGACAAAACTGGAAGTATCCATTGATGAACCGCTGAATGTGGACTGGGACGGAAATGAGCTGCTTTTATCGGATATCCTTGGGACGGATGAAGACGTTATTTACCGTGATATTGAAAACGAGGTGGAAAGAAAGCTTCTGCTAAAAGCGATTGATAAATTGTCGGACAGGGAAAAAACAATCATTAATCTCCGTTTCGGTTTAGGGACGCCGGATGGACAGGAAATGACCCAAAAAGAAGTGGCTACATTGCTTGGCATTTCCCAGTCTTATATTTCCAGGCTGGAGAAAAAAATAATGAAGAGATTAAAAAGGGAACTGATCAGGGAGGAATAGGGGATTGCCATCCCGGATTGTTGGAAGAGATTCTAGAAAGGGGAATACGGCGCGGCAAAGATCCTGCTTCTGATATTTTATGTGGCAGGCGCCGGGATGACAGGAGGCAGGCCTTTTGCCGCACCAAGCTTTAACAGCAAATGTCCACAATAATAATATCCGGACCAATTTTCTTTATATTTCTGAAAGGAATGATATATTCCGGTTCGCTGCCAAATAAAGAGGAAAATTTGTTCTTGCCGGGAATAATGACTTTACATATCTGACCGGAGCATTCGTCAAATTCAAGATCTCCTATTTTGCCAAGGCATTTGCAGTCTTTTAAGTTGATGACTTCTTTGCATTTCAATTCTGAAAAAAGCATAGTTCTGCATCCCAATTCTATTTACAATAACATATGCGCTGCCAGGGTCATTTGATTCCATGACATAAAAATGAGGATGTATATTTTTACCGCTTTTGGTGCATCATTTTTATTAACAGAAAAGTTTGCAAAAATATTTTTCCAGAGAAAAAATGATTGCAGGAGGCGTAAGATGGCACAAGGTAAGGTTGAGATATGCGGAGTAAATACATCGAAGCTGCCGCTTTTGAAAAATGCGGAGAAAGAGGCGCTGTTTTCGAGAATTGAAGAAGGGGATAAGGACGCCAGGGAGCAATATATTGAGGGAAACCTGAGGCTGGTTTTAAGCGTGATCAAACGTTTTTCATCCAGCAACGAAAATGTGGATGATTTGTTTCAGATTGGCTGCATTGGGCTGATTAAGGCAATTGATAACTTTGATTCGTCGTTAAATGTAAAATTTTCTACTTATGCGGTGCCGATGATTATCGGGGAAATCAGGCGTTTTCTTAGGGACAACAATTCTATCCGCGTGAGCCGGTCTTTAAAAGATACGGCTTATAAGGCAATCTACGCAAAGGAAAGCCTGACAAGAAAAAATTTAAAAGAACCGACCATCAATGAAATTGCTGCGGAAATCGGCATTTCCAAAGAAGATATTGTTTATGCATTGGATGCAATCCAGAACCCGATGAGCCTTTATGAGCCGATTTTTACGGATGGGGGGGATACCCTTTATGTGATGGATCAGATTAGCGATAAAAAGAACAGGGAAGAGACATGGGTGGAACACCTTTCCTTGAGCGAAGCCATGAAACGCCTGGATAAACGGGAACATGAAATTATTACCCTGCGCTTTTTTGAAGGAAAAACCCAGATGGAGGTAGCGGAAATCATAGGGATTTCCCAGGCGCAGGTATCCAGGCTGGAAAAAAATGCTTTACGTATTATGAAAAATTATCTGACGGCATAATTTCCTGTTTAAAAAGATTTGTCTTTAGAAAGATTTGTCAATACGTACATCTGTGCCAAGGGGGCTGCAGCGGCAGTCATATCCCTTTGGCGCGGCATGTACGGATCTTCTTTTGAAATTTCAACGATTCTACTGTTGCCCCAATCCTAATAATTTGATACAATTTATAACGGATATGATAAGGACGAAACAAAAGGTAACGATGATTTTTTCCGTATTGCCGGGGGATATATGATTGCGGTGCGGACAGATTTTGCCGGGCCGGGCGTGATGAGGGAAGGGCCGGCGGCAGGGGAAGCGGGAAAAGGTTTGCCGCAGCGGGGGGACAGATAAAAAAGCGTAGGAAGAATTTCAGGGGCAGCGGGAAATAAGAAACAGTAAGGAGGAAGAAATTATGAAATGCCCTTTTTGCGGACATGATAATACGAGAGTGATTGATTCCAGGCCGGCGGAGGATAATAATTCCATCCGGCGCCGGAGGGTGTGTGATGAATGTGATAAGAGGTTTACTACATATGAAAAGATAGAAACCATTCCGTTGATTATCATTAAAAAGGATAATAACAGGGAGACGTATGACCGATCTAAGATTGAAGCAGGCATTCTGCGGGCCTGCCACAAGCGGCCGGTGAGCGCCGGGCAGATTGGGCGGCTGGTGGAGGAAGTGGAGACGGAAATCTTCAATATGGAAGAAAAAGAGATATCCACGCAGGATATTGGGGAATTGGTAATGAATAAGCTAAAAGACCTGGATGCGGTAGCATATGTGAGATTTGCTTCGGTATATAGGGAATTTAAGGATATCAACACGTTTATGGATGAACTGAAAAAAGTGCTGGACAGTAATTGACAGTGCAGTTTGGGAAAAATAAGGCAGGAAGAGGATATGTTGCAAAAATTTTACCCTGATGACTATGTGGATTCAGCCTATGGCATTGATTTTGAGAGGCTGTACGGGGAGGGATACCGGGGGGTTATTTTTGATATTGATAATACGCTGGTTCCTCATGGCGCTCCGGCAGATAATAGAAGCAAAGAATTATTTGCCAGGTTAAAGGGCTTGGGATATGGAAGCATTCTTTTATCAAACAATAAAGAACCCCGGGTGAAAACGTTCGGCGATGCGGTAGGGGCAGGATATATTTATAAAGCAGGGAAACCGGCTGTGGGAAATTACAGGAAAGCGATGGAAATCATGCATACGGATAAGGACAGTACCTTATTTGTGGGAGATCAGCTTTTTACGGATGTATGGGGGGCAAAAAAGGCGGGGATGCGTACTTTTTTAGTAAAGCCGATCCATCCAAAGGAAGAAATACAGATTGTTTTCAAACGCCGCCTGGAAAAAATTGTCCTGTTTTTTTATTTGCGCAGGCAGCGGAGCGGCGGGGTAAAGTGATACGTGCGGATACGGGGGGAGGAATCTGATGCTGCAGGTAGACGGGCATACAAGACTATGCGGGCTGATTGGGGATCCGGTAGAGCATACGGTATCGCCGGTGATTCATAATACATTGGCGCAAAAAGAAGGAAGGAATCTGGTTTATGTTCCTTTCCATGTGGAAGCCGGACAGGTAAAAAAAGCCGTGGAAGGTGCATTTGCGTTAAACGTGCTAGGAATGAATGTAACGGTTCCTTACAAAAGGGAAGTGATAAGCTGTCTGGACGGGATAGACGGGATAGCGGAAAAGATAGGGGCGGTTAATACGCTGGTGCGGACAAAGCAAGGATACAAGGGCTATAATACAGATGCGACAGGGCTTTACCGTGCCATGATCAGTGAAAATATCAAGATAGAGGGTGAGGAAATCCTTATTCTCGGGGCAGGGGGAGCGGCCCGGGCAGCGGCTTTTTTATGCGCCTTGAAAGGGGCTTCAAAAGTTTACATATTAAACCGCACAAAAGAAAAGGCGCAAATGGCGGCAGAAGAAGTGAACAGGCAGTCAGAGGCGGGATGTGTGGAAGCCATGGGGATAGACGGCTATAAAAATCTGCCAAAGGACAAAAAATATCTGGCAATCCAGGCAACGAGCGTGGGGCTTTTCCCAAATACGGAAGATGCCGTGATTTTGGATAAAGAATTTTACAGACGGGTACACACCGGTTTTGACCTTATTTACAGGCCAAGCTGCACGCAGTTTATGAAACTGGTGAGGGAAGCAGGAGGAAAATCGTATCATGGGCTGAAAATGCTGCTTTACCAAGGAATTGAAGCTTATGAACTCTGGAATGGGATTTCCGTATCCCAGGAGGATATTCTTTTTGTATATGCCAGGATGAAAGAGGCAATGGGAATAGAGGAATGAAAAATATCATATTAACCGGTTTTATGGGCTGCGGGAAAACCAGCGTAGGAATCCGGCTTTCCTATAGGATGCGCCGGACGATGACGGATACGGACAAGAAGATTGAAAGATTATATCATATGAGTGTGCCGGAGATTTTTGAAAAGCTGGGAGAAGAGGCTTTTAGGGATATGGAGACTCAGTGCCTGGAAAAGCTTTTGGAGGAACCAAAGGGGCAGATTATCGCTGTTGGGGGCGGTTTGCCGGTGCGGGGATGTAACAGGAGGCTGTTAAAAAAACTGGGCTGGGTGGTTTATCTTAGAATAAAGCCGGAAACGGTATGCAGCCGTTTGGCCGGGGATACGTCAAGGCCGCTTCTGCAGGGCGGGGATAAGGAAGAGAAAGTAAGGATGCTCATGGAAAAACGTGCGTTTCTTTATGAAGAGGCGGCGGATCTGATCATAGATGTGGATGAGAAAACCATTGACGTCATTGCAGACGAGATTTTGGAAAAAGTGGAAGGAGAATGACCGGAAAATGAAGATACTGGTGATTAACGGGCCAAATATTAATTTTCTCGGCATAAGGGAAAAAAGTGTATACGGGACACAGGATTACGATTATCTGCTGAACATGATAGCGAAAAAAGGGGAAGAGACGGGATGTGTCATTGAAGTATTCCAAAGCAACCATGAAGGGGCGATGATTGACCGCATCCAGGATGCTTATTTTGACGGCACGGAAGGGATTGTCATTAATCCGGGGGCATATACTCATTACAGTTATGCGATCCGGGATGCCCTTGCAAGCATTACGGCGCCGAAGGTGGAGGTTCATATTTCCGATATTACCAAAAGGGAGGACTTCAGAAAAATTTCGGTAACTGCGCCGGCCTGCGATAAACAGATTTATGGGCATGGCTTGGACGGATATTTGGAAGCAATTGATTTTTGTTTGAAAAAGTAGTTGAAATATGAGTATTTTTAGTATAAACTAGTAAAGAATTATAACGTGAAAAATTTAGGAGGAATATTTTATGATTTCTGCAGGTGATTTCAGAAATGGTATTACTATTGAATTAGATAATAATATTTACCAGATTATTGAGTTCCAGCATGTAAAACCGGGCAAAGGCGCTGCTTTCGTTAGAACAAAGCTGAAAAATGTAAAGAGCGGCGGTGTGGTTGAGAAGACTTTCCGCCCTACTGAGAAATGCCCGCAAGCACGTATTGATAGAAAAGATATGCAGTATTTATATTCGGACGGGGATCTGTATCATTTTATGGATGTTGAGAATTATGAGCAGATTGCGTTGAATGCAGACGCGATCGGCGAAACGCTTAAGTTTGTAAAAGAGAATGAGATGGTGAAAGTATGCTCCCATAACGGCAGCGTATTTGCTATTGAACCGCCGCTGTTTGTAGAACTGAAGATTACGGATACGGAGCCTGGTTTTAAAGGGGATACGGCGACAGGAGCGACAAAGCCGGCTGTTGTGGAAACAGGGGCAACAGTATATGTCCCGTTGTTTGTAAATCAGGACGATGTAATTAAAATCGACACTAGGACCGGGGAATATCTTTCCAGGGTGTAAATCCTAAGTGACTATCAAAAACAGAAAGCATGCCGCAAAGCGGCAGTGCATTGTTTGGCTTATAAGACAATGGATGAATTTCCGTTGTCTTTTTTTGTATGATAACCGTCTAATAACAGATTCTAAAGATTCAATTCTGCAATGTATTTGCCCCGGGAGGGGGATACATTGCCTTATCTGGGGCGTGCCGCCCGCAAATTCAAATTAAGAGAGGTATATTTATGGAAATTATGGAATTTTGCCAAAAAGTAAAAAGAAGCCTTGCAGCCGGTGCAGGAGAAGGAATAAAAGTGTCGGTAAAACAAATTACCAAGAATAATGGAGTGGTGCTTCATGGCATTACCATATCCAAGGCCGGGATGAATATTTCTCCCAATATTTATCTGGATGGGCTGTATGCAGCATATGAGCATGGGGAAACATTCCATGCGGTGATGGAAGAGGTGATGAAGATTTATGAAAAGAGCAAAGTGGAAGCCAGCATTG
This sequence comes from uncultured Lachnospiraceae bacterium, assembly GCA_910576535.1. GTDB lineage: Bacteria > Bacillota > Clostridia > Lachnospirales > Lachnospiraceae > Kineothrix. The sequence continues at coordinate 36,034 of CAJTKK010000003.1, read as the reverse complement.
ATATGAGTTTTTTTATGGATTACGGGAAAATGAAAGAAAAGGTGGTATATAAAGTCATCGGGTATGAGAGAAATAAAGAATTATTGCTACAGATCCCGCATATTTTATTTTTGGATATGGCTCTTGTTTTTTATTGCCATGCGCCGCAAAAGGAGTTGGATTGTGCCACGATTCTCATTTATAACAGTCACTTGAAAATGTGGGGGGTGACAAAAGAACGTCTCTACTGGGATGCCCAGAACAATACCGGGGCGATCCTTCCTGCGCGCATTCTTTCCATAGAAGAAATGATGAGGGAGGTTCTTTCTGATAATATTGCGAAAAATGCGCCCAAGGAAGATGCGGAAGAATTTGGGGAGAGCGGAAGGATGTATGTGCTGGGAAATGAGAAGAAACTTTTTGGAGCTGCAGCTATGTTCTATGATGGGGTTTTGGATCAATTTTCAGAAAAAATGAAGAAAAATTTTTTCCTGTTGCCTAGTTCAGTACATGAGGTAATTTTAATTCCGGATGATGGGATACAAGAACCGGAGGAACTGTGGAAAATGGTATGTGAAATTAATGAAACGCAAGTGGAGCCGGAAGAGGTTTTAACCGATGCAGTCTATTATTTTTCAAGAAAATGTAAAAAAATCAAAAAATTGTTTTAAATCTTTGCAAAAACTATACTAGACAATCTGGGTTTAGTGTGATATTATATTCAGAGTGATGTAACAAATTTGTAATATATTGAATATGTAAATTATTTATGCACTCGTAGTCTAATGGATAGAACGGAGGCCTCCGACGCCTTTAATGCAGGTTCGATTCCTGCCGGGTGCATTACATCACTCTGAAAATAATGACAGTACATTACATTGGAGAACATTGTTGGCAGTTACAGCTACGGGAAAGAAAGGATATTTTTATATATGAGCAGACAAAGAAAAACATCTTTGGACGGCGGGATAGGAGATAAAATTGAAGATATAAGGGAATGGGTGTCGGATCATGCAAAGATTGTGATGCCCATAGTTCTTTTAATATGCGTAATTATTACAGTGCTTGTTGCGGTAAATGCAAATAAGAAAGCAGCCGAGGAAGCGGAAGCGCAGATCACGGGCATCGACATAGAGGAAGCGCCGCAGGAAACAGAGGAAGAAGAGGGGATCCCTCAACTGGAATTGGAAGTGAATGCTTATCCTGCTGTGAATACCCTTATCAACGATTACTATGCAGCCATGGCGGAGGGGAATATTGAAGCGATTGAAGCCATGAATGCTTTTGTGGAAGATAAGGAAAAGATCAGGATTCAGGAAATGAGCAAATATGTGGATTCTTATCAGGAGCTGGATGTATATACGAAGTTAGGGCCTGTGGAAGGGTCTTATATTGTTTATGTTTATTCTAAAGTGAAATTTACGGAATATGATAAACTGGTACCAGGCATGAAGGCATTTTATGTTTGCACGGATGAGGAAGGCAAATGCTACATCAATGGAGGGGAAGCTAACTCGGTGGTAACAAATTATATCCGTGAGATTTCTCTGCAGGACGATATGGTGGATTTAAATAATAAAGCGGTTGCGGAATATAATGAACTTCTGGAAAGCGATGAAGAGCTGAATGCTTTTCTCGCGGATTTGTCGAACCGTATAGATGCTTCCGTCGGGGAAATCCTGGCGAAGGCGGAAGAAGAGGAAGCAGCGGCTTTGGCGGCGGCCGAGGAACAGGCGGAAGCGGAAGCAGGAAATGAGGCGCAGGAAGAGGAAGCGGCGCCGGAGGCAGAGCAGGCAGTTACTATTAAGACAGTACGCGCTACGGATGTAGTAAATATAAGAAGTTCGGACAGTGAAACAGCCGATAAGCTGGGCAAGGCATTGGTTGATGATGAATTTACCCTTTTGGAAGAAAAAGGCAATGGATGGAGTAAAATAAGCTTTGAAGGTAAAGACGCATTTATCAAGAGCGAATATCTGGAAGTAGTTTCGGAAGAAACCGTGACGGATATCCCGGAGCAGGCAGAAGCAGGGCAGGGGGATGAAGACAATGCCGAAACAGCGGATGTGGAAACAGCAAGCGCTGAAACGGCAAATACTGCGGAAACCAGCAATGAGAATGCAGGAGTAACACAGACCGTTACCGTGATAGAAAACGTGAATGTAAGAAAGTCAGCCAGTGAGAACGGGGAAAAGCTGGGTCTTGCTTATATAGGGGAAAAGCTGGAACTTTTAATGAAACAGGCGGACGGCTGGACGAGGGTCAAATATCAGGGACAGACAGCGTATGTAAAGTCGGACTATGTGGAATAAATAGAGGGGTATGTTTATCTGGCCTTGTTTGCGGGATGAGCATGAAAAGAGATGGGGACAGGCGGTGATTTTGTGTTAAACAATAAGCTGAATGTGGCAATTATGGGAGCCGGCAATATTGGCGGCGTTATGGCGGAAACATTAAATAAAATGAAAAATGTCAGATGCTATGCCGTTGGATCAAGAAGTAAAGATAAGGCAGCGGATTTTGCTAAGAGATTCGGGTGCAAGAAAGCTTACGGGTCTTATGAAGAACTTGCGGCGGATAAGAAAGTGGATTTGGTTTATATTGCCACGCCACATTCGGAACATTACGATAATGCCAAGTTATGCATCGAATACGGGAAACCGGTATTGTGCGAAAAAGCATTTACTGCCAATTCAGCACAGGCAGAGGATCTGATTGCATTTGCGGATGAGCGGAATGTTTTTATTACGGAGGCTATATGGACAAGATATATGCCTATGCTTCAGACAATAAAGGATGTATTAAACGCCGGTGCGATAGGCGTGCCTACCATGCTGACGGCCAATTTGGGATATGCAATAAATGGCGTGGCAAGACTGAATGATCCGGCGCTGGCCGGGGGCGCGCTTTTGGATGTAGGCGTATATACCCTTAATTTTGCGTCTATGATATTTGGTACGGCGGTGGAGAAAATAACCTCTGTATGCACTTATGCAAAATCAGGGGTGGATGAGCAAAATAGCATCACCATGGTCTTTGAAGATGGAAAAATAGCGGTATTGAACAGTTCCATGCTTTCTGTCAGCGACAGAAAAGGGATTATTTATGGAACAAAAGGATTTGCAGTAGTAGAAAATATCAATAATTTTGAAAGCATAACGGTATATGGGGCAGATTATAAAAAGATGGCAAAGTATGAGAGGCCAAAGCAGATTTCCGGTTATGAATATGAAGTGGAAGCATGTGTGAAAGCTTTGCAGCGGGGATTGCTGGAATGCCCGCAGATGCCGCATATGGAAACAATCCGGATAATGAGAATGATGGACGGCATAAGAGAAGAATGGGGAGTAAAGTTCCCGTTTGAGTAAAAAACAAAAAAATGAATAGTGCAGCCCGGAGAGGGCAAAATAAAGGTGTAAGCATAGAAATGCTTATGCTTTTTTTGTTACTTTAAATAGGGCTGCACGTACGGGGCATAAAGCGGCGCCGTTATTTCATATAAAAAACCTGGGCGTAAAATCGCTGGCTAAGAAGCATTGTCCGGCGGATTGCATAGGAAGAAGCAATATGTGCAGCCATGGGTATGAAATAAATTTGCAGACAGAAAGAAAGGCATGGTTATCAGGATGAAAAGGGATGATGCGGAAATTTTAAGGGAAGTACAGAAAAATACGGAAATGGCTATGAAAGCGATTGATACAATCAGTGATAAAGTATATGATGACGATTTGGCGGTGCAGTTGTCAAAGCAGGCATTAAAGTACTCAGAAATCCATAATAAGGCATTGGATAAGATATTAGAAGGAAAAGCGGAGCCATACCGGACAAATAATGTCAGCCAGATGATGCTGGTGGGGGGGATCCATTCCAACACTTTATTCAATACAAGCACTAGCCACATCGCGGAGCTGATGATCCAGGGCAGTAACAGAGGAATTACGGATATGTGCAAATCATTGAATCATCATGAAAAAGCTGACCGTGCTTCTTTGGAAATTGCAAAAGAATTGATGGACTTTGAAGAGAAAAATATTGAACGGTTAAAAAAGTATTTATAATTGTATACATGTATCATTGTACAATTTATATAAAAACAAGAGGAAAAATTTCACAAAACTTTTACAGTTTAATATCCTAAAGTGTCTTGTGCAATTGGAAATGCCATTATATAATAATACGTGGATAAAGAGCCTGGGCGCAGCGGATTGTCCATATGCGCCTTTGCTGCTTTTAAGAAAATATGTGTATGGATCATGGATTTAAGAAATAAAGGAGGGCATAAGGATGTCATATGTTGATGAGGTATTTGATTTGGTAGTGGCGAAGAATCCGGCGCAGCCTGAATTCCACCAGGCGGTAAAAGAAGTTTTGGAATCTCTCCGCGTAGTGATTGAAGCGAACGAGGAAGCATATAGGAAAGATGCATTGCTGGAGCGTTTGGTAACACCGGAAAGAGTTGTTATGTTCCGTGTCCCTTGGGTAGATGATAAGGGACAGGTACAAGTAAATAATGGTTTCCGTGTGCAGTTTAACAGTGCGATCGGCCCTTATAAGGGAGGCCTCCGGTTCCATCCGTCCGTTAACCTTGGCATTATAAAATTTTTGGGGTTTGAACAGATTTTCAAAAATTCCTTGACAGGGCTTCCGATAGGCGGCGGAAAAGGCGGGTGCGATTTTGACCCCAAAGGCAAATCTGACAGGGAAGTTATGGCTTTTTGCCAGAGTTTCATGACGGAGCTTTTCAGGCATATCGGCCCGGATACGGATGTGCCTGCAGGGGATATTGGCGTAGGCGGAAGGGAAATCGGTTATATGTACGGGCAGTATAAAAGAATCCGTAACCATTATGAAGGCGTCCTGACCGGAAAAGGCCTTACATACGGAGGATCCCTTGCCAGGACACAGGCTACAGGATATGGGCTGCTGTATTTGACGGAGGAAATGTTAAAATGTAACGGCAAAGATATCGCAGGCAAGACGATTGCAGTGTCTGGCGCAGGCAATGTGGCTATTTATGCGATTGAAAAGGCACAGCAGCTTGGAGGCAAGCCGGTGACATGTTCCGATTCGACCGGATGGGTTTATGACCCGGAAGGAATTGATGTTGCGTTATTAAGGGAAATAAAAGAGGTAAAGCGTGCAAGGTTGACAGATTATGCCGCGGCAAGGCCGGGCGCAGAATATCATGAGGCCGGGGACGCTAAAGTATGGAGCGTAAAATGTGATATCGCGCTGCCTTGCGCGACCCAGAATGAACTGGATCTGGAAGATGCGAAGACTTTGGTATCCAATGGCTGTTTTGCGGTAGCGGAAGGCGCTAATATGCCTGCTACATTAGAAGCTACGGAATATTTGCAGAAAAACGGCGTGCTTTTCTGCCCGGGCAAGGCTTCCAATGCCGGCGGCGTAGCAACCTCAGCTTTGGAAATGAGCCAGAACAGCGAAAGATTGAGCTGGACATTCGAAGAAGTGGATGCAAAGCTGAAAAACATTATGGTGAACATTTTCCATAACCTGGATGAGGCTTCTAAAAAATATGGAATGGAAGGCAATTATGTAGCCGGGGCAAATATTGCAGGATTTTTGAAAGTAGCAGAGGCTATGACAGCGCAGGGGATTGTATAAGAGCCTGAAAATGCAGCGGCAAAAGAAAGGATAAAGAAAGGTCTTGGGGGCTTCTGGCTTCCAGGGCTTTTTATTGTGCTTTGGAACTTGTTTGAAATATATGACTATTTGTGCTACAATTTAATTATTATGTTAAGCAGGGGAATTTACATGAGAGTAAAAAAGGGAAAACGGAAGGTACTTTTATATAAATTAAGAAATCAGAAGAAAATATTTCGGAACAAAGTCTGTACAAATAAGAAAAAAAGGAACCGGGAAGGCAGGCGGGCAATAACCGGGGATAATAGTTTTATTGGCAATGTTTATAACCAGGTGATAGGACATCTTGATCAGAAAAAATTCGGATTGCCGAAATGGGAGTGCCGTCCGCACAAATCTGAGGAGATACAGATGCCGGAGGTATTTTCCATATCCGAGAATGCGGAATTGGTTATTTCCATCTTAAGAAAGCTGTATACGGTAGCCAGGGACAGCAAAACAGAAAAAATTTGTTTTGACCATACTAGGTGTATTAATCTGGGGTTATCTGCCAGCACGGTTATGGACATTATTCTTCTTGCGGTCGATAAATACCGGGAAAGGCTAAAGAAACCTTTATTGCTGAAAGGAACATTGCCTCGCGATGAGCAGGCAAAAGATATTTTGCTGGCGAGCGGGCTGCCGGAGCATCTGAAAGCTACCATTCTTTGCGAGTATGATAAAAAACATGTGATGAAATTTGATACCATTCAAGGGGTGCATGATCAGAAAGCCAATAAGGCTGATGAAACGGCCACAAAATTGACGAACTATTTTATTAAGTGTCTAAGGACTCAACATATGGAGCTGAACAATGAAGGGAAAAGGCTTTTGAGCCGCATTTTGGGAGAGGTAATCAGCAATTGTGAAATTCATGGCGGGAATCTGGCGACATGGTATACGCAAGGGCATTATCAGATCCAGAAGGATAATTCCTTTGGCGAAATGCAGTTACTCTTTTTAAATATTGGGGATACTATATACGAAGGGCTGAAAAACGATTCCAGTGCGGAGACAAAGGAAAAATTGTCATACATGAAGGCAGTGCATCATAAGCATCTAAACAAGAAATGGGATGAAGAGATGTTATATACGGTTTTTGCATTGCAGGAGGGAATAAGCAGATTAAGGGATAAAGAGATCGAAGGTTTTGAGGGGCGGGGGTCCGGTACCGTGAGCATGATTGAAATGTTTTATGATATAGGAGAAAGCGATACCGGTTTAAAACCGCAAATGACTATTCTCTCCGGGAAAACTTTGATTAAATTTCTGGATAATTATAAGATGAAATCAGTGGGATTTGTAAACGATAAAGTTTTCGGATCAGGGAAGAAGAAAATTATAGCATTTAATGATAAAAACGATATTTATTTTCCTGCGGATCCCCAAAATGTAATTAAAATATCGCAATATTTTCCGGGAACAATTATTTCATTGAAATTTTATCTGGACAGCAGATATATCAGCAGCCAAAAAAGGAAAGGATAAAGGAAGCCATGGCAAAAGAATTGAAGATATCAGATTTCCGTAGTCAGGGAGCGAAGATTTTCACAGGGCGGAATAAGGGAATGGAAGCAAGGGAACGTTTAGCATTGGGCAAGGCGGATGAGGAAGACGGGATTGTAAATATATTAATACCTTCGGATACATGGGGGATTAACCCGTCTTTTTTCGGCGGTATGTTTGAGGGGAGCATAAAAAAATTAGGGGATCAATTTACGCAAAAATATAAGTTTTTTTATACGAATAAGAATGAAATCAATGAAAGCCTAAAAAAGGATATTGAAGATAACATAAATTATGTTATAAGAAATATTAGTGTGAACAAATGAACGACTGGAGCTTTATTGGAAATATTTCAAGCGCCATTGCAGCGGGGCTGGCAGCTTGCAGTATATGGATTACATGTAAAGAGTATAAAAGAATACACCGGCGGGAAGACGATATGCTGGCGCTGCAGCAACAGATTCTTTGGTATAATAAGGTGGCGCTGGAAGATATTGTTACTCAATTGAATGCATTTATAGAAAATTCGGGAAAAACGATCAAAGATTTAGTGAACAAGAAAGAATATCTGGAAAATGATTTCAAAAATGCTTATCGTAGTATTAAAGAAGATTGCAAAGCATTGCAAGACATAAGTTATATTCTGGAAATATTTTCCGCGTCCCTATACCGGGAAGTAAATCATAATTTGGAAAAAATTTTGGATATGTATTCGGATATCCTTGAAGAGGGAAGCGCAAAGAAAAGGATGTTTTCTTATGCTGACAAGGGAATACATAAATTAAAAGTGGAAATCATAAAGAATTTGTATCAATATGGAGATAAAATGATTGATGAGAAAATCAAAAGCCCCGCCGCAGACTGACGGGGTTTTTGATTTTGAGGATATTGGAGAACAGCATTGGTCCCACGGATGCATAAATGTTTTTTCATTTGCCCATACTGAAGATAGCTTTGAAAATGGAAAAGTGAATCAGCGGGAGCGGCAATATGGGAATAGAAGGCTATTGTTTTGTTGCAGGAATGAGCGCTGTACTCGTATGCCTTCCGGTCTTAGGCATATGGAGTTTCTGGCGGGACAGATAAATATTGGTATGGAGGGAACAGACATGGATAAAAGCAGACAGGAAAAAATGCAGCAGCAGAAAAATCATGATGAATTTAACAGCATCACACAGAAGGTAAAGCCGGAGAACCAGAATCAGGAGCATAATGTGAGAGAGGAAGGGATTCATCCTATCAACAGAAAAAGATAACTGGTTACAGCGTTATGTCCTATGCTTCTTAAACCCGTCATTCATGGCGGGTTTTTCTTGCTTTATAGAAAGTTTCCATATAGGAAACTCCTTCGCCAGAAGGACGCAAATGGAAGAAGAACCGAAAATTTTTCATGAAGCATTTGTCATGGCCTGGTGAAAGATTGCTGTTGCTATATCAGGCAGAAACGTATAAAATAGTATATAATATATTGCAGAAACCGTTTGGGGATTGTACTGGCGACAGGAGGATAGGGAATTAAAATGGAAATACATGAGAGCGTATATATAGCAGACGGGGCAGTTGTCCTTGGGGATGTGTGCATCGGGGAAAAAAGCAGTGTCTGGTTCCATGTTACCATAAGGGCGGACAGAGGTAAAATCCGGATCGGGGACGGGAGCAATATACAGGACAATGCAGTGGTGCATGTGGACGAAGGGTTCCCGGTACAGATCGGCAACTATGTGACGATAGGGCATAGCGCGGTTATTCATGGCTGCCGGATTGACCACAATTCCTTAATTGGGATGGGCGCGGTTATTTTGAATGGGGCAAAAATAGGGAAAAACTGCATTATCGGCGCAGGAGCGCTGGTTACCCAGAATATGGTAGTGCCGGATAATTCCTTAGTTATTGGATCCCCGGCCAAGATTGTGCGTCAACTGACTGCCCAGGAGGCAAAATCCAATTTGCGCAATGCAGAAGAGTACATAGCAGAAAGCAGGAAATATAAAGAAGGAGGAAAATAAAATGGATTTTTTTGAAAAGGTAGGAGAGACGATTACAGCAAAGGGCAAAGATGTGGCGGATAAAGCGAAAGACCTGGCGGAGATTGCCAGCCTGCGGAGCCAGATCAATACATGCGAAGAGGTGATGAAAAAGAATTACTTAGAAATTGGAAAGCTTTATTATGAACAGTTTAAAGAGGCAGAGTATAATGATTTCATCGAACAATGCACCGCAATAACGAATGCAAAGAACGGCGTGGAGGCTTTGGAAGAGAAAATACGGGAAATTAAAGGGGTATAATCCGGGTTTGAACCGCCGGTGCATAGTTGGCGGAACCGTATGATAATGTGTAAGACAAATGAAGTTGAAAAAGGAACCGGTACTGACTTATTTTTTGTACCGGTTCCTTTTTTGCTGCATCATGCAGTAAAATTTGTGTTAATCTTCAATGCCTATTGGGCAGGGGGCTGTTCGGCGGCCTGCTGTTGTTGCTGCTGGGCTTCCAATGCAGCCTGCTGCTGTTGCTGGGCTTCCAATGCAGCTTGCTGCTGCGCCAGGATATCGCGTTGGATAATTTCGTTGCGCTGCTGTTCCTGAATCGCTTCCCATCCGGGTGTTGCAAAGAATTCCGCATTGTGAGGGCAGGAATTGGTCTGGTTGGCGGGTACAGGAACTGTGGAAACAGAACCGTCCGGGTTAGTGACCTGTGTAGTGGTGGAAGACCCGCTTTGCAGTGAAACGTCTTCTACCGGTGTAAGGGTCAATACGCCATCTACCTTGAATGGACAGAATTCACAGGCTGGCATACCGTTATACTGGCATATTGCACCCTGATAATGGACATCGCAGCTTTCCGTAGGCACTGTGCCGTCAGCAAAGTATTCCGTGTTCAGGGCGCCTTGGGTATCGCATAAGCCCGGGATGGGCAGTTTGCCCGATTTGGAGCATACAGTAGCGGTTACAATGCCGGGAGGAACCGAAAAAGGTTCGTTGGGGAGTTCCGCGTGGATCTGGGACATAACGGCACGCCATAATTTTTTGGCAAGATTCCGTTCATCTCCTTTGGCCAGTTTTTCATTGTTATCGTAGCCAGTCCATGTGGTGGCGGTATAGTAAGGGGTGAATCCTGCAAACCATACGTCGTTATAATCAGAAGTGGTGCCTGTTTTTCCTGCGATGGCCATGCCTCCAAAGTTTACGGAACCACCCGTGCCTTTTGTTACGACGTCTACCATGGCATCCGTTAAGAGGAATGCTGTTGTTTCTTTGATGACCTGTTTTGTTTCTGACTGGGTATTGTCAAGAATAACGTTGCCATCATGATCTACGACTGTGCTGTACAGTTTCGGTTTAATATAGGTTCCGTGGTTTGCTATTGTCGCATAAGCTGCGTTCAGTTCTTCATTTGTAACGCCATCGGTAATACCGCCAAGAGCCAGTGACTGCTGGATGTCGGTAAATATTTTTCCGTTGATCTCTTTGGATTCGATTAAAGTGGTGAAGCCAAAGTTCTGTAAATAGTCAAAACCAAGTCTTGGCGTTATCTGCGTTAATGTCTTTACGGCAACAATGTTCAGGGAATCTTGGATTCCCAGGCGTAAGGAACATAGCCCGCGGTATGATTCGCCATACCAGTTCCTGACCGGGGTGCCGCTGGCATAATGGAATGGAGCGTCATTCTGTACGGTAGCAAGAGTCAGTCCTGCATTATCTAAAGCGGGAGCATAGGCGGAAACTACTTTAAAAGTAGAACCTGGCTGCCTTACCGTATCTGTGGCGCGGTTTAAAGTACGGCTTCCTTCTTTTGCGCCGCGGCCGCCTACCATAGCGACTACCGCCCCTGTAGCCTGATCCTCCACCACAAGGGAAACCTGCGGCTGAGGGGTAAGCTGGATACTTTCTGCCCGCACTTCGTCCCCGGGGCTTAAGTGGGCTTCTTTGTAGGCTTCAATAGAGGCTTCCGCTTCTTCTTTGGAATTATAGATCAGGTTGAACTTCCGGTCTTGTTCCTGGTAATAAGTGCGGAACATTTCCGTGCTATGGTTTTCCAGATCCCCGTTTTTCTTTTGGACGGTCAATTCGTAATTCAAATACCATTTTACGTTGGCAGGGTAATTTTCTTCATTGCTGAAGACCTCGTCACAGATAGCCTGAATCTTAGGGTCCTGGGTGGAATAAATTTTCAGGCCCCCCGTATAAAGGAGTGTATAAGCTTGCGTTTCATTATAGCCTGCCGCTACCAAATCCGCCAATACATCGTCTGTCAGTGCATCTACGAAATATGTATTGATGGAAGATTCCTCAACTTCTTCATTGGTAGTCTGAATGCGGGAATAGACATCGTCTTCTATGGCAATATCATACTCAGCCTGCGTAATATATTCCTGTTCCAGCATATTCTTAAGTACTTTTGCCCTGCGTTCCGCATTATCTTCAGGATGGGAGATGGGGTTAAAACGGGAGGGATTCTGGGTAATGCTGGCAATAACTGCGCATTCGGAAAGGGTCAGTTCGCTGACCGATTTGTTAAAATAGCGCTGGGACGCCGCCTGAACCCCCAAGGTATTCTGCCCGAGGTTGATAGAGTTCATGTAATTGAGGAGAATATCATCTTTAGAAGTGGTTTTCTCCAATTCCAGGGCCAGATACTGTTCTTGGATTTTACGCTTGACTTTATTCATGTTCAGGCCCCGTTCTTCTTTTGTCCAGTCAGTAAAAACATTGTTTTTCAGCAACTGCTGCGTAATGGTGCTTGCGCCTTCCGAAAAATGCCTTGTGGTAATGCCTTTGATTCCGGCACGGATAATTCCTTTAATGTCAATGCCGTTATGCTCATAAAAACGTTCATCTTCAATTGCTACAAAGGCGTGTGACAGATCCTCGGGTATCATATCCATAGTAACCGGGATACGGTTGGAATTTTCCGCAATCAGCTTGGCTGTCTGGTTGCCGTCGATATCATATACGAAAGTTGAAAAACCTGTAGGCTGCACGTTAATGTTGCCGATTTCCGGTGCGGTGTCAATAATTCCCCGGAACAGGCCGAACCCTGCGCTTGCCACGAGGATAACGGATGCCACGATAGCAACTAAGGCGACATTAAACAGTGTAAGAGCAAGTTTTCTTCCCCACTTCGCAGATGTAGAATGGAGTGCCTTTTGTTTATTGTGGACACCCTTTTTTCCATAATTCATGAATGTTCCTCCTTGAAGCGTGCATAAAAGTTTCAGTATTTTCAAAGATTAAGCACAACTTAACGTTTCAATTATAGCAAAGTATAGCTGTGAAATAAAGTTTTTTCATAAAATTCTTCCTTTATATTAAGAATTGTTCACAATTGGATACACTTTTATTCCCTCCTATGATAAAATATGAAAGGGATACGGGAAGGGAACAGGGAAGACGAGGGGATAAAAGATGGAGAAAGGTTTTGAAGAGGTTTTTTTGCCCTATCATGTATTAAAGCAAGGCGGGAGCGGAGAGATTATAGAGAAAAAATCCCGCTTTATCGCTACTCTTGCGCCGGTGGCGACAGAAGGAGAGGCAGTGGCTTTTATAGATTCGGTGAAGAAAAAATATTGGGATGCAAGACATAACTGCTCGGCTTTTGTTATCGGGGAAAGAGCGGAGCTGACACGCTGCAGTGATGACGGGGAACCGGCAGGGACGGCGGGGAAACCTATGCTGGAAGTATTGCTTGGCGCAAAGGTCAGGAATGCGGCGGTGGTAGTGACCCGGTATTTCGGCGGGACTTTGTTAGGGACCGGCGGGCTGGTGAGGGCATATACACAGGCTGTTCAGGCTGGGCTGGAGGCTTCCGGCATGGTGACCATGCGTTATGGGATGGAACTCAAATTTGTGACGGATTATAACGGAATTGGAAAAATACAGTATCTGCTGGGGAAGCGGGGGCTGGAAGCCAAGGATCCGGAATATACGGATATTGTCACTTTGAAAGCGGAAGTCCCCTTTGAGGAATGCCAGCCGCTTTGCAAAGAACTGACGGAAGCTACGGCAGGGCAGGTGAAGATAGAAGAATTGGGAAAGAGATATTTTGCGGTATAAAAACCCCTATTTAGGGATATGAGGCATGACCTTGACAAATCCCAAGGCGGTTTTATAATCAAAGAAAACAGTTTTGCATTGTTTCTGTGGTGCAGTGTTGGGAAAGGCGGTGGTTTTTATGAAACAGAAAATGAATACATCCAATCCGGATATACCTCTCCCTGAACGGAGCATAAAAATCACAGATGGAGGAACATTGCTATGGAACAGATGGAAGCGCTGGATATTATAAAGGAATTACTGGAAACAAAGCAGTATACCAGGCTCCGCCAGAAGATTGCAGATATGAATATTGCGGATATTGCGGTTGTCATGGAACAGATTGAAGAATCGGAACTTTTGAAAATATTCCGCATCCTGCCTAAAAATATGGCGGCGGATGTATTTTCTTATTTAGAGGTGGACAGCCAGCAGTTTATCATTACCTCCCTTTCGGAACGGGAAGCAGCCAATATTATAGATAACCTGATGGCGGACGACGCTACGGATCTCTTGGAAGAGATGCCGGCGAACATTGTAAAAAAATTACTGGCCAGCGCCAGTGCGGATACGAGAAGGGATATTAATCATCTTCTCAGATACCCGGAAGATTCGGCCGGAAGCATTATGACGGTGGAATACGTGGATTTGAAAGAAAACATGACCGTAGAGGATGCAATACAGAGGATACGGCAGATAGGGGTGGACAGTGAGACGATTAATATTTGTTATGTGCTGGACCAGAAAAGAACCCTTGTAGGCACAGTGGCGCTGCGTTATTTGCTGATTAGTCCTTCGGATGCCGTAATCGGCGATATTATGCATGAAAATGTAGTTTATCTGAATACTTTGATGGATCAGGAGGAGGTTGCCAGACAGTTCCAGAAATATGACTTTACGTCCATGCCCGTGGCGGATAATGAAGGGCGGCTGGTAGGCATTGTTACGGTGGATGATGTAGTCGATATCCTGCAGGAAGAAGCAACGGAGGATATTGAAAAGATGGCGGCGATTGTACCCAGCGACAAGCCTTATATGAAAACGGGGGTTTTTGAAACATGGAAAAAGAGGATCCCATGGCTGCTGCTTCTGATGATTTCGGCTACTTTTACAGGAAGCATTATCACTTCTTTTGAGGATGCGCTTGGCGTATTCCCTATTCTGACGGCATTTATACCGATGCTGATGGACACTGGAGGCAATGCGGGAGGACAGGCAAGCGTTACCATTATCCGCGGGCTGTCTTTAAATGAGATCGGGTATTCCGATGTGCCAAGGATACTTTGGAAAGAGCTGAGAGTGGCTCTTATCTGCGGGATGACTCTTTCTGCCGCTTATTTTGCTAAATTGATGCTGTTTGACAAGGTGGGGCTGGGAGTGGCGGCAGTAGTATGCCTGACGCTTATTGCAGCGGTGGCTATAGCCAAAATGATAGGATGCAGCCTGCCCGTCCTGGCAAAGAGGCTTGGTTTTGACCCGGCGGTTATGGCAAGCCCTTTTATTACAACGATTGTGGATGCATTATCTTTAATCATATATTTTGCGATTGCAACTAAGGTTTTACATGTATAAAGGGAAGGAGTTTTGGGGCGGGTTCTTTATGAAGCGGCGAAGCCGCTTTTGCCTTGCAGGGGGTTCTTCGTCAGAAGGATATTAATTGACAAAGCCTTCCTGGCTTTTTATGGAATGAAAATGAAAATGCGCACCAAAAAGGAAGAAAACCGGAGGGAGAAAAGAAAATGAGTTTTTCATGGGTTACTTTTATGGATATGGGGATTGCGGCGGTGATTTCTTTATTGTTTCCATTAGCGCTGCTGATTGTGTGGAAGCGGAAGCATAAGGGAATTCGGCTGGCTCCTTTTTTCGTAGGGGCGGCGGTCTTTATCGTGTTTGCCCTGCTTTTAGAACAGATGTGCCATCGCCTTATCCTGAGCAGGCCGTCAGCGGTTTCCGCTTTTGTAAACGGGCATACGTGGGCGTTCGTGCTGTATGGGGCGCTAGCCGCGGGTGTGTTTGAGGAAACGGGGCGGCTGTTAGCCTTTAAGATTGTCCTGAAAAAGTACCAGGGAAAAGAAAACGCCATAACATGCGGTATTGGTCATGGCGGGGCGGAATCTATTCTTATAGTCGGTATTTCTATGGTGAGTTCTATGCTGCTGCTGTCTGTCATCAATGCGGCAGGGGGCATTGACAGTTATGTGGCGGCGATACCGGCAGAGTCCCAGGATATTTTAAGGGAGAGCCTGAATGCATTGCTTGTTACGCCGCCCTATGTGTATCTGCTGGCAGGGGCAGAAAGAATCTCCACCGTCATTTTCCACATTGCGTTGTCTGTTCTTGTCTTTTTTGCGGCAAACCGTCCAGGCAAATGGGGGTTATACCCTCTGGCTATTTTGATTCATGCATTTTTGGATATTTTTGCAGTCATGTACCAGAGGGGTGTGATCACGAGCCTTTTGGCGGTGGAACTGATTATTATGGCGGTTACGGCAGTGACAGTATATGGGACGTATCGCATTTACCAAAAAGATGAAGGGATTACCGGTTAAAGGAAGCCCGTTTGCGCATGGTAGGATCTAATATTTTTTTCCGGATACGCAGGGAAGAAGGGGTAACTTCCAGCAGCTCGTCCGTATCAATGAATTCCAGCGCCTGTTCCAGGCTTAATATTTTAGGGGGCGTCAAACGTAACGCTTCGTCTGCGCTGGAAGAACGGGTATTGGTGAGCTGTTTTTTCTTGCAGACATTTAATTCAATGTCTTCCCCCCGGCTGTTTTGCCCAACTACCATGCCGGAATATACTTTTTCCCCGGGGCCGATGAAAAGGGTGCCTCTTTCCTGCGCATTATATAACCCATAGGTGATGGCTTCCCCTGACTCGAAAGCGATTAAAGAGCCTTGTTTCCGGTATTGGATATCTCCTTTGTAGGGGCCGTAGCCGTTAAAGGAGCTGTTCATAATGCCGTTTCCTTTGGTATCGGTCATAAATTCTCCCCGGTAGCCGATTAAACCTCTGGAGGGGATGGAGAACTCTAAGCGGGTATAGCCTCCGGAGGCCGATCCCATATTCAAAAGTTCCCCTTTCCGCTGGCTTAATTTTTCAATGACGGTTCCGGAAAATTCTTCCGGCACATCTACATAGGTGAGTTCCATCGGTTCCAGTTTTTTTCCGTTCTCATCGGTTTTATAAAGCACTTCTGCTTTGCTTACCGCAAATTCATAGCCTTCCCGGCGCATATTTTCAATTAAAACAGAAAGATGCAGTTCCCCTCTGCCGGAAACTTTAAATGCTTCTGTTGTTTCCGTTTCTTCCACCCGGAGGGAAACATCCGTGTTCAATTCCCTGAAAAGCCGGTCGCGTAAATGGCGGCTGGTAACATATTTACCTTCCCTTCCGGCGAGAGGGGAATCATTGACGATAAAATGCATAGCAATGGTAGGTTCCGAAATTTTCTGGAAAGGAATAGGCTCCGGCTTCTCCGGCGAACAGAGAGTATCGCCGATGTGAATATCCGCAATGCCGGAGATGGCGACAATGGAGCCAATACCGGCCTCTTTCACATCTGCTTTGCTAAGTCCGTCAAACTCATAAAGCTTGCTGATTTTGACTTTTTTCATTTTATCCGGTTCGTGGTGATTGACAATGACCACTTCCTGGTTGACTTTTACAGAACCGTTGTCCACCTTGCCCACGCCGATCCTTCCCACATATTCATTATAGTCAATCGTACTGATAAGAACCTGGGTTCCGGCTTCCGGGTCGCCGGACGGGGCAGGGATATAGTTTAAGATTGTTTCAAAAAGCGGTGTCATATCTTTTCCTTTGGAGTCAATGTCCAAAGACGCAATCCCGGTTTTTGCGGATGCAAAGATGAAAGGGCAGTCTAGCTGGTCCTCATTGGCATCCAGGTCGATGAACAGTTCCAGGACTTCATCAATCACTTCCCTGGGCCGCGCTTCAGGACGGTCAATTTTATTAATGCATACGATAACTGGCAATTGCAGTTCCAGCGCTTTTCTGAGGACAAATTTCGTCTGCGGCATGGCCCCTTCAAAAGCATCCACTACAAGAATGACGCCATTTACCATTTTCAGAACCCGTTCCACTTCCCCGCCGAAGTCGGCATGGCCGGGGGTGTCAATAATATTGATTTTTGTATTTTTATAGATAACAGCGGTGTTTTTGGATAGGATCGTGATCCCCCGTTCCCGCTCGATGTCGTTGGAATCCATGACCCGTTCCGCCACTTCCTGATTCTCCCTGAAAACCCCGCTTTGTTTTAAAAGTTCGTCTACTAAAGTGGTTTTGCCATGGTCAACATGGGCAATGATAGCAATGTTCCTTACATCTTCTCTTGTCTGTTTCATAATAATCCTCCATGTCAGAGCAGTTTACTGCGATGACAGATCCGCATACTGTGTGCAGGCAATTGTGAAATGCTATGCAGCGGGAATATTCCGGTAATCCCTTTTATAGCAATGCAACTGCGTCAAGCATCCCGCCAAGTTCCATAAAGCAATAAACGTTAGCGCGCAGTTTCTCTTGTTTTTTATGCCTTGGCTTTATGGCATAGAAATAAAATATTTTAAACTCGTATAGTATAGCACTGCTAAAAGGAAGTTGCAAGGGCTGGCTTGGAAATCGTTTTTGCCATACTGTATGGCGCTTGATCCAGCCTTTCCGCGCGGCGCCTTAATGTTCTATTCTACCGGATTTGCGGTATATTAATAATACATACGGGAAAAAATTCTTTAAATGTAAGAAGGGAGAACAAAACATGACAGATAAGGTAATTGAAAACAACCAGGTGGTGATTATGGGGGAGATCGTCAGCGATTTTACTTTCAGCCACGAGATATTCGGGGAAGGTTTCTATATGGTGGACGTCCGCGTGGAGAGACTGAGCGATTCTATTGATATCATTCCTTTGATGGTATCGGAAAGGCTGCTTGATGTAAACGGAGATTATAAGGGGATGTACATAGTTGTGAACGGGCAGTTCCGTTCTTATAACAGGCATGAGGAGAGGAAAAACAAGCTGGTGCTTTCTGTATTTGCAAGGGAAATCGAATTCGTGGATGAAATTGGGGAAAGTACGAAGTCGAATCAGATTTATCTGGACGGCTATATCTGCAAGGAGCCGGTTTATAGGAAAACTCCTTTAGGAAGGGAAATTGCCGACTTGCTTTTGGCGGTAAACCGCCCTTATGGCAAATCGGATTATATACCATGCATCTGCTGGGGCAGGAATGCCAGGTTTGCCAGCAATTTTGAAGTAGGGGCAAGATGCGCCGTCTGGGGCAGGATACAAAGCAGGGAATATATGAAGAAGCTGCCGGACGAACAGTTGGAAAAAAGAGTCGCCTATGAAGTTTCCGTGAGCAAACTGGAACTGATGGAAGATTAAAAGAGAAAGAAGAAATAGTTGCTTCCAGCTTTGTTCTATGCTATTATATATCAAATATTGTCAATATGCATGATAGTGGCATATATGAGTTCTAATTAGCCAGGGAGGCTGATATACATAGGAGCTGGATATGAAAAAAGGAACGATACATATTTATAGTGGGGACGGTCACGGCAAATCGCCGGCGGCGCTGGGAAGAGCCGTAACAATGGCATGCCAGGGGAAAAACGTGGTAATTATTCAGTTTTTAAAGGGAAAAGGCCTGGAGGATTCTGAATTTTTAAGACGGCTGGAACCGGAAATCAAACTGTTCCGTTTTGAAAAATCGGACGGGAATTTTACGGAATTATCCAAAGAGCAGAAGGCAGATGAAATCATTAATATTAAAAACGGCCTGAATTTCGCAAAAAAAGTGCTCTGCACTGGCGGATGCGATTTGCTTATTCTGGATGAAGTCCTGCGGCTGATTGATAATGGCATTATTACAGTGGAAGAGCTGAAAGACTTGCTGGATATGCGTTCCGATGAGTCCATGAATGTGATCATGACGGGGATTACATTAAATGATGAAGTCTGTATACTGGCAGATGAGGTTACTAAGCTGGAGACCGTAAAGGGCGAACCGCGGGAAAACTTAGATTGACAGTTTATTCATAGGATGCTATGATAATTTCATAGATGGAAAAGAGATAGAGGTTGCGTATTTTATCAGTAATTTTTCGGATGTGGCAGGCACAGGGGAAGAAAAGTGAAAGGAAAAAACGCCGAAAGGACAAAGAAACCGGCAGCTTTGTGCTTGGGTATGCAGCGAATAGCTGTATAACTGTCATCAATACGATGGTGCGCTATCCGATGTTAATTGGCATAATTTAAGCCGGCGCATTATGTGTCGGCTTGTTGTTTATATAATAGAAAATTGGGAAACAATTTCCTGTTATATAAAACCCACTGGGGGAAGCGTACTCAGCGGGCAGGGGGATGGCTGTGGCAGCAGCCGCATCCCCGTGCAGATATACGTTAAAATGCACACTTTTTATATAAAAGGAGGAAGAAAAATGGCTGTTTTTCAAGGGGCGGGTGTTGCAATTGTTACACCGTTTAAAGCAAATGGGGAAGTTGATTATGACAAATTCGCGGAACTGCTGGAGTTTCAGATTAAAAATGGGACGGATGCCATTATTGTATGCGGTACGACTGGGGAAGCGTCCACATTGAGCCATGAGGAGCATCTGGATGTGATTAAATTCTGTGTGGAAAAAGTAGCCGGAAGGATTCCGGTAGTAGCGGGAACTGGTTCCAACTGCACAGAAACAGCGATTTATCTTTCCGTGGAAGCGGAAAAGCTGGGGGCGGATGCCGTGCTTTTGGTTACGCCATATTATAACAAGGCAACCCAGAAAGGGCTTTACCGTCATTTTAAGGCGGTTGCGGACTCCATTAAGATACCGGTTATTTTATATAATGTACCTAGCCGGACAGGATGCAACATAGAACCTGAGACGGTTGTGAAGCTTTGTACGGAAGTGGGGAACATCGCCGGGGTGAAAGAAGCAAGCGGGAACATATCACAGGTAGTCAAATTAATGGCTCTTGCGGACGGGAAGGTGGATTTATATTCCGGGAACGATGATCAGATCGTACCTTTGCTGGCAATGGGAGGCAAAGGGGTGATTTCCGTCCTGTCCAATGTGGCGCCAAGGGAGACTCATGAAATATGCGAGAAATTCTTCGCCGGGGATGTGGAAGGAAGCTGCAAGCTGCAGATGAGATCAGTGGAACTTTGCAATGCGCTGTTTTGCGAGGTGAATCCGATTCCGGTAAAAAAAGCATTGAACCTGATGGGGATGGAGGCCGGTTCCTTAAGGATGCCGTTAACGGAAATGGATGAGGCTAATGTTCCGAAGCTGGAGAAGGCGCTGAAGGACTTTGGCATTTTATAATGTAAGGAAGGTTATTGAAATGATAAAGGTAATTATGCACGGCTGCAACGGAAAAATGGGACAGACGGTTACCGGACTGATTGCAGCGGATGATGAAATAGAAATCGTGGCGGGGGTAGACGCCTTTGACAGCGGGAAAAATACATACCCAGTGTTTCAAAGCATTGAATTATGCACAATGGAGGCGGATGCAGTCATTGATTTCAGCAGTGCGCCGGCGGTGGATGGGCTTTTAGATTATTGCGTATCAAAAGGGCTGCCTTGCGTGTTATGTACAACCGGGCTGTCGGAAGAACAGTTGCAGAAAGCGGAGGAGGCCAGCACGAAGACGGCGGTGCTGAAATCGGCAAATATGTCTTTGGGCATTAATATGTTTTTAAAGCTGCTCAAGGAAGCGGCAGGGATATTAGCCCCTGCCGGATTTGATATTGAGATTGTAGAGAAACATCATAATAAAAAACTGGATGCGCCGAGCGGGACGGCGCTTGCCCTGGCGGACTCCATCAATGAAGAACTGGATAATTCTTATGAGTATGTATATGACAGAAGCGGACGGAGGGAAAAGAGGCCAGTAAAGGAAATTGGGCTTTCGGCAGTCAGGGGAGGTTCTATTGTCGGAGAGCATGATGTGATTTTTGCCGGCGCAGATGAGGTGATTACCTTTTCCCACACGGCATATTCCAAAGCTGTTTTCGGAAAAGGGGCCATTGAGGCGGCTAAGTTCCTTGCGGGGAAACCTGCGGGAAAATATGATATGAGCGACGTAATCGGCAAATAGCCCGGTAAGCCGTGGGGATATCCGGGCATTGGCGCCGGGATTATTTGGCAAGGCGGTAAAAGGCCAAAGGGGCAGACAGCGATAAATGTTGGAAGGAGCAAGGGGCGGATGGATGATTTGGAATTAAAGTATCTGCGCAGTTTTGCGCATCAGTATCCGACGATAGCGTCAGCATCCACAGAGATCATTAATTTGCAGGCAATTCTTTGTCTGCCAAAAGGGACGGAACATTTTCTGACGGATATTCATGGGGAATATGAACAGTTTAATCACGTATTAAAGAATGGCTCCGGTTCTGTAAAGAGAAAAATTGACGAAGAATTTGGGAATACGTTGAGCAGTAAAGATAAAAAAAGCTTGGCTACTTTGATTTATTACCCGAAAGAAAAACTGGAAATTGTTCTGCAGGAAGAAGATAATATTGAGGACTGGTACAAAATTACATTGCACAGGCTGGTGCAGATTACAAAAAGGGTGGCATCCAAGTATACCCGTTCCAAAGTAAGAAAGGCCCTGCCGGAGGATTTTGCTTATGTAATAGAGGAACTGATTACGGAAAAAGCGGAAATACAGGATAAGGAAGCTTACTATAATGAGATTATCCATACAATCATACGGATTGACCGGGCGCAGGAATTTATCATTGCTTTAAGCCGTCTGATTCAGCGTATGGTAATTGACCATCTTCACATTGTGGGAGATATCTTTGACAGGGGGCCGGGTCCCCATATTATTATGGATACATTAAGCCATTATCATTCGGTAGATATCCAGTGGGGGAATCATGATATTGTCTGGATGGGCGCGGCGGCAGGGCATCTGGCGTGTATTGCTAATGTGATCCGGCTTTCGGCACGTTACGGCAACCTGGACACTTTGGAGGAAGGGTATGGGATTAACCTGATCCCGCTCGCTACATTTGCCATGGAGGCTTATGCGGATGTAGATTGCGATATCTTTTCAATTAAATATAATACGGATTATAATACCAAAGATTTAAGCCTTGACATGAAAATGCATAAAGCAATAGCGGTGATACAGTTTAAGCTGGAAGGCAGCCTGATTATGCGGCGGCCGGAATTCCAGATGGAGGACCGGCTTCTGCTGGACAAAGTGAATTATGAGGATAAGACAATTACCATAGGAGGAAAAATCTACAGGATGAAAGACGTGGAGTTTCCTACCGTGGACCCGGAGAATCCTTATGCCTTAAGCCCGGAAGAAGAACAGGTGATGGAGAGGCTTAGGCAGGCATTCTTAAAATGTGAAAAGCTGCAGAAACATGTCAGGTTCCTGTTTTCCAGGGGAGGGCTTTATAAAGTTTACAATTCCAACCTTTTGTATCATGGATGTATGCCTATGGATGAGAACGGCAATTTTAATACATTTATTATTGATGGGGAGAAATATAGAGGGAAGGCGTTGTATGACATTTTAGACCAGTATGCCAGGAAAGGCTATTATTCCAAACATAACCCGGCAGAAATGCAAAAAGGCCAGGATATCATATGGTATATATGGGAAGGTCCTAATTCCCCGGTATTTGGCAAAGATAAAATGGCTACTTTTGAGCGGTATTTTGTAGAAGAAAAAGAAGCGCATACAGAAACGAAAAACAGTTATTACCGTCTTTTGGATAATGAAAATATGATTAACCGCATTTTAATGGAATTTGGCCTGGACAGCAAGAATTCCCATATTGTGAACGGGCATGTCCCGGTAGAATTGAAAAAAGGGGAATCACCAATAAAATGCGGAGGGAAGCTTTTGATTATAGACGGCGGTTTTTCCAAAGCGTATCAGGGAAAAACCGGCATTGCCGGTTATACTTTGGTGGCCAATTCCCATGGAATGCGTCTGGTAGCGCATGAGCCTTTTGAATCAGTGGAATCTGCGATATTGCATGAAACGGATATTTTTTCAGATTCTGTGATTCTGGAAACCAGCAATTCGAGAATCAGTGTGGCAGATACAGACGGCGGTGCGGAAATAAAGGAGACGATCCATCAGTTAGAAGTGCTGCTGCAGGCTTATAGGGATGGGACAATCATAGAAAAATCTTTGTAAAAAGATAGAAAGACCATAAACTGACAAACGGAAACAGCAGTAAAAATAGGGGGAATTTTCCCCCTATTTTTGGGAATGTGATTACTGGTTGTTATTATTTCCGACAACGTCATCTGTGACATCGGATACGCCGTCAGCAATATCATCTACGGCATCTCCTACAGCAGTTCCGGCATCGTCAATGACAGAGCCAGTGTTTTCATTAGCGCCATTGGTAACATCGTTTACATTGTTGTCAGTACCGTTGACATTATTGTTGTCAAGGCCGGTTTCCGTATCGGCACCGTTATTGGTGGTATCTGTACCGTTTCCGCCAGTGTTGGTAGTCCCGTTTATGGCAGCGTCCCCGGCCGTGCTGCCGTTAGAACCTGTTGTGTTGTCCCCGGCAGTATTGTTGGGTGCTGCATTATCCGTTCCGGCAGCTCCGTTGCCGGTATTGTCTTGTGTTGTAGAGCCGTTATCAGCGTTGTTGGCGTTCCTATTGCCGCATGCGGTTACAAGTCCGAACATGAGGACAATAAGAGAAACTGATATCAGTTTTTTGCTGTTTTTCATAATATTCCCTCCGTTTTCATAATGTTTTCATAGTCCGCTCACTTGGGCATAAGCATAAAACTTAGCAAATTAAGCACAACATTCTTAAATGCTGTGTTAGTATTATGTACACGAACAAAGAAAATATACGCCTTGTTTTTAGGTAAAATTTTTTGGATAAAATAAGGATGGCGGCAATAAAAAAGCAGAAGCAGGAATAGGAAGGAAGAGAGTAAGGCAAAAGGGATGGAAAAAGAAAGAAACCAAGGAAAGATCCAGCAAATTGGATGGCTGAAAAAGGATGTGGATGAAAAATGGAATTTAGGCCTTGCATAGATATTCATAACGGAAAAGTGAAACAAATTATTGGAAAGAGTTTGCAGGACGGACAGGATAAAGCCGGGGAAAATTTTGTCTCCGGGCGGGACGCGGCGTTTTACGCAAATTTTTATAAAAAAAGCGGAATAAAGGGAGGGCATGTGATTTTACTGAACCCGAAGGGGAGCATGTATTATGAGGATACAAAAGCACAGGCATTGTCGGCTTTGCGTGCATATCCGGGCGGCCTTCAGGTAGGGGGAGGGATTAGTGAAGAAAATGCGATGGAATATTTGGATGCCGGGGCGAGCCATGTCATTGTGACTTCTCATGTTTTCCGGAATGGCAGGATAGAGTACGGAAACCTGAAAAAACTGGTAAATAAAATTGGAAAAAAACAAATTGTATTAGACTTAAGCTGCCGGCGCAGGAATGGGGAATATTATATTGTAACCGACAGATGGCAGGCTTATACGGACGTAAGGCTGGAAGAAGAGGTATTGGAGGATCTTTCCGTTTACTGTGATGAATTTCTTGTCCATGCAGTGGATGTGGAAGGCATGGCGGAAGGAATTGAGGAACCGGTGGCGGCTTTGCTGGGCGGCTGGGGGAAACTGCCTGTTACATATGCAGGAGGCGTTCATAATTTTGATGATTTGGAGAAGCTGAAGGCATTGGGGAAGAACAGGGTCAATGTGACAATCGGCAGCGCTTTGGATCTGTTTGGCGGAAAAATGAAATGGGAAGAAGTGGTTTCATATATAAACCGGATATAGCAGCGCAGAGCGCGTATGTGAAAATTATCCATGCACAACAAAAAAGAACCTATCTGATGTAAAATAGGTTCTCTCCTTAATCCGTTACCAATGCTGTTACCATATTACAGAGCCTAACTAAATGCATTAATTATCTATATAAGAAGGCACAAGGTTGATACTGATTAATGTGGGTTATAACTGAAATTATAACTTTGTTACGTTTACAGCCTGAGGGCCTTTTTCGCCATTAACTACATCGAACTCAACAGCAGCGCCTTCTTCAAGAGATTTAAAGCCTTCCATATTAAGTCCTGAATAATGTACGAATACATCATTACCCTGCTCATCAGAGATGAAGCCGTAGCCTTTTTGGTTATTGAACCATTTTACTGTACCTTTGTTCATGTCAGATACCTCCAAAGTTTAAATGTATCGTTTCATTATAAACGACATATTTAGGATAGCATATATGATTGGAAAAGTAAAGGAATAAATTTACTTTTTAATGAAATTGCGTAGGTTTTGTTTGCAGAACGCTTATGAACGCAGGATTTGTCCGGCATGATATTTATTTGTGGATAATACGGACAGCCTGGCTGTGAGATAGCCCGGCTTTGGCTAAAAAGAAAAAATGTATTTGCATAAATAAAATGCATATAATGTAAATACAAATAGGAATATCCATGATAATCTATAAGTGGATTAGAGATAATCCAATGTAAAATTCCCCTTTTACATGGGAAAAACACTTGCCTTCGGGCGGGTGTTTTTTCTATTTACGGGGAATATTTCTTATGCAGAGCCGGGCGCCGGCAGGGCTGCCTGGATTTCTTAATAAAAATCATGAAATGCACTGTGGCAGTATTGACTTAAGAAGAAGGAGTTGTGCCGGGATGATGGAAGGCGATGAAAGAAGACAGAAGATAGTGGAGATATTGCATAGAGAGGGCCAGCCTGTCTCAGGAACGGGGCTGGCGCGGATGCTGGGAGTCAGCAGGCAGGTAATTGTGCAGGATATTGCTCTTTTGCGCGCTACGGACAAGAATATTCTTTCAACAAATAAGGGATATATTCTTTTTGAAGCCGGACAGGGGATGAACAGAAAAAAAAGAACTTATAAAGTAAAACATAGAGATGAGGAAATATTGGATGAGCTGAATACAATTGTGGATTTCGGGGGAAAGGTCCAGGATGTAGCGGTAGAACATGGGATTTATGGGCAGATATCAGCAGAATTGACGATAAACAGCCGGGCAGATGCTGAAGTTTTTGTGAAAAAAGCTGAAAAGTATAAGACAAAACCGTTAAATAACCTGACTCATGGCGTTCATTTCCATACAGTGGAAGCGGACTCGGAGGAAGTATTGGACAGGATCGGGGAGGAATTAAGGAAAAAAGGGTACTTGATTAATTAAGTGAAATGTGATATTCTTGCCATTGTCTGACAAGACAGTTGTAAAGCATCTGCAAAACAGCGGAAAGGGCGGGGATAGACATGGAAAAATGGAAAAAGCGGATGAATGAAATATTCATTGACGGGTTAAGCGGGATGGCTTCCGGGCTGTTTGCAACTCTTATCATAGGCACGATTATCCAGCAGATTGGCACATTGGTTCCCGGCACGGCGGGGGATTGCCTTTTTATGATGGGGAAGGTGGCGGCTTCCGTGACAGGGGCCGGGATCGGGTGCGGTGCAGCGGTTAGGCTGAAGGCAAGCCCGTTAGTTATGCTATCGGCGGCAGCTACGGGAATGATGGGCGCTTTTGCCGGAAAGGTGATAGAAGGCAAGGTATTGATAGATGGTTCGATGTGCTTTGCGGGGCCGGGGGAGCCTTTGGGGGCATTTATTGCCGCAATGGTAGGGATCTATGTGGGCCGCTTGGTATCGGGAAGGACGAAAGCGGATATCCTTGTGACGCCTTGCATATGTATTATTTCAGGGGCTTCGGCAGGGTTAGTGTTAGGGCCGCCGATTTCCGCATTTATGACATGGCTCGGTTCGGTCATTAACTGGGGGACTGTCCAGGCGCCATTCCTGATGGGGATTGTGGTATCCGTCCTGATGGGGGTCATTCTGACGCTTCCGATCAGTTCCGCGGCGCTTGGCATTATACTAGGGCTTAACGGGATAGCGGCGGGGGCGGCAGCGGTGGGCTGCTGTGCCAATATGGTAGGCTTTGCGGTAGCTTCTTTTAGAGAGAACAAATGGAATGGGCTGCTGGCTCAGGGGCTGGGTACGAGTATGCTTCAAATTGGGAATATTGTAAAAAAACCGGTGATCTGGCTGCCGGCGATAGTGGCAAGCGCAGTATTGGGGCCGGTTTCCACGGTGGTGTTTGGTATGGTGAATAATCCTACTGGTTCAGGTATGGGGACGGCAGGGCTGGTGGGGCAGATCAATGCGTACCAGACAATGATACAGAGCGGGGTTTCCTCCGGCATGGCAATATTCCAGATCGCGCTGATGCACTTTGTGCTTCCTGGCATTCTCGCTTTGCTGGTTTCTGAATTGATGCGTAAAAAGCAATGGATTATGGACGGAGATATGAAATTGGACGTATAAAATAAGCTTTTTGTAATAAAGTTGAAACAGTTTTGGAATAAATTGTTAAAAAAATTTTTGAATAAAGTTGTATTTGGTAAGTCACTTGTGGTAAAATATTAAGAGTTTACTGGAGGTGACTTATTTTATGAAGCTGAGAACGCGAAAGAGTAAGAAAAGTTATACAGTAATGATAATCTCCGACTCGGCAAAAAATAAAAGAAAAGAATTTCACATTAATGCCGGGTTGGCAGGTACAGTAATGTTAGGGAGTTTCCTGCTTCTTGTCTGTGCGGTCTGTTATGTAGTATACAGCGCGATAACCTTATCCGATTCTATGGAAAGGTTTAAGAACCAGGCAGAACAGGCTGTCAAGCTGCAAGAAGAAATAGAGCGGCTGGAAGCAAAGGCGGAAGCGCTGGAAGCGGAAAAGGAGGAGATGGCAGAACAGATAAATATCTTGAATGATACCGTGAATCAACATGCGGAAGTGGAAGAGGCCTTGGCAGCGAAAGAGGAAGAAGAACATATCCCAAAAGGATTTCCTTTAAGCGGAACTGCTCAGTTGAAAACGGAAGAAACCGCAGAAGAGGATGATGATGACGAGGATGAGGATACGCAGGAGATGCGTGCGCATGAAGACCGTAAGGAAGTGATATTTGCCGCGTCAGAAGGGATCAACGTAATTGCTTCCGGTACAGGGACAGTTTTATCTGTGGATGTGGATGTGGATTATGGAAATGTTGTTAGCATAGACCACGGAAATGGCTATATTTCTGTTTACCGCAATAACGGTAATGCAGTAGTAAAAGCAGGGAACGAGGTAACTAGAGGAGACATCTTATATGTAGTCGGGGAAGATAATACAGAGATGGGATACAGCATCAGCAAAGACGATACATATATAGATCCAATGGAAATGATTGAAATCAACGGTTAGGAGGAAGATATGTTGGGGAGTAAGAAAACAGCGAATGTAAATGCTAAAATCGGAAGTATTATAGGCGCTGACATGGTTGTGGAAGGAATGATCACTTCTAATGAAGCAGTCCGTATTGACGGGAAAGTAAAGGGAGACGTAAGCAGCGAAGGCGCATTAGTGATCGGTGCATCCGGAAAAGTAATCGGGAATATAAAGGGTGCGGATATCATGGTAGCCGGGATTGTGGAAGGCGACCTGACTTCCGGCGGCAGGACAGAGGTTGCCTCTACGGGCAGCATCCGGGGCAATATCCAGACAAGAAGCCTTATTGTGGATGAAAACGCAATTTTCCAAGGGCAGTGCAGCATGAATTCTGGAGAAACAAAACTGATAGAAGAAATCATAGAATAAAGGATAAGACATATTAATTCCAGAAATAAGGGGCTGAAGCAATCCTGCTTCGGCCCTTTGTTTTTTATATAGTCCCGTTATTTTCCATCCGGCTGAACACGATTTCATATCCGTCATTCCCATAATTCAGGGAACGGTTGACCCGGCTGATGGTAGCTGTGGATGCACCTGTTTTTTCGGCAATTTCCAAATATGTTTTGTGATTGCGCAGCATAGATGCAACTTCAAACCTCTGGGAAAGGGATAACAGTTCATTTACGGTGCATAAGTCTTCAAAGAAAGTGTAGCATTCTTCTTTGTCCCTAAGCTTAAGAATGGCATCAAATAAGTAATCTACAGCATCTGTTCTTATTTTCTTGTTCATTTTTGAACCTCCAAATACTTTTCTGCGTGAAAACCTTACAGATGAACATGAAATTATTTTATCATATTAAAGTTATAAAGTAAAGATATGAGTTCCGCATACTTTATGCAAGAGGGAAAATACGCAAAAGATAAAGCTTGTCATGTGGTTTTGAATACTATATAATGAAGTGCATGGGAATTATGTTTGCATATTTATGATTTGGCAATGGTATGGAGGTCTGGTATGACGATTGAAAAGGAAGATTTATTGAACAGTATATTGGAAAGTCTGGACAGGATTCAATATATTAAGCTGGAAGACATTCCAAATATTGATTTATATATGGATCAGGTGACGACTTTTATGGAAAAACAACTGAAAAATACGGTGAGGAAACCGGGCGAAGATAAGATCCTGACGAAAACAATGATTAATAACTATGCAAAAAATAATTTGTTGCCACCGCCGGTAAAGAAAAAATATTCCAAGGAACATGTGCTTTTGCTGATTTTTATTTATTATTATAAAGGGATATTAACAATTAATGATATACAGACGTTATTAAATCCTTTAACAGAAAAATTTTTCCATAAGGATGGGTTCAATCTTGGCAATGTGTATTCAGAAGTGTTTGGGCTGGAGAAAAAGTATGTGGATTTGCTGAAAGAAGATGTGATATGTAAATTTCAGGAATCGAAGGATACATTTGAGGATGCGCCGGAAGAGGAAAAGGGGTTTCTGCAGTTTTTTTCTGTTATTTGTATGTTGAGCTTTGATGTTTATGTCAAGAAGCTGATGATTGAAAAGATGGTGGATTGCCTGGATGCGGCAGCGGATGGGGAACGCAGGGAAGGCAAGCGGCAGAAAAACGATAAGCCGGAATAAAAGAGCGCAAATATAGGGCTGCCTAAGCAAGGGCAGCCTTTTTTGGCGCATAAATCCTAAGAAACAATGCCTTGAGGATGAAAGGAAAACTTTTTATAAAAAAATGAAATAAATTGAAGACAAATGAAAAGGAGATGCGTTATAAGGGATATAAAGGGAAAAGGAAGGGGTGAAAGTATTCATCATATGTGCAGTGTTCAAAAAATGAATAAGGAAGAACGGCTTTCGATGATGGTTGATACTTATCAGAACCTTGTTTTCTCTATATGTTATAAAGTCACCGGGGACTATTTTATGTCAGAGGATTTAACGCAGGAGGCTTTCCTTTCCGCGTTTAAGAATCTGGATACTTTTGAGGGGGAGAACGAAAAAGCATGGCTATGCAGGATAGCGACAAATAAGAGTATTGATTATTTAAGAAGCGCGGGCAGGAGGGCGGTGCCGACGGAGGATGTTTTCTTTGAACAGAAAAGTGAAGACGCGGGTTCGCCGGAAGATATCTGTCTGGAAAAGGAGGTAAAAGAAAGGCTGCTTAAGTATTGCGGCAGATTAAAGCCGCCTTATAATGAAATTGCTAAAAATGTTTATTATGACGAAAAGAAAGCCGCCGAAATTGCCAAAGAGAGAAATGAAAACCTAAAAACTGTGCAGACCCAAATATATAGGGCAAGGGATATGCTGCGGAAAATATACGGAAAGGAGATAGGCGCATGAGGGAAGAATATAATGATCTGGATGATAAAGCATTGGAAGCCTTGATTGCTGATGTGGAAAAAAACGGGATGATTGCGCCTCCGGTATACTTAAAGGAGCTGATTATGGAAGAGGCGGCAAGGGAAGAAAAAGCCGTTAAAGAAGCAGAAGCCTGGCGGGAACTGATTGCGGAAAATAGGGGCGGTATCATGCAAAACAAAGGATATGCCGCACGGAGGGCAAAAGTGCAGTTTTGGGCATACAGCTTTAAAATAGCGGCAGCGGCGGCAGTGGCAATGTTCTGCCTGACAGCGATACCGGTGGATGTGGCCGGGGGCGCGGCAGAAAAGAACAATTATATGGAAGAACAGATAGAAAAAGATATCGAACGATATCAGCAGAAAAAGGAAAAAGCCTTGGCGGGCGAGGATAATCCCGGTTTGGGGAGCTTTCCCGGAGGGTGGCTAAAATCCCTTTCCGCTAATGGCGCAGACGGGATATGGGATAGTTTAATTAACTGATTTGGAATGGAGGAATCAAATTATGGTCAGAAAAAGGAAGAGCGGGTTTTTAACATTTTGTTTTTCGCTACTGCCTGGTGCAGGAGAGATGTATCTTGGGTTTATGAAAATGGGTGTTAGCCTGATGGGTTTGTTTTTTGGGATATGGATGCTATGTGTTTTATTAAATGTATATTTTTTCGCATATGCAGAAGTAGTATTGTGGTTTTACAGCTTCTTTCATGCCCACAACCTGGCGGGGCTGACGGATGAGGAATTCCTGAAGGTGGAGGATGAATTTCTGTTTCATTTGGATGTATTCCCCGATGTTGCAAAGAATGCGGGAAAATATAGAAGTATTGTTGCTGTCATATTGATTATTGCAGGGACTTTGATTTTGTGGAATGGGATGAAAACGGCATTGATGCCTTGGATCCCGGAAAGCATTTTTAAGATTTTAAGCCGGTTTGAGAATACTGTTCCGCGGATATTGGCCGGGGCTGGGATTATAATTGGCGGTTTGAGGATGATACGGGGAAAGGAAGAGAAATTAAAAGAAGTAATTATTGATGTGGAGCCTGGGGAAATGAAGGAGGAAAAGGAATCTTCCCGTCACGGGGAAGATATGGGAACGGATTTGACGCCGGAGCTTGCGGCGGAAAGGAGGGCATATGGAACAGAAGCAGAGCATAAAAATCCGTAGGATAGGCACATTGACTTTTGGCTGTATGATGATATTGTTTGGCGCATTGTCCCTGATACATGTATTTGTTCCGCAACTGGATTATAGGGTTATTTTCAGGTGCTGGCCATGCATCCTGATTGCTTTGGGGATAGAAGTCCTTGTGGGGAATTATAAGATGGCTGGATGGGTCAGGGAAGGGCAGCAGGTGCAGTTTATCTATGACAAAACGGCAATTTTTTTGACGGCAGTCATTACTTTATTTGCCATGGCGATGGCGGCAGTGGATTTTGGTATGCAATGTATTCTTTTATACGGGGATGAATGCATGAGATTCTAAGCGGCAATAGGGAGCCGGTGTAAAAGCTTCTGTTTCTGGGAAGGATAGATAAAAGAAACAGGAGGGCGCCATGCAGGAATTATTCATGAAATATCCGGTAGGGAGTACCGTGAAGTATAACGGCAGCAGTTATGGGGTTTTAGGATATGAGGTACATGACGGGAATCGTCTGCTGATCTGCGGGGATGGAAAGGATGTGTACCGGGTCTGCGCAGAATATTTGGAAAAAGACGCTGTGCCTTACCAATGCTGCGGGATCACACGTCAGGGAAAGGATAAAGAGACAGAAGATGATAAAGTGGCGCCAGCCGCCAAGTGTTCTACGGGATAATCACTGTGTTTGAACCTAGACACTGGCGATACGCAGAGTGCGTATTCCTCCCGGAACTGGCGCTGCTTTTATTATATAACAGCAAAAGGAAAGATGCTATACCAAATGAGACGGTTTTGGAGCAGTTTATTTGGCTGCTTCGGCAAAGTTTGTAGTAACAAGGGTTTCATAAGGAACCCGTTCGGACAGTTCCCCGGCTTCATCGAGGATGTTTTGCAGCAAGGTAAATGAGTCTTCTTCAAAGATGAGGTTATCTTTCCAAGTATCCTGCCCATAATATCTGGTTACAATGGCAGTAATGGTTTCTAAGTCTGTTTCTTCAAACTGGGGAGCGATAATTTTGGCGATTTCTTCCGGGGAATGGTTCTGCACATAGTCCATCCCTTTTTGCAGCGCATTGGTGAAGGACTGGATAATATCCGGGTTAGCGTCTATAAAGCTTTTCTTTGCGCTGAATGCGGTATAAGGGACATAACCGGAATCTTCACCGAGGGAGGCAATGACGTAACCGTCGCCTTTTGCTTCAAGGGAGGTCGCATGAGGCTCAAATTCCACAGTGAAATCACCTTGCCCGCCGGAAAAAGCTGCGGCGGTGGAACCAAAATCAATGCTCTGGTCAATGGACAAATCCGTTGAAGGGTCGATATTATTCTTTTTTAAGATATATTCAAATACCATTTCCGGCATACCGCCAGTCTGCCCTAGCATGATGAACATTTTTTCCACACTCGTCAATTTCTCTCTGGAAGCCACGATTCTGTATGGATAATGGTAGATTCCTGTCTTTTCCACCAGCCCTAGGTCAAGCAAATGCTCCATGTAGGTGGTAAACTTCTTCTTGTGCATAGGATAACCCATATCTTTCAGGCCTTCCGCCAGGAATTTCACAGATGTAAAACCTGTCTCGTCCTTTTTCAGAAGCCGGATTGCCTCTATCATCATGGTCAGCTTCAGATTCTCCTTGTCGGCTTTGAAATCGTAGGCCGCCAGATTGCCGAGACCGTGTTTCAAATAGATGTCAACATTTCCGTCTTTATCTACAATGATTTTTTCAACGAGAACCTCAATGTCCGTCCGGGTCAGACTTTTTTGCTCCACCACTTCATTTAAAATATCCAGTGCGGTTTGCAAATTAGGTTTGATTGCTGCAGTGGGGATATGAGGCTCCTTCGTCAAATTTTGCAGCGTTTTTTCAATGGCAGAAATACGTTCCATTTTTTCGGTCTGTAAAGAAGCATATGTTTCATTGATAATTTCCGCCATCCCCGGATTTGTCGTGAGTTCCTTTACCTTTTGGGTAATCAGTGTTTTCAGCTCTTTCTTGATTTTTTCCAGCTCGTTCTCCAGTCTCTGCAGGCTGTCGTCTGCGGAGTAAGTAGGAGCCTTTAAATTTGACAGGTCGAAATTCTGTATGATGTCTGCCAGAGAGTCACGGCAAAGGGTAAGATATTTAACCAAAGCGTCCATCAAGGTTTCTTCTGTCACCAGATGGGCATATTCACAAAACTGCTTTCCCTTTTTGTTGTAGGTGCCGCACACATAATATTTCCCACGGTTCGGGCGGTTGATTGCAGTCAGCTTCATGCCGCAGTCCTTGCAGTACAGACACCCGGAAAAGAGGTTGATGTGTTTCCTCTGGCCCCGGTACTGGCTGTGATGGCGGCTGTCCTTCACCTCAAAGAGCAGCTTCATGGTATCGTCATCAAATATTTTCGGGTGGTGGTCCGGGAAAACATATTGCTGATCTCTGGAAATCTTTTTGTCTTTTCCGTTGATGGTCATTCTCTCTCTTTTGTGGGTTCGGAGTACGCCGTTATGATAATCATTAAAGAGAGTATCTTTCACCATACCGTAACTCCACATATAGGCAACTTCCCGGTGATAGGGCAGCCCCAAAGCCTGGAAGCGCTCCTTTTGCAGCATGGTAGGCGTAGGGACGCCCCGGTCTGAAAGGATTTCCGCAATCTTTCGTATACCGTTTCCTTCCAGATAAAGGTCTTTTTCAAGGTTCAGGATGGCGGCGGCTTCTTCATCAATTAAAACCATCTGCTTGTTCAGTGGGTGCCTTGTGTAACCGAATGGGGGAGCGCATTTTAAGGTGCCGTTTTCCTGCTCCATTTTCTTGATTCGTTTTACCTTTCGGCTTGTGTTCTTTACATGGCGTTCATTATCCCATGTTTTGATTCCTATAATATCATCATCAGAGTAGAGCGAATCA
The DNA here is from genome assembly GCA_910576535.1 of uncultured Lachnospiraceae bacterium. GTDB lineage: Bacteria > Bacillota > Clostridia > Lachnospirales > Lachnospiraceae > Kineothrix. Next base: position 1,203 of record CAJTKK010000003.1, on the reverse strand, counting down.
TAATTGTCATCAATCAAAATCACACGCTTTCCCTGTTCTTCCATTTCTTCGAGAAAAAGCAGTACCTTCGCATTGTGCCGTCCGATTCGTGAAAGGTCTTTCGCCACGATTACATCTATGGAGCCGAGATTGGCCATCATGTTCTGAAACTGGGGACGGTTGAAGGAATAACCGGAAATGCCGTCGTCCTCGTAGATATGGCGTACAATCATATTGTTTTCTTCTGCGTATTTCTGGATAATCAGTTTCTGGTTTTCAATAGAGGAATAATTTCTCTTGTTATCGTCTCTGGAGAGGCGGACATAACCGTCTATCATTGTGGGAGTATGGATTGCTGTCATCATAAAAATCGTCCTCCTTATCTTGCTTTCTACCTATATTTTACCATATAGGCAGGATAACACAATGTTGTCGCCGGTCAGTGAAAATGGTTGCGAACCACATCCCGCAATCCATTTTCCATTGCCTGATTGCCCTCGATAATGGTAACGACCAGATACCCCCGTCTGCTAAGAGCTTCCTTTTTCCTTGCGATTTCACAACTATCAGAATCTTTTTTTTGAAGTAAGTAGCAAACCTCCTTTTGCTTTCCTATGACAATCACCTCAAATTCTTGCTTCATATTATTGTATGAAAAGTCAGGCTTATCCTATCAATCAAAAACTCCGCTGCAAGCAGCAGGGTTTTTGATTCTCGCGGCATTCGCCAAATATGCGTGCAGGCACGCCTACTTGGCTCATTGCTCGCGGGAATAAAACAGCTTTCTTCATACAAAATGACATGGTGGCCCGTTTCCTTTTTGTCCTATGGGGAAACACGAAAAGGCAGCGCCCGGTAAAGAGTGCTGCCCCTTCGTCTTTCTCCATGCTTCGGGCCAGCTTGGCCCGGGGTCAGGACTGCCAGTGTTCATAATAGGCCGCCGCTTCCTCCACGGAGCAGAAGTCAAACACTTCGTACAGTTCCATAAGAACCTTCCGGATGTCCTTTGACTTATAGCCGCAGCTTTCCATCGCCTTGATAATATATCCACGGCAGGCGTTGTTGCTCCATTTGTCTGTCAGCATGTCCTGGATTTCCTGCAAAGATTTTGCCATAACCTGCACTTCCTTTCATAAAAGTTCAGGGAGCCGCACCGTTTTAGTTGGCCTGTCACAAGACAGTGAGAGCGGACGGCTCCCCGATGGTTTTTGTAAAACAGATTCC
>CAJTKK010000002.1:232610-384938 GCA_910576535.1 uncultured Lachnospiraceae bacterium | reverse complement strand
TTCGCCTAATAAGTTTTCTTTTGGTATCTTACAATCCGTGAAAACTAACTCATATGTAGCTGAACCACGGATACCCATTTTCTTTTCCTTTGTTCCAAAAGTAAAACCGGGAGTGCTTTTTTCTACAATAAAGCCGGAAATACCTCTGCTACGTTGGCTTTTGTCTGTCATAGCGGTAACAAAATAGGTATCTGCATAAAATCCGTTTGTGATGAAGATTTTTGAACCATTCAGTAGCCAATAGTCGCCCATATCAACAGCGGTTGTCTGCTGATTGCCTAAGTCACTTCCTGCGGACGGCTCTGTTCTTCGTGTATTTAATCATCTTGCTGATTCCTGCGGCGGTCATTGGTCTGCAAATGCGCCTAATTTTTCTCCTTTCAGAAGCGGCACAAGGTATTTCTGCTTCTGTTCTTCTGTGCCAAACTCTGAAAGAGGGAAAGAGCCTAAAGAATGGTGGTCGGACAACATAACGGAAGTAGTGGAACAATGTTTTGCCAATTCCTCAATCACGGCGATATAGGCAAGATAGGAATGTCCTGCGCCGCCGTATTCTTTCGGGTAGCAAATTCCCATCATGCCTAATTCTGCTAATCTGTTTCGGTGTTCTTCGGGAAAGCGTTCCTGCTCGTCAATTTCTGCCGCCAATGGCGCAACTTCATTCACACCAAATTCGTGAATAAGGTCTATTACTTTCTGCTCGTCCGCACTAAACTTGAAATTCATATGTAACCTCCTTGAAAACTGATTGATATTTTTTCTTTACAGATTTATAATAACATGAGAAAAATAATAAAAAAATTTAATAATTTTGATTTCAAAATTCGATAAATTCGATATATCAAGGAGAGTTAAAATGAATACAAAGAGTTTAGTCACTTTCAAGACAATTCTTGAAATGGGAAGTTTCCAAAAGGCAGCGGACAAGTTGGGCTATACGCAATCAACGGTAACATTCCAAATCAAACAGCTTGAAGAAGAACTTGCTTTGAAATTGTTTGAGAAAATAGGCAGACGTATGGAACTTACGCAGGCAGGAAAAGATATTATGCCCTATGTTGATATGATTTTACAGGGAGCGGAACAAATCGGGAACTATGGCAAAAGCCTTTCTGAAATATCCGGCTCTTTAAAACTGGCAATCCCGGACTCCATTTTAATCTATAATATGCAGCCGTTTATCCGGGCATTTTCACATGAAGCCCCTAATGTACAGCTTGTAATCAATTCCATACAGTCCGGGGAAATCAATCAGTCTGTTGTGGACGGAACTGCCGATATAGGCATAAATTGTGAAAAAGAAAGTTATCCCGATAGCGTTATACATAAGCAGCTTGGTAACTATAAAGCGGTTCTTGTTGCTTCCCCTTTTGCTGACAGAAGTCTGCTTGACTTTGTTACGCCGCACCAACGCAAGCTGTTTAGTTTGATTTGTAATGAGCCGGACGGTTATTATCAGTTGGATATGGATAAATATCTTGCCGAAAAAGACATTGTTCTCAATGCGCCCATGAAAGTACAAAGCATAGAGGCGGTAAAAAGATGTGTTATGAATAATTTGGGAATTGCAGTTGTTCCCACATATTCTATTGGCGAAGAATTGAAAAACGGTTCTCTCATGCCAGTTAAAACGGAACTTGATGAAAAAAAGTATCATTCTTTTTATATCTATCACAAAAATAAATGGATAAGCCCGCAAATGGAATTGGCTATGAATTTGATGAAAGAGTATTTAGGAGAAGAAAATATATAGTGTTTTTCTGAAAGAATTTGTAGTATAATTATGTTAGATTGCAAAATGAGGATAAATATCATGGATTCACTTATTAAAAAACTTTTTGAAATCGCAACAGGGAAAAAAGCAAAGATATTTTGGGCTGTTTTTTTAGCAATAATTGTTATACTATTAGTCCTATATCCATATATCGATGCAAATTTTCTTGTGTTTAGTAGAATAAATAAGCGGATTGATATATTGGAGAGGGTAACGCAATTAGACCTCGATAAAATTAATAAGAATTCTGCATTACAGAAGGAATATAATTCTGTTATTGGGGAAATTAGCACCATACGGGAAAAATCTGTCGGGACAATTACAACAAGACAAGATACATATAATGACAAAACAATAAAATTTATTTCAGGCGGAAGTTTATTTTGGCTAGTTAGTTTGATAGTTCTGTTTTCCAAAAATAAAAAAGATAATATTTCGGTTTTGAAAAAAATATTCAATAATGTGATGTCTGCCATTTTATGTGTTTTTATAGGTTATTTTTGCGCATTGATTGGGAAAAATATACCAACTATTATAAACGTATGGTTAAATGCAGTCGGATTCCCGCTTATTCAAATAGCAATCATTGGATTAATAGTTTATGGAACTTCAAAAAATAATAAAGAATAAAAGTTATTGTTTTATAGATACTATTTCATGTATAATGAAACTATCAAACAAAGGGAAGTGATATTATGGCACCTGAAACACAGACTATTACCAATAATACTATAATAAATAACAGCTATTCTGAACAGGACGCTGTTCAAGCTTTATATACTGAACTCCAAAAAGGCATTCAAAGTATGAGAAATGGAGAAGCATATACAATCGAAGAAGCATGGGAGGAAATTGATAAAATTTAATGCCTATGGAGAAAATAAGTAAATACAAGATTCTTTTGTCAAAGGATGCCCTTGCAGATATTAGAGAAATTAAAAAATATATTCTTACCACTTTTAAATATCGGGAATATGCAGAGAATTTTTCCAGAAAAATCAAAAAAGCAATCAAAGAATTAAATGTATTTCCGACGGGTTATGAAAGTACAGGTTACGTTATAGAGGGATTAGAGATTTATTTTAAACCATATAGTACATATTTGATTTTCTTTGTGGTAGAAGAGAATATGGTTACTGTTATCCGTGTGTTAAAGGATAGAATGTATTGGCAGTCAATTATTAAAAAAATGCGAAAAATCAACAGATAGAGATAGGATATCCTGTTTCTGTCTGTTTTCGTTTAAGGAAACGTGGATAAGCGTCTTAGTGATTGTATTTTTTGTGGTTTCATTTACTGCAATCTTCCCGATTTGCTTCCCCGAATCTCTGGAAATGGACAATTTCCCTCGCGCGTAAGAAGCGGATAGGATCGCATACTTCCTGGTCATGTACAAGCCGCAGGATATTATCGTAAGTGGAACGTGCTTTTTGCTCTGCTGCCATATCCTCTACCAGATCCGTAATAGCATCCCCTTTGGACTGGAATACGCAGGCATTGAAAGGAACGCCCCCTGCTGACTGAGGCCAAAGCCCTAACGTATGGTCAACATAATATTTGTCAAAACCGGATGCTTCGATTTCCTCCATGGAAAGGTTTTTGGTCAACTGATATACGATAGCGGAGATCATTTCCATATGGGCTAATTCTTCTGTGCCGATGTCTGTCAGCAAGCCAGCCACTTCATGATACGGCATGGTATAACGCTGTGACAGATAACGCATGGACGCAGCCAATTCGCCATCGGGACCGCCGAACTGGCTGATAATAACTTGGGCAAGTTTTGCATTGGGCTGCGTAATTTTTACCGGAAACTGTAACCTTTTTTCATAATTCCACATAACTTAACATCCTCCTTCCCATGGCATTGGCTGAAGCGCCCATTTCCACTCTTTGCTGCACGTATCTGCAACGGAGAGGGAGAGAGGGCCGTATTTAACAGCATAATCGCGCATCATCTGGTTTTTCATGCGCATGTAATGGTTGAAATATTCCATAGCCTCTCTGTCATAAGGATGTGTATCCAGGTATTGTGTCATTTCAACTGTTACGAAGTCTACAATTCCAATATTACGGAGCATATTTTCCTGTTCGGAATTCATTCTGTTGCTCATTTTACACATCTCCTTCCTGTAAACGGTTTGGTCAGTTCCGGAAAGATAGTGCCGGTGCAATAGGCTTTATCCAGATCTTCATATATTTGCGTAAGGTGCTGCCACGGCACATAGGCCATAGCTAACGGAAAACGGTCAAAATATTCGTTAAAGTTATAATCTTGCATAATACTCCTTTCATAGATTCTGAATATTTCTAATATACTATATGATAGGTCTTTTTTATCGTGTTTCTATTTTCTATTTTTTTACGTTATTAAGATAAAAACGCCAAAAGATGCCCGTCCGGACTTTTTTAACCAATTGGCGCCGGACACTGAAAAAGATAGTTTGGATGCCCGGGCTGCAATCATGGAGCGGCAAGTGGAATCCCGGAGCATATTGACATTCTTTCCATAACGCTTTATAATAGAATAAGCAAATGAGAATCAATATCAAAAACAACCAGGCAGAGGTGGATCTATGACTCTTTACGACGGACAAAAAGGCAAGGTATATGAAGTAAATGGGGTATACGTGGAAGAAAGCATAACGAGAAGACTGCAGGCATTAGGGCTAAATGACGGGACAAAAGTAAAAATCTTAAACCGCAAAAAGGCAGGGGCATTGATTATTCAAGTGCGGGGAACAAGGCTGGCTTTAGGGAAACATATCTCTTGCGGCATTGAGGTAAAAAATCAAGCTGCTTGCCGTGTGGATTTTAACCATAAAGCAAAGGAGGGAAACGGCAATGATTGACAGGGAAATGATTGACAAAGAAAAGACAGTGCATGTAGCATTTGTAGGTAACCCGAACTGCGGAAAAACTACGCTTTTTAATGCAATTACCGGATCGAAATTAAAAGTTGCCAATTGGCCAGGGGTTACTGTAGAAAAGATGGAAGGGGAAGCAGAATACGAAGGTTTTCATCTGACACTAGTGGATACCCCCGGAATTTATTCCCTTACCTGTTATACGATAGAAGAAAAAGTAACCAGGCAATGCGTAATGGACGACGATATAGAAGTCATTGTAAATATTGTGGATGCTTCTTCGCTGGAGAGAAACCTCTATCTGACCATGCAGTTACTGGAACTTGGAAAACCGATGGTACTTGCGCTTAATATGATGGATATAGTGGAAGAGAGGGGAATGGAAATTGATTTGCACCGGTTACCGGAGCTTTTAGGGGATATTCCGGTAGTGCCTGTTTCTGCGGCCAAAAGAACCGGGCTGGATATCCTTCTTCATGCGGTTGTCCATCACTATGAGGAAGGACCTAAAGGTAATGTCCTTTCTTATGGGGAAGAAATTGAAGAGAAACTGGCTAAACTGGAAGTGATGATGCAGGCGCATTATCCGGCCCATTCTTCTGTGCGCTGGCACGCCATCAAACTGTTGGAGGATGATGAAGAAGTATGGGAGGAACATCCTATTTCGGTAACAAACGTAGTGGAGCGCAGCTATGAGAAGGAAATTATCCAGACAAAATATAATTACATAGAACATATTGTAAATGAAACCTTATTTTATAAAGAGAAAAAGAAGCAGCGGACGGATAAAGCAGATGCGCTGCTTACCCATCCTATATGGGGCGTCCCCATGTTTTTGCTCATTATGTGTTTTGTTTTTTTCTTAACTTTTGCAGTTGGGGATTTTTTAAAAGGCTATTTTGAAATTGGGCTTGATAAGTTGTCGGGAGGGGTTTTTTCCTTCCTCGTTTCCATAAACGTAACTGACTGGATGCAATCCCTTGTGGTAGATGGGATTATTGCCGGGGTAGGGGGGATCCTGACTTTCATCCCCAATATTTTTATTCTATTTCTTGCCCTTGCCATTTTGGAAGACAGCGGTTATATGTCGCGGGTGGCCTATGTTATGGACAACATGATGGGAAAAGCCGGCCTTTCCGGCAAAGCGTTCCTTCCGATGATCTTAGGCTTTGGCTGTACCGTTCCTGCAATTATGGCGACCCGGACGCTGGAGACGGAACATGACCGGAAAAAAACGATGATTGTTACTCCTTTTATGTCTTGTTCCGCAAGGCTCCCCATCTATGTTCTGTTTTCGGATATGTTTTTTGGCAAATATGCTGCCATTACGGCTTTTTCCATGTATGTTATTGGGATGGCAATAGCGATTCTTGTAGCAAAAGCCATTCATAAACTGGAAAAGGGAAAAGAAAATAATTCCCTTCTAATTGAACTTCCGGAATATAAGCGGCCAAATCCAAGAACGATACGGATTTATGTATGGAATAAGCTAAAAGATTATTTATCCAAAGCGGGGACTACTATTTTTATTGCATCTATTGTTATATGGTTTGTACTAAATTTCGGCTCCGGCGGTTTGACAGAAAACCCGGCGGACAGTTTTGGCGCGGCAATCGGCCGCTTCCTCGTTCCGCTCCTTGCGCCTGCAGGCCTTGGCATGTGGCAGATTGCCGTAGCGCTTATATCCGGTATTTCCGCAAAAGAAATAGTGGTTTCCAGCTTTGCTGTTTTATTCGGCGTAGCCAATGCCAATTCCCAAGCGGGAATGCAGGCAATTGTCCAGAACATACAAAGCATGAACCCCGGCTTTGGTCCGCTGAATGCATTTTCGCTTATGGTATTCTGTCTGCTTTATGTACCCTGCATTGCTACAGTGGCCACTATAAAAAAAGAAAGCGCCTCATGGAAATTCACACTCGGGATGATCATTTTCCAGCTTCTGCTGGCTTGGACAGTTTCTGTCATCATATTTCAGGCCGGGACATGGATTCTCTCTATGTTTTGATGGAGCCAATTGGCAGGAAGTAAAAATACTGGTTAACCCGTATTTTTTAATGAAAAGTAGTTTCTTATGGAAAGTAGTTTCCAATGGAAGGTAGTTTCCATTGAGAAGGTACTTTCCGTTGAGAAGGTACTTTCCATTGAGAAGCTCTTTCCATTAGAAAGCTGAAAAATACCTTGATTTCTTCCCTTTTTTGTGTAAAAATAGTAAATAGCGCAATGATAAATTATTAACAATGTTTTGGGAATATCTATACAGATATGGAATTTTTTCCCGCAAATAAGGAGAAAACTATGAGAGGTATTGATACACAGGTCCGGAAAATACGCAGGCGTATTTTCAAGGAAGTAGCTAATCTCGCTTATACGTCGGAGGATTTGATTAATGACGTGGAAGCATTGCCTTATAAGATAGTAAATTATGATGAATCCCAGTATGGCAATATTTATAGGGAACGCGCCATTGTTAGGGAGCGTATCCGCCTTGCCATGGGGCTTTCCCTGCGGCCGGAAAATGCCCCGGTGCATGTAACCCAGGGGTTGGCTGAAAGCAATATTGACGAAAAATATTATGAACCGCCGTTAATGCAGGTAATTCCTTCAGCCTGCAATGCCTGTCCTGAGAACCGTTACGAAGTGACGGACAAATGTATGGGCTGTGTCGCTCATCCATGCCGGGAAGTCTGCCCAAGAGGAGCGATTTCCATGAAGGACGGCAAATCTATTATTGACCAGGAAAAATGTATTAAATGCGGAAAATGTAAAACCGTCTGTCCTTATGATGCCATTTCCCATCAAGTCAGGCCATGCCTTTCGGCCTGCGGGGTAAATGCTATTAAAAATGATGAAAAAGGGAGAGCTGTCATTGATGCCGATTTGTGCGTTTCCTGCGGGCAATGCATGGTAAACTGCCCGTTTGGAGCAATAGCGGATAAATCCCAGATATTCCAGCTTATCCGTAAAATGCAGTCGGGAAAGAAGATTATCGCTCAAGTAGCCCCGGCTTTTGTGGGACAGTTCGGTAAAAACGTAACGCCGGATATGATAAAGACGGCTTTAAAAGAATTAGGCTTTTATGATGTATATGAAACGGCAATCGGCGCGGACATGGGCGCCATAGCAGAAGCGGAACATTATGTCCATGCGGTGGCTACAAAAGAACTTCCTTTTCTTTTAACATCCTGCTGTCCGTCATGGTCCATGCTGGCCAAGAAGTTTTTCCCGGAAACCATAGACAAGATATCCAATGCTTTAACCCCTATGGTTGCCACTGCCCGTAAGATCAAAGAAGATCATCCTGACGCAAGCGTTGTGTTTATTGGCCCGTGCGCTTCCAAGAAGCTGGAAGCTTCCAGAAGAACCGTACGCTCCGATGTTGATTTCGTGATTACCTTTGAAGAGCTTGCGGGTATGTTTGAAGCTAAAGGAATCCAGTTAAATGAGATTGACGTTACCTCGGAAATGAACGATGCTACCGGAGCCGGGCGGGGATATGGCGTAGCAGGAGGCGTAGCCAATGCGATTGAGGAATGCATCAGGGAATACTATCCGGATGTGGATGTGAATATCGAACATGCGGAAAGCCTCGCGGAATGTCGGAAAATATTAATGTTAGCGAAAGCGGGCAAGAAAAACGGATGTCTGATCGAGGGGATGGCATGCCCGGGAGGCTGTGTAGCCGGGGCTGGCACAAATATCCCAATTCCACAAGCAGCAAAAGAAGTGGCAGGCTTTAAAGCGGCGGCTGCAAAGAAAATACCCGAAATGGAAACAGGGAAAGGAAAAGAAAAGAAATGACAAAAATAAGAACAAGATATGCCCCAAGCCCTACTGGGCGTATGCATGTGGGCAATTTAAGGACAGCTCTTTATGCCTATTTGATTGCCAAACATGAAGGAGGAGACTTTATCCTCCGGATTGAAGATACCGACCAAGAACGTTATGTGGAGGGAGCGGTAGATATTATATACCGCACACTGGAAAAAACAGGGCTAATCCATGACGAAGGGCCGGACAAAGACAAAGGTGCAGGCCCTTATGTCCAAAGCGAACGGCAGGCCAAAGGGGTTTATCTGGAATATGCCAGGCAGTTGATTGACAAAGGGGAAGCATATTATTGCTTTTGCGGCAAAGAAAGGCTGGCTGGCTTAACCCGGACAGTGGCAGGAAAGGAAATCAATGTCTATGACAAACATTGCCTGCATTTGTCCAAAGAAGAAGTAGAGGAAAAACTGTCCGGCGGCGTTCCCTATGTCATCCGCCAGAATAACCCTGCTGAGGGGACGACAACGTTCCAGGATGAAATATATGGGGATATTACTGTGGATAATGCGGAACTGGATGATATGATACTTATTAAGTCCGATGGTTATCCTACTTATAATTTTGCCAATGTGGTAGATGATCACTTAATGGGAATTACTCATGTGGTCAGAGGAAATGAATATTTATCTTCTTCCCCCAAATATAACCGGCTTTATGAAGCCTTTGGGTGGGAAGTGCCTGTTTATGTGCATTGTCCTCTGATTACAGATGAAGAACATCATAAATTATCCAAACGTTGTGGACATTCTTCTTATGAAGATTTAATTGAACAAGGATTTTTATCGGAGGCCGTAGTAAATTTTGTGGCTCTTTTAGGATGGAGCCCCGAGGGAAATGAGGAAATTTTTTCTTTGGATGAACTGGTAAAAGCATTCAACTACCATCATATATCCAAGTCGCCCGCTGTTTTTGATTATACGAAATTGAAATGGATGAATGGGGAATATATGAAAGCCATGGATTTTGATACGTTTTATTTTATGGCAAAACCCTATCTGAAAGAAGCGGTTTCCAAAAGCTTAGACTTTAAGAAAATAGCCGGAATGGTAAAAACCCGGATTGAGGTTTTCCCGGATATTAAAGAAATGGTAGATTTTTTCCAGGAGCTTCCGTCCTATGACGCTGCTATGTATACCCACAAAAAAATGAAAACCACGGCAGCTTCCTCTTTAGAAGTACTGGAAGAACTTCTTCCGGTATTAGAAAAGCAGGAAAACTTTGACAATGATTCCCTTTATCAGACACTTGTAGCTTATGTAGAAGAAAAGGGATGCAAAAACGGCTATGTCATGTGGCCAATCAGGACAGCGGTATCCGGCAAACAGATGACACCCGCCGGGGCAACGGAAATTATGGAGATCCTTGGCAAGGAAGAATCCCTTGCCCGTATCCGAAAGGGGATCGCCCTGTTAAAAGATGTCTGCGGATAACCGGCAGGGGCTTCCGGCTTTAAAAACTGCAGGGGAAGCTTCCCCTGCCCAAATCAAAGCAATTGAACACGCTTCCGGGCCGATGCAGGTTTTGGCCGGTCCCGGAAGCGGTAAAACTTTTCTGATGATCCGGCGGATCCGTCATCTGGTCTGCCATCATGGGATTTCCCCTGATAAAATCCTCGTTATTACATTTGCAAAAGCGGCTGCCTTAGAAATGCAGGAACGTTTTTTTGCATTGACTCAAGGAAATTATCCATCCGTTTCTTTTGGAACATTTCATGCGGTTTATTATCATATCTTAAAATCCGGCCGCAGAAAAGAAAATCTCATTCCTATATCCTCCAAAGAAAAAGCAGAGTACTTAAAACATAGCCTTGCCCTGCACGGCATTAAAGATACGGACAGTGATACCACGGAAAAACTGCTTCAGGAAATAAGCAGGGCGAAAAATAATGCCGCTATAGGTTTCAATAATGCCCCACTTAGCAAAGCTTTCCCCTGCGTGGACGACCCCATTTCTCAATATTTTCCCTCCATTCTGGAAGAATATTGCCGTATGATGGAGGAAAATCAAAAATTGGATTTTGATGATATGATCCTTCTTTGCGATAAGATGCTTACGCATGAACCCCGGCTTCTTTCTTATTGGCAATCACGCTTTTCCCACATATTAGTGGATGAGTTCCAGGATATCGGACCTCTCCAATACCGGATTCTTCAAAAATTAGCCGCACCGGAAAATAATCTTTTTGTAGTAGGGGATGACGACCAGTCTATTTATGGGTTCCGGGGGGCAGGACCGGATATCATGCGCCAATTTATCAAGGATTACAAGACGGCAAAGCAAATTTCTTTGGAAATCAATTACCGGTGCAGGGAAAAAATTGTCCAAGCTTCTTCTTTGCTGATCGGGGATAACCGGAACCGGTTTTCTAAAAGCTTACGCGCTGGCAAGGAAGGCGGGGGAGAAGTAAAACTTTGCAGTTTTCTTTCTTGGGAGGAAGAAGCCAATTATCTTATTGGGGAATTTAGGAAAATGACAGAAAGCGAGCTTGGGAAAACAGCAGTCATCTGCCGTACCAATGCCCAGCCGGGAGGGTTTTGCAAGCTCCTTGCCCAATATGGGATACCCTTTAGGATACATGGGAAAACAAAGCGCTTGCTGGAACATCCAATCGCTAAAGATTTCCTGGCATATCTGCAATTCGCCTGGGATATTTCAAATACGTCAAAGCAGGAAGGGAAACGGAGCGATTTTTTCCGTATCATGAATAAACCGTGCCGTTACCTTCACCGGGATGCAGCAGGATATGAAAATGTGCCGGAGACCGCCCTTTTGCAGTACTACCGGGAAATACCATACATGCAGAAAAAAATACAGCTTCTTTTTGCCGATTTAAGGAAAATAGCATCATTAAGACCATATTTAGCTACGGATTACATTAGAAAAAAGATAGGGTATGATTCCTGCCTTTGCGGGAAGACGGAAGGCGGAATGACATGGAAGGAAATTGCGGACTCCATACAAGAAACACAACGCAGCTTTCTTTCTTTTGAAGAATGGAAGGGCTATGCTGCGTCTTGCATAGAGCAGGGGAATCCTGGAAAAGAAGCGGGGACAAAAGAGGGCGGCATTACCTTTATTACTATGCATAGCGCAAAGGGCTTAGAGTACGACAATGTATTTCTTCCTGATGTAAACGGAAAAATAATCCCTCATAGCAAAGCAATAACGCCAGAACAGATAGAAGAAGAACGGCGGCTTTTATATGTTGCAATGACAAGAGCGAAAGAACGGCTGGAAATTCTTTGTTCCGGGCCGCCGTCATTTTTCTTGGAAAAGCTAAAACATTCGCCTTTCCTTATGTTTCATCCATAAATTCATCAAATTCCGCATTATCCAGATATTCGTCGAAAGCATCCGTTACCAGTTCGTATTCGTCTTCATTTTCAATATATTCGAGGACAGGTTCTGCGCTTGTATCATTTTGATCCTCATAATAACGGTAAAACCATACTTCCCCATCGCTGTTTTTTCCGTTTTCATCTAAAGGAAGCAGGACAATATAATCTTTTTCCTGACATTCCAGGATAGTGACAATTGCGCATGTTACACGGGAGCCGTCATCTAAATCAAGTTCGACGGTCATTTCCTCATCTTCTGCGCAGTCAGGTTCCGTATTCGCATTCAATTTTTTCATAAAAACTCCTTTCTTATGTAATCTTTCCTTATATTGTTGTAAATCTACTCCTATTGTACTAGCAGGAATGGGAATGATCAATAATTTTCATCTATATTCACACAAAAAAGTATTTTTATGATATACTATATGCTACTATGGTATAAAATGTGGGGGAAGATTCCTATCATCTTACAGAAAAGGGGCTGAACGGATGGAACATCTGACAGCTCTGGGGCAGAGAATAACGGATGAAAAACAGAAATGGGGGTTTTATATGTATACAATTGATGGCAGGCAGAGAAATAAACCATATCCGTTAGGGGTAAATACAGAATTTGATTATACTTATTTTTCAGTGGTGATGAAAGAGGGGAAGGATTGCGGCATTATTCTGTACGATAAAAAGACAGGAAAGGAAAAGAGAATTCCTTTTAGTGAACAGAATAAGTTTGGTTCCATTTATAGTATGGCTATCAAAGATTTGGATGCAGACCGTTTTACTTATAACTTTTACGATGGCAGCACAGTTTTTACGGATCCTTATGCAAAGATAATCCATGGACATGAAAAATGGGGAAAATCAGGTTCCATGCTAAAAGGGGGGATTTTGGCAAAGAATTACCCGTGGGAAAAGGACAAGCCGATCAAAATTCCTTATGAAGACAGCATTATTTATTGCCTGAACGTAAGGGCTTTTACAAAACATAAATCTTCCGGCATACCCCACAAAGGGACTTTCCGGGGAATTATTGAAAAAATCCCTCATTTCAAGGAATTAGGAATTACAGCGCTAGAGCTGATGCCGGCGTATGAGTTTGATGAAATAGAAAAGCCAAAAACGGGAATGGCCATTGACAGTCTCTGCAGCCAGTTTGCACAAGGGCAGGATACAGAAACGAAACTGAACTGCTGGGGGTATAAAGAAGGTTATTACTTTGCCCCGAAAGCCGCTTTTGGCGCGGATAAAGATGTGACTTGGGAATTTAAAGATATGGTGAAAGCGCTGCATGAAAACGGAATAGAAGTCATTATGCAGTTTTATTTCCCCAATACGGTAAAGCAAGGAGTCATTTTTGACGTAGTAAAATACTGGGTACTGGAGTACCACATAGACGGGGTGCATTTAAAGGGAGAACGGATCCCGCTTCATGTGATTGGAACAGAACCTCTTTTAACGGATACGAAACTTTTTTATTATGATTTTCCTTATGAGCAGATTTACGAAGAAAATGAAATACCGAAATTCCGTAACCTTGCTTCTTATAGAGATGATTACATGCATACGGCGCGCCGCTTCCTGAAAGGCGATGACGGCATATTAGAGAGTTTCCTGGAACTGCAAAGAAAAAATCCTGCAAAATACGGGATAATTAATTATGTGACAAATTATGATACATTTACATTGATGGATATGGTGTCTTATGAGAAAAAACATAACGAGGCTAATGGTGAGAACAATGCAGACGGCAGCGACTGCAATTTCACATGGAACTGCGGGATGGAAGGGAACACGCGGAAGAAACATATCGTCAGCCTGCGTAAACGGCAGATGAAAAATGCCCTTACAATGCTTTTTATGTCACAAGGCGTTCCTCTCATTTACAGTGGCGATGAATTAGGGAATACAAGGTTTGGGAATAATAACCCTTATTGCCAGGATAATGAAACTGGCTGGGTAAAGTGGGGCAAAAGCCAGATGAGTGAAGAAATCTTTTCCTATCTGAAGGATTTAATCCGCCTAAAAAAAGAACACAGGATACTGCGCCATGCCAATGAATTAAAAATCCTGGATTATACCGGCTGCGGGTACCCGGATTTGTCCTATCATGGGGAAGAAGCATGGCGGCCGGACCTAAATCATTACAGCCGGCATGTTGGGGCAATGTACTGCGGATGTTATGCAAAAAACCGGAAGGGGGAAGAAGATAATTTCTTTTATATTGCATATAATATGCATTGGCATCCCCATGCATTTGCTCTTCCCAAATTGCCAAAAGGGATGGAATGGCATCTTCTGGCAGATACCGGGGCTGACGGAGGGATGGATGCCGCGCCGGAAATAGAGAGGGGGAAACAACATGTGGATGTGGAACCAAGGTCCATTCAGATTTACATATCAAGACAGGAGGAAGGCGCAGTGATAAAAAACAGAAATCAATATATCAGAAGCGCTTTTTAGGACATGAAGGCTTGGAAACATTTTAAAACAATTACGTATCACAAATATCTTGTTATGAAAGGCTGCTTTCAAGTTGGCCTTTATTATCAAGGGATTATGCATGATTTATCCAAATATAGCCCGCCTGAGTTCCTGGTGGGAGCAAAATACTATCAAGGAGACAGAAGCCCAAATAATGCTGAAAGGGAAGATATCGGCTATTCCAGCGCATGGCTGCACCACAAAGGAAGAAATAAGCACCATTACGAATATTGGATTGATTATAGCACGAAAAATATTCCCGGAGGTATGGCTCCCGCTCCAATGCCTAACCGGTATATTGTAGAAATGCTAATGGACCGTATTGCAGCAAGCAAAGTTTATAAAAAAGAGGCATATACGGACCGCAGCCCCTTGGAATATTATTTATCGGGAAAAGACCCTGCGCCATTGCATAAGAAAACGAAAAAAATTCTGGAAAAACTGCTTTATATGTTAGCGGAAGAAGGAGAAGAAAGAACTTTTGCATATATAAGAAAAAAAATCCTTTCGGAAAGCTTTTAGAAAACTTTCCGGTAAAGGGAACTCTTTATGCGGTACGGCATAAGATAAAGTATAGCATAAAGGAGTTGAAAAGTATGAATAATTGTCTGATTTTGTTACTTTTGCTTTGCTGCTGCGGTAATAACGGCGGCTGTCAGCATGGCAACGATGGCTGCGGCAGTATCATTCCTGATAACTGCGGCTGCGGCTCCAGAAGAGATTCCAGATGCGACGGCAGGGGAAAAGACAGGGATGATTCCTGCAGGGACAGAGGATTTGCCCCGTTCCCGTCACCCGGAAGCACTTGCGGATGTGAGGAAAAAGATTCATAAAAGCAGAATAAGAGTATGATAAAAGGGAACCTCCTTTTTCAGGAGTCCGCCAGAAGGAAACCGTTACCGTGAATGTTTTATTTTGCGGCAACGGTTTTTTATATAGGAAAGTTCCCGGGGCATTTTATATGATAAAAATAAAGATGCCGAGGCGATGCATACGGGGAACTTGACGGATATGGGCAGCAATGCTAAACTGTTACAAAGATAAAGCAATGGAGGACGTGGATTGATATGATAGATGGAAAAAAAGTGCTTTTTAGCGGAATGCAGTCAACAGGAGACTTGACTTTGGGCAATTACCTGGGGGCTCTTAAAAACTGGGTAACATTAAGCGATGAATACGAATGCTTTTATTCCGTTGTGGACATGCATTCGATTACAGTCAGGCAGGAACCTGCCCAACTGCGCAAGAGGGCAAGGAACTTGTTGACTTTATATATAGCTGCAGGGCTGGACCCGGAGAAAAACTGTATTTATTATCAGTCCCATGTATCCGGCCATGCGGAACTGGCTTGGATACTGAACTGCTTTGCTTATATTGGGGAGCTGAACCGGATGACTCAGTTTAAGGATAAAGCTGCAAAACATGCGGATAACATCAACGCCGGCCTTTACACTTATCCGGTCCTGATGGCGGCAGATATCCTGCTGTATCAGGCGGATGTTGTCCCTGTCGGGAAAGACCAGTTACAGCATCTGGAAATTACAAGGGACATTGCACAGCGTTTTAACGCTATTTATGGAGATGTCTTTACAGTGCCGGAACCTTATATGGGAAAAGCGGGGGCAAATATACGCAGCCTGCAGAATCCTGAAAAGAAAATGTCCAAATCGGATGAGAATGCCAATGCCAGCATATATTTAATGGATGACCCTGATACAATCATCCGCAAATTTAAACGTGCGGTTACTGACCTGGACGCGTCAGTAAGATACCGGGAAGAACAGCCGGGCATAAAAAACTTGATAGAGATTTACTGCGCATGTACTGGCAGGACACCGGAAGAGACAGAAAAAGAGTTTGACGGCAAAGGTTACAGTGAATTTAAACTGGCAGTAGGGGAAGCTGTTGCCGATGTGTTAAAGCCGGTTCAAGACCGTTTTTATGAACTGTCCAAAGACAAGTCATATATTGACGGCATTATCAAAAAAAATGCGGAAAAGGCCAATTATTTTGCAACAAAGACGCTTCGTAAAGTGCAAAAGAAAATAGGTTTTCCGGAAAGAATACGTTAAAGGGGGATGCTTTTGCATCCCGCCCGTCTGTCTGATTGCTGCCGGCGGGGCATATGACAAAGATGAATGAGAAAAGGTTTGAAGAGGCAAAAAATAAAATAATCGGAAAGCCCAAAAACAGGAAAGGCATCGGAACCCTGGGAGAAAAAACAGTTCATGCAGTCCTTAAAAATTATTATGCACCGGATGAGAAGATGCATGAAGTGCCTATCGGACATTATGTGGCAGACATTTATACGGGCGAGGGCATTTGGGAAATACAGAACGGGAATTTCTATAAAATCCGTTCCAAGCTTGATGCATTCTTAAAAGAATACCCTGTGACAATTATCTATCCAATACCGCATATAAAATGGATCATCTGGATAGATGAAGAAACGGGGGAATGTTCGCCGAAAAGGAAAAGCCCGCTTACCGGAACCGCTTACCGGGCATTTGCCGAACTATACCGGATAAAAGATTATTTGAATCATGAAAAGCTGCGCTTTATTTTCCCGCTGGTGGACATGGAAGAATACCGTCTGTTAAATGGATGGAGCAGGGACCGTAAAAAGGGGTCTTGCCGCTATGACCGCCTGCCGGTCACCTTGTATGATGAAGTAGTCATTGAAAAAAAGGAAGACTATCTGCAGTTTCTTCCCGGACAGCTTCCGGAAGCATTTACCTCCAAGGACTTATCAGCAACAGCAAAAATTCCAATAAAAGCAGCAAGAATGGCTCTTCATATTATGACTTACCTGGGTGTTACGGAACAAATTGGCAAAGCGGGGAAGTCTTATCTTTACCGTATTTTAATAAACAGGCATCCAACATAAAATTCATGATACTTTTGAAAGGATAAATTGAAATAATGCATAAGGACATAGATTTTAATCAGATAGATTTGAACAGCCAGCCGCCTGCCGCAGAACCAGCGCGGCAATATTATTTTATTGCAAAATTACGGCAGCATGTGAAGGAAGAAAGCGAACGCATAGGGCGCCCTTTAACTGCAAACGTCACTACATTCGGGTGTCAGATGAACGCCCGGGACAGCGAAAAGTTGGCCGGCGTGCTGGAATGTGCCGGCTATCTGCCGGCAGAAACGGAAGAAGCGGACTTGGTTCTTTATAATACTTGTACAGTCCGGGATAATGCAAACCAGCGGGTTTACGGAAGATTAGGGCATCTAAACAGTATCAAAAAGAAAAACCCCCTAATGAAAATTGCATTATGCGGCTGTATGATGCAGGAAGAAAGTGTGATAGAAAAAATTAAGAAAAGCTATCGTTTTGTGGATTTGATTTTCGGCACGCATAATATTTTTAAATTTGCAGAGCTGTTATGTACGATGTTCGAATCCGGCAGGACGGTGATTGACATATGGAAAGATACCAGCCAAATTGTGGAAGATTTACCGGTAGACCGGAAATATCCTTTCAAATCAGGAATTAACATAATGTTCGGTTGTAATAACTTCTGCAGCTATTGCATTGTACCCTATGTCAGGGGAAGGGAACGGAGCCGGAACCCGGAAGATATTCTTAAGGAAGTGAAATCGCTAGCTGCCGATGGCGTCGTGGAAATTATGCTTCTTGGGCAAAATGTGAATTCCTATGGGAAAAACCTGGTTCCTCCCGTCAGCTTTGCCGAACTGTTGCAAAGAGTGGAAGAGATTGACGGGATTGAAAGAATCCGTTTCATGACTTCCCATCCAAAGGATCTGTCAGAGGAACTGATACAAGTGATGAAACATTCCAAAAAAATATGCCGTCACCTCCATTTACCCCTCCAATCCGGTTCTACCCGTATTTTACAGGCAATGAACCGCCGGTATACAAAGGAACAGTACCTGGCGCTGGCAGAAAAAATCCGGAAGGAAATCCCCGATATATCCATTACCACCGATATTATTGTAGGTTTTCCCGGTGAAACAATGGAAGATATTGAAGAAACCATTGATGTAGTTAAAAAAGTGCAATATGACAATGCATTTACCTTTATCTATTCCAAACGGACAGGAACCCCTGCGGCCTCTATGCCAAACCAGGTTCCCCAGGAGATAATAAAACAAGGGTTTGATCAATTGCTGGAGACTGTTCAGGAAATTGCCAAAAAACGGGCAGCCTTGCTTCAGGGTAAAGTTCTTCCGGCTCTTGCGGAAGAAAGGAACGTCCAGGACAATACCCTCATTACCGGCCGCTTATCCAACAATATGATTGTACATTTTCCCGGCAGCCCAGCCTTGCTCGGAAAAATCATCAATGTCCGGTTAAAGGAATGCCATGGTTTTTATTACTTAGGGGAAATTGACCATGCATGAGAAATACTGGCGCCATTGCCTTGTCATGAAATCATAGAATAAAGGGCTGCAAATCCCTGGCGCCCGGTTTAAAAAAAATTTACAAACCCAATATTTTGTGCTATATTATGAACGGAAACGCAACATATATAATCATTCTAAAGAAAAGCAGAGGAAATAAAAGTGGCAGAACTGACGCCTATGATGCAGCAATACATGGAAACCAAAAAAGAATACAAAGACTGTATTCTTTTTTATCGGCTTGGCGATTTTTACGAAATGTTTTTTGACGATGCCCTTACGGCATCAAAGGAGCTGGAAATTACTTTAACCGGAAAAAACTGCGGCTTAGAAGAAAGGGCGCCTATGTGCGGCATTCCCTATCATGCAATGGACGGTTATTTAACGAAATTAGTATCCAAAGGTTATAAAGTAGCGATCTGCGAACAGGTGGAAGACCCTAAACAGGCAAAGGGGCTGGTAAAGCGTGAAGTTACGCGCATCGTGACACCGGGGACTAACCTGAATATCCAGTCTCTGGAAGAGACAAAAAACAATTTTTTAATGTGTATTGCTTATTTCCCGAATAAAGCGGGGATATCGGTGGCAGATGTCACTACAGGGGATTATTATCTGACAGAAACAGAGGACTTGCGCAGGCTGCTGGATGAAGTCAATAAATATATGCCTTCGGAAATAATCTGCAATGACGCTTTTATGGTGAGCGGGGCAGATACCGATGATTTGCGCAACCGTTTAAGAATTACCGTTTATCCGCTGGAAGCCCATTATTTTGATGATGACGCCTGCAAAAAATGCCTGATGCGGCATTTTCATGTGCATACCCTGACCGGGTTAGGAATTGAAGATTTCCCGGCAGGAATGACAGCGGCAGGGGGGCTGCTGCAATATTTATATAACACACAAAAAAATTCCCTTTCCCATTTTACGCATCTGACTCCCTACCTTACCAATAAATATATGCTTCTTGACAGTTCTACAAGAAGAAACCTGGAGTTGACGGAAACGTTGAGGGAAAAGCAGAAAAGAGGTTCTCTGTTATGGGTATTGGATAAGACCAAAACAGCTATGGGGGCAAGGACTCTTAGGAGCTATATCGAACAGCCGTTGATTCACATAGAAGAAATCCTTATGAGACAGGACGCGGTCGGACAACTGTCCGGGAATTCCGTAGCCAGGGATGAGCTTAGGGAATATTTAAATCCTGTTTATGATTTGGAACGGCTGCTTGGAAAAGTAAGCTACAAAACGGCCAATCCAAGGGATTTGATTGCCCTGCGCAATTCTTTGGAAATGCTGCCCCATATAAAAACAGTGCTGCAGGATCTCGACTGTGAACTTCTTCAGAAAATCAACCAGGATATCGACGGACTGAACGATATTTTTACTTTGATCGGCAAAGCTATTGTGGAAGACCCTCCTATACTGGTAAGGGAAGGAGGCATCATCCGGGAAGGCTTCGATGCTACTGTAGACAACCTGAGAAATGCAAAGACAGAAGGAAAGAACTGGCTTGCGCAGTTAGAAGAAGAGGATAGGGAAAGAACAGGGATTAAAAACCTGAGAATTAAGTTTAATAAAGTTTTCGGCTATTATTTTGAAGTGACAAATTCCTATCTTTCCATGGTGCCGGAAGATTACATCAGAAAGCAGACCTTATCCAATGCAGAACGTTTTACCACTTCCCGTCTGAAAGAACTGGAAGATACCATTTTAAATGCAGAGGACAAGCTATATTCTTTGGAATATGATATTTTCTGCCGCATCAGGGATGCCATAGCCAATGAAACGGAACGGATACAGAAGACGGCAAAGGCTTTGGCTGCCTTGGATGTGTTTGCGTCTTTTTCCTTCGTGGCGGAAAGAAACCAATATGTTAAGCCGGACATAAACGAAAAAGGGGTAATTCAAATTAAAGACGGCAGGCACCCCGTGGTAGAGCAAATGATCGCGAATGGAATGTTTATTGCTAATGATACGTATTTGGACAATCATAAGAATTGCATTGCTGTGATTACCGGTCCAAATATGGCGGGGAAATCCACTTATATGCGGCAGGCTGCGTTAATTGTCCTGATGGCTCAGATCGGAAGCTATGTCCCTGCTTCCAGAGCTAATATCGGCATTGTGGACCGGATATTTACAAGGGTAGGGGCTTCCGACGATCTGGCCAGCGGACAAAGCACTTTTATGGTAGAGATGAACGAAGTCGCAAATATTTTGCGCAATGCCACGCCAAATAGCCTTTTGGTTCTGGATGAGATTGGCAGAGGGACGTCTACCTTTGACGGGTTAAGTATTGCATGGGCAGTGATTGAACATATCAGCAACCGGAAATACCTGGGCGCGAAGACGTTATTTGCCACTCACTATCATGAACTGACTGAGTTGGAAGGGAAAATGAATAATGTAAATAATTATTGCATTGCGGTAAAGGAAAAAGGGGATGATATTGTTTTTCTGCGCAAAATTGTCAAAGGAGGCGCAGACAAAAGTTATGGGATACAAGTGGCCAAACTAGCCGGGGTTCCAGACATCGTAATCGGCCGGGCAAAAGAAATTGTAGAACAATTAAGCGATAATGATATTACAGAAAAAGTGCAAAGCATTGCCGTAGATAACCGGACGGAGAAAAAAACGGCAAAGAAAACTTATGATGAGGTTGATTTAGAGCAGATTTCTCTTTTTGATACAGTAAAAGATGAAGATGTCCTGACGGAACTGCAGGACATCGACATCACGACGCTGACCCCCTTAGACGCTTTAAATACTTTATATAGGCTGCAGAATAAATTAAAAAATCGTTGGCAGGGGACGGCAAATGGCAAAGAAACGGAGTAGCGTATGGCGCAGATTCGTGTATTAAGCAAAGAAACCATAGATAAAATCGCTGCCGGGGAAGTGGTGGAACGGCCCTCCAGCGTCGTAAAAGAACTGCTGGAAAATGCGGTAGATGCAAAGGCGACGGCCGTCACGGTGGAAATAAAAGAGGGCGGCATTTCTTTTATCCGGGTAACGGATAATGGCTGCGGAATTGAGAAAGGGCAGGTGCCTCTCGCTTTTTTACGCCATGCAACCAGCAAAATCCATACGGCGGAAGACCTCTTCCATATTATCAGTTTAGGTTTCCGAGGGGAGGCGCTGTCCAGTATTGCTGCGGTATCCCGCATGGAACTGATTACAAAAACGGCAGACACCTTAACAGGAACCCGCTATCTGGTGGAAGGCGGGGAAGAAATAGAGGCAGAGGAAGTGGGGGCGCCGGAAGGGACGACCGTCATTGTCAGGAATCTTTTTTTTAATACGCCGGTCAGAAAAAAATTTTTAAAACATCCCCAGACAGAAGGGGGGTATATCTCCGATTTGATGGAACATATGGCCATGTCCCATCCGAAGATATCTTTTAAATATATGAATAATGGGCAGTTACGTTTCCACACATCAGGAAATGGCAATTTACAAGAGATTATTTACCGTATTTACGGGAAGGATATTTCTAATGCGCTCATTCCTATAGATGTGCAGGAGCAAGGGATTCATATGCACGGCTTTTTAGGGAAACCGGAAATTAACAGGGCAAACAGAAATTTTGAAATTTATTTTGTCAATGGGCGCTATATTAAAAGCAGCCTGATCAGCAAAGCCATAGAAGAGGGATACCGGAAATACATGATGCAGCGCAAATTTCCTTTTGCTGTCCTGCATTTTGAAATCAATTCAGACGCCATCGACGTTAATGTTCACCCGACAAAGATGGAAGTGCGTTTTACCGATAGAATGAAAATTTATGATTTTATTGAAACGAATGTCCGTGAAACTTTGCACAGTCTGGAATTGATACCTGAAGTAACGCTGGAAGAAAGTCCCGGGAGAAAGAGAAGGGATATCCTTACGCCTTCTTTTCCGGAAACTATGCCGGAGCCTTTTGAGGTAGAACGTTCCCGTAAAAAAGGAATTGGGTTTATGCCGCAACATCATCAGCATCCGCTGCCCATACAAGAAGAGCGGAAAGCTGTTGCGGAGGATGCGGTTTATAAAAAAGAGACGGAAGAGGAAGATATTTTTTTTGTGGATAACCGGAAAGAGGAAGATACCAGAAGCGGTATTGAACATCCTGGGACCTCAAAAAAGGAAGAAGATACTGCTGTGGCTCAAAATAAAATTCCAGAAGAACCCATGCAGATGAACATGTTTGAAGAGAAGATGCTGACAAAGGAAGCAAAAAGCGAGTACCGCATTATGGGACAGATTTTTGATACCTACTGGCTGATTGCCTTTCACGATAAGCTTTTTATCGTTGACCAGCATGCGGCGCATGAAAAAGTAAAATATGAAAGGCTGATGGACAAACTTGTCAATAGGCGGATACAGACCCAAATGCTGAATCCTCCGGTTATTGTGACGCTTTCCGGAAAAGAAGAAAGCCTATATGGGGAATTCCGGGAATTTTTTATGGAAATAGGCTTTGAAATGGAAGCTTTTGGAGGAAACGAGTATGCCATCCGGGGCGTACCCTCCGATTTGTATGGATGCAGCGGGGGCAGCCTGTTTATGGAACTTTTGGATGAGCTTTCGGAAGGGCCGGTAAAGGGCGCACCGGAGGTTATCCGCCAAAAAATAGCATCCATGGCATGTAAGGCGGCGGTAAAAGGGAATATGGCCTTTGATTCTATGGGAATGGAAGCTCTGATTGACGAACTGCTGACATTAGAGGATCCTTATCACTGTCCCCACGGACGGCCCTCTATCATCTCAATCAGCAAATATGAACTGGAAAAGAAGTTTAAAAGAATTCTATAATTGGATAAAGGATTATTGAATATGATACAGCATAAACAGCCTCTGATTATTTTAACCGGGCCTACAGCAGCCGGGAAAACTGCATTATCTATCCAACTGGCCAAAAAAACAGGAGGAGAAATTATTTCTGCCGATTCCATGCAGATCTACCGGCATATGGATATCGGTTCGGCAAAAATACGCCCGGAAGAGATGCAAGGGGTACGTCATCATCTGATTGATGTAATGGATCCTTCGGAAGAATTTAATGTCGTTATTTTTCAAAAGATGGCAAAAGAATGTATTCAAGGGATTTATGACCGGGGGCATATCCCTATTTTAACAGGAGGGACCGGATTTTATATCCAGGCTGTTTTATATGACATTGATTTTACGGAAAATGAAGAAGACCCGGATTACCGGAGGGAACTGGAAAAGCTGGCGGAGAAAAAGGGGAATATCTATCTTCATAATATGCTCCGGGAAGTGGATGAAGCGTCCGCATTGGCGGTTCATGAAAATAATGTGAAAAGAGTGATCCGGGCATTGGAATTTTATAAAATGACCGGAAAAAAGATATCGGAACATAATGAAGCGGAAAGGAAAAAAGATGCCGCCTATCAGTCTTGCTACTTTGTCTTAAATGATGACAGAAAAACCCTTTATCAGAAAATAGATTCCCGGGTGGATGGCATGATAGCGGACGGCCTGGTGGAAGAGGTAAAACGCTTAAAGCAAATGGGATGCCATAAACATATGGTATCTATGCAGGGGCTGGGATATAAAGAAATTTTATGCTTTTTAGAAGGGGAAATCTCTCTGGAACAGGCGGTTTATCTCATGAAAAGGGATACAAGGCATTTTGCCAAAAGGCAGCTAACATGGTTCCGCCGGGAAAAGGATGTGATATGGGTACCGAAAAATGAATTTTCAGGGACAAACGGCACGGAAGAAATTCTTGATTTCTTGTTGAATAAATTAGAGGAAAAAGGCATGATAAGCTGCCAGGAAAGGAAAAGAGAAAATTTATGTTAGAAAATGACAGAATCTATGAGTCGCTGGGGATATCTAAGGAAGTGACCGCCTATGGAAAACATATCTTAGAGGGTTTAAAGGAACGTTTTTTGCGGATTGATGAGATTGCCGAATACAATCAGATGAAAGTGATTAAAGCAATGCAGGATGCAAAAGTAAGCGAGGCATGTCTGCTTGGAACGACAGGCTATGGATACAATGATTTGGGCAGGGATACTTTGGAGACAGTATATGCGAATATCTTTCATACGGAAGATGCCCTTGTCCGTCCGCAGATTACCTGCGGCACCCATGCTTTGGCAATCGCTCTGGCAAGCTGTCTGCGGCCAGGGGATGAGCTGCTTTCCCCAGTAGGCAAGCCCTATGACACTTTAGAGGAAGTCATCGGTATCCGCCCGTCAAAAGGTTCCCTGGCAGAATACGGTATCACTTACCGGCAAGTGGATTTGCAGGCAGACGGAAGTTTTGATTACGAAGGGATCCGAAAAGCAGTAAATGACCGGACCAAAATGGTTACCATACAGCGTTCCAAAGGCTATCAGACAAGGCCAACCCTTTCCGTAAAAAAAATCGGTGAACTAATTGCTTTTCTAAAGAACATAAAGCCGGATCTGATCTGCATGGTGGACAATTGCTACGGGGAGTTCGTAGAAAGGACGGAGCCTGCAGAAGCAGGGGCTGATATGGTGGTGGGATCCTTGATCAAAAACCCGGGCGGGGGGCTTGCCCCTACAGGCGGATATATTGCCGGAAAAAAAGATTATATAGAAAATGCGGCCTGCCGTCTTACTTCGCCAGGGCTGGCAAAAGAAGTGGGAGCATCTTTAGGAATCCTTCCTTCGTTTTACCAGGGGCTGTTTTTAGCTCCTACGGTTACGGCAGGAGCCTTGAAGGGAGCTGTTTTTGCCGCCAGTCTTTATGAATCCTTGGGGTTTGCCGTAATTCCAAACGGAAAAGAAGAGAGGCATGACATTATCCAAGCCATTACATTTGGGTCACCGGAGGGTGCGGCTGCGTTCTGCAAAGGGATTCAGGCTGCAGCGCCGGTAGACAGCTTTGTTACGCCGGAGCCTTGGGATATGCCCGGATATGACAGCAAAGTTATAATGGCCGCAGGCGCCTTTGTGTCCGGTTCCTCTATCGAACTGTCCGCAGACGGCCCAATGAAGCCGCCTTATGCCGTATATTTCCAGGGAGGGCTGACATGGAACCATGCAAAGTTTGGCATTATGAAATCTTTGCAGCAGTTATTGGATGAACAGGTGATTTTGTATCCGCAATTGTCCTGCGGAACAACACCGCAGCATTTTGTCTGAAAATAGGATAATAAATACTTTTTTCAAGAAAAGTTTGGAAAAAATTAATGGAAATTTATATACATAAAATGTAATGTGTGATAATATGAATGTTAGCTATGCTAATAATTACGGAGGCTGTTTATGCGAGGAAAAAATACATGGACCTGCTTTTTACTGATTCTTGCAGGCATCGTGCTGGGAGGTTTTATCGGAAGCCTGTTCCCTGATTCATGGCTGAATTTTGGGCAAACCTTCGGCTTATCCAGCCCGCTGGTTTTAGATCTGGGGATTTTAAGCGTCACTTTTGGCCTTACTATTAAGATTACAATTGCCAGCATTATTGGAATCATAACCGGAATTATGGTATACCGTTTTATTTAAGCTTTATGGATAAAAATATTTTCCCTTGCCCGGAGAGCAAATGGGAAAGCATGAACAATGAATAAAGAAATTTATACGGCAGAAAATGATATGCCCTATGAAAAATTTTTAAGGCTGGGTTCCCAGTCATTGACGGAAGCGGAGCTTCTTGCGATTATCATACGGACAGGCACAAAAGAACGTAAACCGGTAGAAATAGGGCAGGAAATCTTAGCCCTTCCCTCGGTTAAGGAGTATGGCATAAGCGGATTATACCATGTAACAGTGCAGGAACTGATGGAGATTAAAGGAATCGGACAAGTAAAGGCCGTGAAGTTGAAATGCCTTGCCGAATTATCCATGCGTATGGCAATGACCGCGGCTAAAAGGGATCTGCAGTTTCTAAACCCATCTTCTGTGGCAAGATATTATATGGAAAATCTGCGCCATGAAAAGAAAGAAAGAGTGATACTCGTGCTGTTAGACAACAAGGAACGGCTCATAGGTGAAGAACTATTGTCCGTCGGCACCGTCAGCGCATCCCTTCTTTCGCCTAGGGAGGTATTTATTGCAGCATTAAAAAAAGAAGCTGTGCATATTATGCTTTTGCATAATCATCCGAGCGGCGACCCTGCCCCTAGCAGACAGGATATGCAGATTACGGATGTGATAAAAGAAATAGGCGGCATGATGGATATTCCGCTTATAGATCATATCATTATTGGGGATAACAAATATATGAGCTTCAAGGAAGCCGGGTTACTATAGAAAGGGGTTTATCACTTTGGGAAACAATTCATTCGGTATTGATTTAGGGACAAGCAATATCAAAATTTACAACAGAAACGACGACAGCGTGACAATTGAAAAGAATATGATTGCCATTGAAAACAAAAACACTTTGTTTGCATATGGCAACTCTGCTTTTGAGATGTATGAAAAAGCGCCGGGGAACATTCATATTTCTTATCCTTTAAGCAACGGGGTAATTGCTGATATTAAGAATATGGAAACACTGGTCAAATATTTTATTGGCGATTTATGTAAAAACAACATTAAACCGGCCGATTACTACATTGCCGTCCCCACAGATGTCACAGATGTGGAAAAGAGAGCCTTTTATGATCTGGTAAGGGATGCCAACATCAAAGCAAAAAAAGTAATGATTGTGGAAAAAGCCGTGGCTGACGGGCTCGGACTGGATATTGATGTCAAGAATTCACAAGGGGTTCTTGTAGTAAACGTAGGTTATGATACAACGGAAATTTCCATTCTTTCGTTAGGCGGCATTGTCCTAAGCCGGCTGATCAAAGTAGGCGGGCAGAAATTCGACGATGCCATCCGTGCTGCCATCCGGCGGGAATTCAGCCTGATTGTAGGCGGAAAAACAGCGGAAAATGTGAAAATATCCTTAAAAGAACTGGAAAAAGCAGGGAGATCCGCTGTTGTGTATGGACGGGATATTGTTACCGGGCTGCCGGTGGAAAGGGAGATTCCTACCCCGCTTGTAGATGAATGCCTGACAGAGAACTTTAATACCATTATTGATAATGTAAAAGTCATTCTGGAAAGAACCCCGCCGGAACTGGCTGCCGACATTTACAGGCATGGCGTTTATCTTACCGGTGGAGCGTCCCAAGTGAATCATCTCGCAGAACTTTTAAGCAGCGGTACCGGGCTGAAAGTCCAGCTTTCGGAAAATCCTATGAGCAGCGTAGCTCTTGGGCTTGCGAAAGTCATTAAGGAAGATAACTATAAATCGGTAGCTTATGCGGTTGAAGGAATGGGTAAATGAGTCCAATAGTAAAAAGAAAAGGAGAGAAGTTTACATTACCAAGTAAATATCTCCTTTTTATTTTAACGATTATTTGTGCGGGTGCAATCATCCTCACATTCAATACAAATATATTCAGCGGTACCCTTAACACTGCGGTAGGATATGTGATTATCCCTTTTGAAAAGGGGATCAGTTCCGTGGGAGGATGGCTGGCGAACCGTTCAGAGGAACTGGTACAGATCCGTTCCCTGCTTTCGGAAAATGAATCCTTAAAGGCGCAGATTGACGAGCTGACTATGGAAAATACCATTTTACAGCAGGAGCGTTACGAGCTGGCTACTTTAAGGGAACTGTACCAACTGGATTCCCAATATGAAGGATATGAAAAAGTAGGGGCGCGGATTATCGCTAAGGATGCAGGGAATTGGTTTCATTCTTTTGTAATAGATAAAGGGGAAGAAGACGGGATTGCTGTAGATATGAACGTGATTGCCGGAAGCGGGCTTGTGGGCCGCGTTGTAGATGTAGGGAAAAACTGGTCGAAAGTAACTTCCATTATTGCGGATAATTCCAATGTCAGCAGCAAAGTATTGTCCACTTCCGATTATCTTGTGGTTTCCGGCGACCTGGAGCTTTATGGAAGCGGAGTCATAAAATTTGAAAAACTGGTAGACAGTGCAGACAAGGTAGTGGAGGGGGATAAAATCGTAACTTCCAATATCAGCGATAAATATCTGCCCAATATTTTAATCGGTTATATCAGCGCTTTAGAAGTAGATGCCAATAATATTACAAAATCAGGCCAGCTCACCCCGGCAGTGGACTTTGAACATTTGGAGGAAGTGCTTATCATCCGGCAGCTAAAACAATCCATAGAAGAGTAGGGAGGGCCAGGGAGTGAAGAGGAAAATTGTTGTCGTTTTATTAATTTTCATCTGCTTTTTATTACAGTGTACGGTATTCCATGCGCTGGCCTTTGGAAATATTGTGCCAAACCTGATGATTGTTTTAACGGCGTCTTTCGGTTTTATGAGGGGAGAAAAAAGCGGCTTGCTGATTGGTTTTTTCAGCGGCCTTTTCATTGATATCTTTTTTGGGGAAGTTCTTGGTTTTTATGCATTGCTTTATATGTATATAGGATATACCAACGGTAAGTTTAACCGTATTTTTTATCCGGAAGATATTAAGCTGCCAATGGCCCTTATTATTGTCAGTGATCTGTTTTATGGTCTGATTTGTTATGTTTTATTATTTTTGATGCGGGCAAGATTCCATATCGGATATTATTTTGTCCACATTATCCTGCCGGAAATTGTTTATACCACGTTTATTACCATTATTCTCTACCCGTTAATACTCTGGATAAACCAAAGGCTGGAGGAGAGTGAACAAAGGAGTGCAAAAAAGTTTGTTTAAACAGTTGAAAGAAAATTTCCTGAATATGGTGAATATACGAGTGATTATCCTTACGGTTCTGTTTGTTTCTTTAGGAGCTATTATGATCTACCGTGTTTTTGATTTGCAGATCGTAAAGGGAGAGAAATACTTGAACGATTTCCGGTTAAAGACGACAAAAGTACGGTCTTTGGCCAGTACCAGAGGAAATATTTATGACAGGAACGGGAATCTTCTCGCTTACAATGAATTGGCCTATAATGTGACCATTGAGGACGTTTATGAATCCGGAAGAAATAAAAATGCGAATTTAAATGATACGATATACCGTCTGATCCAAATGATTGAAAAAAATGGCGACAGCAGCATCAATGACTTCAATGTTATCCTGGATGATGACGGCCATTATGCTTTTGCCGTGGAAGACAGGCAGTTGAACCGTTTTCTTGCAGACGTTTACGGTTTTGTTACCATTGACGATATGCTGGAAGAAGGCTACAAATATGCCACAAAAACAGCCGAGGAAGTGGTTTATGACTTATGTGCCAGCGACCGGTTCGGCATTGGGGACTATTCAGACCCCGAAGACCGGAAATCTTTCGTGCCAGGCATGGGTTATACAAAGGAAGAAATCCTGAAAATTCTCGCTGTCCGTTATGCCATGAACGCAAACAGTTTCCAGAAGTATATTACAACTACCGTAGCCTATAATGTCAGCGAGGAAACAGTAGCCGTGGTGATGGAGAACAGTGATAACCTGGAAGGGGTTTCCGTTGCGGAAGATACCGTGCGCCGTTATGTGGACAGTGTTTATTTTTCCCAGATTATCGGTTATACCGGAAAAATTTCCCAGGAAGAACTAACTTCTTTAAAAGAAAAAAACCCTAAATATGATTTAAACGATACCGTAGGGAAATCCGGGATTGAATATTCTATGGAATCGGAGCTGCAAGGCACAAAAGGGTCAGAAGATGTCGTAGTCGATAATGTGGGAAAAGTGATTGAAACCAAAAACCGCGTAGAACCGGTAGCGGGCAACCATATTTATCTTACCATAGATAAGGATCTGCAAAAAACGATATATAATATACTGGAAGCCAAAGTGGCCAGTATCCTGCTTACGAAAATCCGCAATATGAAAGAATATACTCCGGCGGAAAATTCAGGGAGCGGCGATATCCTAATACCGATTGATGATGTCTATTTTGCTTTGTTTGACAATAATATAATAGATACTGCCCACTTTGCCGAAACACTTGCGGGAGAAAATGAAAAAGATGCGTATGCCAGCTTTCAGGCAAGGAAAGATGACGTGCTGGCAGGGCTCAGGGAAGAACTTACGGTGAAAAAGACCCCTTACAATGAGCTTCCAGTGGATTATCAAGTATATGAAAGTTTTATTACATCCATGCTTTATTCCAATGCCGTCATTATGGAAAATGAAGTGGATACTTCCGATGCCACTTATGTTGCATGGACGAATGATGAAATTATTAGTTTAAATGAATATTTGAATTATGTCATTGCGAAAAACTGGATTGACGTGACCAAGCTTGACCTGGACAGTCAATATTCGGATTCGGAAGAAATCTACTCCCAATTGTTAAAATATATATTTGATCATATTGATAATAATACCAGTTTTAATAAAAAAATATATAAATATATGATAAGGGATAATGCTATATCGGGGAGACAGGTATGCAATATCCTGCTGGAACAGGGCATTATCAACCTGGAAGAAGAGGAAGCATCCCGCTTTGCGGCCGGCCTTATTTCCCCTTATGAATTTATGCTGGAAAGAATACGGAATCTGGACATCACTCCGGCACAGCTTGCCTTAGACCCTCATTCCGCATCCCTGGTATTGACGAATGTAACTACCGGTGAGGTGCTGGCGCTTGTTTCATACCCGGGGTATGATAACAACCGTATGGCCAATGGAGTGGATGCGGAATATTTTTCCGCACTGCGCAATGACCTGTCAACACCGATGATTAATTATGCAACGTATCAGAAGACAGCTCCTGGTTCAACTTTTAAGATGGTATCTGCCACAGCCGGTCTGTTGGAAGGGGTCATAGACCTTTCTACTTCCGTCCATTGTACGGGTACCTTTGATAAGATTGAACAGCAGCCGCCTCATTGCTG
This sequence comes from uncultured Lachnospiraceae bacterium, assembly GCA_910576535.1. GTDB lineage: Bacteria > Bacillota > Clostridia > Lachnospirales > Lachnospiraceae > Kineothrix. Next base: position 353,487 of record CAJTKK010000002.1, on the reverse strand, counting down.
GAACCGGTCGGGACATGGATCCCTTAATGTTTCCGGGGGAATCCAGCATTCCTGCAATAACTTCTTCTATGAAGTAGGATATCGTTTAGGCACCATAGGAGAAAGATACATGACGGATGTGGGCTTACAGAAACTGGAAAAATATGCGGATATGTATGGGCTTACAGAAACATCGGGTGTGGAGATTGAAGAATCCTCTCCTCAGATTTCGGATATAGACCCAGTGCGGTCTGCGATCGGGCAGGGTACCAACAATTTTACGACAGCCGGCCTTGCGCGATACATTACAACAGTCGCTAATAGCGGAACGTGCTATAATTTAACATTATTGGACAAGCTGACAGACCATAATGGCACACTGATTCATGATTATCAGGCAAAGGTGCGCAATACGATTACCATGGACAGCAATTATTGGGATGCGATTCATGCAGGTATGCGCCGGGTTGTAGAAGGTAAGGCTTATTACCATGATTTAAGCATCCATGTAGCAGGCAAAACAGGTACTGCGCAGGAAAGCAGAAGCAGGCCGAACCATGCATTATTTGTCTGCTATGCCCCATATGAGAATCCTGAAATTGCTATGGCTGTTAGAGTGGCTAACGGATATACTTCCGATTATGCAGCCCAGATAGCCAAAGATGTAGTGGCTTATTATTATGACTTGGCAGAAGAAGAAGAAATTGCCGGAACAGCCAAAGAACTTACCGGAGGCAGCTTAAACGCGGATTAGGCAAGATGTATGAACCCGCATGGACCCGGGCAACTGCATGGAGGTTAAATTAATATGAAAAACGCAGTCATTATTAAAAGTTTCCAAAACGGGATTTCCGTTTATTTGAATGAGGAAATCCCATTCCCTGAACTTCTGGATGAGGTTATTTTCAAGTTCAGGGAATCCCGTAATTTTTTTAAAAATGCGAAGATGGCAATTTCCTTAGAAGGCCGGAGCCTTTCTGATGAGGAAGAAAAAATTATCTTAAACGCCATCTGCGATAATTCTGATTTACATATTGTCTGCCTGGTCGGAAAAGATGAAGAGAAAAACCAGAATTACCTTAAGGCAATACAGCAGCTTGAATACAGAAACAGTGAGGAAGACAATGAAGGACACTTTTACAGGGGGACTTTGAAAAACGGTCAGATCCTGGAAACGGAATCCAGCATTGTAGTATTAGGTGATGTATATCCAGGAAGCACGATTGTGTCCACGAAAGACATCGTTATCCTGGGCGGCCTTTTTGGAAAAGCATATGCCGGCGGAAACGGCAGCGGAGGGCATTTTGTGGCAGCGCTTGAAATGGCACCGGAAAGATTACAGATCGGTGATTTCAAATATAAAAACAGCAAACAAATGAAATGGTCGATAAGGCCAAAAGTACAGCCGAAAATTGCATACGTGAAAGATAATAAGGTTGTGATGGAACCGATTACAAAAGAATTACTAAGCGACTTGCCTTTATAATGATGGCTTAGGGGACGAATGATACGGAATTCATAGGAAAGGCTATGCGCCCTATAGGTGCAGGCAATATGGGAATGGAGGATTTTTATGAGTGAAGTAATTGTCGTCACGTCAGGGAAAGGCGGAGTAGGGAAAACCACCACTTCCGCAAACGTAGGAACAGGTTTGGCTGCAATGGGGAAAAAAGTAATTCTCATAGATACCGATATCGGGCTTCGGAACTTGGATGTCGTTATGGGGCTGGAAAACCGCATTGTTTATAATCTGGTTGATGTCATTGAGGGTAAATGCAGGGTAAAACAGGCGTTGATCAAGGATAAACGCCATCCCAGCCTTTATTTGATGCCGTCTGCTCAGACGAAGGATAAGTCATCGGTGAAACCGCAGCAGATGATAAAAATGATTGAACAGTTGAAGGAACAGTTTGACTTTATTATTTTAGACTGTCCCGCAGGCATTGAACAAGGGTTTCAGAATGCAATTGCCGGAGCTGACCGGGCGCTGGTAGTAACCACGCCGGAAGTTTCCGCCATCCGGGATGCAGACCGGATTATCGGGCTTCTGGAAGCAAATGAGTTTAAGAAAATAGACCTTATTATCAACCGGCTTAGATATGATATGGTAAAAAGAGGGGAAATGATGACGGCTGCCGATGTAGTGGATATTTTATCGATCCCTTTAATTGGCATTGTGCCAGATGATGAGAATGTAGTAATTGCAACCAACCAGGGAGAACCTCTTGTAGGAAATGGCACCATGGCAGGACGGGCATACCAGAATATCTGCGAGCGTGTACTCGGAAGGGATATACCGTTTATTGATTTTGAAAAAACGATCTCATTCTGGACAAGGGTAACTGGTATATTCCATAAAAATTAAGGAGGTTCGCTTATGGATTTCGGAAGAATATTTAGAAAAAAAAGTTCCAGGGACATTGCAAAAGACAGGCTGAAAATCCTGCTCATCTCCGACCGGGTCAACTGCTCTCCGGAAATGATGGAAATGATTAAAATGGATATTGCAAAAGTCATTTCAAAATACATGAAAATTGATGCCCAAAGCATGGAGATACAAATTACCAAAACAGGGGTAAAAGGAAGAGGAAAAACGCCGTCCCTTTATGCAAGCATCCCCATTATTGACTTAAATAAATAATTTGACAGCACAGCTTCCGCTGTGCTGTCACTTAACAATGTCTGTTTAAAAAAGGAAGTAATTATGCTAAAGCAATATAAAGTACGGGATTATGATTTTAAATTAATTATTTTAGTAGTTGCGCTTACTGTCATAGGGATTTTTACGGTGGGGAGCGCGGACGAATCTTTGCAGAAAACCCAAATATCAGGATTTGTATTTGGGTTGTTTCTTATGGTAGTAATTTCTCTTTTTGACTATTCCGTGCTGATCAAGCTGTATTGGCTTTTTTATATCACCAATATTGCCCTTTTGTTCTTGGTACGGACTTCATTGGGCGTTAAGGTAAATGGGGCGCAGCGGTGGATTATTTTATTCGGCATTCAATTCCAGCCGTCAGAACTTGCGAAAATTTTGTTGATTCTATTTTATGCACAGTTTATAATGAAACATAAGGATAAAATAAATTCCGTTACAAATATAGTTTTATGCTGTCTGTTCATCTTACCGTCTGTTATCCTGATTTATAAACAGCCAAATCTTTCCACAACAATTGTTGTGATGGTCATGTTCTGTGTCATCATGTTTGTTGGCGGCATTAGCTGGAAACTGGTAACAGGGGTTCTGGCGGTAGTTATTCCGGCAGCCGTTATTCTTTTCAGTATTGTCATCCAGCCGGATCAGACGCTGATAGAACCCTATCAGCAGACACGTATCTATGCATGGCTTTATCCTGAGAAGTATTCTACTGCGGAGGCTTATCAGCAGCTTAACTCCATGATGGCTATTGGCTCCGGCCAGTTATATGGAAAAGGATACAACACGGACGTTATCAGTTCCGTAAAAAACGGAAATTTCATTTCCGAGCCGCAGACAGATTTTATTTTTGCCGTAATCGGGGAAGAGTTCGGTTTCATAGGCACATGCGCCGTCATTATTTTAATTGTCCTGATTACTTTGGAATGTCTCAGGATTGCAGGCAAGGCAAAAGATCTTGCCGGCAGCATTATTGCGGCGGGAATGGCCGGGTTAATCGGATTCCAAGGTTTTTTAAATATCGGGGTGAATACGGGGCTATTGCCGAATACTGGGGTTACGCTTCCATTTGTCAGCTATGGGCTGACATCTATGGTCAGCCTATATATTGGGATTGGTTTTATTTTAAATGTGGGATTGCAATGCAAAAAAAATTAAGGAACAGAGAGAGGGTATGAAAACGATGAATATAGCGCTAATTGCACATGATGCGAAAAAGAAGCTGATGCAGAATTTTTGTATCGCATACAAGGGGATTTTAAGCAAAAATGATTTATACGCAACCGGCACTACCGGAAGATTGATAGAAGAAGTGACAAACTTAAACGTTCATAAATATCTGGCAGGGCATCTTGGCGGGGAACAGCAGATTGGCGCTCAGATTGAGCATAATGATATTGACTTGGTCATATTTCTTAGAGACCCTTTGGCGCCCAAATCCCATGAACCGGATGTGAATAATGTAATGCGCTTATGCGATGTGCATAATATTCCTTTAGCAACCAATCTCGCATCGGCTGAATTGCTGATTAAATCTTTGGACAGAGGAGACTTAGAGTGGCGTGAAATGTACAAATAGAAAAATCCTGCTTTTTGGCATTAGTATATTGGCTTTGGGAAGTATACTGGCCGGATGCGGGAACCAGACATATGATATGGCATATTCACCGGATTACCCGGTCAGCAGCTACCGTATGGATAAAGCGGAAGAACGGGCTGATACAGCAGCCCCTTTTGCAAAAGATTTATGTATTGCAGACGGCGATGTATTGACAAATACAGATGTAGATATGTCGCAGGCAGGCTCTGCCGCGTTATTTTCCATTGATGACAACATAACCATATATGCCAAAAATGCAAATGAACAGATGGCGCCGGCCAGCCTTACCAAAATTATGACTGCCTTGGTTGCCCTGAAATATGGATCACCGGATGATGTGTTTACGGCATCGGCCAATGTCAGGATGACGGAGTCCGGCGCGACAGCCTGCGGCCTGAGGGAGGGCGACCAGATGACCCTTACGCAGGCAATGCATGCTTTGCTTATTTATTCGGCAAATGATGCGGCGGTTCTTATTGCGGAAGGGATAGCCGGTTCCGTAGAAGCGTTCTGCGACTTAATGAACCAGGAGGCAAATGCGCTAGGGGCTACGAATTGTCATTTTGTCAATCCTCACGGGCTTACTGCGGAGGAACATTATATTACTGCTTATGATATGTATTTAATTTTTAATGAAGCGCTAAAATATGATTTAATTGACGAAATTATCCGTATGCCGTCATATACTACGGTATATAAGGATAAAGAAGGAAATGATAAAGAACTTTCCATTCATTCCACTAATCTGTATCTTCAAGGCCAAAAAAACGCACCGGAGCCAGTTACCGTAATTGGCGGGAAAACAGGCACCACAAGCGCTGCGAAAAACTGCCTGATTCTGTTGTCGCGCAGTTCCTCGGGCAAATCTTATATTTCCGTTATTTTACGTTCTGAGTCACGGGATATTCTTTATGAAGAAATGACAGATTTGTTGGAGGAAATAAAGAATTAACAGTTGTTTTTTAAGATAATATAAATTATAATAGAAACAGGTCTATTGACGGATTGGTTTAGACTGAATTTACTTTAGGAGGGTTACCGATGGTTCAATTAATAGCAGGCAATAAAGGAAAGGGAAAGACAAAACATTTACTGGATAAGGTGAATGCCGAAGTAAAAACTGCATCAGGCAATATTACATATTTAGATAAGAGCGCAAAACATATGTTTGAATTAAATAATAAAGTACGTTTGATTAACGTATCCGATTACTTTATTACAAACAGTGATGAATTTTTAGGATTTATATGCGGTATCCTTTCCCAGGATCATGACTTGCAGCAGATGTACTTTGACAGCTTTTTAAAAATTGCTTGTTTGGAAGGCAAAGATATTACTCCGGTTATTACGAAATTGGAAAAAATTGGGGATGCATTTGGCGTTGACTTCATTTTAAGCATTTCTCTGGATGAAAATGAACTGCCGGAAGATCTGAAGTCAAAGATTACGGTATCTCTTTAATGATAAGCGCAGACTATTCTTGGGCATGATGCGGAGTTTTCCCGCAGAAAAAACGGTTCGATATATGCTTCTGGATTGCAGTCATAACATAAGCCCCGGATATTTGGCCGGGGCTTTTATTTCACATAAGGATGTCTGGCAGAGCCTGGCATCCGTTGTTTCTGTATAGGATCAGGTGTCAAACCCTGTCAATAAAATGGCTGTTACTGCAGGGCAAAATTGCAAAATTCTTTGTGATATCAAAAGCAGGAGGTTTTTCGTTGGCCAGTCAAAATCCCAATAAAATAACTAAATACAGAAGACCCCTGAACCTGAATATAGGGATGATTATTTTCGCCGTTATTTTTGTTTATATTGTAATCTGTGTCTTTATGTATTTTACGTCAAAGCATGTGGTATGGTACGAAGTGCAGGCAGGCTCTTTATCCACGAATAACATTTATAAAGCCGTCGCTCTTAGGGACGAAACGATTATAAATGCCTCTGACAATGGATATGTCAATTACTTTGCGAGGGAAGGAGCCAGAGTGGCAGTAGGAGATTTAGTGTATACCGTGGATGAATCCGGAAAGCTTGCAGATTATATAGGTACAGATTCCACAGGGGAAAATTCCCTGTCGCAAGCTGATTTGACAGAATTAAAGACAGAAATTGTTGGATTTGCTAATAATTTTGACCGGAAAAATTTCAATTCCGTGTACGACTTTAAATATGAAATGGAAGGAAATGTTTTAAAACTTTCCAATTATAATATATTAGAAAGTATCGAATCCATACAAGCCTCTGAAGTGACAGGGCTGATTAAGCAGTGCAGAGCTTCCGTCGCCGGGATTGTCATTTATTCTACCGATGATTATGAAGACCTGACTTTAGAGATGATGACCGCTGAACTATTCGATACGAAAAATTATGAAAAAACCCAGCTTCTTGGCAATAACCTGGTAGCGCCTGGAGATCCAGTCTACAAAATATCTTCCAATGAAGACTGGTCTTTAGTCATTCCAGTTGACAAACAAAGGGAAGAAGAGCTTTTAGAAGCAGAATATGTAAAAGTACGTTTTCTGAAAAACCAGGAAACGTCTTGGGGAAAGGTGGAATCCTTTACCAATGAAGCAGGGGATATTTTTGTAAAGCTGACTTTTACCAATTCTATGATTACATTCTGCAACGAACGTTTTGTGGATATTGAACTGATCCTGGAAGATGAGACAGGGCTGAAAATCCCCAATTCTTCCATTGTGGAAAAAGAATTTTTTATTATTCCAAAAGCTTATGTGACCAAAGGCGGAAACAGCAATTCCTATGGCGTGCTCAAAGAAACCTACACAGAGGAAGGGGAAGCTACAACAGAATTTATTGAAACTTCGATCTACAATGAAACCGATGAGGAATATTACTTAGATGACCCAGCCCTCCGGATAGGAGATTACATCATAATGCCTGAAACGTCTGAAAAATATGCGGTAAGCAAGCGTGGAAGCCTAATTGGGGTATATAATATCAATAAAGGATATGCTGATTTTAAACAGATTAATATACTATATAGCAATGATGAGTATTCTATCGTCCAGTCCAATACGACTTACGGGCTGAATGTATATGATTATATTGTTCTGGACGCTACAACAGTAAGTGAAGACGAACTGATTCACTAAAAATATACATATTAGGTTAACCGCTTAGGCATAAAGGAGGAAAAATGGAAGAAACAATGCAAAATAGCAACGGCATTGCAGAAAATATAAAACAAGTTGAAGACAATATCCGGTCAGCCTGCAAAAGGGCAGGAAAAGCCCCGGGGGAGGTTACGCTAATTGCAGTCAGCAAAACAAAGCCTTTACCCATGCTGGAAGAGGCTTACCGCCATGGATGCCGCCATTTCGGGGAAAATAAAGTACAGGAACTGATTGACAAATATGAACGTATGCCAAAAGACATTAAATGGCATATGATCGGCCATCTTCAAAGGAATAAAGTAAAATATATTGTGGATAAAGCTTATTTAATCCATAGTGTAGATTCCATCCGGCTTGCGGAAGAGATCAGCAAAGAAGCGGTAAAGAAAAACGTCATTTCCCATATTCTTGTAGAAGTGAACATTGCCGGGGAAGAAACCAAGTTCGGCACATCAAAAGACGATGCCGAAAGGCTGGTACGGGAAATTTCTCTTATGCCGTCGATTCAAGTAGAAGGTTTGATGACAATTGCGCCTTATGTAGAAAATCCTGAAACAAACAGGCAGTATTTTGCGGGGCTGCGTCAATTATCTGTTGACATAAAGAGAAAAAACATTGATAATGTTAATATGAATGTTTTATCAATGGGTATGACTGGAGATTATGAAATAGCTGTGGAAGAGGGCGCCTCCTGCGTGCGTGTAGGAACAGGCATCTTTGGTGAAAGACATTATAAAACGGTCTGACCAGCCGGTATAAGGAGATAATTTTAAGCATGGGAGTTATGGATAAATTTTTAAATTATATGAAATTAAACGATGAAGACGATGATTATTATGACGATGACTATTATGATGAACCGGCAGAAGTAAAACCGGCAAAGAAAAACAGCGCTGCAGTAAAAGAAGAACCGCCCGTAGCGGAGGAACCCCGGAAAACATCACCCAAAATTACACCATTAACAAGGCAGCCAAGAAAGATGATCGGCGCAGGAATGGAAGTATGTGTGATTAAGCCGACTTCAGTAGAAGATGCCAGGGAGATTACTGAGACTTTGCTGGCAAACAGAACCGTAGTGCTTAATCTGGAAGGCCTGGATGTGGATATTGCGCAGAGGATTATTGATTTTACCTCCGGTTCCTGTTTTGCAATCAGCGGCAATCTCCAAAAAATATCACATTACATATTTATTATTACACCGGCCAGTGTAGATATTTCTGGTGATTTTCAGGAATTGCTGTCCGGGGCTTTTGATGTACCCATCAATAAATCATAAGTTAGAAATTGCTGATTTATAAAGACTTCCCATAGACGGAAAGTATTCTGATTAATTCCCCGTTGCTTGTGACGGGGCATTTCACTGTACATGGGAGAACTAATTATATAATAAACAATAAGATCAGGAAAGGAAATAATACTTTTATGGCAGAAAGACTGACGATAAACTATGCAAAAAAACCTTGTTATGACATTGTGTTTGCCCAAGACTTCCAAGGGCTTGAAAAGGAATTGGAGATTTTGCAGATAAGCGGACGCAGGATTTGCCTGTTTACGGATTCAACGGTAGAAAAATTATATGCCGGGGAAATATTGGACCTTATAAAGGACAAATGCTTAAAAACAGCAGTGTTTTCTTTTCCGGCCGGCGAACAAAGCAAGACATTGGATACCGTAAAAGAAGCCTATTCATTCCTCATAAAAGAAGGTTTTGACAGAAAGGATCTTCTCATCGCGTTAGGGGGAGGGGTCACTGGTGACTTAACCGGCTATACTGCAGCAACCTATTTAAGAGGCATTGATTTTATCCAGATCCCGACCACATTGCTGGCGCAGGCAGACAGCAGCATCGGCGGGAAAACAGGAGTGGATTTTGACGGATATAAAAATATGGTAGGGGCGTTTTATATGCCCAAATTAGTTTATATGAATGTTTCTACGTTAAAGACATTGGAAGAACGCCAATATTTCTCAGGTTTTGCAGAAATAATGAAGCATGGATTAATCCGGGATTCTATTTTTTATGTATGGCTGCTGGAAAACATGTATGAAATATGTGAAAGAGAACCAGCAATATTAGAAGAGATGGTTATAAGAAGCAGCAAAATAAAGAAAATGATTGTAGAAAAAGACCCTATGGAAAAGGGAGAACGGGCGCTTTTAAATTTTGGGCATACCATCGGACATGCTTTGGAAAAAGCAAAGAACTTTGAGCTTTATCATGGGGAATGTATCGCTTTGGGCTGTGTTGCCGCAGCTTTTATTTCCTGGAAACATGAATTGCTTACAATGGACGAATATTACGAAATCAGGGATATGTTTGTACCGTTTCAATTGCCGATTTCCATTGACCATATCAACCCGGAGGAAATCTTAGAACTGACCAAGTCAGATAAAAAAATGGAATCCGGGCAGATAAAATTTGTGCTTTTAAAAAAAGTAGGGAAATCAGTTCTTGACATGACAGTAACGGACGAAGATATTTTAAATGCCATTCAAGAAATCTATTTCAGTGATGAAGACTTGGCAGAGTAATAGACATGGATAACCAAACGAATAAGGAATTTTTCTTTTTCATAACAGAAGAATGGGAAGATGAGAGGATCGATAAGGTATTAAACGGACTTATCGGTTCTTTGTCGCGTTCTTATATACAGAAATTATTGAAAGACAATCATGTGACAGTAAATCAAGCGGGTGTAAAGGCAAATTACCGTCTAAAACGCGGGGATGAAGTCAGGATGGAACTTCCTTCGGTAGCAAAAACAGATATTCTGCCGGAAAATATTCCGTTAGATATCCTTTATGAAGATGAGGATGTTCTAGTGGTCAATAAGCCAAAAGGAATGGTAGTTCATCCAGCTCCCGGGCATCTGAGCGGAACTTTGGTGAATGCCATAATGTATCACTGCCGCGGGAATCTATCCGGTATTAACGGTATTATGCGTCCAGGAATTGTACATCGTATTGATAAAGATACCACTGGGTCTGTCATTATCTGTAAAAATGATTTTTCCCATAACCACATAGCTGCACAATTAAAAGACCATTCCGTTGTACGCAGATACCGGGCGATTTGCTATGGGAACTGCAAAGAGAGCGGGGGAACCATTCATGTTCCCATTGGACGCCATCCCGCTGACAGAAAGAAAATGGCTGCCAATGTAAAAAACGGCAGGAACGCAGTCACTCATTATAAAACATTGCAGAATTTTTCTGGGTACACCTATATAGAATGCAGCCTGGAAACCGGGCGCACTCATCAGATCCGGGTACACATGGCAAGCATAGGGCATCCTTTATTAGGGGATGAGGTGTATGCTGGCGGAAGAAAGTCACCCTTCCGGCTGGAAGGGCAGTGCCTTCATGCCAAGACCCTTGGTTTTATCCATCCCAGAAGCGGGAAATATATAGAAACCGACGCACCCCTGCCCGGTTATTTTGTACATTTGCTGGAAATCCTGTGATGCTTTTGTATCATTTGTTGAAATTCTTTTGAATTTTATATATAATATTATGTATGTAGTATAAAAAATAGGAATTAGAAAGAATTAGGAGGATAATATATGAATACGATTATTACAATTGGGCGTCAATTTGGCTCTGCAGGCAGGGAAATCGGGGAAAAGGTAGCGGAATATTTTGGCGTAAAGTGCTATGATAAAGAATTGCTGACAAGAGCTGCGAAAGAAAGCGGGTTTTGCGAAGAGATGATCCAGAATCATGATGAACGTCCAACCAACTCCTTTCTTTATAATTTAGTGATGGATACTTATTCCTTCGGATATAATGCTTCTTCTTTTGTTGATATGCCCATCAGCCATAAAGTTTTTCTGGCACAGTTTGATACGATCAAAAAAATAGCCGATGAAGGGCCTTGTATTATTGTAGGACGGTGTGCAGATTATGCTCTGAGCGAATATACAAATTGTGTCCATTTATTTATTTATGGAAATAATGATACAAAAATAAAGCGGATTATGGAACGGTATAGCCTCACGGAAACAAAGGCAAAAGAAATGATTACCAAAAAAGATAAACAGCGTCAAAGTTATTATAACTATTATTCCTCCAAAAAATGGGGAAGAGCCGACAGTTACGATTTATGCATTAATAGCAGTGTCCTTGGTATCGAGGGAACTGTAAAGTTAATTGTGCAGTTTGTGGAAGATTTTGAAAGCAGAAAGTAAAGCAGAAATTTCAAACTTCAAACGTCTGCTTTATGGCTGTATAGCATATCTGCTTGCGGAAAAATTGGAGAAAGGCTTATGACTTATGGCATCTTTTAGAATACATACGGACCGTCTTAGAAGAGGGATGGTCATAAAAAGTGATGTTTATACGAGAACCGGGGCAATTCTTGTTCCTAGCAATACTCCCGTGACAAAAGATGTAGTTTCTCTTTTGACCAGGCATTTTATTGATTATGTTATGGTAGATTATCAAGCAACAGCATCTAGCCCTGAGGATATCCCTTCTCCCGAATCGGTTCCCAAAGTCAGGCAGCAGCAGATAGAAGAGTTTAAGGAAAACTTTCAAATTGCAGAAAACGCGCTTTCTGAAAATTTAAAAAATATTGTAACCAATGAAAAAGATTTGGATATCCCGCTTCTTTTAGGGATGCTGAACAATCTTGTTGAAAATTCAGAAAACGAAGTCAATTTATGCAATATGCTTTTTACTATGAAAAAAAGCGCAGAAGGCTTATATACCCATTCGATTAATGTCGCCCTTTGGGGACAAGTATTGGCAAAATGGCTTAATTTAGAAAAACAAGACGTGGAATTAGTAGGAACGGCCGGGCTTCTGCATGATATCGGCCTGCTTAAGCTGACGGGTTCTGCAGAACTTCCGCCACGTTTTACTTTCCACGCTGAAATAGAAGGCGGCCCCTACAGCAAACATGCCATACTAGGATATAATTTATTTAAGGAAAAAAATATTGATGTAAAAGTAAAACAGGCTATTTTAACACATCATGAACGTCAAGACGGGTCTGGCTTCCCGCTAAAGATCAAACATGAAAACATTAATCATATTTCCCGTATTATTGCCATCGCGGACACTTATGACACTATGATTATGGCAGAGGAAGGAATCAAACCCAGGTCGCCGTTTTGGCTTTTAAAACGGTTAGAGGATACCGGATATCAAAAATACGATTCCCATATGCTGATGACTTTTATTTCCCATGTCACCAATAATTTTATCCGTCACAATGTCCGCTTAAGCAATGGGTTAACTGGCCAGATCGTTTTGATCAATAAATTTAACTTAACCCGCCCTTTGGTGCAAGTCGGAAATAGCTTTCTTGACTTATCGGTATATAAAGATATCGGAATTGTGGAGATCTTAGATTGAATAAGACAAAAAGCAGAGTATTGTTTTATATAGGAGAAACTATTCGCAAAAGACAACTTTAACGAATAGTTATTCCTGGATCAGCGTTTCTCCCTATAATCCTCAGAACTGTTATATTTGGTGATATACTTATAAGCAGAACCGCTTTCTCTTGTATTTCTATTTTGAGGGAAAGCTTCTTTATTATGATTTATTCCATAATTATTATGGAATTCTTCCACAGTATTGATTTCATTTTCTTTTTTCTGCCTTACCTGGCGTATAAACGAAGTAAGATATAAAATCAAAAAGGCTGCTGTTATAATAACAATAATTATCATTTCATTCTCCTCTTTTTCATATCAAAATCATATTAAAACTATCCTCAGTGTTCCTTTCCTGAAGTTAGCATATTTCATCCGAATCCAGTAAAACAGTAAATGGCCCATCATTTATGAGGGATATTTTCATATCAGCCCCAAACTCCCCTTGTTGTATTCCGGGCAATGCCTCTTTCCCTTTTTCTATTATATAACGGTATAAAGTATTTGCCATTTCCGGGGACCCCGCACGGACAAAAGAAGGACGGTTTCCTTTTTTGCAGTCAGCATATAATGTAAATTGTGAAATTACTAACAAATTGCCATTTACTGTTTTTAAATCAAGATTGGTTTTACCGTTCTCATCCTCAAAAATACGTAATCCAATTAGCTTTTTCAGCATTTTATCAGCAATTTCTTTTGTATCTGTTTCACAGATTCCGACAAATACCAGTAATCCTTTTCCGATTTTTCCAATCACTTTCTGATCCGTTTTTACTTCCGCACCCATGACTCTCTGTATGACAAAACGCATTTTACTGTGTCTCCTCTTTTTCTCTTTGTTCTTTTATATCCCCATGGAAGGCAGTTGTCTTATTGTCCGCATTGCTTTCATTCCGTTCTGTTTTTTCGCCCCGGAAAAAATGATGAATCATGCTCTTTTGTTTTGGCTTTCCTTCATGAGCCAGTGAGCTGGCCGATAATTCCGATTGCTCTTCCACATGATAAGGAATAAATTCCCCGTTTTCAATCGATCCTACATTTAAGTAATTTCCAGTATCGGCGGGAAGTTTTTTTCTAAGAAGAAGCTGATTAATAAAGGCTCTGACACCCGCATAAAAAATTGCAAAAACAGGAACGCCGACAATCATACCTAAAACTCCGAATATTCCGCCAAATAGAGTAATAGAAAAAATAACCCAAAACCCGGATAAACCGGTGGAATCCCCTAAAATTTTGGGGCCAAGCACATTCCCGTCAAATTGCTGTAAAACTAAAATAAAAATGATAAAGTATAAGCATTGCAAAGGATTTACCATTAGTATAAGAAACGCACTGGGAATTGCACCGAGATATGGCCCAAAAAAAGGAATAATATTTGTTATGCCTACGATGACGCTAATTAAAATTGCATAAGGCGTTCCCATCATGCTTGTTCCCAAAAAGCAGATAATACCAATGATAATAGAATCAATTATCTTCCCAACCATAAATCCGCTGAAAGTTCTATGGGTAAAACGTACATCGGAAATAATGGCGTTGGCAGTATTGGTTTCAAACAACGCATATACTATTTTCTTTGCCTGTCCGGCAAACAGTTCTTTGCTTCCCAATATATAAATAGAAATAATAAAACCGATAATCAGATTCCATAACCGCATTAAAAAACTAAGAAAACTTAACGATACATCCTTGATCACTTCATTCATTTTAGGAAGAAGACTCAAATTAAGGAAATTATTTAATTCCACGGAATAAGTATCCATGACTTCCACGACGGCTGTTTCAATATCCGGATTATCCGCCAGCAGTTTTTTCACCCAGATCGTCAGATTATTTACATAAATCGGGAATTGCAGGATAATGCTCTGGATACTTTTCACTAGCTGGGGAATTACCATGGAAAAAAAGCTATAGATAATAAAACTTACGATAAGCACGGTTAAAAGGATGGATAATGCACGGATTTTTTTTCTGCTGCGCTTATTCACCCCGATATTGCATTTCATGCAAAGGGGAATTAAACATCTTTTTTCAACCCCATTTAAAATCGGGGTAAGCAGATAAGCCAAGATCAGCCCATCCAAAATAGGCATGGCAACTGCAAGAAATGCATGAAACCCATTAGAAAGATTTTCCCTATGGAATAATAAATAATAAAACAGAATACTAGCCGCAATAACAGCAAACGCGGTAAAGCCCCAGTGGATATATTTCTTGTCAATACGGAATTTCATAAATAACTGCCCATCCTTTAATTTCTATTTTCTAATTAAAGTTCATTATATCATATTCCTGTTTAGAAATGTATGATTATGGTATAAATTTTTTGATAAGAATGATATAATGACCTTATAATCAGGAAAAGAGCCAAAGGGCGGATGGTGAGGAAGAATGAAATTACAGCAGGTATTTAGTTATGTGCGAAAAGCGATTGACGATTATCATATGATTGAAGAAAAAGATAACATTGCAGTAGGCATTTCCGGCGGAAAAGATAGCCTTACTCTGTTATATGCCCTCCATGGCTTGCAGCGTTTTTACCCGAAACATTTTAGCATCCATGCCGTAACCGTAGATTTAGGCTTTCAAAACCTGAATTTGGAGGAAATCAGGAGGCTTTGCCAAAGCCTTCACGTAGAATATCATGTGATACACACGGATATTGCCAAAATTATATTTGAAGACAGAAAGGAAACCAATCCCTGCTCTTTATGTGCAAAAATGAGAAAAGGCGCTTTAAATGATGCGGTAAAAAAGCTTGGCTGCAATAAAGTCGCTTATGCACATCATAAAGATGATGTAGTGGAAACAATGTTAATGTCCCTGATTTTTGAAGGCAGATTTCATACTTTTTTACCAGTGACTTATCTGGACCGGACGGGCTTAACGGTCATAAGGCCTTTGCTTTACATGAATGAAGCCGATGTCATAGGGTTTGTAAATAAGAATCAAGTCCCGGTAGTGAAAAGCCCCTGCCCTGCAGATGGCAATACGAAGCGGGAATATATTAAAAATTTGTTAAAAACACTGAACCGGGAAAACCCAGGCGTAAAAGAAAGAATGTTTACGGCGATCCTTAACAGCAGTTTGAAAGGATGGACAAATAATTAATGGATGACAAAAAAAATTATCATGAAGAACAAAACAAACTGAATATCGTAAAAATGAGGAATGTCCTTTCCGAACTTCCCTCCTTTAGCAAACAATTTTTCCGTGGAATAGAAAATAATACTTCTTCCAGGACGCGTTTGGCCTATGCCTATGATCTCCGGGTGTTTTTTGAATATATGCATAAAAATAACAGCTATTGCAGCAAAATGGAGATAAAAGATTTTCCTTTGTCCATCTTAGAAAATATCACAAGAGAAGATATTGAGGAATATATGGAATATATCTCCTACTATCAGAAGGATAACCGTGAAATTACTAACGAAGAAAGGGGGAAATCAAGGAAGCTGGCATCTTTGCGCAGCTTTTACAATTATTTTTATCAAATGGAGCTGATAGAAAAAAACCCTGCCGTACTGATTCCAATGCCAAAGCTCCATGAAAAAGAAATTATACGCCTGGATGCCGACGAAGTGGCTATCCTATTGGATCAAGCGGAAGACGGGGCAAAACTTACCAAAGGGCAGAAAAAGTATCATGGCAAGACGAAGACAAGGGACGTTGCCCTGCTTACGCTCCTTTTAGGAACCGGAATCCGTGTATCCGAATGCGTAGGCCTGGATATCGAAGATATTGATTTTAAAAACAATGGCATTAAGATCCGCCGGAAAGGCGGTTATGAAACCGTTGTTTATTTTGGCACAGAAGTAGAACGGGCATTATCGGAGTATTTAGAACAGCGCCGGCATATCATCCCTTTGTCCGGACATGAACATGCGCTGTTTTTATCCATTCAAAACCGCCGGATTACTGTACGGGCCGTGGAAAATTTAGTCAAAAAATACGCATCCCATGTGACAACTTTGAAAAAAATAACGCCTCATAAGCTTAGAAGCACATACGGAACCTCTTTGTACCGGGAAACAGGCGATATTTATCTTGTAGCCGATGTTCTTGGACATAAGGATGTCAATACTACGAGAAAACATTATGCCGCCTTGGAAGATGAAAGAAAACGTAAGGCGGCAAATGCAGTAAAATTAAGGGAACCTTAAGGCTGTATAAAACCGATTCTTATGAAAAATTCCATTTCCCTCCATTGCGAAGAGATTCACCAAGCATTCCCTTAAACCGTTTATGCCTATCATCTTCCCAGGGAAAAGAAAAAGAAATGTTTCGGTAAAATTCTTTAGTTTTGGAGTTCCTCCGGATGATATGGGATCACAAGGTACATGCCTGCTGTGATCGTATCATCCCGCAATCCGTTCATTCTTTTCACTTCTTTAATATAAGCGTTCATATGATCATTATCAGCGTCTGTATTTTGTAAGGCAATAGACCACAAGGTATCGCCTTTTTCAATAGCAACGCTTTTATAATGTTTAAAAGTTTCTTTTTCATTTTTCATTTTTGCATGGGATAAAAACACTCCGGCAGTCATAGATAATCCGATAACAAGGCAAAAAGTAAAAAGAAATAGGTAAAAATGCCGCTTCCGCTCTTCCTGCCGGCGTATTTTATTCTTCCATATTCTTCTTTCGCTCTTATTCATCATCATCTTCCTTTCTCTTTGTTTCTTCCTTTCTCTTTGCTTCAGTTTATTGTTTTTATTTGCAAAAATTTGCAAAAATATGTGAAACAAGCATGGAGAATACATGTGTATTTCAGAATCTTTCTTTACTGTGTAATCAGCATTGGGATAGTTTATCGAGAACAGATGTTTTGAACATATGTTCCTTGTTTTTAAATTATACAGAACATATATTCTCATGTCAAGTGTTAAAAGTTAAAAAATCGAACAAATATTTGGAATATGTGTTTGCTTTTTTTGAAATTATATGATATGCTTAAAGAAAATATTGACTTGATATAGCTCTATCCCGTTATCTGCGGGATGATAGAATGAATTATGGAGGGATCGTAATATGGGATATGGGAAGATTTCCAAGAAGCAAAGCGAAATATTAGAATTTATTAAGAATTCTATCTTAACAAAGGGTTATCCTCCGGCTGTCCGGGAAATATGCGAAGCCGTTCACTTAAAATCTACTTCTTCTGTCCATTCACATCTGGAAACTTTAGAGAAAAACGGTTATATCCGGCGTGACCCAACCAAACCCCGTGCCATAGAAATATGTGACGACAGTTTTCAGGCCGTAAGGACAGAGATGGTCAGTTTGCCTGTTATTGGGCGGGTTGCCGCAGGACAGCCTATTTTAGCAGAAGAAAATATTGAAAATTACTTCCCCATACCGGCAGAATTTGTTCCTTCCGGGGAATCCTTTGCCTTAAAGGTAAAAGGCGATTCTATGATCAATGTAGGGATTTATAATGGTGACCAGATTTTTGTCAATAGCTGCACTACGGCTTCTAACGGGGATATTGTTGTAGCTTTAGTGGAGGATTCGGCCACTGTCAAGACTTTTTATAAGGAAGACGGTCATATCCGTTTGCAGCCGGAAAATGATACAATGGAACCAATTATTGTGGATGACTGCCAAATATTAGGCAAAGTATTTGGTATTTTCCGTTTATGCCAATAAAGGATATGTCTTTTGCAGAGGTTTTTCGTCAGCGATCGTAAAACAATAAAATACCCTGGAGGGAATCATACCGTCCAGGGCATTGTTTACGATTCATCTATTCATCCAAGTTTTGATCTATTTTCTCAGTTTTGGGGTAGATGATAGCTGGCATCTGTTTTCATTTTTAGTGAAATCTTACTTTTATATATGCCTTAATTTCTTCTACGCAACGTTCAAACCCAAGTTTGGAACTGTCCAGGCACAAGTCATAATTTCTGGCATCTGTCCATTCCCTTCCTGTATAGAACTTATAATATTCTGCTCTGCGTTTATCTGTTTTTGCAATATACTTTTCCAGATCTTTTACGGGCAGGCTGACTTTTTTGGCTGCCTGTTCCATACAATAATCTTTGGGGGCATGGATAAATACGCTTAATACATTATCATAATCCTTTAAAACATAATCTGCACAGCGTCCGATAATAACACAGGATTCCTCTTCTGCCAGTTCTTTGATCACCTTCGCCTGATAGTTAAAAAGGTTATTGTCGGAAACAAAGTGATCGCTTTCCGGAGGGATTAACTGCCCCGTATATACTTTCTTCACTACTTTAAAAAGATTTGTCATTTTTATTTTTTCATCCGCATTAACAAACAGCCTTTCATTAATGCCGCTGTCTTCCGAAGCAAGCTTTATCAATTCTTTATCATAGTAATGGATCCCCATATCATCTGCCAGCATTTCACCGATGGTACGGCCGCCGCTGCCATATTGTCTTGCAATGGTAATGACTACTTTCTGCTCCATACTTTATACCTCCTGTTATTGTTAGAATGGCAGTTGCTTTTATCCTGACAAAGTTTATTTTTTTAAGCTTCGCCAAGATAAGCTTTTTTAATGGAATCATCGTTTAGAAGTTCTTTTGCATTCCCTTCCAGAACAATCCTGCCTGTCTCAAGGACATATGCCCTATCCGCAATGGAAAGAGCTTTTTTTGCATTTTGTTCTACAAGAAGAACGGTAGTGCCACTGGCGCTGACACTTTTAATAATATCAAAAATCTCATTCACAAAAATTGGTGAAAGTCCCATGGACGGTTCATCCATAAGAATAATTTTCGGATGAGACATCAATGCCCGCCCCATAGCCAGCATCTGCTGTTCACCGCCGCTTAATGTTCCAGCCATTTGGTTCTGCCGTTCTTCCAGACGGGGGAATCTTTTATAAACTGTTTTCAGCGTTTCTTCTATTTCGTTTTTATCTTTTCTTGTATATGCCCCCATACGGAGATTCTGAAGCACAGAAAGCTGGGCAAATACTCTTCTGCCTTCCGGGACATGAGCCATCCCCTTGGAAACGATCTTATATCCAGGGATTTTTGTAATATCCTGTCCCTCAAATGTGATAGTCCCGGTTTTTGCAGGAAGCAAACCGGTAATTGTATGAAGCGTTGTTGTTTTTCCGGCTCCGTTTGCCCCAATAAGGGCGATTACCTCACCTTCCTTAACATCGAAGGAAATACCTTTAATTGCCTGAATCATACCATAGTATACTTCCAGGTCCCTGATTTCGAGCATAGCCATTTCTTATTTCCCCCCTATTCTCCTAAATATGCAGTGATTACCTGCGGATCGTTTAAGACAACGCCTGTTTTTCCCTGTGTTAAAATGCGTCCGAAATTTAGCACGGTCAGTTCCTCACAAATACCGGAAACAAGTTTCATATCATGTTCAATCAGCAATATGGTCATATCAAACTTATCCCTGACAAAACGGATGGTGTCCATTAATTCACCTGTTTCATTCGGGTTCATCCCGGCAGCCGGTTCATCAAGCAGAAGAAGCTTGGGCTGCGTTGCCAAAGCACGGGCAATTTCAAGCTTACGCTGCTTTCCGTAAGGCAAATTGGATGCCAGATAATCTGCTTCCTTATCCAATTCAAATACTTTCAAAAGCTCCATGGCCCTCTCATCCATTTCCTTTTCCACCCTATGGTATTTCGGAAGGCGGAAGATCCCTTCCAGCGTTGAATAATGATAATGGTTATGAAGCCCTACCTTTACATTATCCAATACGGTAAGTTCTTTAAATAAACGGATATTCTGAAAAGTCCGGGCAATCCCTGCTTTATTAATATCAATTGTTTTTAAGCCGGTAATATCCCGCTCTTCCAATTTAATAATCCCTTCATCCGGCTTATATACGCCGGTCAGCAGATTAAAAAAAGTCGTTTTTCCGGCTCCGTTTGGCCCTATTAAACCATATAGCTGCCCTTTTTGGATTTCTACATGAAAATCATCGACAGCCCTAAGCCCGCCAAAGGAAATGGTTAAATTTTTTACTTCCAGTAAAGACATATTATTTAACCTCCTTTTCTTCGCTTAAGCGTTTGGGGAAATATTTTTCCTTTAGTGTTTCTTTCCATTCAACTGCCTTCGGACTCCAGTTAAAAAGCATCATGGCAATTAATACAACAGCATAAATCAGCATACGGTAATCGCTCAGCCCTCTTAACAGTTCCGGCAGCAAAGTCAGGACAATAGCGGCAATGATAGAACCTCTAATATTCCCGATACCGCCAAGGACTACGAATACCAGAATCATAATGGACATATTATAACCAAAGTTCTTCGGCAAAGCCGTCAAAGTAGATAAATTATGGGCATAAAGCGTTCCGGCTGCCCCTGCAATGGCTGCCGATATGGAAAACGCCATCAACTTATACTTGGTGATATTAATCCCAATAGATTCCGCTGCAATGCGGTTGTCCCGTATAGACATAATTGCCCGTCCGTCTCTGGAATTAATCAGGTTTAAAATAACAAGAAGAGAAATAAAAACCAGGATGATCCCAATTGTAAAAGTAGCGTCATGAGGAGTTCCTGTAATGCCCTGTGCGCCGTTTACAATAACTTGGCCGTCTTCCTCCAAATGCAAGGATATGGAATCTTTCATGGAAAAATGGAATCCGTTTTTATCCTTCCCTATATAAAGCACATTGACGAGGTTTTTAATAATCTCCCCAAAGGCTAAGGTTACAATGGCCAGATAATCCCCCTTCAGCCGCAAAACCGGAATGCCGATCAGAATGCCGAAAACCCCCGCCGCTGCCGCACCTATAAGAAGGGCAAATAAAAACCGCAGTCCGTCAGGCATCATACCGTCCATACATTTGGAAAAAAAGGCGCTGGCAAAAGCTCCTACACACATAAATCCTGCATGGCCAAGGCTAAGTTCCCCCAAAATACCCACCGTAAGATTCAGTGAAACGGCCAGCATTACATATATGCAAAGAGGAACGAGCAGACCTTTCATCAAGCTGGAAATATTGCCGGTTGTTAAAAGTATCTGTACAGCAACATATGCAAGAAATACCATTAAATAAGTTATCAGATTATTTTTTGCTGTTTTTGTCATCTTTATTTTTTTCATGGGACTTTTTACACCTTTTCCTGTATATTTTTTCCTAATATGCCTGTGGGTTTTACCAGAAGCACAATAATTAGGACCGCAAAAACAATGGCATCCGCCATCTGCGATGAAATATACGCCTTTCCAAGAATTTCAATGATGCCTAAAAGGATACCGCCAATCATTGCCCCGGGGATCGAACCGATCCCTCCAAATACAGCCGCCACAAAAGCTTTGATTCCTGGCATTGCCCCTGTATAGGGAGTCAAAGAAGGATAAGCGGAACAAAGTAAAACGCCCGCCACTGCAGCAAGCGCTGACCCAATGGCAAAAGTAAGGGCTATCGTGCCATTTACATTGATGCCCATAAGCTGTGCTGCGCCTTTGTCTTCTGAAACTGCCAGCATAGCCTGCCCTGCTTTTGATTTGTTGACAAACAGCGTAAGGCAAATCATAATAATTATTCCTGCAATAATGGTAATCACCGTCTCCCCGGATATCATAAGCTGACCCCCTGCCAGTTTTAAAGGCTGAAACGTAACAACGGAAGTAAATGATTTGGTATTCGCCCCAAAAATAAGCAACGCCACATTCTGAAGCAGATAACTTACGCCGATTGCTGTAATCAGGACAGCCAGCGGGGAGGATGCATTACGCAGCGGTTTATAAGCTATACGCTCTATGGCCATGCCAAGGGCTGTGCATATCACCACTGCAATGAAAATGCCCAAAACAGGGGGAAGCCCTAAAGTACTCACAATGGTAAATACAGCAAAACCGCCTACCATAATCACATCCCCATGGGCAAAATTCAGCATTTTGGCAATCCCATATACCATTGTATATCCTAATGCAATAATTGCATATACGCTGCCAAGGCTGATACCATTAATCAAATAGGAAATAAAACTCATAAGAATAACCATGCCCTTTCCATAACCTGCAAATTTTTATACGGCAGGCAACAATATTTACAAAGTGAACGGATTCACACTGCTTCTTCGTTTAAAACTGTACATTACGAAATTAGATTATATCATTAAACCGCCTTAGAATCAAGAATATAAAAGGGGATGCAAAAGCTTTGCTTGCGTAAAGCTTTTGAACATCCCTCTTTATCTGGCAATTCATCTATTACATTGCTGTATAAACGCCATCTGTAATTTTAACAGCTTTTGGCGCTTTATTCGGTTCACCGGAAGCATCCCATGTCATCCCAATGCCGGTAAGGCCGTCTAAAGTAATTTCAGGCATTGCCGCTTTCATAGCTTCACACATTGCGGACATATCCATATCAGGTGTAATCCCAGCCTTTTCGCCGGCCGCTTTGATCGCATAGATTGCATCATAAGCATCTGCTGCGAACTGGTTCGGTGTATCACCGAATTTTTCTTTATACGCGGTTACAAAGTTCTGTGTAAGCTCGTCTTCTGCATCTGCTGCAAAAGGTGTAAGAAGCATAACGCCTTCCGCTAAAGAGGTATCAAAGTTTTCTACGTTAAGAATGCCGTCTAAACCGTCACACCCAAAGAAAATTGGTGCATATCCCATCGTGGAAGCCTGTGAAAGAATCAAAGAAGCTTCTGTATAGTAAATCGGAAGGAATACTAATTCAGCCCCTGCATCTTTTGCTTTCTGGAGCTGTACGGAGAAATCTGTTTTGTTGTCTGCGGTAAAAGCTTCGGCGGAAACAATTTCAAACGGCTGGTTTCCTGCTTCTGCCACAAATTTCTCATAAATTCCGGATGAATAAATATCGGAGCTGTCATAAATAACTGCGATCTTGGACGCAATTGCATTTTCTCCGATATACAATGCGGAAGCCGCTCCCTGATTCGGGTCGGAGAAGCATACGCGGAACGCATTATCATATTTCACACAGTCTACGGCAGAACCGGAAGGCGTCAACTGGAACATATTATCTTCAGCCGTCTTATCCGCTACTGCAATGCTGCATCCGCTTGTAACAGTCCCCATCAGCATCTGCATACCCCAGTCTTTTAATGTATTATATGCATTTACAGATTTCTCAGCATCACATTCATCATCTTCAAACTTAAACTCAATCGGAACACCGTTGATACCGCCAGCAGCATTGATTTCGTCTACTGCAAGCTGTGCTGCATTCTGTACCGCAATACCATATACGGCAGCGCTTCCTGTCGTAGGACCGATACCGCCAATTTTAAGGACTCCGGAAGCGGATGCTGTTTCATTGGCTGCTTCTGTTTCTGAAGAAGAATCTGCCGCCGGTGTTCCAGTCTCTGCGTTCCCACAGCCTGCAAATAAAGCGGCTGTTACTGCAGAAGCCATAACAACGCTCATGATTTTGTTGAACTTTTTCATAATTTTTCCCTCCTAAAATATTTTTAAATGGCTTAAAACTTCCATTTCTGAATTATATTACTCTGAATCATTTTTTTTGTCAATGTTATTTCAATCATTTTATTAAAAAAAAGTTTATGTTTATGCATGAAAATTTATTTTTGGGTTAAAATAAAGGCGAAAAGAAACTTTTCAATTTAAGAATGATTATGAATGGAGGTTATCAAAATGAATCATAAAGCATTGGATTTTACGGCCCTGACAATTGCTATCATAGGAGCTATTAACTGGGGATTAATCGGTTTTTTCAGTTTTGACCTTGTGGCTTATATTTTCGGCAATATGTCATGGTTTTCAAGAATTGTATATGCACTGGTGGGTATTTGCGGTTTGTATCTCGTTTCTTTTTATATGTATGCGGGCAATTCCGCCAAAGAATCCACGTAAGAAAAGATGGCATCCCCTGGAAAATCATAAAAACCACTAACCACTTTTATTTTACGCCGGGCTAAATAGCCCGGCGTAAAATAAAAGCAATTGCTGATGCATCCGCACTTTGCATAAGCATACCTTAAAGCAAATATGTTATATTACGTAACCGTTTCTTTAATAATTGTATTCATCCATATACCCTTTTTTAATAGAACATACCCTATAATGCACTTGATAATGTCTATGAACTGGCAGAAAAAATAAAGGGATATAATAGGCATTCCAGTATATCTGGACAAAATATAAGCCAGTGGAATATTAGCCGCCCAAACGAAAACACTGTCAAAGAAAAAGGTAATTAATGTCTTCCCGCCGGAACGGAGCGCAAAATAAGCTACATTCACAAAGGCATACAGCGGCATACATAAGGAAGAAACAATAATGAATCTGGATGCCAGGCTGCGGATATCTTCCGCCGTATTATAAATCATCGGGAATAAAGGCGCTAAAACAGATAAAACAGCTCCCATTGCTGCGCATCCCCCTACAGAAAAAAACATCAGCTTCCATACGGTATCTTTCGCCTCTTCCATCTTCCCCGCCCCAAGCAATTGACCAATGATAATGCCCACGGCATTCCCCAAAGCAATAAACACCACATTAAAAACATTGGATATG
Source organism: uncultured Lachnospiraceae bacterium (assembly GCA_910576535.1). Lineage (GTDB taxonomy): Bacteria > Bacillota > Clostridia > Lachnospirales > Lachnospiraceae > Kineothrix. Next base: position 328,255 of record CAJTKK010000002.1, on the reverse strand, counting down.
GTGGAAGAAATATTGAATGCAGCAACTACAGAAAGCCCTCTTACGGAATAGCATTGCATTAGCGCTGCCTGCCCGCTGGACCATAAAGCTTCATTAATCATAAGCGGAAGTCCCGTGATAAGCACTTTTACAATTAATCCGCCTGGGATCCGAAAGCTTCTGTATGCGCCCTTGATAAATGGATTTTTTACCGTATTCCGGTGCGTCCATCCAGCCACAATGGCCAGCTCCGCAAAACGGGATACTGTAGTAGCGATGGCCGCCCCTTCCACACCCATAGCCGGCATACCGAACTTCCCGAAAATTAATATGTAATTCAGTATTAAATTAATAAAAACAGCAGCAATCCCTGCCTTCATCGGCAGCATAGTCTCGCCGGTTTCCCTCAAAGTACCGGAATACACCTGGATGACAGCAAACGGCGCCAGCTCCACCATCATAATTCTCATATATCTTTGCGCATAATGCATAGTAATATCCAGGCTGCTTTGGTTCCCGGTTTCATGAAGGTATAAAGAAATGAGCTGTCTGCCTGAAAAAGCAAAAACAGATAACCCTGCCACTGTGATAAAAAGAACAATGAACAGTTTCATACGGAAGGTATCCCGTATCCCCTTCTGATCTTTACATCCATAATACTGGGCCGTAAAAATGCCTGCGCCGGATACTCCGCCAAAAATGCACAGATTAAAGACCAGAATAAGCTGATTGACAATCGCTACCCCGGACATCTGTTCCGTTCCGATCTGTCCTACCATAATATTGTCTAACAAACTGACAAAATTTGTAATGCCGTTTTGTATCATAATCGGAACGGCCACAGAAAGAACCATCAAGTAAAATTTTTTATCTCCAATATATTTTTTCATGAACTGTTCAGCCCTTTAGCCTTCTTCAAACTCTGATAAGGAGATTTGCTTTCCATCCCTCCATATCCGTTCCAGATCATAAAAGAGACGGTTATCCCTATCAAAAATATGCACAATAATATCCAGAAAGTCCATTAGAATCCAATTGGCGGCATCATATCCTTCCACCTGTTTCAAATTAACCCCTGCCCTTCCCAGGCTTTCTTCCACAGAATCGGCAAGCGCCTGGTTCTGGTTCCGGTTCGTACCATTTGCAATAATAAAATAATCAGCGATTACCGATACCTCACTGATATCAATTACTTGTATGTTCTCTGCTTTTTTGTCATCCAATGCCTTAATCGCAAGGCGGGTCATTTCTTTGCTGTTCATCCGTATGTCCTTTCTTACTGCTATTAACAGTCCTGCTGTATTTACTGGTTTCCATTCTTCTGCCTATGGCAGGTTTCTTACCTCGCTTTGCCTGTTTTCCCTATACTCTTTATAAAAGTCATAAGTTTTTTGCGTCATCGGATCCACATCACCGTCCACTGTCCTTAGATAAACCAGGGTGTCTTCCAATATACGGAACAAAGCTTCATCTAAGTCAAGAAAGGATAATTTCCTGATTTCCATAAGGTTCGGCGCCTGCTTTCTCCCCGGCTCGATATAGTCCGCCACATAAACAATCTTTTCCAGCAAAGACATATCCGGCCTTCCTGTCGTATGGTTCAAAATTGCATTGACCGTGTCGCTGTCATGAACCTGGAATTTCTGCATGGCAATATAGCTTCCTACTTTGGCATGAAGCAAAAAAGGGTTTTTGCGTTCGATCTTATTGACGCTGATATGATGTTTTTCACATATGGAGAGGCGCTTATCATTGCTCATGCATTTGGCGCAATCGTGCAAAAGCCCTGCCGTCTGGGCTTTCATAATATCCCCGCCGTAGCGCATGGCAAGGGCGGCTGCCGTATATTCCACCCCAAGGGTATGCTCAAAACGTTTGGAATCCAGCGATTTTTCCATTGCTTTGCGGATTTTTTTCAAATTTGAAGATTTGGTTTCCATCTTTTACTTCCATCCCTTCTTTTTGTCTTTTATCCTGTATAGAGCCGGTGCTTTTCTATATAAGCAATTACATTGCCCGGAACCATATAACGGATGGATTTCCCTTGATGGATCCTGTTGCGGATATCAGTGGAAGAAACCGGTATTTCATCCATAGGGATTCTCCTTATTTCGGTTCCGTATTTTCCCTCCAGGCGGGCAATTTGAATTTCTAAGTCTTCACAGCCGCTTCCGCTGCGTACGGCTGCAAGAACCGCGCAGTTTTTAAATATGGCTTCCGGATGCTTCCATGTTTCCATGGCAAAGAGGCTGTCAGCCCCCACAATCAAATAGAACATGGTTTCCGGCTCCGCTGCCCGTAATGCTTCCAATGTTTCATAGGTATAAGAATTACCCTCCCGTTCCACCTCCACCGGCGACAGGGCGAAGAAAGGGTTGTCCGTTATAGCCAGACGGGTCATCTCCAGGCGCATCCTTTTATCAGCCATTTCCATTCCTTTTTTCATATAGGATAAACCGCTTGGCACAAAGAGAATTTCATCCAATTCAAAGGTTTCTCTTGCATTTTCCGCAAGAAGCAGGTGACCGATATGAACCGGGTTAAAAGTCCCGCCCATAATTCCCGTTTTCTTTTTTCCATTTTCCATTGAAAGTTTCCCTCCGGAAGAAAAATACATTTATAATATAAATCTTAGCAGTGAACGTTTATTGCGGCAAGATAATTTTTTTATTTTCTTTATTTTCCTTATACAAAATTATTTTACGGCCAATGACTTGCACCACTTGGGAGCGGGTACGCCCAGCCAGCATCTCAGCAATCTCTTTCGGATCATCCATGCAATTTTTCAAAACGGCGATTTTTAACAGTTCCCTGGTATTGAAAGCCTCTGAAACAGCTGCCGTGAACTCAGGGGTAAGGCTGGATTTTCCTACCTGGAATACTGGGTCCAAATTATTCGCCAGACTTTTTAAATAACTTCTCTGTTTGCTTGTCATACATTACACTCCATTCTTTTCTACTTGTAATAATCAAAGGAAAGCCCATACATACGGACAGTATCCCCTTCCTGGATGCCAAGTTCCTCCAATTCTTTTATAATACCGTTTTTCTTTAAAAAGTTCTGGAAGAAAGCAAACCCTTTTTCGGATTCCAGATTGGTATATCCCAGCATTTTTTCAATACGGGGGCCTTCCACTACATATTCATCTTCTTTTTCATTATAAACGACTGTATGGGGTCCTGCCTCATCCTGCTGCATTTCCGGGAAATACTCCTGTTCAAAAATAATTGGCTTATCGTCCATTCCTTCTAAAAGATTGTTCACCGCATAAAGCAGCTCACGCACTCCCTGCCCCGTAACTGCGGAAATAGGGAAAACCTGAACCCCTTCCGGTTCAAATTCGGCTTTGATTCTGCCAATAGGATCTTCAGAAATTTCCATTCCTACGGCGCCAATCATATCCATCTTATTGGCCGCAATGACTTGGGGGCGGGATGCAATCTCCGGGTTATAAGCCTCCAGCTCTTTATTGATGGCATAAATATCTGCAATAGGGTCACGCCCTTCCGTAGAAGCAGCATCAACAATATGAATCATAAGTTTTGTACGTTCAATATGACGCAGGAATTCATGCCCAAGCCCTATCCCCTCCGAAGCCCCTTCAATTAACCCGGGAATATCGGCGATAACAAATCCTTTGGCTCCTTCCAGATCCACCACCCCAAGATTGGGGTTTAAGGTAGTAAAATGGTAATTTGCAATTTTAGGCCGGGCATTGGTCACGCGGGAAAGCAAAGTGGATTTCCCCACATTCGGAAAGCCGACAAGTCCTACATCGGCGATTACTTTTAGCTCCAACTGCAATTCCAGCTCCTTTGCTTCCTGCCCAGGCTGGGCATATTTAGGAGCCTGCATCGTACTGGTTGCATAATGCTGGTTGCCATTGCCTCCTTTTCCGCCCTTCAACAGAACTGCCCGTCTGTTTTCCCCGGACATATCGGTAATCACTTTCCCGCTTTCCCCTTCTTTAATCACTGTCCCGTAAGGCACCTTGATTATGATATCCGCCCCGTTTTTACCCCTACAATTTTTCTTGTCGCCGTTTTGGCCGTTTTCCGCTGCATACTTCCGGATATGCCGGAAATCAACCAGCGTATTCAGCCCGTCATCTACTTCAAAAATCACGCTGCCACCGTCTCCACCATCCCCTCCGTCCGGCCCGCCGTTTGGGACATATTTTTCTCGGCGGAAGGATACATGCCCGTCCCCGCCTTTTCCGCTTTTTATATATATTTTCGCTCTGTCTGCAAACATTTTACTCCCTGCTTTCTTCCCAAAAAGGGCTTAACAAAAAGGCTTCAAACTAAGTACGTTTGAAGCCCGGTTCGTTCTTATTCACTCTCTACAGGATATACGGAAGCTCGTTTTTTGTCTCTTCCTTTTCTTTCAAATCTAAGTATGCCGTCTACCCGTGCATATAAAGTATCATCGCCGCCTCTTCCTACATTAACGCCGGGATGAATCTTTGTTCCGCGCTGTCTGTACAAAATATTCCCTGCTTTTACGAATTGTCCGTCAGCCCTTTTAGCGCCAAGTCTTTTCGATTCGGAATCTCTGCCGTTTTTCGTCGAACCAACACCCTTTTTATGAGCGAAAAATTGAAGGTTCATATTTAACATGGTCTTACACCTCCTTGATTTTAATTGTTAGATACTGCCTGCCATATTGATCTGAAATCTCCGACAAACCAAGTATCATAGAGTCCATAAGGATTTTTCCTCTGTCGGACAATGGCTTTTTCATAAAACACCGTATCATTCCTGCTGTTTCATCTTCCGTAATTTCCATATCCTCTTTGGCCAACTTTTCCATGGAATTAATGGCATTAATTACCAAAACTGATATAGAAGCGCATACGATATCTTCTCCTCTGATGGCAAAACCGGAATGTCCTTTACAAGTAAATCCTTTATATTCCCCGTTTTTTGATTTTTGGATAACAATTTTTGTCATTTCCCAGCATTACCTGAATTATGCATTGATTTTATCAATTTTAACCTGAGTGTATGCTTGTCTGTGACCATTTTTCTTGTGGTAACCGGTTTTTCTCTTATACTTGTAAACGATAACTTTCTTTCCTCTGCCCTGCTCCATTACAGTAGCGGACACCGTTGAATTAGCTACGTCACCGGCAACTTTAAGCCCATTATCGCTGATTGCGATTACCTGGTCAAATGTTACCGTTTCCCCGGGTTCTGCAGCCAGCTTTTCCACTTTGATCACATCACCTTCGGAAACCTTATACTGTTTTCCACCTGTGGCAATAATTGCGTACATATTGCACCTCCTATAATACAAGCCTGCGCCTGCTTTACTCGCTAGAGACGGCGGCGTTTTCCAAAAAAACGCTCTTTCCAGCCTATCTATGCGGCATACTCCGATAGTTTATCATTCCGGCCAGAAATTGTCAAGATTTTTATACCGGGAAAAGGTTCTTTGAGAAAAAATAGGCAATAATTTGCGCCCGGGAACTGAATTCCTCTGTTTTCAGCAGCATTTCCACTTCCTCCCTGTCATAAAATCCAGCTTCTATCCATTCATTTTCAGAAGTATGATCTTCAAATTCCCCTTGTACCTCTACAAATACAATGTGCGTTTTTGTATCGGAAATAGCCACCGCCGCATAAGAAGACGGAAGAACGTCTATAATCCTTTTTACGCTTAATCCGGTTTCTTCATATAATTCCCTGGATACACATTCTTCTATCGTCTCACCCTTTTCAAACATTCCGGCACAAAGGTTATAAATAGCCTTATTTATCCCCATACGGAATTCTTTCAGCAAAAGAAGTTTCTTGCCGCTTAACGCGGCAATTGACAGTCCGCTGGCGCTTTTCCCGATGTCCTCTATATTGGCAAGTTCTTTCCTGCTGACAATTTCATATTTTTTTTCTTTTCCGGCCTTATTAAGGTAAGTAAGTTCATAGTTCTTTAAATATCTGCCATCCTTTATTTTCTCCATTTTAATAAGTTCCATGGCCATTCTCCTTATGATTCTTTGTCGGGCTGGAAGATCAGTTGCTCTTGTAAGGGCTTGCTCATTTTCATCCTTGTAATTTCCACCAATCCTAGAGCCGTAATATCTATCAGTTGGGTTCTTACGGGATCTTTTTTTAACAAATCCCCAAAAAATGCCATTAATCTTTTATTATTTTCTTCCCGGGACATATTGATAAAATCCACAAGAATCATGCCGGACAGATTGCGCAAAGCCATCTGGACGGCTATTTCTCCGGCTGCCTCTAAGTTCGTGCGTAAATAAGTCTCTTCCATATCTTTTCCGGCGGTCAGCTTTCCGGTATTCACATCTATGGCCGTTAGCGCCTCCGTATGCTCTATGACTAAATACCCGCCGGACTTTAACCATACCTTCTTATTCAGCGCTTCCTTTAAGCGGGTTTCCACACTATAGAGCTTGTACAACGGGACTTTCTCATCCTGATAAAGGCGTACCCCGGGAATAGGAAAAGAAGGGTTTTTTTTGCGGTATGCTAACACCGTTTCATAAATATCCGGCTGATCTGTTACAATTTCTTCATATTGCCCCTCATATTCATCCCGGATACCTGTCAGATAGGCGGGCAGTTGTTCAAAAAGGACGGAATAGCATGTGCGGTGGCGCGCAATTTCCATAATATGATGTAATTTTCCTGTCAGGGTCCTGATCTCATCTTTTAAAGGCGTAAGATCTTCTGTCAGGTCTTTGGCATTTGTACGGATAATAATCCCGGCCTCCCGGCCATATGTTTCCAGAAAACCTTCCTGTTCCAGACAGTCCCCTATCCGTTTTTTTACTTTATCCGATAATTTTGCGGAATAGGATACCCCAAGCCTGCGGGCGGACGCCACGCAGTATTTGCCGTCTAAAGACAAAGAACAGGTCACTGTAGGAGTCTTTGATTTTGTTTCTTCTTTATATACTTGTACAAGAATCTCATCGCCGTCTAAAACCCTGCCATCATAGTCCCGGTTCGTAATCAGCGGGTTTTTCAATCCATTGAGGCTGAGAAAACAAGGGCATCCTGGCTTGATTTCCACAAAAGCGGCATTAATGTTTTTCACAACGTTTTTTACTTTCGCTATATACATGTTCCCTAAAAGATTTCCATGCTCTGCCTCTGCCCTCGCATGGAGCAAGCGGTTGCCATGATACAGCAAAGATAATATTTTATGCTTATGCCTTAATATGATATATTTCCTGTCCATTTTAAAACCCCATTCCAACCGCATCCAAAGGAACCAGTTTCCTCATTCCCTCCGTTCCCAGATCCATAAAGGTATCTTCCCTCGTAATTTCCAAAGCAAATTCCTGTAGTTCTTCCCCGTTTTCTTTTAAAAAGGCTCCCATCACCAGGGCGGGTTTAATATTACAGCTACTGCCGGCATTTACAAGCATGGAAATGCCGGCAGCCTCTCCTTCGCCCAAAACTGATAGCTGATAGATATGAGGTTTTAAGTCCAAATCCATTTCGCTTTTTTTTGTTTTCTTCCTGACCATAATGGAAGATTTCTGATAAAATGCCGCCAGCCGGTCTGCCCAGTCAAAAGAAGGCGCGCAGCCTTTACGGAATCTAACGGAATATCTGGCAGCGGCTACGCTTGCCATTGCATTTTTCGCCCCATTTTCCAGCATCGTAACGCCCAGGATTTCCATCCCCTCTACCATCACCTCATTCAGCCGTCTTTTCATATCCTCAGCCCCGGAATGGGATTTCACTTCCAGATCCAGATATTCCCCATGACTGGTAAGGCCTACGCCAAGAGGCGCTGCAAAGGACATAATCTGATGCGGGCTAAACCCCTCCGAATATGCCACATCAATTCCAGCCCTGCGGACTGCTTTTTGGAAAAACCGCATCATATCCAAATGTCCTATAAAACGCATCGGCCCTGATTTCGCAAATTTAATTCTCACTTTCATCCTGTTTACTGTTCCTTTCCTGCATTTGCTGTTACAGCGGGTTTGGATTCTGCAGCCGGTTCCGGCCGTTTTTCATAACAAATCCCTCCCCCAAAACGGTTTGCCCCGCAGTTTTGGCATTGTATGCGGCAATTAGGGGAAACCGCCTCTTCCATAGCTTTTTCCCACTCCCTTAGTAAAAATTCCTTCGTAACGCCGCAGTCCAAGAAATCCCAAGGGAACTTCTCATCCATCCGCCGTTCTCTTGTCGTATAGAAATCAATGCAGATACCGCATTCCTCAAAAGCTTCCATCCAAATGTCATTGTGGAAATATTCGCTCCATGCATCGAACATACAGCCCTTCCGATATGCTCTTTCAATGACATCAGCAATTTTTCTGTCCCCTCTGGCAAAAACGCCTTCCATAACGCTGATCTCCGCTTCATGCCAGTTGTATTTGATGCTTTTCTGGTTTAACTGTTCTTTGATGGAAGTACGGGTCACATATGCTTTCTCAAGGAATTCTTCCTTTGTACACATAGAAGCCCATTGGAAAGGCGTAAACGGCTTCGGGATAAAAAAGGAAGTGCTGACCACGATCTGTACTTTCCCGTTTACCCGTTTTTCCTTTGGCACCGTCTCAAAAAATACTGCCGCAATCTTATTGGCCAAATCACCGATTCCGCGGATATCCTCTTCCGTTTCCGTAGGAAGCCCTAACATAAAATACAGTTTTACCCTTGTCCATCCCCCTTCAAAGGCTAAGGCAGAACCCCTTAAAATGACTTCTTCCGTCAGCCCTTTATTAATCACGTCCCTCAACCTCTGGCTTCCTGCTTCGGGGGCAAAGGTCAGGCTGCTTTTTTTCACGTCCTGCACTTTACTCATGACATCCAGGGAAAATGCATCAATCCGGAGGGAAGGAAGGGAAATATTAATTTTTTTCTCCCGGCATTCCTGTATAAGAAAATCAATGAACTCCGGCAGCCTGGAATAGTCGCTGGAGCTTAAAGAACTTAAGGATATTTCTTCATGTCCTGTATTTTTCAGCATTTCTGCGGCATAGCTTTTCAGCATGTCCACATCCCGTTCCCTTACCGGGCGGTAGATCTGGCCCGCCTGGCAAAAACGGCATCCTCTCATGCATCCCCGCTGGATTTCCAATACGACCCTGTCCTGTGTCACTTTAATGAAAGGAACCACCGGTTTTTTAGGATAATACGTACCGGAAAGATCCATCTCCACTTCTTTTACCACTTTCCCGGAAATCCCTTCCTCAACCGGCTTCATGCTTTGAATGGTTCCATCTTCCTGGTATTCCACATGATAAAACATAGGGACGTACATGCCCGGTATTTTTGCCGCTTTTCTTAAAAACCCGATCTTAGATTCCCCAAGCCTCCGGCTTTCTTTGTAAACATCCAGAAGCTCCCGGTAACGTGTTTCCCCTTCCCCGATATAAAATATATCAAAAAAAGCGGCAATAGGTTCCGGATTGTAAACACAGGGACCTCCTCCAATGACGACAGGATGCTCCCATCCCCGTTCCGCCGCCCTTAATGGTATCTGGGACAAATCGAGAATCTGCAATATATTGGTATAGCACATCTCATATTGAATGGTAATTGCCAAAAAATCCATATTCTTTATAGGTTCCTGGGATTCCAAGGCAAAAAGAGGGATATTTTCCTCCCTCATAATTTTATCCAAATCTATCCATGGCGAATATACCCGTTCACACCATACATCTTCAAAACAGTTGAACATATCGTACAAAATTTGAATGCCCAGATGCGACATGCCTATTTCATATACATCGGGGAAACACATTGCTATACGGACATCCACTTGATCTTTCTCTTTTATAACAGCATTGACTTCATTGCCGATATAACGCGCCGGCTTTTCTATCTGCAGCAGTATTTCATCTTTTAACGCTAGTTTCTTCATAGTACTCCTATTCTATCTGTTTTTATTTTTAAATAGAGTATAAGGGAAATTTTCCTCAAAATCAAATGATACTTCCTCAAAGCCAGCATCGAAATTTTTATTGATTTCTTTTCTTACATATTCGGTCGAAACCCCTCCAATGTTCCCATCCCCTGCATCCGCCACCAGAAAAATACAAAAAAGGACAGCCGCCAGCATAAATCGGATTTTCAATGAGGAAAAGGAACCGGCTTGTATAGGAATCCCGCCTTCTTCCAGCGCATACAATTCCTTTTGGCTTGTATCATAATATCCTCTGGCATACAAGGGCAATTCTTCTTCTGCTTTCCCTATGCCATACAATATTCTTTCCCGGTTCCTCATTTTCATCCGGTTATCCTGGCTTTCTGCCCTTATCGAGCGTATTAGCTGCAATTTTTGATTTGTTGAGACTTTTCCCATTTTTTTCTCTGCCTATTCCTCATTACTTAAAACAGAATATGCCGTAAAAAATGTTTTTATGACAAGATTACTCCGCCAGATCCGACAATGGACGGAAGCGGTATCCCATCTCTTCCCACTTGCCAAGCAATTCATCCAGGACAATCCCGTTTGTCTTGGATGTGCTATGCAGAAGGACAACTGCCCCTGGATGAATACGGTCTGTCAGCTTTTGCAAAGCTTCTTCTTTGGAAGGCTGCTTATCCTCATACCAGTCCACATAGGCTAAGCTCCAGAAAAAAGTCTGATATCCCAGTTCCTGTGCCATTTTTAAGTTTCCCGTGCTATATTTCCCTTGCGGCGGGCGGTAGTACATGGAGAGCTCCTTCCCGGTAATCTGGAAAAACAAATCAGAAACCCCATCCATTTCCTTTTGGAAAGATTCCATATCCGATATTTGGGACATATCCAGATGATGATAGGTATGGTTCCCTACGGAGTGTCCTTCCGCTACCATACGTTTTACCAGATCCGGCGCAGATTCCAGATAATGACCTACGACAAAAAACGTAGCCGGCGCATGATGTTTTTTTAAAGCATCTAATATCGGTTCTGTGTTCCCGTTTTCATACCCGGCGTCAAAAGTAAGATAAATCACTTTCTCATCGCCGTCTCCTACATAATAGGCGTCATATTTCTTCAGTTCCTCCGCCGGGGCGATTCCTGTGGGTTTTACCCCGTCGCCATACCCGCCAAGCCCCCAGTTTTCTGAGGCTGAAATGTGGGAAGAACCTACAGGGTTTATCTTTGTCCCGCCGGAAAAATGAAACGCTTCCGCCAAATAACCCACACCCCTGCCGGCAAAAAACATAGCACACAAAAGAAAGACGACAAATATAGTCTTTTTATATTTTTTTAGACGTTCCATTATGAACAATTCCTTAAAAGTTTTCTAAATTATATGAGGAACTGTTAAAAACTATGTACTCATCTTTTGGCCAGTTCTTCGATGATTTCCTCCCAACTGACGCCTTTTTCCGCCATAAGGACCATCATATGATAAAGGAAGTCCGCAATTTCATACTTAATCTCATTGGGATTGGGGTTTTTAGCCGCAATCACAATCTCTGTCGCCTCTTCCCCCAGCTTCTTTAAAATTTTGTCCAGCCCCTTTTCAAACAAATAATTTGTATAAGAGCCTTCTTTTGGGTGTATTTTCCTATCCTCAATTACTTCCATCACCGATGTGAAAACCTTTAACGGGTTTGTCTCTTCATATTCCTTTTTGACAATTTCATGAAAAAAACAAGAATAGCTTCCCGTGTGGCAGGCGTTGCCCACTTGGGAAACTTTGGCTAAAACGGTATCCATATCACAGTCCGCTGTCAGGGATTTTACATATTGATAATGCCCGCTGGTATCCCCTTTGACCCAAAGTTCCTGCCGGCTCCTGCTATAATAAGTCATCTTTCCGGTATGAACCGTCATCTGGTAGGCCTCTTCGTTCATATAGGCTACCATAAGCACTTCGTCTGTTTTATAATCCTGGACAACTACTGGTATCTGTCCGTCGGAATTTAATTTAAAATCCTCCCACCGGAATGCCGCTTCAAAAGTATTTACCTTAATCCCGTTTTCCTGGCATAATGATTTAATGGCCGTGATTTCTTTTACATTTTCGTTCACGGCATAGCCAGTGATGCCGCACATGGAAGGCATGGAAAGGATTTCAATCAGTTTATCTAAGGAAACCTCCGGAAGCAATGCCAAAATCTGCGCTTCCCCTTTCCATTCTTTGCCGCTCTTCCTTAAGGCTGCCGCATCAATCAGAATCAGTTCGTCCACATATTCATCAAGCAAATGCTGGAATTCCAAAATAGTTTCCGTTTCCTCATAGCATACGGCTATTTTTTCCTTTCCGAACTTTTTTGACACTTCCTCCGTAATTGCTATATTGCCCGGCTTAGAATAGTTTAAGGCCGCTTTTTTGCATCCGGCATATAAAAGCTTCTTAATATCTTCCATCCGGTTTACGTGCCCTGCCCCAATCACGGGGATTTCGGCAATCTGGCAAATAGCCTTTATCGTGTCCAAAGCTTCTTCATGTTCCGCATCCCCTTTTGACATATCAAAAATAAGCAGCTCGTCCCCATGGTTATCGCTGTAATACTTAGCAAGGCTTACCGGATCTGTATCAATAATGGTAATATCGGATAAACTTTTTACGGCATTCCCCTTATATAAATAAATACAAGGAACTAATTTTTTATATTGACAGCCCATACCTTTTTCTCCTTTGAAGTTTCTTTCTTTTGTGCGCCGGCTTCCCTAAAGCATCGCTTCACGGCAAACCTGTCACTGCACCCGCAATCGTTCTTAAGCCAGGCTTCCCTTTGTGCTAAGTACATCTTTGATCCGTTCATCTTTTGCCGCCGCCTCATCCAAAGCCTTTGCAAAAGCCTTAAAGGATGCTTCTGCCATATGATGGCTGTTTCGCCCCGACAGCATTTTGATATGCAGATTGATTCCCGCAGAATAGGAAATTGCGTAAAAAAATTCATGGATAAGCTCTGTATCAAGATCCCCTATTTTTTCCGACGGATAACTGCATTCATAATGAAAATAAGGACGGCCGCATAAGTCAATGGCGCAAAGGGCCAGTGCGTCATCCATTGGAAGAAGAAAGGAGCCGTAACGTTTTACGCCCGTTTTTCCCCCTAAAGCTTCTTTGATGGCCTGGCCAAGGACAATGCCGGTATCTTCCACCGTATGATGCCCGTCTACATGAAGATCCCCTTTTACTTTTACCTCCAGGTCAAAAAAACCATGGCGGGCAAAACTCTCCAGCATATGATCAAAAAAACCGATTCCCGTATCTATTTTGCTCTTTCCCATACCATCCAGGTTCAGGGTTAAGCAAATCTCCGTTTCCTTTGTTTTCCGTTCCGCTGCCGCACATCTGTCCATATCCGTCACCATGCCTTTCTTGTCTTATTCAAATCTTACTTTAATGGAATTTGCATGAGCCGTCAACCCTTCGCTTTCGGCGAACAGCTCAATTTCTTTATGCACTTTCTGCAGAGCTTCTTTTGAATAAGATATAATGCTTGTTTTTTTCAGGAAATCGTCTACATTAAGCGGCGAAAAGAACTTAGCCGTCCCGTTTGTAGGAAGAATGTGATTCGGGCCGGCATAATAATCGCCAAGCGGCTCCGAGGAGTATTCCCCCAAAAACAAAGCCCCTGCATTACGTATTTTTGTCATCACCGCATAAGGGTCTGCCGTCAATATTTCCACATGTTCAGAAGCGATTTCGTTAGCGGCTTCCACGGCATCTTCCATGTCTTCTGCAAGCAGGATATAGCCATAGTTCTCCAAAGATTTTTTTATGATTTCTTTTCTGGACAGCCGGTTTACAAATTCTTCCACCTGGGCATTGACATCCTCTGCCAGTTTTTCGCTTGTTGTAATGAGTATAGCGCTTGCCAGCTCATCATGTTCTGCCTGTGAAAGCAGGTCGGCAGCAACATAACGGGGGTTAGCCGTTTCATCCGCAATCACTAATATTTCGCTAGGACCGGCAATCGAATCAATACTTACATAGCCGAAACATGCTTTTTTTGCCAAAGCGACAAAAATATTCCCCGGGCCTGTAATTTTATCCACTTTTGGTATGCTTTCCGTTCCAAAAGCCATAGCAGCTACCGCCTGCGCCCCTCCGGCTTTATAAATTTCATCCACTCCTGCAATATCCGCCGCTACTAAAGTTCCTGCATAGACTTCCCCTGCAGGGTCTGGAGGCGTCGTCATCACCACTCTTTTCACGCCGGCTACCTTGGCTGGTATAACGTTCATCAGCACGCTGGATGGGTAAGCGGCCTTTCCTCCCGGCACATATACCCCCGATAAACCAACCGGCGTAATTTTCTGTCCCAGAAGAGAACCGTCTTCCCTTGTGTCAAACCATGAATTATGAAGCTGTTTTTCATGAAAAGCACGGATATTGCCTGCGGAATGCTTCATTGCTTCGACTAATTTTGCATCTGTCTTTTGATATGCAGATGCAATTTCTTCCCTGGTTACCCGGATATTGGAAGCATTGATTTTGCATTTGTCAAATTTTTCGGTGTAGGCAAATAATGCTTCATCCCCTCTTTGGCGGACACTGGAAATAATATCCGCCACAACGGATTCATATTGGCTATAATGATTGGGGCTTCTCTTTAAGAGGGCATTCAATAAATCCTCTTTTGTATCCGGCGTTAATTTTATCATTCTCATATGTTTCCTCCTCCTCAGCCAGGCTGCTGCAAATGTTCCCTGATTTCATAAATTAACTTCTTGATTCTCTCCGTCTGCATCTGCATACTGACCTGATTGACAATCATGCGGGCTGACAGGGGGCATATTTCTTCCAACACGGCAAGCCCGTTTTCTTTCAACGTGGAACCTGTCTCCACAATGTCTACGATGACATCTGAAAGGCCTACTATAGGACCTAACTCTACCGATCCGTTGAGCCGGATGATATCCACCGTCTGATGCTTTTTATTATAAAAATAGTCTTTGGCAATATTCGGGTACTTGCTGGCCACCCTTATCCTTTCATGATGTTTTAACAGTTCCATGGAACTTTGCGGCCCGCAGACACACATACGGCATTTGCCAAACCCCAAATCCATTACTTCATATACTCTCCTGTTTTCCTCAAGGATCGTATCCTTTCCTGCCACTCCGATATCCGCAGCCCCATATTCCACATAGGTAGGCACATCAAGACCTTTGGCAAGGAAAAAGCGGAGCTTCCTTTCTTCATTCACAAAAACAAGCTTTCTGGATTTTTTGTCTTTCATTTCCTCGCAGGTAATCCCGATTTTTTCCAACAGCTCTAAGGTCTGGCTTGCCAGGCGTCCCTTGCCTAATGCAAATGTAAGATAACGCATCTCTTCCATCATTCCGTCCCCGTCCTTCCTTCTATGTTTCCAAGCGGCGTCAGCGCTGCTTTCCCTCCCTTGGCACGTATTTCTCTTGCCTTTTCCAGCATCTTCGGAAAGGTATCCGGGGTATATCCGATGATTTCCGCTTTGGATGGTATTACAGTCTCAATGCCCTGCCGGTCCAATGCCGCTATCAAATCATCAATCCCCACGACAAACCCGACAGCAGGGGCTTTTTTGCCGAAATGATCTAATAGAGTATCGTATCTTCCGCCTTTGACAATCGCATCCCCTACCCCATAAGTATAAGCCTTCCATATCATATCTGTATAATAATGATATTTGCTCAGCATTCCTAAATCAAACGAAACATATTTCTCTGCCCCATAGCAGCAAAGAACTTGATAAAGTTCTTCCAGCCGTTTTACGGCGTTAAGGGAACGTCTGTTATGTACTAAGGCTTTCGCCTGCCCAAGGGCATCACAGGAACCGAATAAATCTGTCAGCCGCAGCAGCGCATCCCTATATTGTTTCTCTATTTTTTTTTCAATCAAAAGTTCTTCTGCGCCAAAATAATTTTTCCCTGAAATGAATTCCCGCAATTCCAGTTCCGTCTTTTCATCCAATCCCGCTTCTGCGCAAATACCCTTAAAATATTCCACATTTCCCACGCTTAACTGAAAATCCTTTAGCCCTGCAAAAAGCAAAGATTCGATGATCATCGCCGCCATTTCCCCATCCGCTTTTACCGAAGGATCCCCGATCAGTTCTGCCCCCATCTGGGTAGTCTCTTTTAACTTTCCCTGCAGATTGGAATTATTGGTAAAAGTATTGCCTATATAGCAAAAACGGATCGGCCTGTTGCAATCCGCAAAATACTTTGCTGCACATCTCGCTATAGAGGGGGTAAAATCCGGCCGCAATACTAAAGTATTCCCCTCTTTATCAAAAAATTTATATAACTCCCTGGAAGGCGTGGTCCCTATCTCTTTTGAGAACACATCAAAAAATTCAAACGTGGGGGTCTGGATATCCTCATAACCATAGCTTCTTGCTTTTTCCAGCATTAACCCTTCCACTCTCAGCTTTTTTGCATATTCATCCCCATAAATATCACGCACGCCTTCCGGCGTATGCACTAATTCACTGCTCATATCCGTCACTTTCTCCTTTCCTGCCATCCTTTATTCCCTGTCATCTAAGTCCTTTTGTATCATATCCAAGTAAGGCACAAAAATATTGTTTTTTTTCGGCATGATATATGCAGGGTTCAGCTCTTCAAAGCGGAAGCTTTTTCTTCCCCCTCCTTTTGCCCTGTCCCAAAAAAAACGGAGCATCTCATAAGGCAGATAATAAAAAATATCTTTATGCGTATAATGAATAAGAAAAAAAGAAATCCCTCCCTGTTTTTCAAACTGATTCATGAATTCCACTTGATGCTCATGAATATTCTGAAGGGCAAAGGTATCTTTCCCGCATTCTTTTGCATCAAAACAGACGGGAATCCCCTGCACGGCGCCGATATAGTCAACGGTACTCTTTTGGTCAAAGTACGCCAGAGTGATTTGACCGTTATCTTTGTTAATCGTAATAGGAGTGATTGGAGTAGGGATTTTCTGGATTAAAGCCAGCCCGTTTTCCAGATATTTTTCGTTTGTCCGATTAATCAGATCTTCCAGGGTGGATCCTCTCAGCCCCCGGGAATTCCAAGTTGCCATTTTATTTCCTCGCTTCTGCTCCGCTCTCGTTTTCATCTATTACCCGGAAAATTTCCGGAAGTTCCGCCGTTAATACAAGTTCTGACAAATCGGCCCATTCCCCATCCAGCTTTGGGAATTCCAGGCGGGAAGCATGAAGAAGCTGCGTGCTGATCCCGTATTTTTTCTTATATCTGTCATTACACTCCAAATACCCATATTTATAGTCGCCCAATACAGGATGGCCGGCGCTTGCCAGATGAATTCTGATTTGATGGGTTTTCCCGGTCACCAGCTCCGCTTCCAGCAAAGTCATATTACGGTAAACCTTAAGGGGTTTATATATCGTCTTAATATAAGAAGCATCCTCCCCTTCCGCACTGCCATAGATTTTTACCCGGTTGGACTCCCTGTCTTTTTCCAGATAACTTTCCATCTGCGCGCCTTCCGTCACTTGCCCTTTTACATATAAGCAATAATATTTCCGCAGGCTTCTGTTTTTCAGCAAAAAGCTTATTTTCTGGCTTCCTGCCAAAGTTTTCCCGCAAAGCACAAGGCCGCTGGTATTCCGGTCCAGCCGGTTGCAGACAGACGGCTTAAACGTATGCAATTCTTCTTTCGTAATTTCATTGTTTGCCAACAGATAACCGATCAGCCATTCATTCAAGGATAAATCTTCCGGCGAAGCTTTCTGGGTCAGCATCCCTGCAGGTTTGTCCGCTACAAGTATATGCTTATTTTCAAAAACGATTTTAACCGCTTTGTTTTTTTGATATGCTTCTTCATATTGCCGGCAGCTTTGCTCCAGTTGCCGTTCTTTTTGCGCATTTATATTTCCGGAAAAACCGTTTTTTTCCATCTGCTGCAGGACTCCGCCGAATTTTACAATCGTTTCATCGGAAAGGAACAGCGTCAGCTCATCCCCAGCCTTTAGGATTTCATTCCCTGATGCCTTCCCCCCGTTTAAAGTAATATTTTTTTTCCTGAGCATTTTATAAAGGAAACCTGAAGTGGAACCGGATAAATATTTCTTAAGATATTTATCCATCCGCTGCCCGGCTTCTCTTTCGCTTATGGTTATTTTCGTCATAGCATTTCTCCGTTCTTTTATAAGGAAATGGATAGCAGGTTTTCCAGTATTATTTCTTCCCGGTCTCCATCCTCCTTTGTCTTTGGCGTTGATTCTTTCTGCTTTTGCAGATTCTTCAGCCCTTCACAATATTTTTCAATATCATTATATATTTTTACCGCCACACCGCTGCATCCCCCTTGTTTTAGATAAGCTTCCAAATGCTTCCCGCATGCCCCTGTATCCATTTTCCTGCTTTCCGAATAGCCGCACACTACGTTGCTTTGAAGCACCATATGGCTTACCGGGTAATTTCTTTCGTAAGAAGTAAAAAACATATCATAAATTTCTGTCAGCCCATCCGTATATCCGCCTATTTTATCCTTTGCCTCCATGGAACATCCGGATGCCTTCAAAAACATAATCATATTGACCGTGCTGCGCCCTGCGGGGAGACAGCCTAAAATAGCTATTACCGTCAGGAGATTTTCTTTTGTTCCCATAACCTTGATCCCAATCCCAAAAATCGTAAGAGACATGGCGTATAAGAGAAACGTTTTTGCACTGACCCATACTTTTTGATTTTTAATATATCCATACTGTCCCTTGGTTATTTTCTTTTTGCTCATTTGCTTATTTTCTCCTCCCCAAGGGCAATTTATTTTAACCGCCCCATGATATGCAAAATACATCCATGGGGAATTACTTTTGACAGAATGCCAAATGCCTTAATAGGAAAGCTGCATACAGAAAGCGCTTTCTTATCATAAGAATCAAGCAACGCATCTTTTACTACCCTTTTAGGAGAAACAATCGTTAATTTTTTGACCGCAAGGGTAGTTCCGTATTTTTCCGCAATATCAAAAAATTCCGTTTCAGCCGGGCCTGGACATACTGCCGTCACCCATATGGATTTTTCTTTCAGTTCTTCCCGCAAAGCCCTGGAAAAACTTAGTACATATGATTTTGTGGCGGCATAAATGGCAAAATTCTTCTGGGGAACAAATGCAGCGCTGGAAGCAAGCTGGATAATCCGCCCATTCCTGCACATATAAGGGATACATTCGTAGGTCAGCCTGGTCAGCGCTTTGCAGTTAACTTCCAGCATCCCTAACTGCTCGCCGATATCCAGGGCGTCAAACTGCCCCATCAACCCATATCCGGCACAGTTAACCAGCATACGGACGGAAACATTCTCCCTTTCCAGCATTTCCACGAAATCCTGTATATCCTGTTCTTTGGTAACATCCATGACAACCGGCTTTGCCGGAAGATCCAGCAGCCTGCCTAGTTCCGTCAAACGTTCCTTCCTTCTTGCAATCAGCCAGATTTCATCTAATGCATGGAAGATCTTATCTAACTGAAATGCAAATTCCTGCCCAAGGCCAGAAGAAGCCCCGGTAATAATGACAATTTTCTTTTTCCGCGTCTGTTTCATAAAATCATACCTTTCCGTCCTGTTTCTTTTTATGAATATTTCTAATTGTCTTCTTTTTTCTTCCGTTTGCCCTGTTTTCTGTCTTTTTCTTTTGATATTTTATCTGCCCGCTTTCCGCGCCCAGTTTCCTTCCGGAAGAACCCGTCTTTTGCATTTTATCATTTTTTTCTTTTTGTTTCCCCCGGTTTTTAGGCTTTATCAGGCATTCTTTGCCATAACCGATAAGATCTTCTCTTCCGGCCTTCTTCAAAGCCTCATACACTAATTCGTAGTTATTCGGATTCTTATATTGTATTAACGCCCGCTGCATTGCCTTTTCATGAGGGTTACGGCATACATACACTTCTTTTTTGTCAAAAGGGCCGACTCCTGTATAATACATGACCGTAGATACGGTAGAAGGGGTAGGATAAAAGTCCTGCACTTGTTCCGGCATATATCCTAAATCCCTTAAATATTCCGCCAATTCCACTGCCTCCTTTAAAGTAGATCCGGGATGGGAGGACATCAGGTACGGGACCAGAAACTGCTTTTTCCCAAGCTGTGCGTTTATTTCGTAATATTTTTTTACAAATCTCCCGTAAACCTCTTTCGCCGGTTTTCCCATTTTGGCAAGGACTGCGTCTGAGATATGTTCCGGAGCCACTTTCAACTGCCCGCTGACATGATGCTCCACCAGTTCCCGGAAAAAGGTATCGTCCGGGTCAGCCAGCAGATAATCGAAACGGATACCGGAACGGATAAACACTTTTTTTACCCCGGGAAGAGACCGCAGTTTACGCAAAAGCACCAGATAATCGCTGTGATCTGCTATCAAGTTAGGGCAAGGCTTAGGAAAAAGGCACTGCTTATCCTTGCAAACTCCTGTTTCCATCTGTTTTTTGCAGGAAGGATGCCTGAAATTTGCCGTAGGTCCTCCCACATCATGGATATATCCTTTAAAATCTTCCTCTTTCGTCATTATTTCCGCTTCATTTAGAATGGAATCATGGCTTCTGGCCTGCACGATCCTTCCTTGATGAAAAGTTAACGCACAGAAATTGCATCCCCCAAAGCAGCCCCGGCTGCTGGTCAGGGAAAATTTAATTTCAGCAACCGCCGGAACCCCGCCTTTTTCCTCATAGGAAGGATGGTACGTCCTTTGGTAAGGTAAACCGTATACCGCATCCATTTCCCCGGCGGATAACGGTTTTGCCGGCGGATTCTGCACTACGTAAACGCCATTTGGATAAGGCTCTATTAAATATTTGCCGGTATACGGATCGGTATTTTGATATTGCATACAAAAGCTGTCCGCATACAAATCCTTTTCTTCTTTCATGCTTTCATAAGAAGGCAGCAGCAGACTGTCATAGATACCGGAAATATCCTTGGTCTTATAAACAGTCCCGGCAATAAATGTAATGTCTTTGACAGCTATCCCGCTATTAAGGGCATCTGCAATTTCCACAATGGAACGTTCCCCCATCCCGTAGGAAATCAAATCCGCCTGGGCGTCTAACAGAACCGACCTTTTGAAACTATTGGACCAATAGTCATAATGAGCCAGCCGGCGCAAGCTTGCTTCCACCCCACCGACAATGACCGGGACATCTTTATAGGAACGGCGGATCAGGTTCCCGTATACCACTGTGGCATGATCCGGCCTCTTGCCTGCCGCCCCTCCCGGTGTATAGGCATCATTAGGGCGGCGTTTTTTCGATACAAAATAATGGTTTACCATGGAATCCATATTCCCTGCAGAAACTAAGAAGGCGAGCCGGGGCCTGCCAAGGATTGTAATGCTTTTTTCGTCCCTCCAGTCCGGCTGGGAAATAATCCCCACAGTATATCCATGCGCCTCTAATACGCGGCTGATAATAGCATGTCCGAAAGAAGGATGATCCACATAAGCATCGCCAATCACATAGACAAAGTCTAACTGCCGGATGCCGCGCAAGGCAAGTTCTTCTTCCGATATCGGTAAAAATCCTTTCATAACAGTTATTTTCCTCTGCATTCATCGGCCAAATGTTCAAAATCTTCAATATAATAGTCGGCCGCTAATAATTTTTCTTCCTTCTGCGCAATGGAATATTCGTCTTCCACAGCGCAGACTTTCATTCCTGCGGCTTTTCCCGCCAGAATCCCAGGAATAATGTCTTCAAATACAAGGCAGTGTTTGGGTTCCACCTTCAAATCTTCTGCCACGGCCAGATAAATATCCGGCGCCGGTTTCCCTTTTGCCACATCGCAGCCTGTCATAACGCAGGAAAAATAGTCCTCCAGCTTATGTACGGACAGGATGTTTGCTGCCAGTTCCCGGGAATTGCTGGTTGCAATCCCCAAAGCGATCCCCCGTTCCCGGCATATATCCAAAAAAGCCTTCACTCCCTTTTTTAGCGGGACTTCATGGCTATATTTATCCCATGCCATCGCATTCCAGTCTTCTTTAATCTGCACGATGGAATCCGGAAGGGCAAAACGGTTCTTAAAATAGGCCGCCGTCTCGCTAAAGCTCATTCCTTCTATCTCTGACTGGAGATTCCCGGGCAGACTTATCCCAAAACGGCCTAAATATTCTACATCAATCTGTTCCCACATCCACATAGAATCCACAAGGGAACCGTCCAAATCAAAAATTACTGCATCTATATTTTCAAGCATTTCTTACCCTTTCATTTCTGTTCACTATGGGCGTTTTTTCTGGTGAAAGTCCACTTTGTATATATTACCACAACTAAAAACAAAATAATATTGTTTTTTTGCTTTTCCTCTAAGCTTTTTCCGTTCTTTTTACGAAATATATCATAAGAACACAGACACTATCGGAATACACATCCAAGGAGGGATTACCGCAGCAAAAGGATTTCAGGGTATTTTTATGGTGCAGCCGGTAATGGCAGTTTCCAGCGCTGGCAGAATAAGACGTGATCAAAGAAAGCATTATCATTTGGATCCTGAATGCAAAAAAAGCAATGACGATTTTGCAGAAATCCTGGAAAATGCAAAAAAAGAATTGCCCAAAGCTTCTTTGGACTGCTATACGACTACTTATAGCCGTGACTGCAGGATCCGCACTTTCTTATACCAGTCCGGGGAATATCATTATTAAAACGGTTAAAACAGGCTCTGAAAAAATTTTCAGAGCCTGTTTACTGTGTGCCTAACGGCGCACAACAATAGCCAAGCCAGGATATACATCCATGCTTGGCTATGCTTTAATAACATTTTCTGTTTCCGCTCCCCTGCCGTCATCTATTCCTGTGATAAAATCCCCGCAATCTTTTCTATCATTTCATCTTCTTTTAGGCGGAACTTAATCTCCACGCGCCGGGAAGCTGCCATGTCTACATTTTCCTCCTGGTTTCCTGCCGTATCCTGTTTGAAAACAGGACTGCTCCATGACTTCCCATTGACAGTAAGGATTTTCTGCAACTGCTCGATTTTGTCTTCGCTAAGCCCGTTTTTCTTATTAAGGCAAAAATCCGCCACTGCTTTTGCCCGGTTATAAGACAGTTCCATGTTGCTTTCATAACCGCCATCGGTATCGGTATGCCCCTCGATGATGATTTCCGCTATGTAGCCCCGGAACTGCTCCTGCAGCAGGACATCCAGATACATAGGGATAATCTCCTGCAGAGTTTCCTTACTGTCCGACGTCAGGGTAGAGCTATTATACCGGAACAGCACATCGGAAGAAAATGTAATGGAACCAGTGTGGGCATCCACTTTCATGCTGGAATTATTGAAAGCAGACTGTAAGGCGCCAATAATATCTGTGCGGATGCCGACAATGTCCTGCAGTTCATTTTTAGTAACAGTCAATTCATTTCTCGCATTTTCAATTTCCAGATAAGCTTTATCCAGTTCTTCCTGGGTTAAAGCGGCCTGGGCATAAGCCTGCTGCAGCTCCGCCAGCGAAGAAGCCAGCTCTTCATTGGATTTTTCCAGCTCCATCTTGGAACTTTCCAAATCCGCTATTGTGGAATCAAGCTGTGCCTGGGCAGTGTCAAGCTCCAGGCGCGTCTTGTCCAGGTCAGTGGTCTTTTGTCTGTAAATTGCCAAGGTAATCGCTATAATCAATATAAAAATCAGCAGCAGAGCCGCCATCATATCGGAATAAGACTGCCAGTAGCCTTGCTCCAGAAAAGCTTCCCTGTTCTTCCGTTTATTATTTTTCATATAAGCCCCTCATCTGGTCAAAAGCATACAATTGGCTCGCTACTTCATCACTCATCTCATTGCATGTGCTTACCAGTTTCTCTTTCTGTTCCCTTAATTCCCCCGCGAATTTTTCCTGTCTGTCCATCACTTCAGCCAGAGCAGACTGTACATTGCGGTTCACTTCTACCAAAGCTGTAACAGCTTCGATCATTTCTTTTGCATTGGCGGCGCTGACTGCCTGGGCTTCCCCTGCCGCTTTTAAAGCATTGCCCAGTTTCTGGAAATCAGAACCCAAAGCGGTCTGCATCTGTCCGGTGAATTTGTCTACAATGCGCTCCACCCCTTGTGTCTGCTCTGCGGCGTTTCCTTTCATTATTTCAAGCATTTGTTTTAAAGCGCTGGAAATCCCCGCCTGATATACCACCATAGCTGCGGCATTCTCATCTTCTTTCGCAGTTCTAGGCTGCATCGTCTGACGGAATATACATAGGAATTCCTCCAGTTTTTCATATGCGTCCGACATAATGCTGCGGTAAACTAAGTTAAATACCAGCGAAAAAAATATCCCATACACAGAGGTATGAAAAGCCACCTTCATACCGGAAAGCAGCGACCCTACATTATCGGAAATGGTAAAAATGTCATCGCCATTGAACGATCCAAGACCCATGGACAGACCGAGGAACGTGCCAAGGATCCCAAGCCCGGTCAGGGTGCCGGATATCCCGGAATTAAAAAAATTCATCCCCACACGGTCCAACAGATCTTCATTTATATATTCCTCCAAATCACATGGGCTTCCTGCCCCCCGTTTCGCCCGGAGGCTTTTTACCCTGATACGGTACTTATGAAAAGCATCTGATAATTCTTCATTTTTAAAAACATTATTACGATCCTGATAATTCCCCCAAAGGTTCTTTCCGTTCGCCTCTTTATATTCTTTCTGAAGCCGATAAGCAAAATCTTCCAGTTCATTTGTAACGCTATTCAACCTGCCAAAGCTGACGGCCGAGATCAGAAACAGGACTCCTATGATAATTAAAAAACCTATATTGATGGCAAGGTTGACAGCAGACCCCCCATCTCCCGTAAACACACCGTTCACATATAGGACAAATGCCACCACAATAGCATATAACGGAAATAATATATAATGTAATCTGTTCTTCATCTGTGCTCCTATCCCGCGCCGCGCCATAGCTGCCGCAAAGCTATGCCTTGCAGTTTTTGGTCGCGCGTTTTTTCTACTGTTTTTTTTAACGTACCATATTTTTATAGATAACTCAATATCCTTCATGAAATCTTAATAATATGCTTGACCGTCAGCTCCAAAGCTCCGGCTTCCCCATTACTTTGCCGGGATTGGCAGCAGGCAAACGGTTGTCATTGTAATCAGCATGAAAATACTTTTTACATCTCTTCATCATCTCCCTTTCCCGCTTATTTTATACACATTATGAAAATTTATATTACGGGAACGGTATGAGGCCTGGATGCCAAGCCTGCTCTTTTGAGAATAAAATTAAGGAAAACAGCAGATATTATGGGAAGCAGCGTGAAAAACCGGAAATTTTTCACACGGCAAATTTATGTTTGCGCAAAAATGCAAGAACTGCGCAAAAATAAATATGAAATTGAAGAAAAGGGGCTTATATCATGCAGCTATCCATAGAACTTGATGACAATATCCGGCAAATAGAATCCATTTTCCCCGTTCATAAAAGCTTCGATATTATCACCCGCCGCCTTATCTTAGGCGATGCCAGGGGATATTGGGTGGGCATTAACGGTTTTTGCCGGGTAGAACTTTTACAGCAGATTTTTTCTGATCTGCAAAACCCTTACTATATGAAAGAAAGCGGAATAGCAGATATTGAACGCTATATGAATGCGAAAATCGGTTATGCCCAAACATCTCTTACCGATGACTGGGAAGAAATTACCCGCAGCCTCCTAAGCGGCCCTTCTGTTCTTTTCATTGACGGTTTTGCACAGGCAATCATTATAGATGTCCGTACTTATCCGGCCAGAAGCATTAGCGAACCGGATACAGAACGGGTTACGCTAGGCGCAAAAGACGGATTTGTGGAGACAATGCTTTTCAACGCTAACTTAATCCGCCGCCGGATACGTTCCCCCAGGCTGACCTTTGAAATTATGTCCATTGGGACAGAAAGCAAAACTGATGTGGCTATCACATATGTGGATGGCCTTGCCAGTTCCCAGTTATTAACCCAATTAAAACAGGCTCTTTCCAGCCTGTCTGTCACTTCCCTGACTATGGGTGCAAAAAGCCTGGAAGAACTGCTGGTAAAAAAACGCTGGTTTCATCCTCTGCCTTGTATGCACTATACCGGACGGCCTGATGTGGCCTGCAGCTTTCTGATGGAAGGACATATTGCAGTTCTTGTGGACAATTCCCCTTCCGTCCTTATATTGCCCTGCACTATTTTCCAGTTTACGCAAAGCCCGGAAGATTATTACAAAAGCCCTGTCGTAGGGACTTATTTCCGTCTCGTGCGTTTCCTCTGCATCCCGGTAAGTCTTATTTTAATGCCGCTTTTTTTAATGCTTACCGTATATTTCCCCCAGTTTTCGGAAAAATGGAAGCTCATGTCTACAGAACCGGCTTCCGGAGCCGCTATCGTTTTTTATGTTCTGGCCGTAGAATTTCTTCTGGATTTATTTAAATATTCCGCCTCTGTCAGCTCCGGTAAATTCTCCGGCTCTTTATCCATTATCGGAGGACTGATTATCGGGGATATTGCCGTAGAATTGAACTGGGCTTCTGTGGAAATCCTGTTCTATGCCGCCATAACTCTCCTGACCAGCTTATCGCTTGCCAGCATTGAATTCAGTGACGGTCTTAGGGTTTACCGCCTGTTCCTGATTATAGTCACTTCTCTATTTGGGGGATGGGGATTTTCGTGCGGTTTATTTCTTGTCCTTCTTTCGGCCGCCACTACGCCAACCTTCGGCGGAATGAGCTATTTTTGGCCATTATACCCTTTTAACCGGAAAGCCTTACGGACTTTGCTTCTGCGTTATCCTACGGCAAAAGCACAGCCAAGCAAATCCTGGAAACACCGCTAAGGATCATCATCCCTTTTCATGGCAGCGGCTGCAATGCCCGCAGCAACCGCTGCAATGTATAGATTTCCCGTTTTTCCTGTCTTTCCAGATACTTCTTACCGCCAATGCAATGGCACATAAAATAATTGCCCCAATGATTATTGTTCCCATAATCCCTCCTATAAACTGCATTACCAGCCCGTGCCAGCGTTGGGTTTTTCCTTGCAGGCAACAGGGCTGGATCCGCATACTATTTTACCGGCATCATTTTTTTCTTAAACTTCAAATCCGGTTTAAAGGCTCCATTTTTCCTATAAGGCCGCGCCAGCAGATAGACAAAACATGCAATAAGCAGAAAAGCGGCAATTGTCCCAGAACCAAAAACCCCGGAAAAAAACCAAGTCCCTATCTGATAGATGCCAAAAGATACGGAATAAGCCAAAGCAGTCTGATATCCAATGGCAAACCAGAACCATTTGCCACAATTCATTTCTCTCTTTATCGCCCCCATCGCCGCAAAGCAAGGAGCGCACAAAAGATTAAATACAAGGAAAGAATATGCAGCAGCCATCGTCATGTTCCCTGCCAGCATTCCCCATATTTCCTCCCCTTCCTCCGTCACTTCCGCAAACCCGAACAAAATACCGAAAGTCCCTACCACATTCTCTTTTGCCACAAATCCGGTGATAGCCGCAACCGCCGGCCGCCAGTCACCCCATCCGAGAGGAGCAAACAGCCAACTGATCCCATTCCCGACAGCAGCCAAAATACTATAGCCAATCTCCGCATCTTCCAGCATACGGAATTGTCTATCTACGAAACCGAAATAAGTCGCAAACCAGATCACAATAGTTGATAATAAAATAACTGTTCCCGCTTTTTTTATAAAAGACCATCCTCTCTCCCACATACTCCGCAGTATATTAGAAACAGCAGGCATATGGTAAACAGGCAGTTCTATTACGAAAGGCGCCGGATCCCCTGCAAACATTTTTGTCTTTTTTAAGATTATCCCAGAACAAATAACTGCACTGATTCCTACAAAATAAGTACTGGGCGCCACCCACCATGCCTCTTGGAACAATGCCCCCGCAATCAATGCGGTAATTGGAAGTTTGGCGCTGCAAGGAATAAAAGTAGTAGTCATAATGGTCATTTTCCTGTCCCTGTCATTCTCAATCGTACGGGATGCCATAATTCCAGGGACCCCGCAGCCAGTCCCGATCAGCATAGGGATAAAAGATTTGCCGGAAAGACCAAACTTACGGAAAATCCTGTCCATAATAAAGGCAACCCTTGCCATATATCCGCAATTTTCCAAGAACGCCAGGAAAAAGAAAAGGACAAGCATCTGCGGTACAAAACCGAGAACAGCGCCCAATCCTGCCACAATCCCGTTCAGGATAAGTCCCTGCAGCCATCCCGCACAATTTGCTTTCTGTAACAGCATTTCCAGCAAAGCCGGAATACTGGGAATTCCTATTCCCAAAAAGTCCCACCCATCGCCAAACACGCCATCATTGACCCAGTCAGTCGTCCATGTGCCTACTGTAGAAATAGAAAAATAATATACTATAAACATCACTGCAATAAAAATAGGCAACGCCCAAAAGCGATTTGTAACAATTTTATCAATTTTATCGGATGCCGTCAATCCGCCCTTCGTTGCCTTACTTACACATCCTCTTATTATGGAAGAAATGAACATATATCTTTCATTCGTAATTATGCTTTCTGCATCATCATCCAAATCTTCTTCCAGCTTTGCAATAATATCATTCACATCCGGCACAGCCTTTATATGGATTAAAATCTGATTATCCTTCTCTAAAAGTTTCAACGCAAAAAATCGCCTTTGCTGATTTGGCACATTCTCTCCTAGCCTATTTTCAATTTCTTTCAAAGCTTCTGCTGCTGCTGGAGAAAATAAAGGAAGGAAAGAATTTCTGTTCTTTTCGTGTGTCAAAGATATTGCTTTTTCTGCTGCCTTTTGGACCCCTGTTCCCTTTAATGCTGAAATTCCTACTACATCGCAGCCCAATTTCCGGCTTAATTCCTCAATATGTATTTTATCACCTTTTTTTTCTGCCACATCAATCATATTGACAGCTATAATCACCGGTATTCCAAGTTCCATAAGCTGGGTAGTCAAGTAGAGGTTTCTTTCCAGATTGGTTCCGTCTATAATATTCATAATTACATCTGGCTGTTCTTCTATCAGATAATTTCTTGCCACTACTTCTTCTAAAGAATAAGGCGATAAAGAATAAATACCGGGAAGATCTATAACCGCAACATCCTTATATCCTTTTAATCGGCCTTCTTTTTTCTCTACCGTTACCCCAGGCCAATTTCCCACAAATTGGTTGGAACCGGTAAGCGCATTAAATAATGTTGTTTTTCCGCTGTTCGGATTACCTGCTAATGCAATTCTTACTGACATATCTTATCTTTTTTCCTCCTTAATCTTTTATTTACGCCAATGTCCTATAGCACTACTCTAAATTAGTTATTACTAACCTTTGGGCAAAAAATTATTCCACCAAAACCATTGTTGCATCCGCTTTCCGTAAAGATAATTCATAGCCGCGTACCGTCACTTCCACAGGATCCCCCAAAGGAGCCACTTTACGGACGAAAATATCCACCCCTTTTGTAATCCCCATATCCATAATGCGTCGTTTTACCGGCCCCTCACCGGTCAGTTTAATCACTTTTACAGTGTTTCCGCAAGAAATCTCTTTTAATGTTTTCATAATTTCTCCTTTCTTAAATTACGATAATTTTATTTGCCATATCTTTTCCGATAGCGACTCTGGAATCCTTTACATTGACAATCATATTCCCGCCTGCTCCCGATATAACAGTTACTGTTCCTCCTGTCACAAACCCAAGATTCTCTAAAAATTTCCTGCTCTCTTCCTTTCCTCCAACTTTGCATATCACTTTCGCCACGCCTGCATCTGCTATTGATAACGGCATCATCATCCACTCCCTTTCTTATTTTAATTTTCCATTCATCACGTTTTAAATGATTATGATTATCATTTTCTATCCATACAGTTAGTATACACTAACCATATCGAGATGTCAAGAAGCTTTTTATTATCTCTTCCATGCTCATTGAAAAAGCAATCTCTTTAAGCTCATCCAAAGCAGCTTCTTTGTCTGCCCCTTTTTAAGGGAAATACTAAACGGGTTCATAAAAACCTTTCATTCCGTTGACAACATTACCATAAATCAATATACTATAGGACAACAAACTTTTTCATAGGAACAAAGAGGCAAAAGCATTCTGCCTTAACATAGGAGAATATGATGAGAAATATAAATGAATCAGCAGAAAATTATCTGGAAACCATATTGATACTCAGTAAAACCCGTCCTGTTGTCCGTTCGGTAGACATCGCGGAATTCTTAGGGTTCAAAAAATCAAGCGTTAGTGTAGCAATGAAAAATCTGAGGGAAAAAGAACACATTACCGTTACAAAAGAGGGATTTATCTATTTAACGGAATCTGGACAGGAAATTGCGGATATGATTTATGAGCGGCATGAAGTATTAAGCAACTGGCTTTCTTCGCTCGGGGTAAATCCAGACATTGCTGCCAGTGATGCCTGCCGCATCGAACATGTCATCAGCAAAGAAAGTTTCGATGCCATTAAAAAACACATTTCCCGGATATCCTCCGGGAAGGTTTTTTAATGGCAATCGTCATTCTGCCTTACATAGCATTTAAAATGCCCCGGATCCCTTCTTCTTTAAAGACCTTTTTATAATATCCAATCTCATTTTGAATCAGCCCGTCAATCACACTCATCCCCAGCAATTCTACCGGAGCTTTGTCATCTGTCAGCAATAGCTCTCCTTTTTCATATGCCGATAACCTTCCAGAAACCTGCCGCATCATATCCGCTAATTCTTCATTCCCCAACAAATCTATCTTCTCTGTAAAATATTCTAAAATTTCCCTGTTTTGCGCAGCAAAAAGCTCACGGTTCGTGGATCCCCAAACATCCGCCGTATATACGGAAGGGAACACATTGGCAATTGTATCGGAGAGATATTCATTAATATTACCTTCCTCATCCGAATGCATGTTCATATTAACCACCATTACGCCATCTTCTTTTAAATGCTCCTTCACCAACATAAAAAATTCAACCGAAGACATCTGAAAGGGAATGGTAATATCCTGATAAGCATCTACCATAATCACATCATACTTTTTATCTACAGCCTGTAAATAAGCCCGCCCGTCATATGTTGTCACTTCCACGGTATCTGGAAGGGCAAAATATTCCCCCGCCAGATCTGTAATCTTCTGGTCAATTTCTACCCCTTCCACGGAAATATTCTCAAAATAATGCATACATTGCTTTGCATAAGTTCCTGTCCCCATCCCTAATATCAGGATATCCGCGCCCTTCTTTTCATGAATCCCTGCCATCACCGGCGCAGCCAGTGCATAATCATAATACATTCCGGTAAGGGAATCTCCCTTTTTCATTATGGACTGGACGCCGAACAATACATTGGTAGAAAGGATGACGCTGTCATCCGTATCTTTTACCTGAAGATAATTATAAATAGATTCCCCTTCGTAAAGCAGCCTGCCTTCCCAAAAGGCAAAACTGCCGGAATGCCCCAAAATACTGCATACAATGAAAAAGAATACCGCTATGGCACAGGCTTTTCCTTTCACCTTTCTGCTTAGAAAGTAGACAAGCCCCAACACAAGAAGCACACCGGAAAAAATCAGGAAAGTAACTGCTGTACCCACTGCGGGAATAGTAACAAAGGTAGGCATAAATGTTCCAATAATACTGCCAATCGTATTAAAAGCCCCTAAAGTTCCCACCGTCTTCCCGCTGTCATCCAAACTGTCCACTGTGTATTTTACCAAAGACGGCGTTACTGTACCAAGCAAAAATAAAGGAAATACAAAAATTACCATACAAGCTGCAAAACCAGCCAAAATCAGAAAATTATTGTTTATGCTCATAACCAGGACTGCCGAAATCGCAAGAATAATATATTTTCCAACTACCGGAATCGCCGCAATCCACAGCGCTGCGATAATCAATCTCATATATAGCCTGTCCGGGTCAGGGTTTTTATCCGCGCTTCTTCCGCCCCAGATATTCCCAAGCGCCATGGCTATCATAATCGTTCCGATAATTATCGTCCATACAATTTGGGAAGAACTGAAATATGGCGCCAGCAGACGGCTGGCCCCCAATTCTACCGCCATAACAGACATCCCAGCAAAAAATTCAGTCAAATACAAGTAATATTTATTTTTTAAGATACTTTCCATTCTAATCTCCCTTCTTTTACCGCAACCGCTTATTTCCGTTTCTCTTTTATCCAGTTTTATGACATGAATTCTTGCCGCTAACGCTTAACCTATCCTATCATATCTCACCTGGATTTTTCAAAAAAATTCCATTTTCTTCAGAAAAAGCGGATTTTGTGCTTTAAAAGCACTCTTCCGTCCCGCAGGATTTCCGCCTCAATATCCACTTCGCACCCTTCCGCCTGCAATTCCTCCAGCACGGCATCCATATATCCGGCGGAATAACTATTGTCTTCATAGGCCTGATAACAGCTTAGCCAAAGTTCTTCGCTGTCCACAATATTCTCAAACTGGGCTGATCCGTTCTGATCCATAATCTGGCGGTAACAGTCGCTGTAATAATCTTCCAGGCCATGCAACACATCCTCTTCCGAAAAACCGGCATCTTCCAAACTTCTCCTACCATCAACGCTTGCCCCTTCCATTATTTCATTGCTTTCCAGATTGCCGTATTTTGTTCCATTGCACGGTGGAAGATATACGGAAAGATCCTCCCTTCTATGGGTCGGCGCAAAATCATAATCCGTTTTATTAAAATAATCATAAGTATTTGGCGTTGTATCATCCCAGGTAACATCCACATTATAGTACTCATCATCTAAGCGGATAATATTCCATGCATGATTCTCGCCTGCAAAACCTGTGCAGTAATAACAGGGAATCCCCAGTTGGGTCATCAGATATTGAAGGCTTCTGGCATAGCCTGCGCATACAGTCCTGTCATTGACCAAAGCACTGTATGCGCTTTGATTAAGCGGAGCCTGAAGGTCATATTCTATCCGGTCTGCCAGCGCATTATGCACATATACCTCTTTCTCATAATCGCTTCCCTGCGTCCCCGCAAGAATTTCTTCTGCAGCGGCCTGAAACTCATACTTCGCTTTCTCCA
Organism: uncultured Lachnospiraceae bacterium; assembly: GCA_910576535.1. GTDB lineage: Bacteria > Bacillota > Clostridia > Lachnospirales > Lachnospiraceae > Kineothrix. Next base: position 295,396 of record CAJTKK010000002.1, on the reverse strand, counting down.
GGTTATCCACTAAATAATTAAACTGCAGGGAGATTTCCGCACACTCCCCGTTTCTTGAGAACTTCCCCCCATACGCGCAGTCCATCCAGAACAGCTCTGGATGGTCGTGAAAGACTGACAGGAAAGTATTACGCAACTCCCTCTGCGATACCGCCTCTACCGGGTTAAAAATACCGTTTACCGCCATGGCATTGGCATAAATCTGCCGGTATAGAGATTGCTCTTTTTCGGTCAGCATTCCGTAATAAGGATAATAATCCGTATCAAAGCTTAGCCCCTCCCCCGTCTCACCATAGGTATAAAACTGCTTAAGCTCTTCGGCTTCCTCTTCATCAATTTCTTCCACATCTTCCTGTACCGGGAGATATCCGCTGCGGCCTGCCACTTCTTCCGGCATATCAATATCCGACCGTTCTGGCGGCACATAACCGGAAACAAGGCCTGGATCCAGTCCATCATCCGGCTCCTTGTCCTTTGCCGTTTCCATACTGCTATCCACAGGATGGCCTAAGCCGGCATCTGTCCCGTCATGCTTATTCACGCCGCTATTTTCCTCTGTTTGAGCCGGTATGTCCGGGTTCCCCCTTTCCTGTCCGGCATGATCCCCATTCCTCATCGTCCGGTAGAGAAAATCCGATACCTGATCCGCTAGTTTTGGCTGAAAAGCACAAAGTATAATAAATAAGCTAAGCAATGACAATAAGCCCAAAATACCATAAAATAATTTTTTGATCCATTTCATTTTTATCCTCCGTAAAACTGAACCAATGCTTTATTGATACTTTTTGAAAGCGGCCGCTTTCCTCTCTTCTTCTGTCAGTTCCCTGTATTCCCCGCTAAGAAGACTTTCATCCAAAAAAATTCCTCCCATTGCAATTCTCTTTAAGTAAACCACCTCATTCCCCACTGCCTGGAGCATCCTCTTTACTTGATGATACTTTCCTTCCGTTATCGTTAAATGAATGCTTGTTTCTGTTATCCGTTCCACCTTTGCCGGCAAGGTCAATATCCCTTCCCCGATATCCACCCCTTCTTCTAACTCTTTTCTCTTTTCTTCCAACAGCGGTCTTGCCAGTCTGGCATAATATATTTTTTCCACATGCTTTCTGGGCGAGAGCAGATTATGCGCCAGACTGCCGTCATTTGTCATAAGCAGCAGTCCTTCCGTATCCTTATCCAGCCTCCCCACCGGAAAAAGATCATCATATCCTGTGTCTTTTAAAAGTTCCGTAACAGTAAGGCACATCGGGTCTTTTGTGGCGGATACGGCTCCTTTCGGTTTATTCAGCATATAATAGACATATTTTCTATAAGTAATTTCCTTTCCCTGAAAAGATACTACGTCCTTATCTTCATCCACTTTATATTCCGGTCTTTTTATTGTTTCGCCATTGACCTTTACAAGCCCTTGTTTTAAATATCCTTTTACCTGACTTCGGCTTCCGGCTTTAACATCGCATAAAAACTTATCCAAACGGAGCATTCTTCCACCTTCCATCCTTTTTTCATACACTTCTAATTTTTCATCTGTTTCATATATTGGTAATAAGCCTTAAGACATCAAACCTGGTGATATGTTGAGAAAAAAAAGCAAAACCTTTCTTTTTACCTTTCTGTTCTTTATAATGACTGCCCTGCTTTTGGCATTCCCCAAAGAAAGCCTGGCCTTTTCGCTGACCGGCTTACAGCTTTGGTTCAATCGTATGGTGCCTACGCTGCTCCCGTTCATGATTCTGTCCGGCATTATGATACGTCTTAACTTAACGGAGCATGTGGTAAAAATCATCAGCCCATTCTTCCTCCCCCTTTTGAAAGTGAGTTTAAATGGTATCTATGCTCTTGCCATCGGATTCCTTTGCGGCTTTCCTATGGGAGCAAAAGTAATCGCTGATTTATATTCCTGTCATAAGCTTTCCCAAAAAGAAGCTTCTTTTTTGCTGGCTTTCTGCAACAATATCGGTCCCGTGTATTTTATCAGTTTTGTCCTGCCCTCGTTACGGCTAAAACTGATTTTCCCATACCTTTTTGGTATGTATGGACTCCCCCTATGTTATGGTATTTTCTTAAGATATACCTTATATAAAAACAGTCTTCCCATTCCTGTTTCTTCAAAGCCTGTCCGCAAATTAAAAAATATTCTTTCGGCAGCGGAAGGGGCTTCCCCTATATCCTTATTGGACACCCTGGATGATTCCATTTTATCCGGTCTTTACAGCATCGCAAAGCTGGGTGGGTATATGGTCTTTTTTAATCTGCTCAATCTGGCGCCTCATGCATTGCTTCCCCCGCTTCCCTTAACCGACACTGATTGGGGGGCGGTAATCAATTGTCTTTTGGAAATTACCAGCGGTATCAGCCGCATAGGCAGCCAATCCCCTCTTATTGTGCTTCTTCTTCTTCCCTTTGGCGGATTTTCCTGCATTGCCCAGACCTACAGCATGATAAAAGATACCAATCTTTCTTTAAAGCATTATATCATCCACAAGCTCATTCTTTCAGCTATTACATTATTTTACTACATCCTTTGGTTTCTGTTTTTTCCGTCTTCGTTTCTTCTTTGATGGCGGCCGCTTCCTTATAAGAAGGCCTGCCATCAAAAACAGGACGAATAAAATGGAAGCACAAATGAATGCTACTTGCAGGAAGTAAAGAACCGTTGCCTGTTGGGCTGATTTTTCCTTATCCTCTTTCTCCTTCGCAGCAGGCAGAGTATTCTTAGCCGCCATGCTCCCTGCTTCCACTGCCTCATCATCCGTCCCGTTTTCCGGCGCCGCTTCCTTTCTCTCATCATCCGTTTCTTCCTCCCCGTAAACCATAGAGGGGAGAAAGATATGATTACTCGCCGTTATATAGTCGTATTTATTGTATACATTTACCACAAGTTCAGGCACTGTCCCGGACGGCGCTTTTGCCGTAAACTGAAGCATATCCGAACTGCGCGGTTCCCACTCATATAGGCTGGAAAAGCTTTCCCCGCCATCCAGGCTATAGCTGTAATACAAAATATAACTATCATAATCCGCCGCATAAACGGAAACCGTGATTTCCCCTGTTTCTTCATCCACGTGATCAACGTCAATGACACAGACATCCGGCTCCGATGTATCCGGTTTCACTGGGGCATTTGGAACAGGAATTTCTTCTTTACGGTAACCGCTATAGTCCACGCCCAAAATATCCGATTTTAAACCAAAATATTTTGCCGCCGCCGTTGCATCCAAAATGCCAAACTGCTTTAATTTTTCCCTGGAAGAATAAAAAGATTCATCCCTTTCCTGATCCAGATGACAGTGTTCGATAATCGCAGAAGGAATATCCCTTGCCGTAGAATGCCGGATGATCCCGTAATAATCCTCCCCTTTATCATTTAACCTTGTCTTGATTCCCCTTGGATAAAGCCCCATATTTTCCAATAGTTCCATTTCAGCGCCGGCAAATGCATATCCGGCTTGGTGTTCCTCTCCAAATGCAGAAATCCATACCTCAGAACCAAAAAGTTCATGGCTCAAAGACATGTTGAAGTGCAGGCAAAAAAGAAAATCCGCATTTTTGGATGCTGCAAATTCCGCCCGTTCCTCCAGGCTCATATCTCCATCGCCTTCACGGGTAAGATACACCTCAACCCCATCGTACTTTTCCAGTTCCTCCTTCATTGCCTCAGCCACAATCATAGTCATATCTTTTTCCGTATATCCATTATATTCCGCACCTAAATTTGCCCCTCCATGCCCAGGATCCAGCACGACTGTAACTGGCTTTGCCCCATATACGGTCACACCTTTCGAGCAAAAAAATAGCAGCCCCAAAAAGCAGCCCAGTACCATATTCAAACTAAACTTCATATTTTTCATTTATCTCCTTTTTGAGTCTCCCCCTCACTGCCCCCAAGCCGTTTACACAATATCTTTTGCCATATGCCGGATGTGGCTGCCTGGCAGGACTTTGGGATTTCAAATCCTATGATAGAAAAACCGGCTCCGTCATTTCAGGCGGAACCGGCTCCGGTTCTGTTCATACCCTCTTGCCTCATAAAAGGCTATATGGATATATTGTTATACTGCACTATTTAAGCAGATCTAAGTTCAAGGATTCGCTGCCTTCCCCGCCTTCCGCCCCGCCATAAATGGAATCCACTTCCTGCGGGTGCAGATCTGACCGGTTGGTACGGATAATTTCCGCATAACCGTTGAGATTGTTCATAAAACTTTCGTAATGGGAAGCCGTCATATTTACGGTCTGAACAATCAGGTTTTCCAGATTCGCCAGCATTTCATCCGTATACTGAATTGCTGCCGCTTTCATATTATTTGCTTCAATTGTGGCATTATCCAGGATTTCCTGTGCCTGATGGCTTGCAAGCGTTACAATTTCATTTGCTTGTGAATAGGCCTGCTGCATAATTTCATGCTCATTGATCAGCTCGTTCGTCTGCACTGTCGCTTCATTGATTAACGCTTCCGCTTTCGTCCTGGCATCATTTAAGATCGCTTCTTTATTGCTTATGATCTTCTGATAACGTTTAATTTCATCAGGGGTCTTCATTCTAAGCTCCCTGAGAAGTTCGTCAATTTCTTCCTTATTTACGATTATTTTCGTATTGGATAACGCCTGATATTTACAATTATCAATGTATTCTTCAATTTCATCAATTAATTGTTCAATCCTACTGCTCATATGGTAACCTCTCCCATTACTGCTGCAGCAAATGTTTAGCAGTACTATCTATGTCCGTATTTTTCATAAATCAGATGTGCCACAAATTCCGGCACACACATGGATATATCCCCATGAAAACTGGCAATTTCTTTTACACTGCTGGAACTCAAATACGCATATTCCAGACTGGTGGTCAAAAATACGGTATCCAATTCCCCTTTGGAAAGCAGCTTGTTGGTCTGGGCAATCTGCAGCTCATATTCAAAATCTGTAATTGCCCGCAGCCCCCGGATCGCCACATGCACGCCTTTCTTCTTTGCATAATCAATTAATAGCCCACTGAAAGAATCAACCTTAACATTTGGAATATCTTTTGTCGCTTCCTCCAATATTTTAACACGTTCTTCCACAGAAAACAATGGAGTCTTTAATTGATTGTTCAACACGCTTACCGTTAATTCGTCAAAAATCTCCGCAGCCCGATGGATCACGTCCAGATGCCCATAAGTAACCGGATCAAAACTTCCCGGATAAATCGCAGCTTTCATCCTTCTTTTCCTTGCTCCTTCCGCAAAAATACATGCTTATTTGTCTTATAATTCTTTTCCCTTTCTATCCGGTACCCCAAACCGGCAGCAAAAGAAAAGTCCTCAGAAAGCTTCGCTTCCACAATAATCAACGTATTTTCTGTAACATAAGGCTTGTCTGCTAACGCTGCAAGCGTTTTGGCTTCATAACCCTGGTTATAAGGCGGATCCATAAAAATAATATCCGCTTCTTTTTCATGGATCATGGTTAATGCGTTAAAAACATCCTGCCTGAAAAGCGTCGCCTGATCCGCCAGTTTCGTAAATGCAACATTGGACTGGATACATAAAAATGCATCCCTGTCATTTTCCACAAAATAGGCATGTTTTGCCCCACGGCTTAAAGCTTCTATGCCAATGCCCCCGCTTCCGCTGAATAAATCAATGAATATGCCGTCAGGCACATAAGGCTGCAGCATATTAAAAAGTGTTTCTTTTATTCTGTCCGTGGTAGGCCTGGTATCCGTTCCGGACGGTGTTTTTAATGGTAGGCTCCTGGCCGTTCCTGCTATTACTCTCATATAAAATTTTCTGACCTTTCAGCGTATTTTTTTCATTCTTTCTATCATCATAATCGTTTCTCCGTTTCGGGTCAATCCTTTTTTGTCAAATCCATCCATTTTACCCACGCGGTTTTGTCCCTTTAGAATCCCGTTTTCCAGCCTTCAGCTTATTTAATTCCATAGTTTTTTCTTTATATTCAATCAATTGTTCCTCTGTATTTTGTATATAATAAATGTTCTCAACATAATCCTTATTTCCCAGTTTCATCCCCCGGACCCCTACCGCGCTTTTTTTCTTTTCAGGGATTTCTTCTATCGGGAAGCGGAGGAAATAACCGCCCACTGTCCGCAAAACAATATCCGTCTGTTCCTTCCAGACCGCTACAGAAACTACCTCATCCCCATCCTGAAGCTTGGTAGCCGCAACAGTTCGCTTGGTTACGTCAAATTCCCCGCCGTCTACAGTCTTTACCATAGACAGCTTTGTGCCAAAAATCACCCGGTGCATATTTAACCGGGATTGGCTGACTGCCAATACAATCCGTTCTTTTTCTGCGCTATAGTTGCTCACATTGTCGAGAGGGACTCCCTTATCGCGGAATTTGCCAAAAGGAAGATCCTGCACTTTAATGGTATGCAACTGGCCTGTATTGGTAAACACACAGATCCGCCCTGTATTTTTGCATGGAAAGACATACTTATTCTCTGCATCTGCGGACTCTTTATTTCTTTCATACGTAGGCATATCCACCGTTTTTACATATCCGAACCGGTCAATCAGGCACATCACTTCCATTTCTTCGATTTTCTTTTCCTCATAAACCGCCTCTTCCCCATTCTCAATTACCGTTCTTCTCGGCCTTCCATATTCCTTTTTCATGGCATCCAGTTCATTCATAATAACCATGGCCATGGAATCCCTCCGCTCTAAAATATCTTCATAACGGTAAATATTTGCCATAGTTTCTTCATGCTCTTTGATCAACGCTTCCAATTCCAGCCCGATTAGCTTATACAAGCGCATATCCAATATCGCATTCGCCTGTTTTTCCGTAAACCTGAGCTGGGCAGCCATGATTTTTGACTCTTTGTACTTAAACTTAACCGGATCCGTTTTTCCATCCACCAGACAGGCTTTTACCATAGCCCTGTCCTTACTGCCGCGCAATATTTCTATAATTAAGTCAATCACATTGCAGGCTTTAATCAGCCCTTCCTGCACTTCTTTGCGTTCCTGTTCTTTTTCCAGAAGCGTCTTATACTTTCTCCTTGCCACTTCAAACTGAAAATCAACATTTTCCTTAATAATCTGCCTTAACCCCATAGTTTCCGGCCTTCCCCCGGAAATTGCCAGCATATTCACGCCAAATGTATCTTCTAAACGGGTTTTTTTATAAAGCATATTCACAAAATTATGGACATCCGCATCTTTTTTCAGTTCAATCACAATACGGATGCCTTCTTTGGAAGACTGATTGGAAATATCCACAATATCCTGTGTTTTCTTTGTCTCCGCAAGGTTTGCTACATCGGAAAGAAATTTGCCTATATTGGCGCCAATCATCGGATAGGGAATCTGTGTAATGACCAGATTCGTTTTTCCTCCCTTTCCCTTTTCCGTTTCCACTTTTCCCCGGATTTTTATCTTCCCTGTTCCTGTTTCATAAATGGAAAGCAGCTCATCCTTGTTAATCACGATACCCCCAGTAGGGAAATCCGGGCCTTTCACATATCTCATCAGTTCTTCCGTAGTAATATCCGGGTTATTCATATAAGCCTTTGCGGCATCAATCACTTCTGAAAGATTATGGGGAGGGATACTGGTCGCCATGCCTACGGCAATCCCTTCCGATCCGTTCACCAGCAGATTGGGGACTTTTGCCGGGAGTACGGACGGTTCTTTTTCTGTCTCGTCAAAATTAGGGATAAAATCCACCACATTTTTATCTAAGTCGGCCAAAAAGGCTTCCTGGGTAACCTTCTGCAGCCGCGCTTCCGTATAACGCATAGCCGCTGCACCATCGCCTTCGATATTCCCGAAATTCCCATGGCCGTCCACAAGAGGCATCCCCTTTTTAAATTCCTGTGTCATCACCACCAAGGCTTCATAAATAGAACTATCCCCATGCGGATGGTATTTACCCATGGTATCCCCTACGATACGGGCGCTTTTCCGGTAAGGCCTGTCATGCCGGATCCCCAGTTCGTGCATATCATATAAGGTTCTGCGCTGTACCGGTTTTAGCCCGTCCCTTACATCCGGAAGCGCTCTTGCAATAATAACGCTCATTGCATAATCAATATAAGATTTCTGCATCACTTCCGAATATTCTGTTTTGATAATTCTGCTGTCATCCATGGCAGTTCATCCCTCCCTGCTTTGCCTATATATCCAGTTCCGCATCTGCCGCATGTTCATAAATAAATGCTTTTCTCGGCGGCACTTCTGTTCCCATCAGCATTTCCGTCACTTCCGAAGCCATACGCGCATCTTCGATTTCCACCAGTTTTAAAAGCCTTGTTTCCGGGTTCAGCGTCGTTTCCCATAACTGCCCGGCATCCATTTCCCCAAGCCCTTTGTAACGCTGCAAAGTAAAAGGGCCTTTATGCCGTTTCCTATATTTTTCAAGAGCCTTGTCGTCATACAAATATTCCTCTTCCCCTTTTGCCGGCATCGCTTTATATAAAGGCGGCATAGCAAGATACACATGGCCCTCATAAATAAGCTCCGGCATAAAACGGTAAAACAGGGTCAGAAGCAGGGTGGAAATATGAGCCCCGTCCACATCCGCATCCGCCATGATAATGATCTTGTCATAGCGTAACCTGGAAATATCAAAATCATTTCCATAGCCTTCTGAAAAACCGCAGCCAAAAGCATTGATCATCGTTTTAATCTCCGCATTTGCAAGGACTTTGTCAATACTTGCCTTTTCCACATTCAGTATCTTTCCCCGGATAGGTAAAATCGCTTGAAATGCACGGTTCCTTGCCGTTTTCGCGCTTCCTCCCGCAGAATCCCCTTCCACGATAAAAATTTCGCACCTGGAAGCGTCCTTCGACTCACAATTCGCCAGTTTCCCGTTAGAATCGAACGAAAATTTCTGTTTTGTCAGCATATTTGTCTTTGCTTTTTCTTCCGTCTTCCGGATTTTCGCTGCCTTTTCCGCACATCCAATTACGTTTTTTAACGTTTCCAGATTACGGTCAAAATAGCGGACAATTTCTTCCCCCGTCACTTTACTGACTACCTTTGCCGCATCCTGGTTGTCCAGCTTCGTTTTTGTCTGTCCTTCAAACCTGGGATCCGGATGCTTGACGGACACTACGGCTGTCATCCCGCTACGGACATCCGCCCCCGTAAAATTCACATCCTTTTCTTTTAATATATTTAGTTCCCTGGCATAGGTATTGATTACATTGGTAAACATCGTTTTAAACCCGGTCAGATGCGTCCCGCCTTCCGCATTATATATGTTGTTACAGAACCCCAGCACATTTTCATGAAATTCATTGACATATTGGAAAGCCGCTTCCACAGAAATATCTTCGCTTTCACCTTTATAATAAATCACGTCATGGACAGTTTCTTTCGATTTATTCATATCTTTAATAAATCCCACAATCCCTTCCGGCTCATGATATTCGATATGCTCCGCCGGGTTCTTACGTTTGTCATCATAAATAATCGTAAGAGCCGGATTTAAATACGCAGTTTCATGAAGGCGGCTCTTTACCTCATCTTCTTTAAACCGCGTCCTGTCAAAAACCGTATCATCCGGAAGAAAATTAACTTTTGTCCCCGTCTCCCTTGTCTTTCCGATCACAGGCAGCAACCCGTCTTTTAATTCAATCACCGGGGTTCCTCTTTCATATTTGTCTTCATAAATCAAGCCGCCATTTTTTACTTGCACTGTCAAATAAGCAGACAGGGCGTTCACTACGGAAGAACCAACGCCATGCAGCCCGCCGCTGGTCTTATATGCGGAATTATCAAATTTTCCGCCGGCATGAAGGGTTGTAAAAACCAGGCGTTCCGCGCTGACTCCTTTTTCATGCATCCCCACCGGGATCCCCCGCCCGTTATCCTCTACCGTCGCGGAACCGTCCGCTTCCAGGGTGACTTTTATTTTGCTGCAATAACCAGCCAAATGCTCGTCCACTGCATTATCCACAATTTCATATATTAAATGGTTCAGGCCTTTATAAGAAACGCTCCCAATATACATCCCCGGTCTTTTCCTGACCGCTTCCAGCCCTTCCAGGACTGTTATTTTTGAGGCGTCATATGTATCTGTTTTTGCCATAATTTCCACCCTTTCCCGCAATTATCCAAAAATCCATTCTGTAGTATAGCATATATTTTGTGGGATGAAAAGCGGAAAATACCGCATATAGTAGAATGGATCCGGACTGAAAAAAGCCAATGCTTAGGAGATAAATCCCGTCTCCTAGCCATTGGCTTTTTATATTGGATAGAATATAAGAAAAGAAAACCCCGCCCTATATTTTCTTACAGCAGGCAATTGCCAGCGACCCTGGGCCTATGTGACACGCAATGCTTAAAGAAAGGGGATCTGTATGAATATCAAAACCAGGAAAAATTTCCAGCAGTTCATTTTTTAAAGCGCTTGCCGCTTCCTCATTATGGCTGTGGGCAATCTGTAGCCAGATGTTGTTTTTATCCGCACCGCCGAAACGGTTTACCATGTCGTTCTTGATTGCGTTGATCATAACCGTTTTTCCCTGGCTGGTTGTTCTCGCTTTGGCAAAAGCGTCCAGTTTATCCCCCTGGATCTGCAATACTGGTTTTAACCGCAATAATGTGCCAAGAGCCGCGGCTGCAGGGGTAATCCTCCCGCCCTTTTTTAAGTAATAAAGCGTATCCAGCATAATATAAATGCTGGAATTGAATTTATCTTCTTCCAGGAATAATTTAATTTCTTCCGCGCTTTTACCGTCCTTTGCCAGCTTGACTGCATCCAGCGCAGACTGTCTTTGCGTAACGGATATTCTTTGATTATTCACTACCTGTACCTTGCCGTCATAGTCCTGGGCAAGCATCATCGCACTTTGACAAGATCCTGATAAACCGCTGCTCATAGGGATATGCACGATCTCATCATATTCCTCCAGCACATTGTCCCAGAGCTTCATCACCGATTCAGGGGAAGGCTGGCTGGTCACGACATCATCCCCGTTAGCCAGCCGTTCATAGAATTCTTCTTGGGACAGGCTAATATCTTCATAAAAAGTCTCTTCATTTACCATAAAAGGCATAGGCAGCACATAAATCCCCAGCTCCTTCGCCTGTTTTTGTGTAATTCCGCTGTTACTGTCTGTTACAATTCCAATCTTTGCCACTCTTTTACACCGCGCCGCCCGTCAGCGCTTCTCCTTTCAGCTCGCTTATCTGCTATCAAAATACAACAGTCCATAATATATCTTACCGTCAGATTGTCCGGAAGTCAACTGCATTTAATACATTCTCCATATACTTTCCTAACATTTCATTTTCCGGTTTGATCAAATCCGCATCTTCCTCCAGCGCCCGGCTGGCATAGTCTCCTGCTGTTTTCAATAAATCTGCATCCTGATAAATATCCCCGATTTTAAAATCCATCAGCCCGCTTTGCCGGATACCGAACAGATCGCCCGGACCGCGCATTTTTAAATCCTCCCCGGCAATATAAAACCCGTCATTGGAACGGTTTAAGATATCCAGCCTGCTGTAATTTTCTTCTTTTCCTGAACCATTAATAAAAATACAATAAGACTGGCTGGATCCGCGTCCAACCCTTCCCCTTAACTGATGAAGCTGCGCCAGCCCGAACCGTTCTGCATTTTCTACCATCATAACAGTTGCATCCGGTACGTTAATGCCTACCTCAATCACTGTAGTAGAAACTAATACGTCAATATTATGGGCTGCAAACTCCCCCATCAGCCTGTTCTTATCGGCTGGGCGCATTTTCCCGTGCAGACATGCAATCTGTATGTCCGCTGGCAATATGCCTTTCAGCTTTTCCGTATAGGAAACCACATTCTCCACGCCTTCCAGTTCCCCCTCTTCTACCATAGGGCAGATGACATAAACCTGATGACCCAGCCGGACTTCTTTTTCGATAAAACGGTATGCCTTCTCCCGGTACTCTGTTCCTACTACACAATTTTTAATAGGAAGCCGGTTGGCCGGTAATTCATCGACTATGGAAATGTCCAAGTCCCCATAGAGGATCAACGCCAAAGTTCTGGGAATCGGCGTAGCGCTCATGACCAGGACATGCACTCCTTCCCCTTTTCCAGCCAGTCTTTCCCTTTGCCTTACGCCAAACCGGTGCTGTTCGTCCGTCACAACCAATGCCAGGTTCTTATATTCTGCTTTTTCCTGTATTAAAGCATGGGTGCCAATGATTACATTTGCTTTTCCGCTTTTCATTTCTTCGTAAACATCTTTTTTTTCTTTTGCCGTCATGGAGCCTGTCAAAAGCGCCGGACAAAAAGGAAGGCTATATTTCCGGGTTAATTCCTTCAATGATTCAAAATGCTGTCCGGCCAGCACTTCGGTAGGCGCCATCATGGCTCCCTGGTAACCATTGGATACGCACATCAGCAAGGCCAGGAAGGCCAGAATTGTTTTTCCGGATCCCACATCCCCTTGCACTAACCGGTTCATGGCCTTATGGCCAAGCAGATCCCCTTTTATCTCCTCCCATACCCTGCCCTGCGCCTTTGTCAGCGTATAAGGCAACGCTTCTAAAAACCTCCCCGTATGGGATGTTTCCATCATAGGATAACCGTTTTCCAAATCCTTGCTGTGTTCTTTACACCTGCGAAGTACCAGCAAAAAAATAAAAAACTCATCAAATACCAGCCTTTTTCTCGCTGCCAGCATTCTTTCGTAATCCGGCGGAAAATGGATTTCCTCTATTGCCTGGCGGCAGGTAACCAGATTCTGCTCTTTTCTGATCCACTCCGGAAGATAATCCATATCCGGAAGACAGGAGGCCAGAGCCTGTTTCACCGCTTTCGTTACCATATGATTGGTAAGGCCTGCCGTCAAAGAATATTTTGGTTGAAGTATGCCCATTAATTTAGAATATTCCTCCGGCCGGTATATTTTTGCCTGCTCCATCACCAGCCTTCCGTTGTTTTTTTGGACTACCCCCCGGAAAATATAAAAATAACCTCTTTTCAGAATATTTTTCACATACGGCATATTAAAATAGGTCATGAAGATTTCTCCTGCCTCATCTTTGACAACAAAATTGATTACCGTCAAACTGCGTATTTTTTTTGATGTCATATTTCCTGCAAGAGATGCCCTCACAGAACAAAGTTCCCCGGGAACAATGTCTTTGGTGGAAAGCGGGGGAGAAAATGTTTCATAATCCCTTGGATAATTACGGAGCAGATCCCCGGTATTTTTAATATTCAGTTTATAAAAGAGCTTGGCTGTCTTAACTCCAATCCCTTTTAGCTGTATAATATCCGTTCCGTCCCCTGTCATGATATACTCCTTCTGAATTCTTTTAGGCAATACACCGTCAGCTACCTAAATCTTATGATATAAAAAGGACGGAATCCCGTCCTTTTTATATCCGTTCCAAATTCAAAACACCTATATTTGAGGCTTAGGCTCAGATTGCCGTCTGACCGGATCAATCTATTCCGCAGAAACAATATAGTAATAAATCGGCTGGCCGCCATATTGCAGCTCCACGTCACACTTCGGATATCTTGCTTCTACCTTCTCCCTAAGCTCATCCGCCGTTTCCTCGGAAACCTCACTGCCATAATAAATACTGATCAGTTCTTTCTCATCATCCATCATATCTTCAATCATCCGGAAAGTAACTTCCAGCATATCAGCGCCGTTCGACAGAATGCCGCTGTCGCCGATTCCCATATAATCCCCTTGTTTGATCTCTTTGTCATCAATGACCGTATCCCTTACCGCATAGGTTACCTGCCCTGTACGCACCGTTTTCATCTCTTCAATCATCGTATCCGTATTCTCCTGGACAGAAAGCTCCGGTACATAATTAATCACTGCTGTAATTCCTTGGGGTACTGTCTTGGTGGGAATAACAACAATCTTTTTATCCTCCGCCATATGGGCAGCCTGCTCTGCTGCAAGCACAATATTCTTATTGTTGGGAAGTATATAAACGGTATCTGCATTGACTTTCTCAACAGCGTCAAGTATATCCGCCGTACTTGGGTTCATTGTCTGCCCGCCTTCAATAATATAATCTACGCCAAGCCCTTTGAATATTTCCTCAATTCCGTCCCCTGCTGAAACAGCGATAAACCCGGCTTCTTTTTTTGGCGCCGCTTCAGGCTGGACTTCCTCTTTCTGCTTTTCCGCCATTTTAAACAGTTTTTCCTGATGTTCCAGTCTCATGTTATCAATCTTCATATTGGAAAGAGCGCCGTATTTTAAGGCCTTTTGTATTGCCATACCTGGGTCGTTGGTATGTACATGTACCTTGACCACATCATCATCTGCAACAACAACAATGGAATCACCGATAGATTCCAGATAGGCCTTAAAATCCATCTCCTGTTTTATATTGAAATTCCTGCTTAACATAATGATAAATTCCGTGCAGTAACCAAACTTAATATCTGCCTGCGCCTGCACATCCATATTCATTGACGTTACTGAAGAGGATGATTTAATATCCGGGATATTAAAATCAATTTCCTTCCCAAGAAAAGCCTCATAAGCCCCTTTCAGCACCTGCATCAGCCCTTGCCCGCCGGAATCCACTACCCCTGCCTGTTTTAACACCGGAAGAAGATCCGGGGTTCTTGCCAGCGCTTCATCCGCAGACTTAATGATCTCTTCAAAATAAACCGTCAGATCTTCCTCCCCATTATCGGCCAGCTCCCTCGCTTTCTGCGCGCCGCCTTTCGCTACTGTAAGGATCGTTCCCTCTTTCGGTTTCATAACTGCCTTGTAGGCCGTCTCCACTGCTTTTTCAAAAGCGCCCGCCAGAATCTTGGTGTCCAGTTTTTCATAATCCCTTACACCTTTCGTAAAACCGCGGAAAAGCTGGGACAAAATAACCCCCGAATTTCCCCTGGCCCCTCTCAGGGAACCGGACGATACCGCCTTACACAGCGCCGTCATATCCGGTTTTTCCATAGCCGACACTTCTTTTGCCGCTGACATAATGGTTAAGGTCATATTTGTTCCGGTATCCCCGTCCGGAACTGGAAATACGTTCAGTTCATTAATCCATTCCTTTTTTTCTTCCAATTTTTTTGCGCCAGCTAAGAACATCTTAGAAAGCATCTTAGCGTCGATTGTCTTAACCACAACAAATTTCCTCCTTAATCAATCACTCTTACACCTTCTACAAAGATGTTGATTTTTTCAATTTCAATACCGGTAAACTCTTCCACTCTATATTTTACATTACTGATCAGATTATCTGATACCGCCAATATGCTGACACCGTACGAAACAATAACATGGAAATTAAGAATCAGCTTGTTATTGTGAAGCAGCACCTTGATGCCCCTTGTCATACTATCCATCTTCAGCAGTTTAACCAGCCCATCCTTTACATTTACGCCGGCCATCCCGACGATGCCAAAGCATTCCATGGCAACTGAGCCAGCGTATTGCGCAATTACTTCATTATCAATAGCTATATTTCCCATATGAGTATCCATAGAAGAAGCTTTCATACTATACCTCCTTATTTTTTTGTCAAAAATACCTTGCACATAATATATATGATGTATTATAACCGTTATTTGGTAAAGAAACAAGAAAATATTGAATTTCAAATAAAATAATTTTCCAATCCATGAAATTTTTACTTGCATTATAAGGTTTTATCTGCTATTATACTAATGTTGCGAGTATAATTTCGAGGAGGTGCAGAAATGGCTAAATGTGATATTTGTGGCAAGGGCGTTCAATTTGGTAACAATGTAAGCCATTCTCATAGAAAAACAAACAGAATCTGGCACGCAAACGTAAAAAGGGTTAAGTGCAAACTGAACGGCGGCAATAAGAAAATGCATGTTTGCACACGGTGCTTAAGATCCGGATTAGTAGAAAGAGCTTAATTTGCAAAGCAGCCTTGAACGTATAAAAAAACAGCTAGCTAGCTGTTTTTTTATTTTATGTCAAATTAGCATCTGCTTTCTACCGCCCCGAAAAGGGGAGCCGTTCATAAGCCAGGCCGCTATCTCGCTCTGCTTCCCATTTCATATGCTTTCTTTAATTCCTCATATTCCCTTGTAATGATCTGTACCATTTCATGATCCCCGGTTACATTGTCAGGATGAAACATCTTCATCAGATCCTTATACCGTTTCTTCAATGTTAAAAAGCTGTTCACCCCGCTAAAGAGCATCTCCGCCACTTCTGAATGGGGGGAGGAATACGTATGCCTTTCGTGGTAAGAACCTCTCTGGGAATTAAATTTATCCTTTTCCATCTGCAAAGTGCGCCTATCCTGATCCAGATCCTCAAATCCTTTTTGAAGGATTTTCATCTTCTGATCCAAAAGCCGGTTCTCCTGCTCCAGCCGCCCCTTTTCAATTTTTAGCTTATGCTGCTGGCTTTTCATTTCCGTTTCATGAAATTTCTTTTCGTTTTCCAGTTTTCTTCTAAGCTCGTCCAGCTCTTCCCGTATCATCGACAGCCGGAATTCTTCCCTGAAAAGCCAGGTTTTCAATTCGCTTAATTCTTTCTCATTCCCGTCCTTCAAGATTTCATCTATATTTCTCATTTTCCACACCTTCGTATCCTTGTGCGCATCAATCGCAATAATAGAAATTATAGCCAATCAGTAACAGCAAAGCACAAATAATCAGCCCAATAAATCTGCTGGTAAAAAAAAGAAGCATAAGCAGCATTCCTACCGCAATCCAAAAGGCGATAAAGCCAATCATTTTTTTCATGCCCAC
The DNA here is from genome assembly GCA_910576535.1 of uncultured Lachnospiraceae bacterium. Taxonomy (GTDB): domain Bacteria; phylum Bacillota; class Clostridia; order Lachnospirales; family Lachnospiraceae; genus Kineothrix. The sequence goes on along the minus strand of CAJTKK010000002.1, from coordinate 278,715 downwards.
ATCTCCGCTTATGCTCTTACTTTATCATATGCACCCTTCTTCCAATTGATGCTTATTTCCTTGTTCCTCATTGGTAAAGGGCATTAATTCCCCGGAAAAGCAATATCTACGGCCGTGTCATCGTCCGGCAGTTCTTCTTTTTCCTCCGGCTTTGTAAACTTTTCTACAATATCAGGAATCATATCCAGAATCTTCGTCATAGTATCCTGGTTCTTGACATTCACCAGCTTTGTAGTCCCATTTTTAATCACAAGCACGGCGCTGGGCGTCATTTTACCGGAAAAACCTCCTGCGCCGCCACTTTTTTTATCGGCTGCATTTGCTCCTGCTCCTACGCCAAAACTTACATCTACAAGAGGCAGAATAATCGTATCGCCTATCTGAGTCGCTTCCCCTACCACTGTCTTCGTAGACAGCACGCAGTTCATCCCGTTCATCAACGATTCAATCACTCCTGAAAAATTATTCTCCGCCATTTATATATCCTCCTTTTTTCAACAGTTTCAATAATTTCCATATATTTCTATCAAGAACCATCCTTATGGCCGCCACAAGAAAGATAACTGCCACAACTTTTCCCTTAATCAGCAAATCCCCTTCCATCACTTTATTCTCAAAATCTGTCTGTATGGATACATGATTCCCGATAAAGGGATAAAGCATACCATATACCGCCATAATCTGCCCGGTAGTGAACGGATCGCCTGTTCCCGCTTTCAAATCTATCCTGCATTTCTTAGGTTTCAGCATCCGGAAAATCCAAAAAAGCTGTCCCTTTGCGTTTCTAAAAACATTCTGGAAAACTTCCCCTTTCATTATATTGGTATAATACCGTATATTTTCCATAACGTTCTTTATTTTACCATAGATTTTCTCTATTGTGTACTCTATATTTTTCACAGCTTCATAAATCTTTTTCAAAAAGCCCAATATCGCATCCAGAATACCTCTGATCCCATTGGTTTCTTTGCCTTTTCCGCTTTCGCCTTCCTGTCCTTCTTCCAAAGCCCCTTCTTCTTGTATGCCGTCTCCCTTTGCATCCCCGGATATAAGAGCCTCTTTCTTTTCTTCTTCCCCTCCGGCCTGGATTTCCCCAAGTTTCTTTTCTTTGTTTTGAATTTCCTCTTCTTTCTCATCCGGTCCGTTTTTTCCTGTTTTCGGACGTTTTTCTTTTATTTTTTTCTTTTTCTTCCCTTCTTTTTTTCTTGAAGTGTCAAATAAGGTAAAACAAAAAAACCTTACTCTCAAACGTGCCGTTTTTGAATAGGAAAAAGCGGCATTGACTATATGCAGCAGCCATGTAACCTTTATATCCACATGAACCGGTTCTTCCCCGCCAAGCTTTCCGTCTGCTAAAATACAATATCTGACCGGAACAAATAACGCGCAAAGAAGAACCAGCAGGAGGATTCCAGCCGCTGCCGCCAAAATCATCCCTATTATTTTTAATATTACGAATAATATGTGCAGCATATCTACCTCTTAATCACTTTCAGGGAATAAATATTTTTTCAGATCCGGATATCCATCCTTCTCCAATGCCTCCTTAGTTATCTCTACTACAATATCCAGCGCATCCTCATAATTTCTGGCAATCCCTATAATATAAGGAGGATGCTTTTTGTAATATTTCTGCTGTAAAAAAGCACAATGGTATATCTCCAACTGATCCCTTCCGGCGGCAAGCGCTATCACATACATCCGGAACTGCCCTGCATTACGGCGCAGCTTCCATTTCACTTTATTCGGATGCTTTATCCCTTCCCCTACATAAAGATGCTTATAAAATTTCATATCCACTTCATCCGCCTTATTTCCATATTGGTTCCTATTATACCACACTTTTTACCAATTCCAATACAAAAACATACAATCTGTTTTTTCCTGCCCATGAATACTCTATTCTTCAAAATAAGCATCGAATATCCTTTTGGCAATTGGCACTGCAAAATCCCCGCCTGAACCGGCTCCCTCAATAATTACTGTAACGCTGATTTTAGGATCCTCCACAGGCGCAAACCCGGTAAACCATGCATGGGAGTCTCCTTTCACTAAATTATACTCTGCAGAACCGGTTTTTCCTGCCGCCGTATAAGAAAGCCCTTTTAATTTGCTTGCTGTGCCTTCTTCCACCACACCCTGCATCAGCCCGGTCAAAGCCTCTGCCTCTTCTTCTGATATGATTTTTTTATAAGAGGAAGGGGAAAACTGTTTCATCACTGTTCCCGTACTATTCTCCACATAATCTATAATGTATGGTTTCATCAAAGTGCCGTTATTGGCAATCGCATTGGTAATCATGTTTAAATGTATCGGCGTCATCCCGGTAGTCCCCTGCCCAATGGCAATCTGCATCATATCCCCATTCGGGGAATCTTCTTTTACATCAATGCGGCTTTTATTATAATTGATATCCAGAGGAAGCTCCTGATTAAACAGCAAATCCCCAAGCGTATCCTGAAACTTCGATTTATCCAGCTTAACACCCATATTCGCAAAAGAAGAGTTGCAGGACTTCGCAAACGACCTGGAAAAATCTACGCTGCCATGATTTTGCCCATGATAGCAGTTAATCCGGTCCGCGCCATCCACAAAACTTCCTGCGCATTGAAAACTGTAACTTGGATAAGTATCCGGGTTTTCCCTCATATATTCCAAAGCAGTTACGATTTTAAACGTGGATCCGGGCGGATAAAGCCCTTGCGTCGCCCTGTTCAGCAATATGCCGCTTTCCTTGTCCTCTACCAGGTCATCCCATATCTCTTCAATTTGGTTAGGGTCATAATCCGGCTTGGAAACCATGGCAAGAATTTTCCCCGTGGAAGTCTCAGAAACAAGAATAGCCCCTTTGTATATCCCAAGGGCGCGGTCGGCAACTTCCTGGAGCTTGACATCCAATGTGGTATGCACATCATCTCCTGGGTATTTCACCCCCGATATGTCATTTGCGGCTTTTTCAGACAACGGAGCATTGGAATGAATCAAATAATAATTCCCCAAAGCTTCCACGCCGGCCCGGCCATGGGTCGCATACCCAACCGCATGGGAAAAAAGGTTCCCATAAGGATAGCTGCGCGTTTCCTTCCCATCTTCGTCCGTCAATGTCTGCGCTAAGATTTCCCCGCCACCTGCATAAACCGTCCCCCTAATATTTTTGGCAGTAAGCATCTGCTGACGGCCATTATAACTGTTATTGATCAGTTCCTGTCTGTGGGTTACAGAATAATGGCATATATAACCCATCATCCCGAGAAAAACCGCCACAAACAGATAAGTCACTGCCATAATAGGCATATTCTTTTTTTTCTTTGCTGGACGCTTATTCATTTTCACTTTCGTTCCAATCCCCTATTTTTCTGTCCATAGCCTTGCGGCTTCTCGGTTTTTTACTTCTTATCCGCTTCTTTTCCCACCGCTGCCCCTCTTTTGCCTCATCCTGCTTTACCATGCATAGCCCTTCAATAATAGAGAACATAATTAAAGTAGTAAGCACGGAACTTCCCCCATAGCTGATCAGCGGCAGTGTAACCCCGGTCAGAGGAATAAACTTGCTGCCACCGCCAATCGTCAGAAAGACCTGAAAAATATAGGTAACCCCCAAGCCAAAAGCAATCAGGCGGTAAAAATTGTCATTCAGCTTCATAGAAATGTCCATAAACATAATAAAACAGCTAATACATACTAAGATCATACACATAGCGAACAGAATACCTAATTCTTCTGCAATGGCGGAAAAAATAAAATCTGCTTCCACAAACGGGATGGCATCCGGCGTCCCTTCAAAAAGCCCCATGCCGAACCATCCGCCGCTGCCGATGGCAAACAGCGACTGGGTGATCTGATAGCCGGCCGAGTCAATTTCGCTCCACGGGTCGCGCCATGCCTGGACACGTACCTGCACATGGTGGAATGCCTGGTAAGCAATCACTGCCGCCCCGCTCCCCCCCAGCGCCCCTGCCAGAAGATACAGCGGGTTCTTTGTAGCAACAAACACCAAAAGCACATATACAACAAAGAAGATTAAAGCGCTTCCCAGATCTTTTGAAATCACCAGGATAATGACATGAATCCCTGCCACCGCCGCGGTCGTAAATACATCAAAAAAGGTGGTGGACTCATGCAGCGCCCCGGCAATAAAAAATACAAATATAATTTTCACAAATTCTGACGGCTGAAAGGTAACGCCTCCTACGGAATAAGAGATTTTAGATCCATAAGTATATGCCCCCAAAATAAGCACAACTGCCAAAGCTGCAATGCCTGCCAAAGCATAAATCCACGTCAGGTTCTTTAAAAATTTCATCTTATGAACAAAAAAAGGAATAATCATCGCAACTGCAATCGAAATTGCCACAATCACAAACTGCTTTACAGCCTTTTCATAAGAAAGTCTTGTCAATATTACAAATCCTATGCTTAAAAGCATACACATATTATTAATGATCAGCCGGTTGGCCCTTGGATAAATCATATGAAATAGAACCGCAGTGGCAAACAGGACAACCTGCTGAAAAATATAGAAAAACAAATAGCTGATATCTCCCGTTTCAAAGCATATCGCCATAAAACAGGAAAAATGGATCAAAAGCATCAAAAAATTCTGCCTGGTGTATATCCCGCTCCTTTGTTCTTCTTCCTGAAAACGGAATACTGCGAAAGATTCATAAGCATATAACGCCATCAGCAATGTGATGACATATTTGGATATTTCTGTAATATAAAGTTCCATATTCCACCTTTATTCCGCCCCTTTATATAAATGCCCTTTTGTATATTCCTCATAAGGCGGATTCCCGTTCCGTCCTTGATGAAGCCGCTGCCAAAACCGGATGATTTCTTCTGTTCCGCTCCCGCTTTCTACCGTAAAATCCAGACGGAATGCAGATATGCCGGCTTCTTTGATTTTATCTATATCCCGGTGATAAGATAAGGGAAGCGAATTATAAATTACATTATAACATTGTATACAATTCAAGTATACGGGAAATATCTTTCCATATCTGTCCTTCATGGGATAAAATTCCTCTTTCCCTTTTCCCTCTTTTATGCCTTGGCTGCAACGCTCCATGGTAGCAGCAACACAATTGGCAGATATCATCATAGGTATCCTCCCATAAACGGACAACGCAATATCCCTTTGCCCGCTCTTTCTTAAAACCTCTTTCCATTCATGAAGATTCAGTTCATAAGGCATATAAGATTCCATGCAATCTTTTCCCAGAGTCTGCAAAGCCCTTTTGTTCCATGCATATAACCCTGCATCCGAAACAGCCGGAACCTCCGTGTGGCTTTTGCCAAATCTACGCTTCCAATATTGCAGTTCTTCCAAATTGCGTACCAGGACTCCCGAAAAAATATTCTTTTCCAGTAAGTCACCCATTTTTTCCAATAAAGGCCTGTCCTTTTGACGGAGCACATAAGGCAATGCCAAATAAATTTCTGTTCCTTTCTTTTTTTCCTGCAGCGTTTCCATCCACCGCATGTCCTGGCACAAACCAGCCTCCACATAAAGCCTCTCCACCATGCACGCAATTGCCGCACCGCATTGTTCTTTTGTCAAAGCCAGTACATGCAGTCCTGTCTCATCCTTTTTTTTCTGTTTTTCACAAGTCCAGACAGGCTCCGCTTTTTCCTCTTTTCTTTTTGCAGTTCTTTCCCCTGGGACATCAAAACCGTTTGCCCGGATGATTTCTTCTTCCAGCCCATCCAAAGCCCTGCGCCGTAAATCATTCAATGCTTTTACGGTAAGAAACGCATCCCCTGGCATCTGGATTTCTATTTTTTTAGGATAAAATGCAGTATTGCCAAATTTGCCTAACTGCCTGCGCACATTCTCCTCTGTCAAGGGCTGCTTTTTTGCCGCTTGCACTTCCTCCCCCTTCGCCGCTGCATAAAGGCCGTTCCCTTCCAAAGAAAGAACCGCTTTTTTCCCTTTCATCAGCTTGGCTTCCACAAAAACAGGCAAACGCATATCCTTGTCCAAATATGTCTCCCGGACCTTTCTTGCCAAATCCTCATTCTGCCTGGTATAGCTGGGGCTTTCCAAAGTAATCATATCCCTGCCGTTATGTTTATAATAATACCCTTGACTGATTTCACTCCTGATATACAGAGACTGCAGCTTTTCCATATCCTGTTTTTCCACATAAAAACCAGAAGGGTTTTCATAATACCTGTCAATATATTTCCGGTAAATCCCGGTTACCCCAGCCGCATATTCCGGGCTTTTCATCCTTCCTTCAATCTTAAAAGAATCAATCCCGGATTCAATTAACTGCCCCATCAGTTCAATGGCGCACATATCCTTTAAGCTCAAAGGATATTTCTTCCCCTTTTCCTTTAATGACCCATAAGGCAGACGGCAAGGCTGGGCGCATCTTCCCCGGTTCCCGCTCCTGCCTCCTAGCATACTGCTAAAAAGGCATTGGCCTGAATAACAATAGCAGATTGCACCATGAACAAAAGTCTCTATTTCAATATCCGTCTCTTTTTTTATTTCTTTGATTTCCTCTAAGGACAGTTCCCTGGCCGGGACAATTCTTTTTGCCCCCAATTCCTTCAAGTATGCTGCCCCGAGGCTGCCGGTCACCGCCGTCTGCGTACTGGCATGTCTTGCCAGACGGGGAAACCATTCCCCTACCGCCGGAAAAACGCCTAAGTCCTGGATGATTACGCCGTCTAAACCGGCTTCATAAAAGGGAAGAAGATATTCATATATTTCATCAAATTCCCGTTCTTTCACAAGCGTGTTTAATGTCAGATATACCTTTCTTTTATAAAGATGCGCATACTTTATTGCCCGGCAGACTTCTTCTTGCGTAAAATTGTCCGCATATGCCCTTGCGCCGAATTTTTCCCCGCCAAAATAAACAGCATCGGCTCCGGCCGATACCGCCCCTAAAAAACTTTCATAATTCCCCGCAGGCGCCAGAAGTTCTACCTTTCCCATATGAACCCTCCCTACTGCCAGCGCCCCGGTAATTGAAGCCGCTGACACCATTTTGCCGGTTAAAAACAACGGATGCCACGCTTTGCGGGACATCCTAATATAAGACAGGCCTTATTCTATCCTTTATCCCTAACTACTTCCCATTCCCTTTCAGGTCTTTCAGTTCTGTCTCCATACGGATTATTTTCTTTGCGTTTTCATTCACTTCCGACTGTAAACTCTTTACGCTTTTTTCCGTATTCTCCAGTTTGATCTGGGAAGCAATTAATTCGTGTTTTAAATCATACAGCTCCTTTTCTTTGTTTTGTATTTCTTCTTCTAAAAGACTAATCTGCTTTTTTGCTTTAAAATAATCATCTGCAATATTTAACTGCAATAAGACGCTTTGGGTGTCCGCTGACTGCCGCCGGAAGCTGTCCATTTTGCCGTACTCCGCTGTCTTATTATTAATATAAGATGCTACCTTCTGCAAATACTCTTCGCTTTCATAGCCGCTTAAGGTAAATACTTTGCCGCCGATGATCACTTCCGTATCTGTCTTTGCCGACATCCCCCGTCACATCCTTTCTACAAAATATGCTATCATAAACATACCGCTTATACCATATCTATTATATAGATATTAAGAAGGAATTTCAAGCCCCAAATGATGATATGCCAAATCAGTCGCTGCCCTCCCTTTTGGCGTACGGTTCAAAAACCCGTTTTTCAGCAGATATGGCTCATACACATCCTCCAGCGTCCCTGCATCCTCGCCAATGGAAGCTGCCAGCGTATCCAGCCCTACCGGCCCGCCTTTGAACTTATCAATAATTGTCGTCAGGATATTCCGGTCCACATGGTCTAAACCCATCTTGTCCACTTCCATCAAATCCAAAGCTGTCTTAGCCACAGCTTCCGTAATCACCCCGTCATACTTAATCTGTGCAAAATCCCGGACTCTTTTTAACATCCGGTTGGCAAGCCGCGGCGTTCCCCTGCTTCTTTTCGCCAGTTCCAATGCTCCTTTTTCTTCAATCTCTACCCCTAAAACACAGGCAGAATGCTGGATAATCAACCTCAGTTCTTCCACAGAGTAAAATTCCAGCCTATGGATCACTCCAAAACGGTCCCTCAAAGGCGCCGTTAAAAGCCCTGCCCTTGTGGTTGCCCCTACCAGCGTAAACTTAGGAAGCTCCAGCCGTATGGAACGGGCGGAAGCCCCCTTCCCGATCATAATGTCGATGCAGTAATCTTCCATGGCCGGATATAAAACTTCCTCTACCTGACGGTTCAGCCGGTGTATCTCATCCACGAACAGCAAATCCCCTTCCTGCAGGTTATTCAAAATAGCGGCAATCTCTCCCGGCTTTTCGATCGCCGGCCCACTGGTTACTTTCATATTTACGCCCATTTCAGAAGCGATGATGCCTGCAAGAGTCGTCTTCCCAAGCCCTGGCGGTCCGTAAAAAAGCACATGGTCCAGTGCATCCTTCCTAAGTTTCGCAGCCTCTATATATATTTTTAAGTTATCTTTTACCTTTGTCTGCCCAATATAATCTTTTAAGCATTTAGGGCGCAATGATCCTTCTATTTTTGCATCCTCCTGGGTAAAACTGGTTTCTATCATTCTTTTTGCCATATGTCCCATGCCTTTCGCTCTTCCAGGCATCCCGCCCAAAATTTTCTTTCACGCCGGAAAAGTCTCTGCCATTTTCTATCTGCCCATTGTCTTTAAAGCAAGTTTTAATACTTCTTCCGTATTCATATCTTCCGAAACCGTTATCTGTTTGACTGCCTTTAAAGCCTCAGACGGGGAATATCCCAACGCAGCCAAAGCCTCTGCCGCTTCGTTTCTCGCTGCGTTTCCATTTTCATTCCTGCCTGCCGCTCTTTTGTCGCTTGCTTCTTTTGCCACAAAGCTTTCCTCTATAGATACTTTATCCTGTAAATCCAGGATCACCCGTTCTGCCGTCTTTACTCCAATTCCCGGCGCTTTGGCTATTGCCTTTGCATCCCCCGAAAGAATTGCAAAACGGAGGTCATCGGCCGACATAACCGATAAGACAGCCAGCCCTCCTTTGGGGCCAATTCCATTGACCGTAATCAGCCTGCGGAATATTTCCAGGTCATCCCTGGTAAGGAAACCGTAAAGACAAAAAGCATCTTCTCTCACATAAGTATAAGTATATATTTTGACCGTTTCCCCTATCCCCGGCAAAAGAGCTGCCGTTCCGGCTGAAATCCTGACATTATACCCAATATTATTTACCTCCAAAACCAGGCTGTCTTCCCCAATATCAGAGATTTCCCCTTTCAGATAAGCTATCATTCTCCCATGGACTCCTTTCTGGTATGTTTGGTTATTTTTTCTGCCGCCAATCCGGTCAACAGGCCTGTAAAAAGCCCTGCTACGAGGAGTACAGGCAAATAAAATACAATGCCAACTGTCTTTGTTACAAAATAAGCTATAAAAATCTGCCCGATATTATGAAATACACCGCCTGCCATACTTACCCCTGCCATGCTGAATCCTTTTATTTTTTTTAAAAGATTCATCATGAAAAAACTGCTCAATGCCCCTGCCAAACTATATATAATCGTAAAGAAATTGCCAAACAGAAAGCCTGCTAAAAAAACGCGCATCACATTTAAAAGCAATGCCTCCTTCCAGCCATACTGGTACAAAACCAATATCACTGCCAGATTGGCCAATCCTAGTTTTACCCCCGGAACGCCAAAATAAAAGGGGATGAGAGTTTCCACATAGGATAAAATAAGGGCAAATGCAAGAAAAAGCCCCATCATTGCTGTTTTTCTTTTCATACTCCCCCCCACATGAAACCGCGAAAGAAATTTTCCATCTGCAGTCAGGGAATATGGGAAGAACCTATCATCACATCCGCCTCTCCCGTTTCTCCCCCTATTACCCGGATTACCAGCTTATGCGGAAGACAAATAATACTTTCCCCGTTTTTTTTAACCGGTTTTTGTCTTACACAAAGCTTATCCGGGCAATCTGCCTCTTCCATATAAGCTTTCCCTTCCTGAATTACCAGCACATTCCGTCCGTATCCTTTTTCCTCAAAAACAAGCCGCTGCCCGCTGTCTAAGGAATAACAGCCTATGGTTTTCCCATTCCTTTCTACTACTGCCAGAATGCCTTCCTGCGGCTTTACATAACGCTGCCAGAAAAATAAGGAAGCTGCCGCTGCCAGCGCCAGCGCCATAAAATAAATATCATTCCTTTTTAATCCCAATGTATTAACCTAACCTTCCATAATCTGCAAAGAACGGATCAAAGGATCTGTAATCTTTTCCATGATCTTAAGGGTATGGGTTTCCAGGAAATTATCTTCCCCTTCCGTCAGCCCCTGCGCCGTCAGCTCTTGAAGCGCCAGGTTGCATATAGCCTCTATAATCAGCACACATTTATCGTTTCCGTTTAGGGTATATAAATAATCGTTTTCCCCCACACCTTCCCATGCTGCCGACTGATCCTCCATAACTGCAAGCAAATTCAAAATGTCTCCAATTTCCGGCAATACCGTAAGATCCTTCATCCCCCTATGCATCCATTTATAAAAAGGCATATATTTTTTATTTAAAAGATATACCATAGAGCCAGTGCTTTTGATAAACTCTGCAAGAGCCAGCTTTGCCGCCACGTATTCCCCTCTTTTCATGGCACGGGCATAATTATATTGTCCTGACTGTGCCATAACAGCAGCCCGGGCAGCAATTTTTTTAATCCGTACATCCTCCGGATAATAATGAAGCAGGCCTTTGCGGATCCTGCTAAACTCCCCAAGCGGGTCTTCAAATACTTCCCCATTCGTCGCCATGCAAAGAGCCGTCTCCGGGATCTTCATCCACTCTCTGTTATTTTCCGGCACATCTTCTATTCCAAGCAGGCTGTAATAAAAATCAGGGATACATAAAACACCTACCCTGCCGCCGCCATGAGCGCTTACCTCCCGGCCCTTGACTCCTTCAAACTCTGCCGGGAGTTTCCGGTATTCATCCATCAAAGCCTGCCCGTAAATTTCAAAATCCTCCCTGTTAAGCCATAAGCAGAAGGAAGGCCCATAATCATGATCTTTAGAAATGTCATCATCAAAGCCAAGACATTCCGACCCTTGGCCTGCCAGCCCGGCAGCCACCCTGCCCTTTAATGCCGGGAAGCTCTTACTGATCATTTCTTTCCCATAGGCCATATAATATCTTTTGGACAATTCCAATCCTTTCATAGCAGGAATCCTCCTTTTCTTTTTGCCTAAAGCCCGCTATTTGCCCGGCTTATCTTTTCATAAATATTTTGTGCTGTTTTTCTGTATTCTTCCGCTTTTTTCTCATCTTTCATACTGCTGCATACTGCCGCGCAGTTTTCACAAAGCACTCCATAGCTTTGATTTTTCCCAAAATGTTTTTCCACTTCTGCCAAAGCTTTTTCATAAGAGGCCAATGAACTTTCATAATCCCCCATACGGTAATAAGCTTCCCCTGCCCCGGCCAAAGCCGCACTATAATGGGCGTCCATTTCCTCCCCGTTCCCTTCCTCTTCAAAAATCTGCAGCGCCTCTTTCAATGCCGCCCCTGCTTCCTTTTCTTTATCCAACTTAAAATAAAGCAATGCAAGGTTGGTCAATGTGACAGCCTGCTCCGCGCGGCTGTCTGTAAGGTTTTTCACGATCGCTAAGGCTTTCTCCAGAAGCGAAGCCGCTTCTTCATTTTCGTCCATCTGTTCTAAAAGAATGCTCATATTATTATACAGCCCGGCAAAACGGTAATCCCCTTCCGGCAGCAGTCCCTGATAAATCTGCAGCGCCTGCTGATAATATTGGTAAGCCTGCTGCGCTTTTCCCGCTGCCCGGTAAGCAGTCGCCGTATTTAATAATGTAGTAGCAAAATGTTCGCTCCTTTCAAGCTGAAGCTCCTCCATAAGCAAAAGGACATCCTCTGCAATGTCAAAAGCCTGACGGAACATAGAGACACTTCGGTAAAACCCTATCATTTCATTGCCTACCGCTATATAGGCCGCATAATCTTCCTCTTCTTTTGCCATTTCAAGCGTCTGTGTCAAATAAGGCTCTACTTTGTCCAATTCCCCTTTTTGGAAATACTCATCCAGCTTCTTAAAAAATGTATCTATATCTATTTTCATTTTTTCCCCATTTCCGCGCTGTTTTGTGCGCATAACGAGTTTGTGGCAAACAGCGCTGTAGCGCCGTCTCTTACGGCAGGGTATTTTATTTCCCGTTAATATAGTTTACTAACCCTTCCGCTGCGATAATCCTCTGCATGAACTCGGGAAAAGCCTGCCCTTGGAAGCTGGTCTTCTTTGTCAGGTTTTTAATGATGCCGCTGTCAAAATCCACTTCCACTTCATCCCCTGCCTCTATTCCTTTGGATGCTTCCGGGCATTCCACAATCGGAAGCCCAATATTAATGGCATTCCGGTAGAAAATTCTTGCAAACGTTTCCGCAATGACGCAGCTTACCCCTGCGGCTTTAATCGCAATGGGCGCATGTTCCCTGGAAGAACCGCATCCGAAATTTTTATTTGCTACTATAATGTCCCCCTTCTTCACCCGGTTTACAAATTCTTTGTCAATATCCTCCATGCAATGAACTGCCAGCTCCGCAGGATCGGAAGAATTCAGATATCTTGCCGGAATGATTACATCTGTATCCACATTATCCCCATATTTAAATACCGTGCCTCTTGCTGATTTCATATATTTTTCCCTGATTTCCTTTCTTCTCTTTTCCTTTATGCCATTGTCAGCCCAGTCTGCAAGGACAGGTGATTTTTCCCGTCACCGCACTGGCTGCAGCCACCGCCGGGCTTGCCAGATAAATTTCTGATTTCACATGCCCCATACGGCCCACAAAATTACGGTTTGTCGTAGATACGCACCGTTCCCCTTCCGCAAGGATACCCATATATCCCCCAAGGCATGGCCCGCAGGTAGGCGTGCTTACGATAGCCCCCGCTTCAATAAATATTTTCAAAAGCCCTTCCTCCATGGCCTGCAGATAAATAGCCTGCGTAGCCGGAATCACAATACAGCGCATTCCTTTTGCCACATGTCTTCCCTTAAGCGCTTTCGCGGCAATCCGCAGATCACCTAACCTGCCATTCGTGCAAGAGCCAATGACTACCTGATGAATTTCAATATCCTCTTTTATTTCTTCTACTATTTTCGTATTTTCAGGAAGATGAGGGAACGCCACCGTTGGGCGGAGTGCGCTTAAGTCAATCGTATATTCTTCATCGTAAACCGCGTCCTCATCTGCCTCATAAACGGTATACTTTTTCTTAGAATGTTCCTCCATATAAGCAACCGCCGCCTCATCCACCGGAAAAATCCCGTTTTTCCCGCCAGCTTCTATTGCCATATTCGCTATCGTAAAGCGGTCGTCCATGGTCAAGTTTTTAATCCCTTCTCCTGCAAATTCCATAGATTTATATAACGCCCCGTCCACGCCAATCATCCCGATAATATGTAATATAACATCTTTCCCGCTCACCCACTCGGATGGTTTGCCAATCAGGTTAAACTTAATTGCGCCCGGCACTTTAAACCAGGCTTTTCCCGTTGCCATGCCAGCCGCCATATCCGTGCTTCCCACTCCTGTTGAAAAAGCTCCTAAGGCTCCGTAAGTACAAGTATGGGAGTCTGCACCGATAATCACATCCCCGGCCACCGTGAGTCCTTTTTCCGGCAAAAGAGCATGTTCAATACCCATCTCTCCCACTTCAAAATAATTCGTAATTTCATTGCGGCAGGCAAATTCCCTGACACATTTGCAATGCTCCGCCGATTTAATATCCTTATTCGGTACAAAGTGATCCGGCACTAATGCAATCTTGTCCTTATCAAATACGCCTTCCACCTTCATTTTTTCCATTTCTTTAATAGCTACCGGACTGGTAATATCATTTCCTAATACCAGATCCAAATCCGCCTCGATCAACTGTCCTGCTTCCACCTTTTCCAGTCCGGCATGTGCCGCCAATATTTTCTGGGTCATTGTCATTCCCATTTTATTTACCTCCGTTCTTATGATGCCTGATGTATGTTCCCTGCTTTCCGTTCCGCTAGCTGCTCAAACTGTTCCTTCGTATTTTTAAAGCATTCCAGGATTTTTGGTGAAAAGATACCGCATTCCCCATTCATAATCATATGAAATGCTTTTTCTTTCGTAAATGCGTCTTTGTATACCCTTTCATTTACCAAAGCATCATAAACATCTGCAATGGAAACGATTTGGGCGGAAACCGGTATTTCATCCCCTTTCAGGCCATCCGGATATCCTTTTCCGTCAAATCTCTCATGATGATATCTGCATATTTCATAACCGGTTTTTGCATATTCTTCATCCCATACGCCACGGATATTGCTCACAATTTCGCATCCACGGACCGTATGCGCTTTCATGCAGTTAAACTCTTCCGGCGTAAACCGCCCCGGCTTCATGAGAATGCTGTCCGGTATAGCAATTTTTCCAAGGTCATGCAATGCGCTGGCGGAAACAATCACATCTATTTTTTCCTGCGTCAGCCCATACTCCGGGAATGCCTTGCAAAGTTCTTCCGCAATAATCCTCGTATAGCCCTTTACTCTTTTTACGTGTTCCCCGCTTTCCACATTCCTATACTCTACTACGGTACCGAGAATATCAATAATATTGTCATTGCTCTGCCTTAGGCGTTCTGCCTGGAGCTGCAGCATCTGGTTCTGTTCCCGCAAAGTCTCCGTCTGTTCAGCCACCTTATGCTCCAGCCCCCTTTGATATTGAAAAAGATTTACTACATTTTCCACTCTTTTTTTTACAAGCACATTGTCAAAAGGTTTGTGGATAAAATCAGAAACCCCATATTCAAAACATTCCTGCTCCACTTTGATCGAAGATTCCCCGCTGATTACAAGAACAGGGATTTTTTCAATCCATAATTTCTCTTTCATGATTTTCAGCACTGCAAAACCATCCATTTCCGGCATAATCAAATCCATCAAGATTACTGCAATTTCCTGGTTTTCATTCTCCAGATATGTTAGCGCCTGCCTTCCGTTTTCTGCCATCATAACATCGTATTCATCTTTTAAAATTTCAGCCAGCAGCTCCCGGTTTAACTCCATGTCGTCTACAACAAGAACTTTATTACGCATAAATCTCCTTTCTCTTCTCCGCTGTTTTCCTTATTTACTGATCCGTAACCTTTTTCCATTTTTTTGCCTTAATGATATGCTTATTCATATGTACTATGCCTCCAAAACGGTCCTGACTGAACTTCTCAAACCAATTTTAATACTGCAGATCTTAAAACATCCATATTGACTGGTTTCGATATATGTACATTCATTCCCGCCGCAAGGGATTTCTGTACATCCTCGGCAAATGCATTTGCAGTCATTGCCGCTATAGGAATTGTTTTTGCATCAGGATGCCTGCATTTTCTGATTTCCTTTGCAGCATCATATCCGTCCATTACCGGCATCTGGATATCCATAAGAATAACATCATAATAACCATCGCTGGATTTTTCAAACATTTCCAATGCTTTTTTCCCATTTTCCGCCAGGTCGCATCTTGCCCCTTCCAGTCTAAGCAGTTCAGTAATGATTTCCGCATTAATTAAATTATCCTCTGCAATCAGAAAATTAAGATCGGATAAGGATTTTCTCTTCCTTTGGTCTTTTTTCTTATTTTCATCATCATATTCTTCCCCGTTATGAAGCTGTTCCACAACTTGGCGGAAGTTGGAAATAAAAAACGGTTTTTGCAAAAAAGCATTGACACCCGCCTGCCTTGCCTCTTCTTCGACCTCGCTCCAGTCATATTCCGTAAGTACAAAAACCGGTATGCGGTTCCCTATTTTCTCACGGATCCGTCTTGCCGTTTCCACCCCGTCCATCTCCGGCAGCTTCCATGCCAGCAGAATCAAGCTATAAGCATTATTTTGCAGCATTTTCTTCTCAATCATTTTTAAAGCCGTATAGCCATCTAGGGCATATTGCACATATACGCTAGTGCCAGCCATAAGATTCTGGATGTTTACGCATACATCCTCTTCCCCGTCTACCACCAGCATACTGTATACCCCATGCCTTTTCCAAAAATCGCTGCCTTCCATTTGCTTAGAAATCCGCAGTTCCAAGTCTACCGTAAAGGTACTGCCTGCCCCTTGGGTACTCTCCACAAAAATTGTGCCGCCCATCAAATCTACCAGATTCTTCGTAATTGCCATCCCCAACCCTGTTCCTTGGATACCGCTCAATGTAGTATTGGCCTCTCTCGTAAAAGGATCAAAAATCATATCCTTAAACTCGCTGCTTATGCCAATTCCTGTATCCCTTACTTCAAACCGCAACCTTGCGTAGTTATGGGATGTCTGGTTTCTATTGTAAATATGAAGTTCTATTTCCCCCTCTTCCGGCGTATACTTTACCGCATTGGACAAAAGATTCATCAGTATCTGCTGAATCCGCACCCTGTCACCGATAAACAACTCCTGGTATAACCCATAGGTACGGATAGAGAATTTCTGTTTTTTTGCCCTTGCCTGAGGAAGCATAACCGTATTAATCTCTTCCAGCAGCGCCGCAAGGTTAAACTCCGACAGCTTCAAAGCTGTCCTTCCGCTTTCTATTTTTCCCATATCCAGCACATCATTAATCAATCCAAGAAGATGATAGCTGGACGACATGATTTTCTGCGTGTATTCTTTCACTTTGCACGGCTGATCCGCATCTTTTTCCAGCAAAGTAGTATATCCGATAATTGCATTCATCGGCGTTCTCATATCATGTGACATATTGGCAAGGAAATTACTTTTCGCCTCATTGGCGCCTTGGGCAATATCCAAAGCTTGCTGCAACTTTTGACTAATCTGGCGTTCCTTTGTCCTGTCAGAGAGAACCAGGATAAACCGGTCTTTATCTTCAATGGATACATGATGCACCGTCTGCTGGTACCAGCGCTGCTCCCCTGTCTGCTGCTGAATAAATTCCCCTTCCTCCTGCCAGTAGCCTCCCAACGCTACCTGCTGCAAAATACCTCTGGACAAAATATGCTTTTTATCTACAATAGATAAATTTAACACATTTAGATCCCCTTTTACCTCTTCGCTTGTGACGCCTAAAACATTCTCAATATTTGGGCTGACATAATCCACTGCCAAACCGTCTAAAGAAAACATAATGAAAATGTCATCCACATTATTTGTTAAAATACCAAATAATTTCTCACGGAATTTAATTTCCATGTCTTTTTCCCTTATTGCTTTCTTCCTCCGGGATATCAGATACACTAATTCTAAAATACATACAAATAAAAAGAAAAAAGCAAATACGGCAATCGTTGCAGTTCTTACATGGTTCATGCTGGCATTTACTATATTCTCCGGCACAATCCCAATTGTCATCCAGTCCTGGAAACCTATGGTATAGTAAACCATATAATAGACATGACCTGCATCTTCAAAGCGTATCACTCCTTGATTACCATTCTCAAAATCCGAAACTATTTGTTCTTTACTTCTGTCTATTATCCTTGCCTTATCCCACAAATAGTCTAAAAGATTATCCGGCTGGCTTTCCCAATTTTTTGTAGTAAATAATATTCTTCCATCCGGGCAGACTACATAATATTCCGACTGCTGATGAAAGGCATTAATATTTAAGATCTTTTTCAAATCGCTGCTATTGTACCCTACGGCAATTGCAGAGTATTCTAACCCTCGGTACAATCCGCTTTCCACTGGAATCGCAAAGATCGTCAATGCGGTATCATCGGACAAACGTCCCTCCACAACAATTTTCTTTTGTTCTTCCATTACCGTCCCTAATTGCGGTCCCAAATCCATAAAGCCTTCCTGCCCCAAAAAAGACCGGTAATTCCCTTGCTTATCCAAAAAATAAAAATCCGTAAATTCCCAATTGTTTTTTCCATTTTGCAGAAATTCGTGCAACTTTTCTTCTGATTCATCCACGGTATGCCCAATATGGTATTTCCAGTCATCCAACATATTCCAGTTGTTGGAAACCAGTACGGAAAAAGAAGCGTTAATCTGGCTGTAAATTTCCTCCAAATGACTGACGCTTTCTTCCACAATCCTGTTTTCGATAAATATGGCGCTATATACCCCTAACAGCAGCGCCAGCGCTGCAATAAATACGGCTATATATTTTCTTCCTCTTCTAAGCACCTAAAAGCCCCCTAACTTGGTTTACTTTTAATATATAGGAAAATTATAGGACACGCTTTTGTTCAGAAAGCCGGCCCCTCTCTCAAAGGACCGGCCCCTTATCTTCATAAAAACCAATATTATTCTTTTAGATATTTCCGCAAATGCTGAATTAAATTATTAATATCAATCGGCTTCGCAATGTGGGCATTCATACCGCTTTCCAGGCAACGCTGGACATCTTCCGAAAAGGCATCGGCCGTCATAGCTATAATCGGCAGATCTGCGTCCGGACGGTCTAAAGCCCGGATAGCCCTTGCCGCCCCATAACCATCCATAATTGGCATACGAATATCCATCAGGACAGCATCATAAGTCCCCACTGCCGACTGTTCAAATTTTTCTACACAGATTTTCCCGTTTTCCGCCCATTCCATTTCAAACCCGGCGCTGGAAAGAATTTCATTGGCGATTTCCCAGTTCAAATCATTATCCTCCGCCAGCAAGATACGCTTTCCGGTAAAGTCATGGAGCGGTTCCCCCATGCCTGCATCCTCGTCTACTGCTTCTTTTACACCGTTTATATAATGGCTGAGACCAAGATAAAGATTGGATTTGAACAGCGGCTTGGAAATGAACCCATGCGCGCCTGCTGCCCGTGCTTCTTCCTCGATATCGCTCCAATCATAGGCAGAAATAATGAGGATAGGAACCTCATCCCCCAGGAGTCTCCTGATTGCTTTTGTCGTCTCCACGCCATCCATGCCAGGCATTTTCCAGTCCAAAAGGACAATCTCGTAATCCTTATGCTCTCTGTGGCGTTTTTCTACCATCTTCACTGCTGTCTGCCCGTCTATCGCCCACTCCGCATCCACACCGATTTCTTTTAATACAGAAACTGCGCTACGACAAAGATCTTCATTGTTATCCACTACCAGCATATTCCATGCCGGTAAAATCATATCTTCTTCCAGCACAGTCGCCTTCTCTAAATCCAGTACAATATGGAATTCGCTTCCTTTTCCCTGCTCGCTCTTTAATTCTATTGTACCGCCTATTGCCTCTACAATATATTTTGTAATCGCCATGCCAAGGCCTGTTCCTTCCGTTTTCTGTACCCTGGCTGAATCTTCCCTGGAAAATGATTCAAAGATTTTTTCCTGGAATTCATGTGTCATCCCGATCCCATTATCCTTCACAAGGAAATGGCAACGGACACGCCCTGTCTCTTCCGGCAGTTCCTCCTGTGTCAAATATACATTAATCCGGCCTCCCTCCGGCGTAAACTTCATAGCATTTGACAATAAATTAATCAAAATCTGATTCAGCCTTACGCTGTCACAGTATACATTCTCCACAAAAATGTTCTGTATAAAAATATCAAAATGCTGGTTCTTTGCTTTGATCTGAGGCTGCACAATATTAACAATGCCTCCCATTGCATCACGGAGTGAAATCAATTCCATGTTAATGGAAAGTTTCCCGTTCTCGATTTTTGACATATCCAATATATCATTGATCAGGCCAAGCAAATGTTTACTGGATAAAGTAATCTTTTTCAGACAGTCCTTTACTCTTCCAATATCATTAATGTTCGTCATTGCAATTGCCGTCATACCCACAATCCCATTCATCGGTGTACGGATATCATGGCTCATATTGGAAAGAAATTCACTCTTTGCCTTGCTTGCGCGCAGCGCCTCTTCTTTTGCTTCATCCAATAACCGCATCTGCTGCTGAGATGCCGTGTAATATAATATAAAAATAATGATTACCACAGCTAATATAAAACCGCAGCCTGCAAGCATCGTATTAATCCGCTCTTTCCCCAGCCCGTTAATCGCATCATCCAACATTCCATAAGGCATAACGCTAATCAGATACCAGTCGCTGCCCGACAATGGAGCGCAGTAAATATGCCTATGAGCCTCTTCCGTTAAAACAAGGGCGGAATATTCTTCCTCCGTAGCCATAACCTCTTTCATTTCCTGCAAATACTCATCTGACTTTTTGCCGTTGTATTCCAAAAGGATTTCCTGCATCCGGTTAAAATAATTATCACGGAATGCTTCCCCGTTCCGGATCACATAGCTCCCGTCTTTCCTTATGACATGGGAATAAACTAAGGAATCGTTCCCTTCCAAAGCCATTTCCTCATTCAGCTCTTCCATTTCAATGCCTGCTATCAGGCAGATGCTTTTCTTGCCTGATTTCATATCATATTCTGCATCGGCGGATAAAAGAAGCACTCTTTCCCCATTCTGGCCTTGCCCGCTGCTTACATTCATGGTATGATCCTTCAGCAGCTTCATCAGTTCATCACGATAAACGATCTCCACTGGCTGGCCGTAAACCACTTCACATTCCCCGTCTTCCGCATACAATGCAAGATAAGTGAAATTACGCACCCGCGCCCCAAGCGCCAGTTCTTCTATCAGCTCTTCGCTGTAGCCTTCCTCTAACTGAGGGGTACGCGCCACAATCCCTTCTACCTGGGTTACACGCAGTTCTGTAATCGACTTGAACTTCTGTTGTATCTGTGCACTCATCTCTCCCATATAAATCATGCCAATATCGCTAATTGCTTCTTCGCTTTTCTTTGTCATGGAAACAGATACCCAGACAAAAACAGCAATACAGAAAATAACCAAACAGGCAAAACTTACCCACAAAAATTTTTTAGTTCTGATAAACACGAATTTCACTCCTTTTTACCTTGCTCGTATAATTCAGCCGTTTTATGTACTATAAGACTGATTGATAAGGCCACCATTTATATATTATCTTGCATAAGAAGAAAAGTCAATGAGAAAAAAATGAGGGTATGGAAATCTATTTTCATAATATGATAAAGTAAACATAAATCCGGCAGCTGTATCAAATGTAATATACAACTGCCGGATCCCTGTCTTTTTATTATTTTCTATCAAATTAATTATTAATAAGTTTATCGTTTTCGTTATTCCAACTGTAAAGTTTACGGATATCTTTACCAATCGTTTCGGAAGGATGTTCAGCCGCTAACTTTCTCATGGCTTTGAAATGCGCCTGACCGCCGGCGGGGGACATATCAAGGAGGAAATCTTTTGCAAAGCTGCCATCCTGAATATCGGAAAGGATTTTTTTCATCGCTTTCTTTGTTTCGTCCGTAATAATTTTAGGTCCTGTAATATAATCGCCATATTCTGCAGTATTGGAAATAGAATATCTCATTCCCTCAAAACCGGACTGGTAGATCAGGTCAACAATTAATTTCATCTCATGGATACACTCGAAATATGCGTTCCTTGCATCATAGCCTGCCTCTACCAGAGTTTCAAAGCCCGCCTGCATCAGGGCGCATACACCACCGCAAAGAACTGCCTGTTCGCCAAACAAATCTGTTTCCGTTTCTGTCCGGAACGTAGTTTCCAGGACACCTGCCCTTGCCCCGCCGATGGCCAAGGCATATGCCAACGCCATATCAAGAGCCTTCCCTGTCGCATCCTGATGGATAGCCACCAGGCAAGGCACCCCTTTTCCTGCCTGATATTCGCTCCGTACAGTATGTCCAGGGCCTTTAGGGGCTATCATCGTTACATCCACATCTTCAGGAGGAACAATCTGCCCAAAATGGATATTGAAGCCATGAGCAAACATCAGCATATTGCCCGGCTCTAAATTCGGCTCAATTGACTCCTTGTACATCTTCGCCTGAAGTTCATCGTTGATCAGTATCATAATAATATCCGCTTTCTTTGCCGCTTCTGCTGCCGTATATACCTCGAATCCCTGTGCCTGCGCCTTTGCCCAGGACTTGGAACCTTCATACAGCCCAATAATTACATTGCATCCCGACTCTTTTGCATTAAGCGCATGTGCATGTCCCTGGCTGCCATAACCGATTACGGCAATTGTCTTTCCGTCCAGCATGGAAAGGTTACAGTCTTCCTGATAATAAATATTTGCCATTTCTTTCTCCTCCATATTCCTGTCTCTTTAAATTTGTCTGTATAACTGAAAGGTTCTCCCTCGTCAAAGGATTCCTAAGAGCTAACTGGGTTCTTCTTAATCCTCTAAATCCTCCAGGTAAGTCACCTTGTCAATCCCCCTGCCAAGGCCGGTAATGCCCGTTCTTGCCAATTCCAGTATTTCATAGCCCTCCAGCAGGCTGATAAACGCTTCAATCTTCGACTGGGTTCCGGTCAGTTCCACAATAAGGCTTTCCGGCGCCACATCAATGATTTTAGCCCGGAAAATATCCGCCACTGAAATAACTGCCTGTCTCTCCTTAGCCGCTGCTTTTATTTTAATCAGCACTAATTCCCTATATACGCTGTCTTCCGGCGCAAGAACTTTGATGTCCTTTACATCCACCAGCTTGGCTACCTGCTTCTCGATCTGATCTAATATTTCATCATCCCCGGACGCTACGATCGTAATCCTTGTATATCTCGCCTCTGCAGTCACCCCTGCCGTAATGCTCTCAATATTATAGCCTCTTCTGGAAAATAACCCCGATATTCTGCTCAATACGCCTGATGTATTATCTACCAAAAGCTGAAATACTTTTTTCTGCATATCATTCCTCCGTTTATCCTTTCACATATGACATTTATTTTATCAACAGCCATCTTAAAAGTCAATACACTTGGACAGCGCCAAGGTTCCTGTTCTCGCCACTTCTACAATACTGATGGATTGCAGCATCTTGATAAAAAGCTGGATCCTTTCCGGCACATCACAAATCTGGATAATCATCATATTTTTTGACATATCCACGATCTGTGCTTTCATAATATCGCAATTTTCCATAATGTCCCTGCGGTTATTCCGGTTATATTTTATCTTTATCAGCATCAATTCCCTGCTAATGCTCTTATTTTCATCAAAAGTCTTTACTTTAATGACATCCAGTTTTTTATTCAGTTGTTTCTCAATCTGCTCAATCGTCCTCTCATCCCCGCTGCTGACAATCGTCATACAAGATACCTCCGGGTCATCCGTCTCTCCAACCGCAAGGGAATCAATATTAAAACATCTTCTGGAAAAAAGCCCTGCCACTTTACAAAGAACACCGGAACGGTTTTCCACCAAAACTGAATAAATTCTTTTCATTCTTACGTCCTCCTATTTTACCAGATCCAACGGATCAATGATACATTCCAACAGCACGGATTTATTTTCCCTTAAAAAAATTCCTATCGTCTCATCCGCTTTTTCCATCGTTTCCAGGCGGAGAAACTCCATACCGTAAGCGGCTGTCAGCTTTTCCAGATCCGGGCTGCCAGACAAATCCACCACCGAATAGTTATCTTTGTATGTATAATGCTGGAATTCCCTGACCATACCGAGATAGTTATTCTTTAGGACGATGATTTTTACCGGGACATTATGCTGACGCATCGTAGCCAGTTCCATCATGGACATCTGGAACGAACCGTCGCCGCATACGGCTATTACCTGTTTCCGGGGCTGCGCCAGTTTCGCCCCCATAGCGGCAGGAATGGAATATCCCATGGTTCCCATGCCCCCGGAGGTCAGAAAACGTCCTTTCTTTACAATATGGTAACCGCAGGACCATATCTGATTCTGCCCTACATCCGCTACATAAATGCCGTCTTCCTCCATTTGATCAGAAAGCATTGTAATAAACCGGGCAGGATCCACATAATTTCTATTTGGCTTCCTTATCACCGCCATCTTTTCCTGATAACCGTCCAACGTATGTATCCAGTCTTCATAGTTGCAGCTCGCCTTACTGCAATTAATCTCCTGATTCATCAAGTCTTCAAAAATATGCTTCACATCGCCTACTAAAGGGATATGCGGCCCTACATTTTTGCCGATTTCCGCCGGGTCTACATCTATATGCACCAGCACCTTATTATTTGTAATCAAATCCGGCTGGCTCACTGCCCGGTCCGCTACTCTTGCACCCACCATCATCAGCAAATCCGATTCGTTCATCGCCCGGTTAGCGCATGGCTTTCCATTGTTCCCTACCATCCCATAATACATAGGGTGTCCCGTAGGCATAGCGCCGATCCCCATCATAGTGGAAACCACAGGTATTCTGTATTTTTCCGAAAATTCCCTTAACTCCCCTTCCGCATCGCTTAAAAGCACGCCGCCGCCCGCGCATATAATCGGACGTTTCGCCTTTTCCAGTTCTTTCATGACTTTTTTAATCTGAACCATATTCCCCTTTACGGTAGGCTTATAAGTCCGCATACTGATTTCTTCCGGATAGTGGAATTTCGCTATCTGCGCATTCTGTATGTCAATGGGGACGTCAATCAGCACCGGGCCTTTCCGTCCTGTATTGGCAATGTGGAACGCCTCTTTAAATACTCTTGGGATATCATTGACATCTTTTACTAAATAGCTGTATTTAACAAAAGATTCCACTGCCCCTGTGATGTCCGCTTCCTGAAAAACATCGCTTCCTATTAATTCACTGTTTACCTGGCCGGTAATGCATATTAACGGGATGCTGTCCGCAAAAGCTGTTGCAATCCCTGTGATCACATTAGTCGCCCCCGGGCCGGAAGTCACCGCGCATACGCCCGGCTTCCCGGAAACCCGTGTAAACCCGCTGGCCGCATGAGCCGCGTTTTGCTCCGTCCGGATCAATATAGTCCTAATTGCTGAATCCAGTATACTGTTATAAAAAGGGCAGATTGCCACTCCCGGATACCCGAAAACAATTTCCACCCCTTCTTTTTCCAAACATTTTATCATTGCGTCTGCACCATTCATAAATTTCTCCTCAACTTTCTGCAATTAATCCCTGCGGGTAACAAGCCAAACTGTTTTCCCTTTTCATTCTTCCATGCAGAGGATCCGCTTCGTAAGCTTTACTGCATCTGCCGCATCCTTGGAATAACCGTCCGCTCCGATCTCATCCGCATAATCCTGAGTAATGACTGCCCCTCCAATAATCACCTTTGCCTTCACCTTCTGCTCTTTCGCATAATCTATGACTTTTTTCATCTCCTGCATTGTCGTTGTCATTAGGGCGGAAAGCGCAATTACGCTGGCCTGGTATTTCTCTGCCGCTTTTACGATTTCTTCCTTTGAGACATCCTTTCCCAAATCAATAACCCGGAACCCATAATTTTTTAGCATCAATGCAACCAAATTCTTTCCAATATCATGGATATCCCCTTCCACTGTAGCAATCACTACCGTAGGCATTTCCTTTTTTTCATTTGTATGTTCCAGCAGCGGCTCTAAATATTCAATGGCCGTTTTCATTGCCTCTGCGCCTGCAATCAACTGGGGCAGGAAATATTTTCCTTTATCAAAAAGATCTCCTACTTCATTGATAGCCGGAAGAAGGCAGTCATCCAATACCTCTGCCGGTTTTAGACCTTCTTCCAAAGCATGCTTTGTATTCTCCGTAATTTTTTTCTTATTTCCTTTTAAGACATCCTCCCGCACTTTCCCGGCAGCCCCTTCTTTCCTGGATATTCCATTCGCCTCTAGCGGAAGATTCCCTTGTTTTTGCGTCTTTTCCCCCTTTTTCCCCATCTGCTGGATATAGCGGATATCAGCCTCTGGCCTTCCAAGCAGTAAATCCGCTGCAAAAGCGCTGCTTACCAGCAATTCCTGGGAAGGATTGGCAATTGCCATCGTCAGGCCTTCCTGAATCGCCATCGCTAAAAATACTGAATTTACATACCCTCTCTCCGGCAGCCCAAAAGATATATTAGAAAGGCCGCACACCGTAGCATATCCCATTTCCTTGCAGTAACGGATCGTTTCCAAAACCTCTATGGCTGCCATCTTGTTCGCCCCCACTGTAGTTGCCAGCCCGTCCACTACAATATCGTTTTTATGCATTCCAAGCTCTTTGGCTCTGTCTGCTATTTTATGAATAATATCCTTTTTTTCATTCAAATCCTCCGGTAGCCCTTTATCGGATAACGGCAGTAAAATAAACATAGCTCCATACTTTTGGGCAAGGGGAAGCAGATTTTCAAATTTCACTTTTTCATAGGATATAGAATTAATCAATGCCCTCCCTGGATATCTCCTTAAAGCGGCTTCCAGCACATCAATATGGCTGGAGTCAATCGCTAAAGGCAAAGAAGTCACTCCTGCTATTTCCTCCAAGGCGGTCAGCATCATCTGTTTTTCGTCAATACTCCCCATTCCCATATTAACGTCTAATATGTCAGCCCCGCAGGCCTCCTGTTCTTGTGCAAACTGCAGAACCAAATCCAAGTTTCCCTCCCTGAGCGCGGCTTGCAGTTTCTTTTTCCCAGTGGGGTTAATACGTTCCCCTACAATAAGAAAGTTATCATCCAGCCCAAATTCCACCGTTTTTCTCTCCGATGTCAAATATCTTTTCTCAGGCTTTCCGCGTTGGGCAATCTTCATTTCCCGCGTCTGTATGCATAATTTTTCTATAAACTCTGGTGTAGTGCCGCAGCAGCCTCCTAAAATGGAAGCCCCGGACTCTACCAGTTGCTTCATCCCCTCTGCAAAAGCACTGCTGTCCATATCATATGCGGTCTCTCCTTCTGCATTCAGAAAAGGCAGGCCAGCATTGGGTTTGGCAATAATAGGAACAGATGTGACCGCGGCCATCTCCCGGATAATATCAGCCATTTTATCCGGACCGGTAGAGCAGTTAGCTCCTATGGCGCTGGCTCCAAGACTTTCTAATACAATTGCTGCTGTTCTTGCATCAGTTCCATATAGGGTACGTCCATCCGATTCAAAAGTCATCGTTACCATAACTGGCAGATCACAGCTTTCTTTTGCCGCAATTAATGCAGCACGGCTTTCCTGCAGGCTCATCATCGTTTCTATTACTAAAAGATCCGCCCCTGCTTGTGCCAGATAACCGATCTGTTCCTTATAGATATCAATCAGCTCTTCAAAATCCATTGTTCCCATTGGCGAAAGCTGCTCGCCCGTCATCGTCAGATCACCGGCTACCAGACATTTCCCCGCCGCCGCTTCTTTTGAAATTGCAACCAGTTCCCTGTTCATTTGCCCAATCTTATCTGCCAGTCCATATTCTTTTAATTTAACAGCATTTGCGGAAAAAGTTGGCGCATATATGATATTGCTTCCAGCCTCTACAAACTCCCTTTGTAATTCCATTAACGCTTCCCTATGTTCTAAAATCCATTTCTCCGGGCAGACACCTGCCGGCATTCCCCTTTTTAACAAATTTGAACCTGTAGCCCCGTCAAGATAAACCGGATGCCCTTTTACCAATTCCT
Source organism: uncultured Lachnospiraceae bacterium (assembly GCA_910576535.1). Taxonomy (GTDB): domain Bacteria; phylum Bacillota; class Clostridia; order Lachnospirales; family Lachnospiraceae; genus Kineothrix. The sequence goes on along the minus strand of CAJTKK010000002.1, from coordinate 251,372 downwards.
GAAATTCTTTCCTTGTCATTTCCTAAAATACATCCTTTCCATAGCTATATAAGCTTTATGCTTCCATAAACGCACCTAACCGCAATATTCCTTATTTCTCTGTTCTCCCCATATACTGCTTCTTTGCGGCGCCGGAAATTCCAATGATAAAAACAGCATTTCTGATATTCATCTGTGGACAGAAAGGCAGCCTTCCTGCCAAAATCATTTATAAAAATACCGGATATGAAAAGGCGGTTTTTCTGCAAAGCTTTCCTTAAAGTTTTATCAAGCAGAAAAACCGTCCGCCTATATCCGGTATTTCTTATACATCACATTACATTTTATATATCTTCAGTCATTGCCGTTTTATCCGGTTCATTCTGTCTACCGCATCCGCAACCCGGCCTGCTGTAAGTACCCATATTTACGCCTGTCCCCTAAGCCGGAACTGCTGGATTGCAATTTTCAGTTCTTCTGCCTGATTATTAAGCTCTTTTGCGGACATTGCCGATTTCTCCGCTGTCGTGGCATTTGTCTGCACTACTCCGGATATCTGTTCCATGCCAAGAGTCAACTGCTGCAGCGACTGAGACTGCTGGGATGCAGAATCTGCAATCCGTTCCATCAGGCCTGTTGATTTCCGCGCGCCCAGCACTCCTATGGAAAGAGCCTCCGTAGTATCTTCCGACAAAGAAGAGCCTTGTTGTATCAGCATAATGGAATTTTCAATCAGTTCCGTAATATCTTTCGCAGAATCAGAACTTTTATTTGCCAGATTTTTTACTTCATCCGCCACGACCGCAAAACCTTTTCCCGCCTCCCCTGCCCGGGCAGCCTCTACGGCTGCATTTAGCGCAAGCAAATTGGTCTGGAAGGAGATGTCTTCAATCGTTTTTATGATTCCGCCAATCTGCTGGGAAGCCTTCGAAATCTCTTCCATGGCATCCGTCAAATCGGCCATTTTCTGATTACAGATTTCCAACTGGTTCGCCGCATCGGTAGAACACCTCCTGGCATCTTCCGCATCCGAAGAAGTGCGGTCTACCTGACCGGCCAGCTCCTGAATACTTGCAGACAGTTCTTCTACAGCAGATGCCTGTTCTACCGCACCGCTGGAAAGAACCTCCGCGTCGGACGCCATCCTCTTAGATTCCTCCGATACCCGTCCAGCGGTATAGTTGATTCCGGAAAGGGCGCGGTTTAATGAGTCCACAATCTGGCGCATTGCATTTTGGATAGGAAGAAATTCGCCGCGGTAATCGTTCCCAACCTCCAGGTCCATTTCCCCTTGAGCCATCTGGTTCAATTTTGAGTCAATGTCATGTATATATTTTTTCAGTTCTCTTTTGGTTTCATGGATGGATTCAACCAGCATCCCAATTTCAGAAGTGTTAGGCTGAAGAGTAAACTCGGCTGACAGATTCCCTTGGGAAATCTCTCCCATCTGCTTCTTTACTGCAATCACTGGGCGCAGAACTCTCATTCTAATAAAAATCATACTCAAAAGCTGCATAATCCCTACTACAAGAACCGCTGCAAATATTGCTGTGCTGATGACTTCAGTCCTTTTCGACAAATTATCCACTTCTTCTTTTGCCCTTGCATCCAGCCTTGTCAAAAACTGTTCTTTCAAAGAATTTATTTTGGCAATTGCTGTGTTATAATCCGTTCCATACACATAATCAATTGCCTCTTCCCGCTTCCCTGCCTGCACATTTTTCATAGCTTCATCTTCCAAAGGAACCAATTCATTGGAAAGGGAAGACATTTCATCAATCATTGACTGTTCCTCTGGCGTAATGCCGATTTCCTGCATGGTTGCCACACCTATATCCCGGTTTTTCAACTGATTGACTTCATTCCAGTAATTATCATAATGCTCCTGAGCTCCTGTAGCGGCAAAAGCGCGTACCTCATTGGTCAGATAAGCAGAGCCGTTCATAAACCGGTTTGCGTTATAAGTCAATTCAAACCTGTCTTCACTGGCCTGCTGTAATTCTTTATTTGCATAGCTGTAGCTTAACAGGGAAAGCACCATAAAAATCAGCGCTAAAATAGAAATCCCATTTAGAATAAAAGTTAATAATGATTGATTGATCGCTTTTTTCATTTTGCCGCTCCTTTCAGTATATCAGGCAGAAAATCATTTACCTAAAAGTAAACTATTTTTATTTTACAAAAAATTTTGAAAAAATTCAACACTTTATAGAACAAAAGTGCGTTCCGCTTTCTATATCATTGCGCCTCTCTTTCTTGCATATGCATCTTAACCCCAACGCAGGAAAAAAGCAAGCCTTACGCCGGCTTGCTATTTTTGATACGATAGTCTGTCACTGCCTTATTTACGGATTTACAGACTTTTTTATAATCTCTCTAATTTCCCATCCGAAAGAAGATATACTTTGTCTATACCTTTCATCTCTTGTTCATGGTGTGTAATAAGAATAATCGTTTTATTTTCAATATTACTTTTTAAAATATTATATAGCCATTCATTAGATTCCGCATCATATCCTTCCGTGGCTTCATCCAATAACAGTATGTTAGATTTTTTGATCAATGCCCTAGCAACTGCAATTTTTTGTCTTTCTCCCCCTGATAATTTTGTACCGTTATGCCCAATCATTTCCTGATAGCCTTTCTCTAATTTATTGATAAATGTTGCGGCTCCACTTATCTCGCAAGCTCTTACGATTTCTTCTTTTGAAGCGTTTCCATCAAGATTCACATTTTCCTCAATGGTTCCCTGAAAAAGATATGGCTTTTGTGGCACTACCGCAATTTTATCGCGAAGTTCATCACTCTTCATTCTTTTCACTGAAATACCATCAACTATAATATCACCTTTTATAGGAAAGCAAAATCCTGATAATAAATTGAAAACCGTCGTTTTTCCGCTCCCATTTTCTCCAACAATTGCAATGTGTTCACCTCTGGTTACACATAATGATAAATCTTTCAAAACTTGTTTATTTTCCACATAACTGAATGACACATTTTTGAATTCTATAATGGCGTCTGAAATTTCTTTTTCGTCTGAATATGCTTCTGTATCCTTATTTGCATAATTCTCCTCTTCCGGTTGATCCATAAAATCCAAAAACCTTTTTACGGACGGTTTAATTTGTGCAAAATAATATTTCATATTGCTAAGAAAAGTAATTGGAGTAACCACATATTTGCTATATGTAATAAATGCAAATGCACCTCCTATCGTAAGTTTCTCATTGACAATCATTATTCCGCTTAATATGTACAGCATTGTATTAAGCACAACGTCTAAAAGTTCTGCGCTAAGCGTCCTATATTCATCTAACATCGTATTTTTTTTATATGAATTCATTATATTTTGCTGTAACTCTTCATATTTTTTGTTCTTCACATAAAACATATTCCATAATTTCATTTCCCTTATTCCATCAATACACTCACCCAGCCATTTATAAAAAGAATGATTATTTTTTATCCAGGTTTCAAATACCAACTTTTTCTTTTTTGAATAATATGATACAATAATCAACTTGATTGGAATTATAACTATAATCAATATAGCCAGCTTGTAGTCTAATATCGCCAAACCAATCATCCCCCCAACTATCTGAAGAAATGATAATATGGAAAATGTTGTGATTTGGTCTGCCACCGATGCAATGTTATTTATATCAGTATTCAATACATTGGTAATTCCTGCCCCGTCCTCTTCTTCATAATATGACTGTTTTAATCTGCTCAGTTTCCAGTAGGATTGTTCATACAATGAGTGTGTAAAGTCATTATGAATATCCGAAAAAATATGCGTTTGTAATAATGATAAACTTAATTGAATTAATGATAGACAAAATAAAATAATGGAAAATATAACAATCCTGTTCAAATCTTTCTTTATCATTCCTTGATCTGTTATTTGTTGAATCACTAACGGCTGAAGAAAAGTTGTCAAAGAACTGCCTGCCAAACATAATACAATACAAGGTAAATATTTTTTATATTTTGAAAATGATCGATATATTTGCCGTAAATACTTCTTATCCTGATCAGAATACACATTTCCTCCTTGGATCACGCATATATTGAGTTGATAATCTCATATATCTGCATCACATTTTTTGCTGTTCGAAGTTCTTTTTCTGCTACGATCTTATATCCATCATCCTGATGATATATACATATATCAATCTCTGAATGCTTATTTTGAATCTTAACATTATTGCAAGCAAAATCAAGAAATAGAATATCAGGCATGTATACAAAATTTACCGTTTGAAGCATATTGTGAATTGACATATCCTCGTCCAAATAGTATTCCATAGGTATTGCCTTTTGATAATTCTTACTCTCCTGTAAAACAATTGTATAATAGTTGTCTTCATCGAATATTTGTGACAGCTCCTGCACTTCTCCTTTTTTTAATTTTATTCCGGCAATAATAGGTATGTCCATGCTATTTCTGTTACTCATTGTTTTTCGTATTCTTTTAGGATAATCTTTCCCAATAACAGCTCTTCTCTTCAAATAATCTAAAATGTTTGAAAAATCTGCTGTCGGGTTGCTATCTAAGTACTTTGCAATGTATCCTGTTATCACTGGCGCAGCAAAACTATTTGCAGGTTCTTTTCTTGGCTCATTATCCCAATGTGCCACAATAGTATTTTCTGAATTCTCGGATTGTTCTTCCTGAAACAAGAATTCGTTATTTTTTAAAATGTCACAACGATCCTGACGTACACCAAAAACCCCCGGAAAGCCTGCTGGATATGTCCATATATCTTCGTTATGGTATGCCGCCACTATAATCACATTGTTCTTTAATAATGGTTCCATCACATTTCTTAATACTTCTATGTCAAAATAATTAATTGTGCCTATACTCATATGAATTAGCCTTATATTATTATTATTGCACCATTTCAAAGCTTCAACCAAAACAGTAATATTCGTTGTTCCTTCCTTGTTCATTACTCTCAAATCTACAAATTCTGTGCCTGGATAAATATCATGAATTATTTCCGCACATATCGTTCCATGAATAGGTTGCGCTCCGTTCCTATTAGAATGTATTGCACAAGGAATAAAAGATTTTTGTGTCACAATATTCATAGTCTTTTCTTTGCAAAAGATTCCGCTATCTATAAGTGCAACTTTCATTTGATACCACCTGATTTTCAATAATAATTCTAATATGGATAAGACAGCCTAACATATAAATTGCGTTAGGCTGCCTTTTCTCATGAAATACTGATTTCACCTATATCCAAAAATTTTGGTTTGTCACCCTGCTCGTATCCGCTGCCTGCTGTGACGCCCATGTTGATGCACAGTATGCACATGGACAACCGCAGCCACAAATTCCAGTAAACGATTCGATTGTATTTCGCTGTTTCTTATACCTCTTTTCCAGTTTCTTCTTCATCATAATTCACCTCCTTTACATTAAAATTATTAACCCTCTATATCATAATGGGATTAATTTCGCTATTTTACTAATGTCAACATCCCTGCATCCATTTCACATATAGAATCACACAACCATTCCATTTCCTGCATATTATGCGCCGCCATTAAAATTGTTTTTTCCCGTTTCTTTAATTCTTTTAATAATCCGCACACTTCCTCTGCCCCTTTTTTATCCAGTCCATTAAAAGGTTCATCAAGAATCAATAATTCCGGGTCTTCCATGATTGCCTGTGCAATGCCTAATCGTTCCCGCATTCCCAAAGAATACTGGCCAACTTTCTTTTTCGACATTGGATCGAGGCCAACCCTCCGTATCGCCGCTTTGATATCAGCATTTGTTATCAATCCTTTCAGTGCAGCGAGCCTTTTCAAATTTTCAAATCCACTTAGCCCAGACAAAAAACCCGGACTTTCAATGATAACGCCTATGGATTCTGGAAAATCAATGTCTTTTCCAATTCTCTTTCCATCTACGGTAACGCTGCCGCTATCCGGCTTTAAAAATCCGCAAATACATTTAAACATAACTGTCTTTCCTGATCCATTAAATCCCATAATCCCATGTATTTTCCCTTTTTCAAAGTTGTGGTTAATTCCTTTTAATACAATCTCATCACCAAAGGACTTTGTCAGGTTATCCAGTCTTATTAGGTATTCCATGTATTCCTCCTTACTCATTCATCTGGATAAAAGAAAAATTATACGTTCTCAACTTTCGCCCGGACAGAAAAATCAATATCATAATAAGCAGTAAAAATATCCCTATACTTGACCAAAGCTTCGGCAGATAATCGTATCCAAAATTATGCATCGGGAATGTTGCATGATTGAGCGGAGATAGCCAGCCACATAATACATGGGCACGGTATTCCAAATTACCTGAAAAATGAAATATTTTCCGAAAAACACCTGGATTCAATAATATCCCATACAAATTTAACGCAAATGCACTCAATACTCCTGTCATATTTCCAAATGCAATGTTAAAAAAGAGCATGAGAACTGCCACTAATAGCGAATAACATAACATCAAACCGAATACCGCTAATGCACAACTGTATGGCGTTGATATTTCCATTGTCTTTATGGATACTGGTACTGTGATATTTTCTCCGCCTCCATATCCTAACATTGCAGCGGTTTTACTCCAAACATTTCCTATGAAAGAAAACGGGGACGCTATTATACTGAGCAACACTACTAATATTACATTGTAAATAATTGTAGTCAAAACAACATAAATAATTTGACCTGCCAACCACACACTTCTTTTTGTACGGATCAGCCAATAGGGTGTTGCCTGGTTGACAAAAGGCATGTCTGCAAATAGAAGTATCAACAGCAACGAAGATAACATTACGGATGTCGCATCTCCATATGTCCATATAAACGGTTCAAATATCTGCAACGGAGTTTCATACCTAATGGATTGTGACAGTATCTGATCTGACAACATCAAACATAATACGAATTCTAACGCAAAAGTCATCCAGATTCTAAGACTGCGTTTCCATCCACAAAAGTTCTGACCCGCTATCAGAAATGCCTGTTTTATATCATGCATGTTCCAACCTCCTTTTTATTGCATACATAAAAAAGAATGCAAGGAAAAGAGAATTTACTAGTAAAATTCCTATACAGAAAAAATCCCCGTAATACAATGTGGTTGCCCAATATCTGGGACTTAAGAAAAACAATTTTTGATAATAACGTTCTTGAAATGTAGTCAATATATAATACATCACAAATGGCGCTGCGTATGCCATATACCGATTTTGGGAAACAACGGACGCCAGCCCTCCAACCAGCGCCCACAATGCTCCGTTCAAGAAAATTCTTGGAAAACTTAAAAGAGTCTTACTATATAATGCCAGAACATTTACCTCTTCTGGCATTAATGCAGGAATATGTCCAAAGCTTACTATACTGACTGCCATCAAAAATATCATTGACAGAAACGCCAAAAATCCTCCTGATACAAGCAATCCAATTGCCTTGCTGAAAAGATATTCCCATTTTCCAGTGCGGGGATAACTGAATATGAAAAATCTGCTACGTAATTCAGCCTCTACATTCTCCCCTGCAGGAAGAGCCACCGCTATCGGTATAAATAAAAGTGTATTCGTTCCATTCATACAATAGGAATATCCAACAAACCAGCCTGGACCTTCCGCTGATTGACAGGAATTTGCAAGTTTCGTCAACATAGCCCCTTCTGATACTATGGTCACCATCACAATTAATATTATCCCAAATAAAAACCGGAAATTCATTATATCATTTCTTATCTCTCTCCATATTATATGCTTCATATGTAGTAACCCTCAATTCAGCAACCTGGGTTTTACCTAGTTTGCACTTCCTATCGCACCGCCATCCAGCGCATTGATTACAAACCTGTTTGTCCATGGAGTTTCCAAACCATTGTTTGTTTCACTTACGGAAAACACCCATGCCGGGACAAGCCAAGCGTCTTTCGGTTCTTCGTATGCCGGAATATAGGTATACACTAATTCTGCATCCGTTACTTTATATACAAATTGTGTAGAATCATTTTCCGGCTGTCCCATCTGTGAATACCAGTAAAAAATCTGGTCAGTCAACTGATTCTGAATTGTCTCAAACGGTAATAATTTTGTATTATCTGCAATTATTTTGACATCTTCTGTCATACCTTCCCATTGGAAACTTTGTACTCCATCTTTTGTGACAACAATATGGATTGTCTCTACTGGAAACGGCGGCTTGTAGCTTTCTGTTGTTTGCTCTGCAACTGTCCCATACGCTTGTTTTGCAGGAATTCCATTTACATAAGTTGAAAAGGTATATTGATATCCTGCCACAGCTTGTGTTAAATCAACTTGCCAAAGATAGTCTTCACCAAATCCAATTTCTTTTGCTTTGTATGCCATACTATTTGGAAACCATAAGACTTGTTCTATTGATGAAACTTCCATATTTGATATGTCTAAATCTTCAAGAAGCCGTTCCGCCTGTGTTTTTCCATCTTCCTCACTGATCATATTGCTTTGTCCCAGACACGCTTTATACTGATCATATAAGGTTGCTAACTTTTCTGCATATCCTAATGCACTGAAGTAATTCCCGGAGTCAAGCGAATATTGGATATTCCTGAACGAAAGGCTCTCTGCACCATTTCTCCAAGTAAAACGGCTGCTGTTTCCTAGTTTAAAATTATAACGTTCAGCTTCAATATGTGCGTCCCGTTCCGGACCCACATCCGCTGAAAAATAATCCTCTGCCTCTGAGTTCTTATCTTGTTTTTTTCCACCGCTCCAATCTTCTGATGCAATCTTCGCAGAGTCTTCCAAAATCTTTTGGAATTTAACTTCAGTAATTTCCGATTCCGTGTCTGTCTCCGGGGCAAGTTCTTTTGCTTTTTCTACCGCACTTTTTAATTCACTATATGAAGAAGCCATAAAAGTATTGCTATAGGAACCCTCCTGATTTTCAATCCGGTCAATTACATATTGGTAGACTTCCTTCGTATTCACATTAGGCACATACAATTTTTCATCCTTTGAAAAATAAGATACCAATGCTTCCAACTCTTGTTGGCTTAATTTATAATTGCTCTTTTCAATCACTGGAAGATTTTCTACTTCCATTATGCCTAATTCAAGTTCTGCCGATATTGTAACTCTGTCATTGCTCCTCTTTTCCTCCATTTTCCATCGTGACGGAACATCTAACGTTACTTTTTCTGCATCTTCAAGCGGCTCCATAATAACATCTTCACGAAGTCCATTTGCTTTACTTACTATAGCGCTTTCTTCGGGTGTTTTTTGACACCCTATCAGCATTAAACACAATACGGCAATTAGACATAATTTTCTCTTCATTCTAATCCCCCTTCAAGACTTTATCTGTTTATTTTTTCACATACTCATCCAAGCTTTCTATTCTTTTGCTTAACTCCTTTAATGTAAACTCCTCTGATCTCATTTTTTCAATTGCTTCAACTATTGATAAATGATATACATCTGAAAGTTCAATAATAATATAAAGCCATACTTCCTCCACAATAGGTAAATCGAGTAAATTTTCTTCGTTATTCTCTACCTCGACATTCGTATACTTAAATATAACATCTCTGATTAGTTCTTCCATATGTCAACCCCTATTTACAACGCATGGAAATTACTGCGAAATTCAGTAAGCATGTTTTCCACTTGGTTTTCTATCTCCTTATCATTTTCAATATATGATATCCTGCAGCCACAGCTCTCCTTATTTTTTCTGTACTCTTCATCCCGTTTGAGAATTTTATAATATCTAATTTTTTTCCATTCATAATCAGTTTTAAAAAACTGTGTAGAAATACAGTAACTGTCAGCTTCTACATTGTATTTTGCCAAAAGATAATCATCTAACAATTTTGTGGTCTCTTCATTTTGTTCCATATTGGCATATAACATAACCATTCCAGTATCAATGTTAAGTGCATTGGATATAATGGATGGAATTTCCGCATAATAATTTGTTTCAAACGCCTCAAATTTGGAGATGCCGCCTGGGCATCCTACTACAATAATGTCCGGCTTCTTTTCATCCTGCAAATCATATATCCAGCGCTTAAAAGCCTTTATTTTCTCAGGATATGATAGTTTTTCAGAAAATATAAATCCTGGTAATAATTCCATATCTAAAAATTTCCCAAGGGCATTAGAGCAAATTGCTAAAACATTATATCCTTGTTCTGCAATCATTTTTCTGATTTTCACTTGCAGATTAAACTTATCACAATTTTCCCCCATTCCCATAACCGCTACAATAGGAACGTCTATTTCTTGATCAGCTCTATCGTCCTTCCTATTTACCAATTCATTTCCTTGCAAGTGATTAATGAATGCCGTTTTATCATCTATTTCTAATTTCTTCAACAATAATTCACTTGCATATATCTTTTTCTGGTTTTTGATTGCGTGATATACTCTTTCTTTATACCCCTCATAGCTGTAGTTCATTGTATTTTCCGCAAATACTACTGCATCAACCATTTCAAGGCATTGGATAAAGTCTGTACTACAGTAAATTCCAGTGTTCTCGCATAAATAAGCAAGCCTATCTTCGTCTTCATAAAAACTTGATATTGCCAAAATCTGATAATCATTACTAGATTTTAAATGATTGGCAAGTATTTCTGTATCTCCATTTAATGGAAATATTAGCAATCGTTCCATACACCCTCCCTATTTCAGAACTTGCAAATTATCATTTCCTCTGTACCCCAGCTCATTCAATATACACAATTCATATAGCAATGTACATGTTTGATTCTTTGATTTCTCACATTGTTTTAATAACATATTTTTTGTCAAATCTCTGTTTTCTTTCGGAATTTCAGCGAGACAGAATGCGCATATTCTCAAATTCCAACAAGATAAACACTTTTCTTTAATCATTTTTCCATGATTTAATAAAAAATCTATTTTCTCATAATCCAAACCTTCGTCCAGCGTTCCTATGCTCATCTGTTGATCTTCCTCTGATACCCTTTCGCAAGGAAAAAATCTACCACTTGTTTCCATAAATAATCTTCTGACACCAGGAATGCATGGACCTCCATGATGTGTGCTTTTTGCTTCCATGGTATGCCGGTGCAGTTGTTCATATAACAATTCAATATTTTGTAACTGCCTTCTCATCATCAGGCTCTGCCCGTCCCATTTTCTCTTTTGCAATAATGATAATTCCATTTTAATATAGGCCAATTTGATAAACCTTTCATTTTTCTTTGATATTTCAGAGTATTTATGATCTTTCAATCCCACAGAATTTACATAATTAAAATTGACTGATTTTGGTTCAAATAAATCTGATTTACAATAGAATTCAAAGATTCTTTCAAAATCAGTAGTATAGCTAATGACACAATTAAACATAATTTTTTTGTAATAATCGTAATCATATTCTTTTAACATTCTCAGATTTTTCAAAATAAAATCAAATGTACCTGCTCCCGTCTTGAATTTTCTGTTTGCATCATGGCTTTCCTTATCGCCGTCCAAACTAATCATTAATGTGAAATCATGTTTGACCAAAAATCTGATGACTTCTGCCGTTAGAAGTGTTCCATTGGTAGTCATTACGAAATCAACTGGCTTGTCTCCCTTTTTCATTAAAATATACGCTACACATTGTTGAATTAACTCAAATTCAAGCAATGGTTCCCCGCCATAAAACGATATCACCAATTTATCCGCTTTATCGCTTCTTTTCAGGTAAAAATCTATCGCTTTCTTTGCTTTATCAAAATTCAACCGGCTTGCAGCATGTTTTCTATTGTAATAGTTTCCAGAATATACACAATATTCACACCTCATATTGCATTGCTGTGTAACCTGCAAAATCAAATTTCCCATATAATGTTCTGTTAAAAGCTTTATATCTTGACTTTCCGGGTGTTCTATTTTCTCAATGATTGTCTCCTGCAGCAATCCGCAGTCAATGTACTTTTTCAACTTGCTTATATCTTCAGGTAATTTTTTTGTCTTTTCAATCTCTTTTAAAATATGATATTCATCTTCATTTACTGCAATAACAGAATTTTGAAAACGATCATAAAAATAATTTTGCATTGGAGTCTTAAAACATTTGATTATCACATTCCCCATATAATTCCTTGTATGATAATTAGGAAGTTAATTTTCACACGTTTCCTTTCTTTTAATATCGTGGTTCAATACATTAAGATGCTGCGGATTTTTGATTACTGTTGCAGAACATTTTATTTGACGCCGTAATTTGCAAAACTCTGCAAATTAAAGCTGAACGAAGCAAAACGTCCGATGCTCTGCCTGATTACTCTTACCCACAGATAAATCCAATGTCAATGAGGCGTTCATGCTAGCATAACCCTTGGGCGTTTCCGTCAGAAAACCATTAAGCAGCTTCTATCTATATTTTATTCAAAATCTCTGATTCCATTTTATGAATCAAACTCTTCAAAAGCAAGCGCTCTACTGTCAATAGTCACTTTTAGTACATAAACGGTATGTCATACCTTCTTTTCATTCCATACTCTCACCCCTGTTCTATCTATTCATGAACTGTCCGTCACTTTTCCACTCCATACATTGTAATTTTTATGCAAAACATTTTATTTCCTATCTGATATGCAATATCTCCGTCATATCTTTCTACAATTCGTTTCACGCTTTTTAAGCCCAAACCATGACTCCCTGTTTCCTCCTTATGCGTAAGAAATCGTCCTTGCTCTATCACAGGCTTTTCATTTATGCTATTTGATATTTCAAGAAATAGTATAGATTGCTGACAATGTATAATAACCTCAATCCACCGCTTCTCTTCCATCTGCTCACATGCCTCAATCGCATTATCCAGAAGATTTCCAAACAAGGAACAGCTTTCTCTATCTGACAATATCCATTGATCTACTGCCTCTGTTTTTATATCCATCCGAATATTTTTCTCTTTCGCAATCCCCTTCTTCCGGTTCAAGACAATATCTGTCACTTGGTTCCCTGTCCACACCTCAGTCTTTCCACTCTTTAATTCTTCACTGAGTTCATCCAGATACATTCCAATCCCTTGTAAATTTCCTTGTGCATGATATTCCTGCAATATCAACAGATGATTTTTCATATCATGTATTAACTCCCGGTTCCTCTCCTGATTACTCACAATCTCCTGATAATAAGAATGCATCATCTGTTTCTTTTGATATAAATATAGATTTTCCTGCCTTATCAGCCTTCCCTTTACACATATGCCCAAAATAGTTGCAAATATAAATAAAATACATATCAAAGACAGAAACCATATGCCGCCTTGATATCCTGACTTTCCTATTGCAATTAATTGTAATCCATGCTGATATACATATAATACGATACTGCCAAGAAAAACAGCTATAATCAGAACTTTCCGTAAGTCCCGAATATCCGTTTCTCCCGCTTTCCTCCACTCCCCTATGTTCTCTATTATAATCATAACAAAAAATCGAGTACAAAAGAAAATTCCTATCTGCAGCAAAGATGAAGAATAATATACTTTTTCCCCAAATTCTTCTTCATATAAGACTGTGCTTAAAAAAGCCAGAAGATAATCCATAACAGCGACAAAGATAAAATAATTGCCTATAATTTCAAACTTTAATACCAATTGACTTCTTTGTATCACCCAAGAACATATCGTTACTATTATCATTATCGTATACGGCATGGGAAATGAAAAAAATAATGTAGAGCGATTCCATCCCAACCATATTCCGGATATTAGTACGGATAAACAAATCATTGCATAATTCCACTTTGTCAAATTCTCCTTTTCCAACACTGTCGCATATAACAGTCGATAACATAGCCATATCTCCCAACAGGACAATAATGCCAGCAGAATTTTATACACAATATCTATCATTCCAAATCTCTCCACCTATAATTCAGTTCTTCTTTTACTTTCGCCCGTCTTGCTCTGCTAACTGCCAGCTCTTCTCCGTTATCCATCCGAATTGTTGTTTTCCCTATTCCTGCGATATGTTTTATATTTGCAATATATCCTCTCTCTATCATCAGAAATCCATGTTCTAACACTTCCTTCTCAATATCTTTGATATTCATACGTTCTCGATAGATTTCCTTTTCTGTCACATATTCCACATATTTTTCTCCCTTAGCCTTATACAGATAAATAATATCTGTATAATATACCTTTTGTTTCCACTCTCCTGTACCAATCCAGAGAAACTGTGCCTTTTCCTTTTCCAGTCTAAGCGCCAGAGTTTCTATCAAACCAGGAAGCCTTTCTTCCATGTCAGATTTGTCTATATATTGATAGGCGCTTATACGATAACTTTCGTATGCATATTCAGGATAAGCAGTAAGGAAAATCAAATACATTTTCTCATACTTTTCCCGAATTTTCGTTCCCAGCTCCATGCCGTTCATTTCCGGCATCTCAATATCAGTAATCAAAATATCCACTATCTTCTCTTCCATATATTTCCAAAATTCAGATGGCGTTGCACATATTTCTGCATGGACATGGCACCCTTCTGGTATTGCTGCCAATACGCATTGCCGTACTTTTTCACAAATACTTTTATCATCATCAAGAATTGCAATCTCTGTCATATTTTCCCCTCACTTAAGCGTATAACATTGATTTTTATTGACGTCATAAAATAAAATCTCATTTTCTTTTACAAAAAGCCAAAATGTATGTTCCCACAAACCATCTTTGTCATTCTCCACAATTACCTTCCCTGAATGATAGAGAAACTCTCCCAATTCTTTTTGTGTGACTTTTTCTATAATATCATTCACTGCGTCCTCTATCTTCATTGAATGCAGCTTCGGATTCCAACGCCCCAGCAACTTCCTTATCGCAGATTTCTTCAATGGAACTACTCTATATTTACCTATATAATCGGCAAAAATTTCTTCTGGATCTTTCTGTACACATTTTGCTATTTCCAGGAATATGGCCTTTTCATCCTCATATAAAAACCCCAATTCCAAATATGCGAATATATGCCAGATTGCTTTATATATATATCGAATATCAGTTGTAATCTTATATTTTTCATACAGCCAGTTGATACTTTGTATCAGTACCTCCTTCACCGGAATCCCTTTGCTTTCCAAATTTCCCAGACTCAGTTGGATTGCTTTTATTTCCACTTGATTATATACCATTGCACTATACCTCCTTTCAAATTTATAGTACAATGCTGGTTACTATTTGTAAACAAGATGCATATTGGTAAATATCCATTTCCTGCATCCATTGCTAAAATAGAAATACCAGAGGTGCAGATATGTTATGACTACCAGAAAACGAATCAAATCCATTCGCGAATCAAAAGGATTTACACAAAATAAACCGGCAAATATAATTCACGCGCCACCCAGCTATGTTAGCCGAACTGAAAATAAATCTTCTGAATCTATCTGTTGCATGTATCTGTACAATCGCTCCCTCACTGGATATTGCACTTCAAAATATTTTTGCGATATTTTCATTATGACTGATGCCATTACAGCCTCTAAAAAGTAAAAACTATTGTTAAGAAATTCCCACAACGTAAACAAGAATTGCTTTTAAAAACTTTGGAATTTCTTCTTTTCCATTTAGATAAAATATAACATAAAACGACAGTCCATACATTCAATTGGATATGAACTGTCGTTTTTTGTCTATTAATTGCACACTTACCCTCTGTATCTGTTACATAAAAAATATCCACTTATATACTGGTACCGGAGTATAAGTAATGCCATATGGTCTTGCCTTCACAACGAAAGAACCAATCTTATTTTAAAAACTAATTGGGTCAATTGCCAAGGAACTGCACCTCCTCTTAAATGTGCTATTCCGCACAAGTTTTTAGCTTCCCTTAAAGCGTCTGAAATACCCGCCAGCAGCTCCACCAAATCCCTATACATAGCCAACTCACAGAACAAGACCGTATCCATCCAATATCATTTAGTTAATGACGGCGGACACCGTGAGGGAAATAAAATGCTCCGTCGCCACGCTCCCGCTCCAAAAAAAGCGTAGCGGCGCTAGGTTCGTAAACTACCTCACCAAGCGCCGACGCTTTTTAAGGGGCTTCTTAAGCATTTTATTTCCCTCGCGGCTGGGCAGAGGCGCTAACTTAATGACATTGCGTATCCATCTGCCTGTTTTTTAACAAGTCAATTAACGCATCGCTCAAACACAGGTCTGCAAGAATGTGTCTTGCACGGGTCTTGCCCATAAAACCCTAAAGCAAACCAAAACATATCATTAAAAAGGCAATCAAAACATGCCAGACACAATATAATGTCTGCCCTTTTATATATGCATCTTAACTCTGAGACACAGAAAAAGCAAGTCTTACGCCGACTTGCTTTCCTGCCCATTCTGTCTGAATCATTTATAAATTTCTTCACATATTTTTCACCGCATCTTCAAACTCCTGCTCTGTCTCTACAAAACGGTAAGGCTCATATTCCCCATATGCAGAAGGACGGCTTATTGTCACAAGCTGTATAGTATCATACCCACAGCCCGCATCAGCTTTTCTTTAAAATCCGCTAAATGCTGGCCGTGCGTCATCTGAAGCGCAAGACACCCTACATCATTAAACTTCTTAGCAACCAGATAGCACATTCTCCAACATCTCCTTAACTCATTTTCATTTCTGATTCTGGTATCTTCATTTGGAATAACCCTCCACTGTCGATTTCCGAACCATACCGCTACTCTGCCTTTAACAATGCTATAAAGCTGTTGCACTCATCCATCGATACACCCATGCTTGTAATGATATCATCCGTGAAGATGCCGAGTTCTTTAAGCATTGCCGCAGCCTCTGTCTGGAACTGTATGCTGTCTTCTGGTACCTTAAAATCAACTTCTTCAACTGTCCCTTTGCACCATTCTGCCAGGAAACTGCATGAATTAATATCAAGCTCCTTGCCATAATGCTGCTCAAGCATCACCTGCAAGTCAAAAGCTGAATAAATGGAAGAATCATACCCCTCTATCAAGATATCGCCAATTTTCTCCCCTGGCTGAACAGGAACTCTGTTCTCCTTAAACTTAGCCTCACCATTCTTTACAACATCATTAATCGAATTCAACTGCGCATTATCAAACTGATATGAGTCTTTCTTTTCCAAAGATTCAGCAGCAACATCTGTACTATCCTCAGATTCTGTCCCATCTGAGGGTGAAAGTATTTCATAGGCATCCTTGACCATTATCAAATAATCGCCTTCTCCAAATATATCCAAAATATACTCGATTGTGGCTTCTTCGTCAGCTCCTTCAAAATTTTCATCGTTAAAGATATGATACGCATCATCAGAATCCATACTGAGCGCTAAACCATCATAATCTTTCGGCACTGTAACAATCTCAACTACAGCGTCCTCCATTATGCAGGTGCGATCATCGATATTTCCCTCCCAATCATACTGTTCCCATTGGCTATATTTTTCATGTTCTATGGAATAAGCCACACCATCCCACTCCAGTGTAATGTCGCCTGATATTTGTCCGTCATCACGTATAGAAGCGGTTGGCACTATTTGCCCTGTATAGATATCCCACAACCTAAAATGCGGCAGTGTTATTTCAAGTCGATCACGCGAGACTCTGCCCTTCACTGTATATGTTATCGTAATAATCTGTTCTTCCCCGCCTTCCGCATCCTCAACCGTTATATCAGTAATTTCCACCTCAGCGTCTATAATCTCATATTCTTCTGGCATATCCCTATTATAGCGTACCCCTTTGGTGATAAAAGAAATATCTTTAAAAAACTCCAGACAGTTAGCCTCCGCATAAGGCTGAGGCAATGGCTCCCCCTCTGTCAGACTGCATACCGAGCAGGTCTTCGGGGATTCGTAAGTCGCTTCCTGCCATTCATGCCCAAGGGCCTCCCCTTCCGTCTCACCACATACACTGCAGGTCTTTGGCTCCGTACAAGCTGCCTCCACCCATGTATGCCCAAGAGCCTCACCTTCCGTCTCGCCTCCTGCACTGCAGGTTCTCGGCTCCGTACAGGTTGCTTCCACCCACTCATGCTTCATATGGCATCCCGTCAACAATGTGCCCAAATAAATAAACGCCAGACCATAAATCAATTTTTTCTTCATCTTCTTTCCATCCTTTCATATATCTGTATTTTTCCTTAAAGATTTCTTCAAAGCAAGAAAAAGAACCGTGAAAAGTACAACAACTAATCGCAGTCCTTTCAAACTCCGACTTCCCACACCGAATGCCCTAGCGGCGGATTTCTCTGCCACTAACGCATCTAAATGAGAAATCAAGAGAGGTGCAGCAGTATGCGTCCACACTCCTACACCTCAATATATCATCTTAAGGCTTAAACTCCGCCTGCTCAGACACGAACAAAATTATTGTAATTTTACCTTCTGTGGGGTATAATTACTTTTGCGTGTATCGCAGACTTTGTCTGTATTGTGTGGTAGATATGATACCAGCCTTGCCCGGCACTGCGCCGACAGTGTCGGGTGGTACACCTTTATCCTCTTGAAATCTCGAAGATTATTTTACTATACTTGCCACCTTTGCACAAGTCAAAAATCTGCGCCGCCTGACTCGTTTTGCGGGTCGGCGGGCCTTCCATCACCGGAAACAGTCCTACAAATACACGCATTTTATCAGCTATTTCATTATCTGTTGGCACTCTGCCTGAATCATGCTCCAACTCCTATACGGTTTTCTTGTAACGTGCTATCTTCTGCCTTGTGTGGCTCGGTATCCGCACCGTAGAGCCGCATTTTTCAAGATACCGCTGTACTGACTGCCTTATCCAGTATTTCG
>CAJTKK010000002.1:0-232560 GCA_910576535.1 uncultured Lachnospiraceae bacterium | reverse complement strand
TTTCTTAATCAATGGCAGATTGCTTTCATACAGTAATTGCATATAATCCGTTACAGAATAACCGTTCCTAATCTCAGAAACAATTTGCTCATTCGTAATTCAAGGCTATCGCCGACAATCCACGTCAACGATAGCCCTTGATTCAACACTATTATTTAGAACTTGCCTTCCTTAGCGGCTTCTTCGATGGAAACAGCAACTGCAACCGTCATACCAACCATCGGGTTATTTCCTGCCCCGATAAGACCCATCATTTCAACATGAGCCGGTACGGAAGAAGATCCTGCAAACTGTGCATCCGAATGCATACGTCCCATAGTATCTGTCATACCGTAGGAAGCAGGGCCTGCTGCCATATTATCCGGGTGAAGGGTACGCCCTGTACCGCCGCCGGAAGCAACAGAGAAATATTTCTTGCCCTGTTCGATACACTCTTTCTTATATGTGCCTGCAACAGGATGCTGGAACCTTGTCGGGTTGGTTGAGTTACCGGTAATGGAAACGTCAACGCCCTCTTTATGCATAATAGCAACGCCTTCACATACATCGTTAGCCCCATAGCAGTTTACTTTTGCACGGAGCCCTTCGGAATAAGATTTCCTATAAGCTTCTTTTACTGTATTCGTGTAAGGATCGTATTCTGTCTCAACAAATGTAAATCCGTTGATTCTGGAAATTACTTGGGCAGCGTCTTTTCCAAGGCCGTTCAAAATAACCCTTAAGGGTTTCTGGCGTACTTTATTCGCTTTTTCAGCAATACCGATAGCTCCCTCTGCTGCTGCGAAAGATTCATGCCCTGCCAGGAAACAGAAGCACTCCGTTTCCTCTTCCAAAAGCATCTTTCCAAGATTGCCGTGTCCAAGGCCTACTTTACGTGTATCAGCAACGGAACCAGGGATACAGAATGCCTGAAGGCCTTCGCCGATTGCAGCCGCAGCGTCTGCTGCTTTCCTGCAGTCTTTCTTTATCGCAATCGCCGCACCTACAATATAAGCCCAGCAAGCGTTTTCAAAACAGATAGGCTGGATACCCTTAATCTGGTCATAAACATTAAGCCCAGCATCTTTTGTTATTTTTTCAGCTTCTTCGATAGAAGAGATTCCGTAGCTGTTTAATACGGAATTAATTTTATCAATTCTTCTTTCATATGATTCAAATAATGCCATTTTTTAAGTCCTCCTTATTCTTCTCTCGGATCGATAATCTTAACAGCATCCGCCACACGGCCATATTGGCCTTTTGCTTTTTCCCATGCCGTATTCGGGTCATCGCCCTTTTTGATGAAATCTGTCATTTTGCCGAGGCTTACGAACTGGTAACCGATAATCTGATCGTCTGCATCCAATGCAATGCCTGTTACGTATCCTTCAGCCATTTCAAGATAACGGGGACCTTTCTTTAAAGTACCGTACATTGTACCAACCTGGCTTCTAAGCCCTTTTCCTAAGTCTTCCAGGCCTGCGCCTACAGGAAGTCCGTCTTCAGAGAATGCGCTCTGGCTTCTTCCGTATACAATCTGTAAGAATAATTCTCTCATTGCAGTATTGATTGCATCACATACAAGGTCTGTATTCAATGCTTCCATAACTGTTCTTCCAGGCAAAATTTCCGCTGCCATAGCTGCAGAATGTGTCATACCGGAGCATCCGATTGTCTCAACCAATGCTTCCTGGATGATGCCTTCCTTTACATTCAATGTGAGCTTGCAAGCCCCCTGCTGAGGAGCGCACCAGCCTACGCCATGTGTTAAACCGGAAATATCTTTTACTTCTTTCACCTTTACCCAATTTGCTTCTTCCGGGATAGGCGCACAGCCGTGATTTACGCCCTGTGCTACTGTACACATTTCTTCAACTTCCTTCGAATAAATCATGTGAAAACTCCTTTCGATATGTAACTTTTGAATTTTATTCCCGCGGGCAACGAGCCAGGTAGACGCGCTTGCGCGGATATTCAGCGACTGCCGCAAGGCTTATCTGCTTCCTTAATTTTCGCACACTTTCCACAAAAAATCCAGTATATTTTCAAATTATATAATATTTTTTGCCGCAGACAGAACAGCCCAAAATCAGCGCTTCTTATCTTTTATCATGGCCTTCTCCGTGCAATTTCCCCTTCATGCTTATAGATACCGTTTTCCGGCACGTATCCCCTTACGGAAGAAGTCGGGTATACGCTTGCCCCTCTCCCTATGACAGTCCCCGGGTTTAATACGGAATTGCAGCCTATCTCCACACAATCCCCCAGCATTGCGCCAAACTTCTTAAGCCCTGTTCCCATGCTTTCTTCCCCGTCTTTTACCGCAACCAAAGACTTATCGCTTTTTACGTTGGAAGTAATGGAACCCGCGCCCATATGTGCCTTATACCCTAAAATACTGTCTCCTACATAATTATAATGCGGAACCTGGACTTTATTGAATAAGATTACATTTTTCAGTTCGGTAGAGTTGCCTACTACCGCCCCTTTTCCCACAATTGCGCTCCCCCGGATAAAAGCACAGTGCCGTACTTGCGCCTCTTCGTCAATAATTGCCGGACCGCCAATATAAGCGCTTGGGAACACTTCTGCCGATTTCGCCACCCAGATATTCTCCCCTCTCTTTTCAAATCTGTCTTCCGGAAGGCTTTTTCCCAGTTCCAAAATAAAATCTTTTATTTCCGTAAGAGCCTCCCAAGGGTATTCCTTTCCCTCCAGCAGAGCAGATGCGATTGTTTCTTGCAGCGTATACAAATTTTTCACTTTCCATTGTTCCATTTTTTCCTCTTTTCCAAGCCGTTTTTGCGCTTTTCCTTTTCTATTTCCGGTAATTTTTCGCGGCATTGTCAAACTGCCGGAATAAAAAACCTTGATTTCCGAGTTGTTTTACAATATTTGTCCGTCTGCTTATAAAATCGTCCAGTTTTGCCATATATTCTGCTTCCGTAATATTCCCCTCTGCCACCAGCGTCAGCCCTTTTTCCCAGCTAGCCGTTAAAGCAGGATCCAGCAACGGCTTAATGGAATCCGCCACTACGTCGTAGACCATTTCGCCCATCAGAGTAGGAGTAATCATCTGTGTCTTTTTATTTAATGCAAGATATTGGATATTTACCAGCTTTTTTAAGATTTCAGCCCTTGTGGCAGATGTGCCGATACCGCTTCCTTTTATCTGTGTGCGCAGTTCTTCATCCTCAATAAACTGCCCGGCATTTTCCATTGTCAAAATCATTGTTCCTGAATTATACCGCTTGGGCGGAGAGGTTTCCCCTTCCCTTAGTTCCATCCCTTTCAGTTCCAGTTTGGAACCCTTTTTCAGACGCTGTATCATAGTGACAAAAGCCGGATCTTTCATATCTGCTGCGCCGCTTTCCCCGTTCTCTTTTTCCCCTTTTCCTTTCTTTTTGCCAAAAGAAAACTCCGCCGCTTTCAGATACCCCTCTTCTTCTAACACTTTAAAGTTAGCAGTAAATTTTTCTTTTTTTATATTGATCTTAAGGGATATTTTCCGGTAAACAGCCGCCGGATAAAAGATACATAAAAATCTGCGGGCAATGATCTCATACACTTTCGCAGCCGTCTCATTTAGGCTCTTGAGATTCCCAAGCCCCTGTCCAGTGGGGATAATCGCATAGTGGTCCGTAATCTGCTTGTCGTTCACATACCTGGTCTTTGCAATACCCTTATATCCCTGATTTTCCAGAATTTCATTGGCAAAGGCTGACATCTTCCCATAGTTTCTTAAACCGCTTATATTTTTATAAATTTCCTTGGCCACAGCGCTGGACAATACCCTGGCATCAGTTCTTGGATAAGTCGTCATTTTCTTTTCGTACAGCTCCTGCACAATCCTGAGAGTTTCATCCGGGCTAATTTTAAAATATTTGGAACAGTCATTTTGCAGTTCTGCAAGATTATACAAAAGCGGCGGATTTTTTGTCTCTTTTTTCTTTTCTGCCGCTTCCACTTCAGGAACCGGAGACCCCTCCAGTAAATGAGCAATCAGTTCTTCGGCCGGAGCTTTTTCCTTGAACCCATTCTCCTTATATAATAACGGCGAAGCATAATATTCTGTACCCTCCGCCGCTTTCCATTCGCATTCAAAATCTTTTCCTTCTGCAGATACTGAAGCAATCACACGGTAAAAGGATGTTTTTACAAATTCCCGGATTTCCCTTTCCCTGCGGACCACCATCCCAAGCACACAAGTCATCACCCTTCCCACGGAAATCACTGCCCTGTCCGTCTTCAGATAAGATTTGATGGAATTGCCGTATTTTAAAGTCAGCACGCGGGAAAAATTAATCCCCATAAGATAATCTTCCTTCGCCCTTAAATAAGCCGCAGAACTAAGATTGTCATATTCCGTCAAATCCTTTGCTTCCCTTATCCCTCTTAATATTTCTTCTTCTGTCTGGGAATCAATCCATACTCTTTTACGCTGTTTCCCTTTGACTCCCGCCTGCTGTTCTACCAGGCGGTAAATATATTCCCCTTCCCTTCCGGAATCCGTACAGACATAAATCGTACCCACATCCGGCCGGTTCAGCAGCCCGCTCACAATCCCAAACTGTTTTTTCACATTTTCAATCACTTCATATTTGAATTCCAGCGGAATAAAAGGCAGCGCTGCCAAAGACCAGCGTTTATACTTTTCATCATATACTTCCGGATAGCTCATTGTAATCAGATGCCCTACGCACCAAGTGACAATTGCCTCCTGGGATTCCATATAACCGTCTTTACTGCTCATATTTAATTTCAGGGCTTTTGCAAATTCCCTTGCTACACTGGGTTTTTCTGCTATATATAAATTTTTTTCCATATCTTTGTTTATCATCCATTTTAGCCCACTGTTTTCTGCAGCAGTTTTCCCACTTCACCGGACGGTATCGGCTTGCCCGGAAAGTATCCTTGAATATTATCGCCATCAACCGACTTCAAATATTCAAACTGCTCTCTTGTTTCCACGTCCCCAGCCACAGTTTCACATCCCAGACTTTTTACCATATAAACAATGGACTCCGTAATAATTCTTTTATTTTTTCTTTGTAATATATCCCTGTGCTTTCAGCAATTCCGCACAAAGCACTGCCCCTCCGGCAGCGCCACGCACCGTATTATGGGATAACCCGACAAACTTCCAGTCATAAACCGCATCCTCTCTTAAACGTCCCACGCTGATGCCCATGCCGTTTTCGTAGTCTACATCCAGGCTCACCTGCGGGCGGTTATCTTCCTCCAAATACTGGATAAACTGTTTCGGTGCGCTAGGAAGGGCTAATTCCTGGGGAACCCCCCTAAATTGCAGAAGCTTATCAATCAACTGTTCTTTTGACGCCTTCTTTTTCAGCTTGACAAAGACAGCAGCCGTATGGCCGTTTAAGACCGGCACACGGATGCATTGGCAAGTAATCACCGGAGAAACCGCAGGAACAATTACCCCGTCTTTTATTTCGCCCCAGATTCTCAAAGGCTCCTTCTCGCTTTTTTCCTCTTCCCCGCCGATATAGGGTATGATATTCCCTTCCATTTCCGGCCAGTCCTGAAAAGTCTTTCCAGCCCCGGAAATTGCCTGATAAGTAGTAGCTACCACTTCATAAGGCTCAAATTCTTTCCATGCGGTAAGAACCGGCGCATAACTTTGGATGGAGCAATTAGGCTTTACAGCTACAAACCCTCTTTGCGTGCCTAATCTCTTTTTCTGGAATTCGATAACCTTCATATGTTCCGGATTGATCTCCGGCACTACCATCGGCACATCTTCCGTCCAGCGGTGCGCACTGTTGTTGGAAACAACAGGGGTTTCCGTTTTTGCATATTCCTCTTCTATTTTCTTTATCTCTTCTTTTGTCATATCCACAGCGCTAAACACAAAATCCACGTCTGCGGCTACCTTTTCCACTTCATTTACATTCATTACCACAAGGTCTTTTATCGCTTCCGGCATAGGAGTTGTCATTTTCCATCTCCCGCCTGCCGCCTCAGCATAAGTTTTCCCTGCCGAACGGGGGCTTGCCGCAATCGTCGTCACTTCAAACCAAGGGTGGTTTTCCAACAAAGAAATGAATCTCTGCCCAACCATACCTGTTCCGCCTAAAATACCTACTTTTAATTTTTCACTCATCATAATCCTCCATTCCCGGTGTGCCGTGAAAATTTATTTTCCGCAATATGTTTCTCACCTTTTTGTTCTATTTCAAATGTTTGCCTTTTAACCAGCTCTTGTCCATAAATTCTTTATATGCGCCAAGCGCCTCCTTCATAGCCTCCTGGCCAGGCGCCCCGGTAGTCAGTCTTTTGCCCACACAGGTTTCCAGGCTCACCGCATCATAAATGTCTTCCTCAAACATTGGGCTGATAGCCTTTAGCTCATGAATCGTCAGAGAGTCAATGCAAGCGCCTTTTTCAATGCAGTAAAGCACAAGCCGCCCTATAATGCCATGGGCATCCCTAAAAGGCACTCCTTTCCCTACCAGATAATCTGCCGCATCCGTTGCATTGGTAAAACCGTTCATGGCGCTTTTTGCCATTGCCTCTTTATGGAATTTCATTGTCTTCAGCATACCGGTAAACAGGGAAAGACACCCTTTCACTGTATCAATGGCGTCAAAAGTCAGTTCTTTATCTTCCTGCATATCCTTATTATAAGCCAAAGGAATCCCTTTCATTGTAGTAAGGATTGCGGTTAAGGCCCCATAAACCCTTCCGGTTTTCCCGCGGATCAACTCGGCAATATCCGGATTTTTTTTCTGGGGCATTATGCTGCTTCCTGTCGAATAAGCATCGTCAATCTCCACAAAATGGTATTCGTTGGAATTCCATAAAATGATTTCTTCACAAAAACGGCTCAAGTGCATCATTACTGTAGACAGCGCAGACAACAGTTCAATGATGTAATCCCTGTCTGCCACAGAATCCATGCTGTTTAAGGTCGGCCCTTCAAACCCAAGCAAAGAAGCCGTATATCCTCTGTCCAACGGATATGTAGTCCCTGCTAAAGCCCCGGATCCCAGAGGGCAGTAATTCATCCGCCCATAAATGTCCTTCATTCTTAAACTGTCCCTGCGGAACATTTCAAAATATGCCCCCATATGATGAGCCAATGTAATGGGCTGGGCTTTTTGCAGATGAGTAAATCCCGGCATGTAAGTATCCACGTTCTCTTCCATCACCGCAATCAAGGTCAAAAGCAGTTCTTCCAATTCTTCTGCCACATGGATGATTTCTTTCCTTATATATAGCTTCATATCCAGAGCCACCTGGTCGTTACGGCTCCGCCCCGTATGAAGCTTCTTGCCGGCATCTCCAATTCTTTCTATCAGATTGGCTTCCACAAAGCTATGGATATCCTCATACCCGTCTGTGATCTCCAGCTTTCCGCCCTTCACATCCTCACGGATCCCCGTAAGTCCTTTTACAATCGCATTTTTCTCTTCTTCCGGCAAAATACCTTGCTTTTCCAGCATTACCACATGGGCAATGCTGCCTTCAATATCTTCTTCAAAAAGTTTTTTGTCAAAAGAAATGGATGCGTTAAAACGGTAAACAAGCGCATCCGTCTCTTTTGTAAATCGTCCGCCCCAAAGCTGTGCCATGGCATTTTCCTCCAAATTGTTTCAATCTGATATTTGATACTACCACACTTTTTTTGCTTTTTCAATCTTTTCCTGCCTTGTAAAAAAAGCCTTCCATGCAAGTCCGCAAAAGCATGTTTGCCTATGAAGATTTTACAATTCACAACATTTTTCTTCTTTTCATATAATAAGCATATATGACATTGGAGGAATCTTATGACTAACCCGATCTTGGAACTGCATGATATCTGCTATTCCTACCACAGCTTAGAAGGCGAAACCGATGCCTTATCCCATATATCCTTCCAAGTGAAAAAAGGGGAATTCCTGGCAATCGTTGGCCCTTCCGGATGCGGCAAGTCCACATTGCTGTCTATTATTTCAGGGCTTCTCCTGCCGGAAAGCGGGGAAATCTGTTTTCCCGTTCCGCAAGGAGAAGAAAGCGATAAACATCCCATGGCCGGAGGCTGTCCCCGGATTGGATATATGCTTCAGCACGACCATCTTTTTGAATGGCGCACAATCTACCGCAATGTGATTCTCGGCTTAGAAATTAACCGCCAGCTTACCGAGGGGAAAAAGCAACGTGTGATGGAGCTGCTCAAAGATTATGGACTTGACAAGTTCAAAGACAAAAAACCCGGTGAACTTTCCGGGGGCATGAAGCAACGGGCAGCGCTCATACGGACACTGGCTCTTGACCCAGAAATCTTATTGCTGGATGAACCTTTTAGCGCTTTGGATTATCAGACAAGGCTTTCTGTTTCTTCCGATATTTGTGGCATCATCCGTTCCGCCAAAAAAACAGCCATTCTGGTTACCCACGATCTGTCAGAGGCCATCAGCCTGGCCGACCGGATTCTCGTACTCAGCAAACGTCCTGCCACAATAAAATGTGACATCCCCATCCGCCTTACGATATCCGGCCATTCTCCCCTCGCCTCCCGGAATGCGCCGGAATATCAAGGATACTTTAATCAATTATGGAAGGAGATTTCTGATGAAGACCATATCCAAACCGCTAAAATCATCCAGCCGGACGCTGAGTAACCAGGAAAAATATGAACGTTCCCGCTTGAAGCATCACCGCATGGTTACTCTTGCCCGTTTTCTTGTTCTTGCCTTTTTTCTCCTGATTTGGGAATTTTCTGCCCAAGCAGGTTATATCGACCCTTTCTTTTTCAGCAGCCCAAGCCGGGTTGCTATATGCTTTTCCGATATGATAAAAGACGGGACATTTTTTACCAATACCGGCGTCACCCTGCTGGAGACTGTAGCCAGTTTTCTTCTGGTTCTTATTATTGGTATGCTGGCCGCAACTCTTTTATGGTATTCCCATAAATGTTCCGAAGTTTTAGAACCTTATTTAGTTGTCTTAAACAGTTTGCCAAAATCCGCCCTTGCCCCATTATTTATCGTATGGCTCGGGACAGGAATCAACACAATCATTGTAGCCGGCATCTCTGTTGCCGTATTTGGTTCCATCATCAACCTTTATACCGGGTTCCGTCAGGTAGACGAAGAAAAAATAAAGCTGATTTACACATTGGGCGGCGGAAAAAAAGATGCCTTTTTCAAAGTCGTATTCCCTGGCTCCATCCCCACAATTTTAAGCAATATGAAAGTAAATATCGGGCTTGCCCTTGTAGGCGTTGTCATCGGGGAATTTCTCGCTGCGCGCAGAGGCCTTGGATACCTGATTATTTATGGTTCACAAGTCTTTAAGCGTTGGACGGAAATGATAAAAAAAATTAACCATTGCCTTCGCTTATTATCGTCCACCCCCTCTTTCCGTCAGGCGTACCGTACCTGATTTTTTCTTCTTTTTTTAAATCCCGGATTCTTCTATGTACCAGAGGAAGGCTTACCCCCGTCTCCGTTGCTATTTCTTTTGCCGTAATGCCAGGCCTTTGCCTCATATTGTTTAGAATTACCCTTTTTTCTTCTTCCACCGCCGTCCGGTGCAAAGCGCCGCATGTCTGCGGAATCACAATTACGGCCCGTCTATCCGCTCCCTCCCCTTCCGTAGAAATCATGATTTTCCCTGCCCGCTCCATCCAGCCCAAAGAAACAAGATGTATTTTCAGGCAGTCAGGAAATGCCTCTATTTTTCCGATACCGCAGGCAAAATCTGCCATCTGCGCCTTTTTCATGATTCCTTCCTCCAGCTTTTCCCGTATCTTTTCTATCCGGCTGTCTATTGTTTCCTCCCGTAATATGCTATCAGCCTTCTGTGCCATCCGGGCATGAATTTGTTCCGCCTTACACTCCATCTGCCGGTTCTTCCGTTTAAAATCAGAATCTGAAATCGTACCTTCCAGAAGTTTTTCCAAAAGCAAATCTTTTTGCACCATGATCCTTGCCAAAGCCCCTTCCAGTTCCCGCTCACCTTTCCTGCCACCCTCTTGCTCCAAAGCATCTTTTATTATCATTAACGTTTTATTCAACAACACGTCCTTGTATGTTTTTAGTCCCTTCCCATTTTCCTGGCAAACCCTTTCTAATGCCGCGTAAATCTTATTTTCATCCAAATGTACATTATCACATCCCTGGTCCTTGTTTTTTACCTTTCTCACTTTATCCTTGCATAGCATTTCCTTTTTTCTTCCATTCCTCAAATAATTGCTGCATTTCCATTCCGTTATCCTGCCATCCCCTTTTTTCCGGGAAACTCTGTAAAAAGGGCTTCCGCACAAACCACAGACAATTTTACCGGAAAAATCATATTTCCCTGGATTTCCTCCCTGTTTCCCCTCCGTTCCCTGTTTCCCCTGCCGTCTGGCATCCATCCTCTTGTTTGCTTTTTCAAACAAGTTGCTGTCCACAATGGCAGGCAATGCCTTCTCATGGATAACCCATTCCTGTTCAGGATTTTTGACAACTTGTTTTCTTTCAAAATCATAATGGCTCCTGTTTTGGACAATCGTCCCCTTATAGATCGGGTTCCTTATGATATTCCGGATACTGGATGGATGAATCATTTTCCCTTTCCGGTTACGGTACCCATTTTGGTAAAGTATCTCCGCACAGCAATGTGTCCCATACCCATTTGCGGACAGTTCAAAAAGCATTCTTATCATTTCCGCCTCCTGTCCGTTGACCGCTATGCTTTTATCCGGAAGCTTTTGATACCCATAAGTCTGATTGGTGAATACAAAATGCTTCCCCTCCTTTTGCCGGTTTTTATGCGCATGATTGATTTTCTTGCTTAATTCCCGGCTATATTCTTCCGCCAGGATCGCTTTAATCCCTGTAACAAGCGCATCATCCGGTGAATAGAACTTATGGTCCAAATACATATATAACTGTTTTCCGTTCTTCTGCATCCGATCCAGAAACAGATACCAGTCTTTTGTATTCCGCATCAGCCTGTCTTGGCTTTTAATCACAATAATATCAAATGTATCCCGTTCTAAATCTTGATAAAGACGGTTATATTCTGTCCTGCCCTTCACTGTCGTTCCGCTTTTGGCTTCCACATAAGCATCCACTAACTGCCATCCCTGTTCTGAAATACAGTCCTTCGCCTCCTTTATCTGATGGAGCAGGGCATCCTTCTGTGGCTCTTCCTCCGTACTGCACCGGTTATAAGTTACTGCACGCAGTTTCTCCAAGTCATCTTCCCCTTTCCCGTTATTCTACTCCACTTATTTTTCCCCCCTTAATAATTCCAAGATACGGAACTGTTCTTTTGCAGTAATGTATTTTTCACTTACCAAAATATGTGATATCTGTTCTATAACCTGTTTCTCTTCTTTTGTAATTTTTTCTCCTTCTGCCTCTTTCTTATACATATAATCCTTTTTTCTTTATCCTATGCCCTGCCTTGCCTGATTAAGCATTTTTACGGGAAATTTCAAATAAATCTTCTTAAATAAAAGTTTTAGCCCAATCCCTTGACCAATAAAATAAGCAAAGCTGCCAGAACGGATTCTGACAGCTTCTTTTACTGTTATACCTATATAAAATTCAGTTTTATTCCCTTTTCTCAATCTAATGTCCTCAAATAATTATCCACACTTTTTTTAATTTCCCCAGGCCCTAAAGTTTTTAGCAAAAACCCTAAAGGCTTTAACGGAATTACCTTTTGGACACTCTTTTTATCAACCCTTCCTGTCAGGAAAATCACCGGAATATCGGAAAAGTTTTCCTCCGCACGGATCATTTCCAGCACTTGGCTTCCATCACAAACTGGCATGTCATAATCAAGTAATATTAAATCAGGCCTGTTTAAAGAAATACACCGTATCGCAGCCAGCCCGGATTTTGCCAGATCCACTGTATAATCTTGTTCCAGCAGGCCCTTCATCGCCTGCAGCGCAATATCGGAATCATCCACTACCAATATTTTCTTCCTTCTCTCTTCCTCATTTTTGTTAAGATATTTCTTAATTTCCGACATTGCATTGTCCGCATTAATGGAAGCTACGTTCCCATTTTGCCTTAGATGAGGGGCAATCACGCAATAAGCAAAGTATCCCTTGCCAGTATCAAACAAAAGGCTGATTTGCGGGTTCTGTTCTCCAAATATTTTTTCAAACTGCTCATAAGTCAATAAATTTTCTTCTTTCAGTTCATGCATATCTGCTGACGGAAAAAATTCCCTGACACGGTTTACAAACTGCTGGGCCATATACCTGGCAGCATTCATCAAAGTAACGTCTACCGCATCAGACTTTGTCTCTATCATACCGCCAACTGTATGGACAATGAGTTTCTGTTCAAATACCAAAAGAATCTCCCACTTTTTCCCTTGCTGAGTTGCATAAACCAGCCGGTAATAGATTCCTTTCCCAAATCTTTCCCCTCCATAACATTCGCTTACTATCTTTGGGTTCAGCAAGAACATATCTTGCAAAAGCTGGATAATCGTCTGCCCCATGGCAGCCTGTTCTTCTTCCGGCAAAAGGTCATCCCACTTGCTTATGACGCTTCCCGTAATTGCGCGGTCTTCCGTCGTCGTATGCCCAGCCAGCCAACCAGCGCAGACGCCCAGAAAATGATCAATAGCTTCCGGGGAATATGCTGTCCGCTCCAGTTCTCTTTCAAGGGCAGGCAAAGTTTTTTTGCGGAAGTTGTCATGAAGGCGCCTATGGGTTTCAAATCCGGCATAACGGATAGATGCCATATAAGCTTCTTCTTCCGTAAAATGTTTCATTGCATGATCCTTAAAATATTTAATCCCCTCCTGGCAAACCCACTGCC
Organism: uncultured Lachnospiraceae bacterium; assembly: GCA_910576535.1. Lineage (GTDB taxonomy): Bacteria > Bacillota > Clostridia > Lachnospirales > Lachnospiraceae > Kineothrix. Next base: position 219,799 of record CAJTKK010000002.1, on the reverse strand, counting down.
CCTTTTCTTCCTGCTTACTCTGCTCAAATAATCTGTTTAAAATACTGAAAAGCTTCTTATGCTCTTCATCAATAAAATTTACGCCTATATTAAATCTCTCCTGCCATACTAAGCGATTGCCCATCTGGTTCCTCCTTCATATAAAAAAACATACCCTCCCATGTTTTTTTATCCTGTTTTTCTTTTGCCATTTTATCACAAAAACCGTACCGTATCAATGCCTTCCTTCATAATATCCAGGCGCAACAATCTTAAAAAAAAGATTCCCTGCGGCCTTTTCCATTCATCCCTATATGGCGTTCCTTTTTATCATTTCCGCTGCCCATCTCTTCCAGCTTAACATGGTAATTACATCCATCATCATCCTCTGCATCATTGCCATGGGGCTTTATCAGATGATACAGGCTTTAGAACGCTTATATCAAAAAAGAATTTAACTTACCGTAAATAAATTGGGGTTTCTGTTGACATTTCACCAAATAAAGCGTATTCTATGACTACGTTTTATTCATTGATATCCGTAGAGGGAAGGAGGCAAAACAATGATTAAGAATAATTTGAAATTTCATGATATTTTTAAACTGCATTATTCCATACAAGGAATTGCCTCCGGATGGCCCGATATGTCTTGAAGTTTTTCTATTGTCAGCCATTGTTTATTTTTGGATAATTGCCGCGGTTCTGTTGTTATGGACCGCGGCTTTTTGTGTAGCAGGAATATAGGAGGATCTAACTATATGAAACCGAAAAAATTGTCCGATTATTTATATGAATACAAAACCCCTTATCTGTTTGCTGTTTTTTCCATAGCGGTCAGCGTATCCTTAGATTTATTATCCCCCCAGCTTACAAAGAGGATTATTGATGAAGTCATTATCGGCAAAGAACTTTACAAATTGAAATATCTGCTTGCCGGGATTTTAGGGATTGGGACCGGACGCTGTATTTTCCAGTATGTCAAAGAATACACCTTCGATGTTACCGGAATAAAAATAACCGCTGCAATACGCCGCCATTTATTCGATCATATCCAGTCCTTAAGCGCGGATTTTTTTGACCGTACCAACACCGGGGAACTGATGGCGCGTATCAAAGACGACATCGACCGTATCGGCGACGGAATCACTTTTGTCGGTATGCTGCTGATAGAAGTAATCATCCATACTTCCATCGTCCTCTTTTTCATGTGCCGTTTAAACGGAAAACTTGCAATGATCCCGTCCGCTGCCATGCTTGCTGCCGCAATCACTGCCATCGTGATGGAACGGAAACTTGATTCCGTTTATGAAGCTATCAGCGAGGAAAACGCTGCCCTTAATACCACTGCCGAAGAAAATCTTGCCGGCGTACGTACTGTCAAAGCATTTGCCAGGGAAAAATTTGAAATCGGAAAATTTTTGTCCCATAACAAAAAATATTATGACTTGAATATGAGGCAGTCCAAGATTTTCGTAACTTATTACCCTTATCTTTCCCTGATCTCCAAGCTGCTTCCTCTTATCATTCTCCTGTTCGGCGGAAGGCTTGTAATGAACGGGGAACTTTCCCCCGGTTCTCTGGGGGCTTTTGTGGAATATTCCATGAACATCGTATGGCCTATGGAAATGCTTGGCTGGCTGACCAACAGTTTTTCTTCTGCTGTTGCATCTAACCGCAAACTAAACAAATTATATATGGAAAAACCGGGCATCGTAGAAAACGATCATCCAATCATCCCCGCACAGATCCGAGGGCAGATTACTTTTTCCCATGTTTCTTTTTCCAAATTGGATGAAGGAGCTTTTCTTCCCTACGAAATTCTACATGATATATCTTTTCAAGTGAACGCAGGAAAGACGATCGGCATCATGGGAGCTACCGGCGCCGGAAAAACTTCCATTATCCATCTCCTGGAACGTTTTTACGATACTACGCAGGGAACCGTATGCATTGACGGTATTGATGTAAAAGATATGAGCCTGAAACAGCTTAGGGGGAGTATCTCCCTAGTCACGCAGGATGTTTTCCTCTTCTCGGATACCATCGCGGAAAATATAAAGCTAGGCAAACAGGATAAAATAAACTTCCATGCTGTCAGGCACGCCGCCAAGCAGGCACAGGCAAACAGCTTTATTGAACCTATGGAAAAACAATATAATACCGTCATCGGCGAACGGGGGGTAGGGCTTTCCGGCGGACAAAAACAGCGTATCAGTATTGCAAGGGCATTAGCCAAGAAAAATCCCATTCTCGTCCTCGATGATTCCACGTCCGCCCTGGATATGGAAACAGAACATTTAATCCAAGACACTTTGCGCAAATTAGACCATACAACAAAAATTATTATTGCTCACCGCATCAGTTCTGTTATGTATGCCGATGAAATCATTGTTTTAGAAAATGGCTCCATCAAAGAAAGAGGGACCCACACAATGCTTATGGCTGCCAAAGGACTCTATTATGAAACTTATGTGGCCCAATACCAAGGAGGTAATCCCAATGCCTGTTAATTCTTTTAAAGATGACGAACAGTCCATAGAAGCAAGTAAATTAAAAACACTCGTCCGGCTTTTATCCTATCTGGCTGTTTATAAAAAGGAAATTCTTCTGGTGCTGCTCATAATGGCTTTCTGCGTAGCAGTATCATTGTTAAACCCTCTGATTATGGAAACTGCCATTGACGTTTATATTTCAGCAGAAAACTGGGACGGCCTTCTTCACCTGACCGGGTTTGCGCTCATCCTCAATGTTATTATGACTGGCGCCATGAAAGTCCGCATGTACATCATGGCCAAAGTATGTAACAGCATTCTGGTAACTATCCGTCAAGAACTGTATACCCATATCCAAGTCCTGGATTTCCAGTTTTTTGACAGCCGCCCTACGGGAAAGATCCTTGCCCGTATTATCGGCGATATTAATTCCCTAAAAGATGTGCTGTCCAACTGTGTTACCACTTTAATTCCAGACTTTATTACCATTTGCGCCGTAGCCATTATTATGTTTGTAAAAAATCCTATCCTGGCCGCAGCGTCCCTAAGCAGCACACCGGTTATGGCCATCTGCCTTTGGCTGATTCAAATCTATTCCCATAAACGGTGGCAAATCCACCGCAAAAAAGCCTCCAACTTAAACGCTTTTGTCCATGAAGATTTTTCAGGCATAAGGATTATCCAGAGCTTTCATGCACAAGATGAAACAAAACGGACCTTTCATGAACTGGTCAAAGAACACCATGACTCTTTTGTTTCGGCCGTCCGCCTCAACGATGCCTTTGGTTCTGTCATTGATTTCTGCTGGGGGATCGGAACTGTTATGCTTTATTTCACAGGCATCCTGATTCTCGGTCCGGACAAAGTATCCATCGGGACTTTCATCGCCTTCGGAACTTATATTTCTATGTTCTGGCATCCCATTATGAACCTGAGCAATTTTTATAACCAGCTCATTACCAATATATCAGGTGCGGAACGGGTCTTCGAGATTATGGATGCAGAAGCGGAAATAAAAGATGCGCAGGATGCAATCCCTATCCCCCCTATTATGGGTAAAATATGTTTTGACCATGTCGCCTTTTCCTATGACGGAGATATAAACATCCTGGATGGTATAAGCTTTACCGTTATGCCCGGAGAAACAATCGCTTTAGTCGGCCCTACCGGAGCCGGGAAAACCACTATTGTCAATTTAATCAGCCGCTTCTATGATGTGCAGCAGGGAGCGGTACTCGTTGACGGGTACAACGTAAAAAAAGTAAGTATTGAAAGTTTACGGAGCCAGATGGGGATAATGACACAGGATAATTTTCTTTTTTCCGGCACTATTAAAGAAAATATCCGTTATGGCAGGCTGGATGCTTCCGATGAGGAAATCATCCAAGCGGCAAAAGCGGTCAACGCCCATGACTTTATTATGAAACTGGAAAAGGGATACGGCACGGAATTGTCTGAAAGGGGCGGCGGCCTCTCCGCCGGCCAGAAACAGCTCCTGGCTTTTGCCCGGACCATGGTCTCTGACCCGAGGATTCTCATCCTGGATGAGGCTACTTCCAGCATTGACACAAAAACAGAACTTCTGGTGCAGGCTGGAATTGAAACGCTTCTGAATGGACGAACTTCTTTTGTTGTCGCCCATAGGCTTTCCACCATTCAAAAAGCAGACCGGATTTTTTATATTGATAACGGAAAAATCGTGGAGCAAGGTTCTCCCAGAGAGCTGATGAAAATCAAAGGAGCTTACTACCAGTTGTATATGAGCCAGTTTCATTGCTGAACGCTTATCACTGTCCATTGACTTTTCTTTTATTATATTGTATTATTTACTTTATTAGCGCAAAGCGTTAAAGTGCGAAAAATTATTGCAGAAAATGGAGAACAAAAGAAATGCCAATTACAAATCTATTAGAAGAAAACTGTAAAAAATATGGCGAAGATATCTGTCTGGTAGAAATTAACCCAGAAGTCAAAGAAATCCGCCGGGTCACTTGGAAAGAATATGAACTGATGGAGCCAAGCCCCCTCTCCCATTACCGCAGGGAGATCACATGGAATGTTTTTAATGAAAAGGCAAACCGTTTTGCCAATCTGCTTCTCGGAAAGGGAATCAAGAAAGGGGATAAAGTCGCTATCCTTTTAATGAACTGTTTGGAATGGCTGCCAATCTACTTTGGTATCCTGAAGACCGGGGCTCTTGCGGTTCCCCTGAATTTCCGCTATACCCCTGAAGAGATTGAATATTGTGTTAATCTCGCACAAGTCAATATTCTGGTTTTTGGGCCGGAGTTTATCGGACGTGTGGAAGAAATTGCAGATTCTATCACTAAGAATAAACTGCTCCTTTATGTCGGCGATAACTGCCCTACTTTTGCAGAAGATTACAATTCCTTAACCGCTAACTGCTCCAGCCAGTCGCCCTCCATCCCGCTGACGGACAATGATAATGCCGCTATTTATTTTTCATCCGGCACCACCGGTTTCCCCAAGGCTATTTTACATAATCACGCAAGCCTGATGCATTCCGCCATTGTGGAACAAAATCATCACAGCCAGTCAAAAGACGACGTTTTTCTTTGCATTCCCCCTTTATACCATACCGGGGCAAAAATGCACTGGTTCGGTTCTTTGATTTCTGGAAGTAAAGCAGTTCTTCTAAAAGGGACAAAACCGAAATATATCCTGGATGCTATATCCAAAGAAAAATGTACTATTGTATGGCTTCTTGTTCCTTGGGCGCAGGATATACTGGAAGCTTTGGATAGCGGTAAAATCAAATCGGAAGATTACCAGCTTTCCCAATGGAGGCTGATGCATATTGGCGCGCAGCCTGTCCCGCCCAGCATGATCAAACATTGGAAAACATATTTTCCCCATCATGCTTACGATACAAACTATGGTCTAAGTGAGTCCATCGGACCGGGCTGTGTCCATCTTGGCGTGGAAAATATCCACAAAGTCGGCGCAATCGGCAAAGCCGGTTACGGATGGGAAATAAAAATTGTGGATGAACAGAAACATACCGTACAGAAAGGGGAAGTAGGGGAACTGGCCGTTAGAGGGCCAGGGATTATGACTTGTTATTATCATGATGAAAAAGCCACTGCTGAAGTTTTATCCCAAGACGGATGGCTTTATACAGGGGATATGGCACAGGAAGATGCGGACGGATTCATTTTCCTTGTAGACCGTAAGAAAGATGTTATCATCAGCGGCGGGGAAAATATTTACCCTGTCCAGATTGAGGACTTCCTGCGCAATTTCAACGCAATCCATGATGTGGCGGTGATTGGAATGCCGGATAAACGCCTTGGGGAAATTGCAGCAGCTATTATTGAGCTAAAACCGGGGGCATCTTGTACGGAAGAAGAAATCAATACATTTTGCCGCAAACTCCCCCGCTATAAACGCCCTCATAAAATTATTTTTGACAATATACCACGCAACCCGACCGGCAAAATTGAGAAACCAAAATTGCGGGAACTCTACTGCGGCGTCAGCCTTGTAGCAGCACAGAACCGCGGATAAGTATTTTTCAATGAAACAGGTACATTTGACTGGGCGAAAGCGCTTTTTAAACGCTCCCGCACTTGTCAGTTTGTCACGGCCTGGCGTTGTTGCAATGGAATTATTGTTTACAGAAATCTATCAATGAGACAAGAGGAAAAAATAATGATACTGAAACTGATTATGCTGATCCTATTTTTTACTGCTATGATTGCTATCGGCTTCTACTGCCGCAAACACACCACGGATGTCAACAGCTTCGTTTTAGGCGGACGCTCTGTCGGCCCTTGGCTAACTGCTTTCGCTTATGGAACTTCTTACTTCTCTGCCGTTATTTTTGTCGGCTATGCCGGGCAGTTTGGCTGGAAATATGGCATTGCTTCTACATGGATCGGTATCGGCAATGCACTCATCGGCTCCATGCTGGCGTGGATCGTCCTGGGCAGACGGACACGCATTATGACACAGCGCTTAAACAGCGCTACTATGCCGGAGTTCTTTGGCCGGCGTTTTCATAATGACAGTTTAAAATTAGGAGCTTCCGTCATCGTTTTCCTGTTTTTAATTCCTTATACCGCTTCTTTGTACAACGGCTTATCCCGTTTATTTGGTATGGCATTTCATATTGATTATACCGTCTGCATTATTATCATGGCTGTCCTGACTGGGGTTTACGTCATTGCGGGAGGGTATATGGCCACGGCCATTAACGACTTTCTGCAAGGGATTATTATGTTGTTTGGTATTGCCGCTGTTATCTTGGCCATTTTAAAAACCAATGGCGGTTTTTTGGAAGCTTTAAACCGGCTTGCCATGGTGAAAGACGAATCCGTTTCTGCACAGCCGGGTGTATTTGCTTCTTTTTTCGGCCCGGATCCCCTCAATCTTCTCGGTGTTGTTATCCTTACTTCTCTTGGCGCTTGGGGTCTTCCTCAAATGGTCCAGAAATTTTATGCTATAAAAAGCGAAAAAGCGATTTTCAAAGGAACCATTATTTCTACCATATTTGCCCTTATTGTCTCAGGGGGCTGTTATTTCCTAGGAGGTTTCGGCCGTTTATATGAAGATAATGTAGATATTGCTTCGGAAGGATTTGATGCAGTCATCCCGGCAATGATCTCCAGCCTCTCCCCGGCTTTAATCGGCCTGGTAGTCATTCTGGTATTGTCCGCTTCCATGTCCACTTTATCTTCCTTAGTCATGGCTTCCAGTTCCACTCTAACGATAGACTTTTTAAAAGATCATGTCATTAAGGATATGGATGAAAAAAAACAGCTTCTGGCAATCCGTATTTTAATCGTAGTATTTATCGCTATATCTGTCATCATTGCCATTATACAATATAAAGGAAGCATTACTTTTATTGCACAGTTGATGGGCGTATCCTGGGGGGCTCTTGCAGGGGCTTTTCTTGCCCCGTTTTTATATGGGCTTTACTGGAAAAAAACAACAGCCGCTTCTGCATGGGCAAGTTTTCTTTTCGGTTCCGGTTTTATGATATGCAATATGCTTTTCCGCAGCCATTTCCCAGTTCTGCTCCAGTCCCCTATCAATGCAGGGGCTTTCGCCATGATTGCCGGTCTTATTCTTGTACCCGCCGTCAGCCTGATTACCCCTAAGCTGGAAGCTTCTTTTATTGATGCTGCCTTTTCCTGTTATGAAAGGAAAACAGTAGTTTCTGTTAAAAACGATTTAGGAGACTGACTTTTAAGCCTTTTGCCATGACTGATCCTTTTGCCATCATCTGCGTGAAAGGATCAGTAAAAGCATCCCTTTTTTTACTGATACCATGCTTTCCTTCCCTATAAATTCATTACTGATGCCTATTGGGCAGCCGTTTGTCACCACTGCATTCTCTAACGGGTATTTCATTCCGGCAATGGTAACCCCTTCCGCTTCTTCCCCTAAGGCAAATAAAGAAAAGTACCCGTCCTTTTCCTTTCCGAATACGATAGATTCCTCTTTCAGCACAGATACAGCAATACCGTCGTCCAAAAGATATCCGTTTGCCCCGTTATTTTTTAAATAAACCAGGCATTGGATATTTGCAACCGTATGCTCTATCAACCCGCCCATTGCCCCATAGATATGAAATTGCCTATACCCTCTTTTCATACCAAACTTAAGTGCAGTCAATGTATCTGTGTCATCCTTTTCCGGGCATAGGCGGATTACTTTTTCAGGAAAAAGCTCTTCCATCCTTTCTGCCTCTTCCTGCAAATTCTCATCCAGCGAATCCATATCCCCTATGATCAATTCCGGAGCAATCCCGAACTTCTTGCAATAAGCATATCCTCCATCTACCGCAATGCAAAAATCTCCCTCCTGAATCTGAATATCCGGCATGGAACAATTACCGGCTCCTATTACAATACAAGTATTCAAACTTTTCCGCCTTTCCTGTTGCATAGAATGAGGGATTTTCCTGCCTGGGTTTAATAAGTCTTCTGCCATTGATAAGGGCCTCCCCAATCGCCAATCATCGTGGTAGTCATCCCCTCTTCTGTCAATACCCTCGTCTCAAAGTGATAATTCATCTCATAATCAAAAGAATTCTTCTTCTGTACATTGCTGCACATATAACTAATGATATACTCTGTATGAGGGTAATAACTTTCCCCTTCCTTCGCCGGCTCATACGTTATGCTGGAACGCTGTACTCCGTTATCCAGCATTTCATTTCCCCAAACGGTGATTACCCCTGCCGTATTTTCATTATCCTTATAATCCGGGAATTCAAAAGTACATTTTCCGTTTTCCTGTTTTAAAATTACAGATTCACGGCTTACCGGGATATATGTCATTCCGTCCCAATATTCCATGGTACCGTCAATAAATGCATCCCTGATCCGAAGATAAGCATCCGTTACAAGAAATTCCTTTGCCGCTTCATAATTTCCCGCATCCAATTCCACAAAAATAGCAGCAAATTCCGCTTGTATCTCTTTCGCTTTCTTCAGGCAGACGATCATTTCTTTCCTTTCCGGCATCTCTATCAACACATTAGCCTTCTCTAAAATATCCAGATAAGAATCCACAGATTCCATTGGCATTTTTATTTCTTCCGTGTCCAGCCATCCAAAATCTGAAATCACTTTTTTCAGTTTTTCCAAACCAGTAATGTCATACAAGGAAAAAAGCCTATCCGCCATCTGCTTGTATGCAGTGAAATCAAAGCCTTCCGCATCCATCGAATCCATCAGACGGCTGCAGGCTGTACTGATCAGTTCCAATGCTTCTTCCTGAAGCATTCCCTGTTCCAGGACTCCGGCAATCTTTTCCACCGTATCCCAATTTACAGTATTACTATTTATTTCTTCCACTGCTTCATTCAAAATAACAGTGCAATAATACTGGTGCAGGCTTTCGTCCTGGGTATTCTTCCATCCGTCAAGCAGAATCTGTTCTGCATGGGATTCATCTTCCATGTCCAAATATGCTCCTGCCATACAGCGGTATGCCTCCACTGACTTAGAATCAATCTCCAAAGCGCTTTCATATGCATCAATCGCAGCATCGTAATCTTCCTCTTGTGTATATTCCAGCCCGGCATCCAATTTTCTGTTTAATTGCAGCGACGGGATATTCCAGATCAGATAACCTCCCCCGCCCAGAAAAGCCAAAATCAGGCAGGCAACCAGAATTCTTTCCAATAGCACAACCCTTCTCCTCGCTCTCCTGCGTCTCCTTTTCCGTTCCTCCCGGGACATTATTTTCCTTTTATCCATTTCCTTACGATTTCTATTATTTTTTCTTTTCCGGCCTTTCTTATGCGTGATTTCCCTTTCTCTACTTTTCATATGAACCTATCCTTATTTAATACAAAACATCCCAATTTTCCATGCCAATATAAGCGGCAAAACATTCCTATAATTACCGTTCTTAAGCTATCCTGAAACCAAACATCATGATATCACAGAAGAAATGGCTTGACAATGTTAATTTCCCACAAAAACAGCGCTGCCTTAGCTCAAAGCATAAGGCAGCGTTATTCTATCCATTATATTTTCCGGCAGATATCTACTATCTGCGTCTTCTTCTGCGGCTTTTTCCTGCAAAAAATTCATTCTTTTCCGTCAGTCTTTCACCAAATCCTTTCGCCGTTTTCCCTTTTCCGCCGCCCCTTTCTTTTTCGGACGCTTTTCCTTTTCCGCCGCTTCTCTCACGCTCTGCGGCAATTCCCCTTCCACTGCTTTTTTCTTTTTCCGAACTTCCCCCTCTGCCTCCGCGTCTTCTGCGGCGTCCGCCGCCTCTTCCAAAGAGGTCTTTGGGATTGAATTTTTCCACTTTTATATCTTTAATGTCATCGCCCATTTTTATTTTCATAAAAGCGGCAGCCAGTTCCAAAGCTGTATATTCTTCATCCACCAATTTTTCTCTAAGGAAATCCAATGTTGTATCTAAATTCTTGCTACGCATTGTTTCCAACGCTTCCCCTAAAATCTTTTCTGCTTTTACCGAAGTAATATCCGCCGCAGACGGTATATTTCTTTCTCTGATCTTCGTATGGCATACCCGTTCAATATCGTGAATTTTATATATTTCCCTGCCGGCTACCAGCGTAAAGGAACGTCCTGTCTTTCCTGCCCTCCCGGTACGCCCGATCCTATGGACATAATATTCAATATCCTCCGGTACGTCATAGTTAAAGACCGCTTCCACATCATCTACGTCAATGCCTCTTGCCGCCACATCGGTAGCAATCAGTATGGCCATCTTGCCGCTGCGGAATAAATTCATAACCGTATCCCTCTGGTTCTGGCTTAAATCCCCATGCAGTCCTTCCGCCTGATAGCCTCTATCCTTTAAATGCTCTGTCAGTTCATCCACCATCCTCTTTGTATTGCAAAAAATAAGAGAACGCTTCGGATGGTAATAATCCATCAGCCTTGTTAAGACCTCTTCCTTATCTTTGCGGGATACCTGATAATAAGCCTGCTTTATCAAAGGAATCGTTACTTCCTTTGGGGTGATCCTTAAGTATTCCGCATCTTCTTTCTGATATTCCTTGGTAATTTCCAGAATCGGCTTAGGCATTGTTGCCGAAAACAATGCTGTCTGCCTTTCTTCCGGCATATCTTCCAAAATAGTCTCAATATCTTCCCGGAAGCCCATATTCAGCATTTCGTCTGCCTCATCCAGGACTACCATTTTGATATTGCCCGTTTTTAAAGTACGGCGGCGCATATGATCCATAACCCTTCCCGGTGTGCCTACTACAATCTGAGCCCCTTTGGAAAGCGCCCTGATCTGCCTCGAAATATCCTGTCCGCCATAAACCGGCACCACTTTGATTTCATGCATATATTTTGCAAAACGGCGGATTTCCTCCGCAGCCTGCATCGCTAATTCTCTCGTCGGGCAGAGGATAATCGCCTGCAGCCCCTTTTCTTCCGGGTCGATCCTCTGAATGATCGGTATCCCAAAAGCGGCGGTCTTACCTGTTCCTGTCTGTGCCTGTCCAATCAGGTCTTTTCCTTCCAACATGATAGGAATCGCCTGTTCCTGGATGGGGGTCATCGTCTCAAACCCCATTTCCTCTACCGCTCTTACAATCCTCTCGTCGATCTCAGATCCCCTGTAACTCACCTTGTTTTCCAAATTTTCCATTTTGACTCCTGTTCCATCCTTTCAAAATACAATCTGCCTTAGATGCCGCAAAATGACTCCTTAATCCGTCTATCTTCACAGATTACTTTTTCGCGGTTATCTAGGCGGTCTACTAGAGCATGTCCAAAATTTGCATTTGCAAGATGTGGGTCACAATCAGTGGGGATTTGACTCCTAACACGCTCTAAACTCCTGGCTCGAAATGTCATTTCTCTACCGTCAAAAAAGACAACACCCGCTTTAAAAGTGTTGTCTTTCAATCAACGAACTACGCCAGTATACCTTCTTTTTTTATTAATGTCAAGTCTTATTTTAAAAAATATATCCATTTATTTTTTATAATCCGGCAATCCCGTCCTGCGAAATAATATGTATCCCTTTTTTACTCAGGATATCTATCGCCTTTTCATTGTCCTCCACCCTAAGAACCATATAAGCCGTTGCTTCCTTACGTGTCAGGAATGCATACATATATTCCAAGTTTACTTCCCCGTCCCCTAACATCTTTAAAATCTTAAAAAGGCTTCCCGGCTCATCCGGCATTTCCACAGCCAGAACCGGAGTGATAGACGCTACATAGCCGGCTTCTTTTAATATGCAGGATGTCTTATATGCATCATTCACAATCATCCGTACGATGCCAAAATCCTGAGTTTCCGCAATAGACAAAGCGCGCATGTCTATTTCATGCTGATGCAGATATTCCGTCAGCTCTGCCAGCTTTCCTGCCCTATTTTCTACAAATACAGAAATTTGTTTTACTGTCATAAACCCCTCCTATCTGAATGGTTCACCGATTCAAATCCACTACCCCTGATATAAGTTTCTCTTGTCAATAATGCGGACAGCCTTTCCTTCACTGCGGGCGATGGACTTCGGATTTACTAAATTTACTTTTACATAAATGCCAAGCATAGCTTTTAATGCGTCCACTAACCTCTTTTCTCTTTCCGTGACAATACCTGCATTATCCGAGAACATCTCCTGCGTCATTTCTACCTGAACCTCAATGGTATCGCTGTTATGCTGCCGGTCCACAATAATCTGATAATTAGCCGGATAGCCCTGATTCAAAAGAACGGTTTCAATCTGGGACGGGAATACATTGACTCCCTTTACAATCAGCATATCATCGCTGCGGCCTAATGGTTTGGTCATTTTTACATGAGTACGGCCGCATGAGCATTTCTTATGGCTAAGGATGCAGATATCCCTTGTACGGTATCGGATCAGCGGGAAAGCTTCTTTTGTAATGCTCGTAAACACTAATTCCCCCTTTTCCCCGTCAGGAAGAACCTCCCCTGTCTCCGGGTTGATGACCTCCGCAATAAAATGATCTTCATTAATATGCATCCCTGTCTGTTCGCTGCATTCAAAGGAAACCCCAGGGCCGGAGATTTCTGTCAGCCCATAAATATCATAAGCCTTAATCCCCAGCATTCCTTCGATATCGTGGCGCATTTCTTCCGTCCAAGCCTCCGCACCAAAAATCCCTGCTTTCAGCTTAATTTTGTCCTGAAGCCCACGCTCATGAATGGATTCCGCCAGATATGCCGCATAAGAAGGCGTACAGCATAAAATGGTAGACCCTAAGTCACACATGAACTGAATCTGCCGTTCCGTATTTCCTGACGACATAGGCAAAGTCAGTGAACCTACTTTATGGGAACCGCCATTTAATCCCGGCCCCCCGGTAAATAACCCATAGCCATAGCAGACATGGACTACATCTTCTTTTGTCCCCCCTGCAGCAGTAATTGCCCTGGCACAGCACTCTTCCCATAAATCAATATCATTCTGGGTATAAAAAGCCACTACCCTGCGCCCTGTAGTGCCGCTGGTAGACTGAATCCTGACACAGTCTGACAGGGGTGTTGCCAGCAAGCCGTAAGGATAAGCATCACGTAAATCATCTTTTGTAATAAATGGAAGCTTATGAAGATCCGCTGCTGATTGAATGTCTTCAGGCTTTACCCCCTGTTTATCCATCCTTTTTTTATAAAATTCCACATTTTCATAAACTCTTTTTACTGTCTTTGCCAACCGTTCATCCTGCCACTCCTGGATCTGATCCCTGGATGCACATTCAATTTCCGGCTGATAATAGTGTTCCATATTTATCATTCCTTTCTTATTCGGTGTATGGCGCTTTATCCAAAAACATCCTTCCGTCTTTTGCATGACCCGGTCTACCGTTTCCTTGCGTCATAGAAATTATAACATACCCGTTTCCCAGCGTCCAAAAAATCCTTTCAATCCCCATATCCGAGAAGAAAAGCCTTTTTATTGATTTCAACCGTCTTTGGCGGAACTGTCTTTTCTATTATTTTCAGCCAGTCCTCCTTTGCAAAATCCATATGTTTTGCCGCCATCCCTAACACAATAACGTTAAATGCCTTGGCATTCCCTATCCTGATCGCCTCTTCCATAGCATTAATGGTATATACTTTATATTTTCTTTCCAGGTCTTCTATAATATTGTCCGGGTATTCCGCGATTCCCGTGACAACAGTAATCGGGTCAATTCTCCAGTCATTAATAATAAGCGCGCCGTCTTTTTTCAAATAATGGGCATATCTTAGAGCTTCCAGCCGTTCAAAAGCAATCAGTATATCCGCCTGCCCTTCTTCCACGATCGGCTCCGCCACCTTCTCCCCATACCGCACAAAAGTAACTACACTTCCTCCCCTTTGTGCCATGCCATGGACTTCCGACAGCTTTACGTCATACCCTGCTTCCTGCGTAATCCCTCCGAGAATCCGGCTGGTAAGGAGCGTTCCCTGTCCGCCTACCCCTACTATCATAATACTTTTCGTCGTCATATTTTTATCCTCCCGCTTATTTTACCCTGCCATGCGAAACCATATATCAATTGACGGTTATACAAGCAGGGGGTTTTTAGCATGATTTCGGTTCTTTTGTAATCGCTTCAAACGGACAAAGCTGCATACATAAACCGCATCCATTGCACATTGTAATATCAATAGCAATGCTGCCGTCTTCTTTTTTTGTCAATGCCGGGCAGCCCGGTTTTAGGCAGGCTCCGCACTTTTTACATTTTTCTGGTACCGGAACGCATACATCCGGGAAGACATTCCCTTTTAACAGTACGCACGGGGATTTTGTGATAATAACCGAAACTTCATCCCTGGCTGTTTCTTCTTTTATTACTTTCTCCAATAAGGGCAGATCAAAAGCATTCACTTCCACTACATGTTCAATTCCTATCGCCTTGCAGAAATGATAAATACTGATGGCAGGCACACTCTCTCCTTTTAATGTCTTCCCCGTCGCCGCATGATCCTGATGCCCTGTCATTCCGGTTGTGGAATTATCGACAATAATTACCGTCCCCGTTCCCTGATTATACACAGTATTCATCAGGGAATTCACCCCCGTATGCATAAATGTGGAATCACCGATCACCGCTACCCAGTTCTTCACATATTCTTTTCCTTTTGCTTTTTCCATTCCGTGCAGGGAAGAAATGCTTGCCCCCATACATATCGTTGTATCAATTACGCCAAGAGGCGCTACTGCCCCCAAAGTATAACATCCAATATCCCCGGCAGCATGAATTTTCAGTTTTTTCAGCACTGAAAAAACACTTCTATGCGGACAGCCTGGGCAAAGAATCGGCGGGCGTGCCGGAACTTCCGCTGGCTGCTGCTGTTTTTGCGCTGTTTCCGGGAGCAAGACGCGGCGGAGCATATTCGCACTGTATTCCCCCTGTCTTGTAAAAATATCCTTTCCAAAAGCCGGAATCCCCCAAGATTTCACCTGTTCTTCGATAACCGGTTCCAATTCTTCAAATATGTAAAGCTTATCCACTTTAGATGCAAATTCTTCAATCATCTTTCTCGGAAGCGGATGAACCAGCCCCAGCTTTAATACCGAAGCATCCGGGAATACCTCTCTTACATACTGGTACGGTATCCCGCTTGTAATAAACCCAATGGACGTATCCTTATATTCTGCCCGGTTGACCGGGAAACCGCAGCCGTCTTCCGCCATAGCCCTCATGCGCTCTTCCACATATACATGTCTTCCTTTAGCCATCGCAGGCATCATTACAAATTTACTGATATTTCTCTCATACGGCTTATCCGGGATTTCTTCCCGCTTTTCCAGCACAACTGTACCCTGTGAATGGGATAATCTTGTCGTCGTCCTCACAATCACCGGCGTATCATATTTTTCACTCATGGCATAAGCAAATTTAACAAAATCTTTCGCTTCCTGGCTGTCGGAAGGCTCTAAGACAGGAACTTGCGCCGCTCTTGCCACGCATCTTGTATCCTGTTCGTTCTGGGAACTATAAAGCCCAGGGTCATCTGCCGCTACCAACACAAGCCCTCCTCCAACCCCCGTATATGAAGCCGTATACAGAGGATCACTGGCCACATTAACCCCTACGTGTTTCATGGAAGCCATTGCCCTCACGCCGCTGATCGAAGCCCCAATTGCCACTTCCATAGCTACTTTCTCATTAGGGGACCATTCCGCATATATTTCATCATATTTTACAATATTCTCACTTATTTCCGTACTCGGGGTTCCCGGATACGCCGCCGACACTTTCACCCCAGCCTCATAAGCGCCACGGGCAATCGCCTCATTTCCCAACATAATCTTCTTCTCTGCCATTCTTTTTCATCCTTCCTGTATCTATACATATGTTTTTATTTTATCATAAAATGTGAGGGAATACTAGAAAAAGAGGTACTGAACCTTAAAACGTAGACGCTCCCTCCTGGGAAACCATGGACACATTTTTTACCCCGTCCAAGCGACTGATTTCCCGGATACACTCTGCCCCATCTTTCACACGGACTTCAATAACCATATTCAAGCTTTCCACATCCATATTTCTTGATTTTACTTTGCTATGGACGCTGTATTGCTGCAAGGTCTCCATAATCCGCTCTTCACTGTCAGTATCAGAAGAATCCACAATGAGGATTGCCGGTTCCTTTGTGGAAGGGAAACGGTCCAATGCCAAAATTGCAAAAGTAATTAACAAGGAAGAAAAAACGGCAATTTCAAATAACCCGGCGCCGCATATGATGCCCACGCTGATGGACCAAAACAGAAAAACCAAATCCATCGGTTCCTTTACTGCCGTCCGGAAACGGACAATAGATAATGCGCCTACCATACCAAGGGAAATGACTACGCTGGACTGGATGGATAAAATGATCGCCGTTGTAATTAAGGCAAGTGCAACTAAGGAAATATTAAAGTTCTTATTATAAAATGCTTTCCTCGTTATAACCCGGTAAATAAAGAAAATATAGACCGCAATAAGACATGCCGCCGCCAAAGCCGCAATGGCATCCGCCCTGCTCATGCTCTCCGCCGTTGCTTGTACAAAAGATTTCTTCAAAACATCACTAAAACCCATTTTTTCTCACTCCTCCTGTGTTGTATCTTCTGCATAAATAATATTTAGAAAAAGTTTCTTGCGTAAGACCGCCATTTTGTAGGCTGCTATAAATAGCATCCGGCAAAAAGCCGTCATATTTTACTTCCATTAAATGATAACCGATAGGCATAACCGGCCTTGTAAATATATCTTTTTTAAAAAATGCCCCCACATGGCCGGAAGAGCGTATGCCCGTGTCAAAAGTAACCCTGACGTTCCCCGCCTTATAGATATAAGGCTCCCGATCGTATTCCACAATTACCTTTGGCCGGTAAAGTTCCGATTGATATTTGAGGATAAACTTCTGAAGAACCGGCGGATATGGCCCCATACATGCCATCCCCTTTCCCTCCAGGAAAGCCTGGCATTGGGCTACGGTCAGGGAGCAGGAATCTTTATGGGTTTTCCCCCTTTCCTTCCGTTTCAGTTCCAGATGGATTTCCCTTTCATCAGCATTGTAAATACGTATCCTGAATTTTTCCCTCGGGCTTGTGCCATCCTCATTTTCAAAATAACACGTATCTTTATAATCATCGAAATAAACGCTTCTTACCGTATATTTCCCGTTCTCTCCCGCATGGGCATCCAAAGCCATCAAAGGGCGGATCCTATTTTTTAGAACCGCTATCTGCTGCGCAGAAACCACATATTTTAATTCATTTCTGTATTCCAGTGCCATTGGGTATTTCCCTTTCCTCCCGCCAAACTCCAGTGATTGTATTTTTCCTGTAAACTCCCTGATCCATCCCCAGATCCGGAAGCTTTACTTTTTCCCTTACCCCTGCCCCGGAATAAGCAAGCATTACATCTTTCCCTTCTTTCAGGTTAAAATTGACTTTCATGAATGCATCGTCCCCATCATAGTTTTTACAGCCTATCCGGATGCTTTCCCCTGGCGCCAGGACTGTTTCTTTCAGGTAATTCATATGGGATGCCTTTTCTTTATCCATCAGATAATATCCCCATGTATTTACTTCCTCATGGGAGGTATTCGTCAAAACGATATAGTCTTCCTTCCCCTTTGCTTTTATTTCGCTAAGTTCCAAACCAGCCTCCGGCTCTTGGGTATAAAGGGTCACGTACAGCACGCCGTCAATAAGCATACCTTCATCTATCCAAATTTCTTCCTCCGCATACAGTTCACCATTAATTTCCCAATAAAGAAATTCCTTCCCACTGGGAAGAACCGGTGTCAGGCAGGTATTGCACCCGCTCAGATATCTGCCGGTAAACTCAGGTTCTGTTACTGTCATATTATTAATCCTGGCCCCTTCCCCATCCGGCAGCAGCAAATAAAGCGTATAAGTCTGTCCTAACTGCCATTTCTGCCTCATTCCTTCCAGCATACTTTCCGGCGCAGTTTCCGCCCAAGCCCGGATGCAATCCATCTGCATTTCCAAATATGGTTCCCCGATTTCCGGAAGTTCCGGGTTTCTTATGCTTTCCTCGATATATTCCAGCATTTCGTTCTTTCTTAACTCATGCATATCCTCCAAAACGTCAGCCACATTCTCCGCCGAATATGCCCCGTTCAATAAACTGCATACATAGGAAGCAAAATACTGTCTGCAATCCTCCCGTTCCATCAATGCAGTAAACAGGGGCGCATATCCCCTTTCTTCCAATAATGTCAACGTCTCAAAGCTCTGCATCGGATTCAGGCTCTCTCTTATCGTCCCTAATCCCATCGTCGTATCCACATCATACAAAAGATAACGGTACCTTCCGTCAAATACAGTGTTTTCCGTATAGCCTTCGCCATCCGCCGCCACATACCGGTATGCCTGAATATTATTATACGGCCAGTCGCGGTTCGCCATATAAATTTCCAGCGCATAATATTGTAAATAATTTTCCACATCAATCATGCCGTTCAATTCCCGGCAAATTTTATCTTCCGTCAAATCCAAAGAACTATATTTTGCATATATCTCATTATATTCCCCGGCATACAGGTTTTCTGTTTCATTGCTGCCGGACATGTTCATCTCGCTGCTTCCTATCACAACCATTTCGCCGGCATATTTCCCATACTTTTCTTCAAAATATTCCTCATCATAGGTAGAATGCATCCAATACAGCCCCTGATATACACCATTGATATATACGCTTACCGGCCGTACCGATTGGGTATCGGCAAATCCTGCCTCCGTCGCCAACCGCATCCCCAATTCATCCCTGATAAACCCTTCCGAACGGTCATTCCCCGTATTTCGGATTTTCAGCGATTTATATTGGTCAACTACATTCCCGCCCTCCACCGAATACATGTCCTCAAAAAAAGGGAAACGAAACCTGTTTTGCACCTCATCGTATTCTTTTCTTGCGTAAAGCTTAAAAGATTTCTGCTCCGACTGCCTCGTGAAGTTCCCGGAAATACGTATGCCGCCATTCTGCGCCACTACCCGCTTCCCGTCCGCCTCAAATATTTCCACATGGACATCCCGCTCGCTCTGCCTTCCCCTTACGTTATAGTTAGCCGGCGTATCGAAAACCGGCTCCTCTTCAGGATGCTCTGCCTCCCAATCTGCCCTCAGCTTTCCTTCTACAAAAATGCCGTTTTCATATCCGTACAAATCATCATCTTCTGCTGCAAGGCTGATAACCATTGTATCATACCGGTTTTTAACATTTTTCCCCATAAAATAGGTATTCGTCACTACTTCCGATTCCGTTCCGTCCTGAAAAACAGCCAGAAAACGATACACTTCTACCGACTCTTCGTCCTCCGCTGCAAGCAAAATCGGCTCCCTATACAAATGGGTGCTTCCGCCTTCCTCCCTGCCCGGCATGGAACCATCTGAAGTATAGAAAACCTTTCCTTCCTTTTCCAGTTCTGCTTCTAACCAAATATCTTCATCATAAAAGCCGCTTTCTGTCAAAATGCGAAGCCCCAGTTCCTCATCCGCCTCCGCTCCAACTTCAGAATCTTTCTGAACCTTTTCATCCGCAGCAAAATCCTCCGTCATACTTTCCAGCCCATCTCGATTTGCTCTTTCCTCTTCGCCTCTCTGAACCAGAACAAATAACAGCAATAACAATATTATTGTCAGACAACAAATGCTAATTTTTTCTTTTATCCTGTAAATATCAAAGACTTCCTTTCTACATTGGACTTCCCTACCATTTTTAAGGGATTCCCTTTTTCTCATCTATCTGAAATAGTATACAACTTTAACCTTGTCCTATTTTTGTAATATTTTAAAGCATTATATTCACGAATCCCTTTTTTTGTCAAGCGCTATTTTCAACTTTGGGCCTCAGAAAACCTTTCCGGGGGCGCCATTTAATACCCCATTCCTATCCAAATCGAGTAGAGAAGATTCATCTTCCTCTACTCGCCGCGCGCCCCGTGTGCTGCATAGCAGCTTATTTCCTCTGCATGGGGCTGTGCCATCGAGTAGGGAAGATTCATCTTCCTCTACTTGCCGCGCGCCCCGTGTGCTGCATGGCAGCTTATTTCCTTTACACGGGGCTGTGCATAAGAATGCCGGATATAGGATTATAATTCCCATATCCGGCATTGTTTATTGTTTTTTTATTTATTTGTAGTTCACGATTTTTCCGAAGTCCGGTTTCAAGGATGCGCCGCCAACTAAGCCTCCGTCGATGTCCGGCTGTCCGAACAATTCCGGTGCAGTCGCTGCATTTACGGAACCGCCGTACTGGATGCGGATTGCTTCTGCCGTTGCTTCATCATAGATTTCTGCGATGCACTCACGGATTGCTTTACAAACTTCCTGTGCCTGCTCTGTGGTAGCTGTCTTGCCTGTACCGATTGCCCAAATGGGTTCATATGCGATTACAGCGGTTGCTGCCTGAGCTGCCGTCACATTTAAGAATGCAATCTTAATCTGTTGACGAATCCAGTCAATCGTGATTCCCTGCTCTCTCTGTGTCAAAGATTCGCCACAGCAGATAATCGGAGTAATGCCATGTTCAAAAGCTTTTAATACTTTCTTATTTACTGTTTCATCCGTTTCCGCAAAATATTCCCTTCTCTCGGAATGACCGATAATAACATATTTTACGCCTACATCTGTTAACATGTTCGGGGAAATCTCGCCTGTATAAGCGCCTTTTTCCTCATAGTACATATTTTCTGCACCAATCTGGATATTGGTTCCCTTTGCTGCTTCCATTGCAGGGATAATATCAATAGAAGGAACGCAGAATACCACATCTGCTTCTTCTGTTACAACCAAAGGTTTTAATGTATTAACCAATTCTACTGCTTCGCTGGGAGTCATATTCATCTTCCAGTTTCCAGCGATAATTTTCTTTCTTGCCATTTTTATTTCTCCTTCAATCCATCTGTTTTTCCTAAAACAGGCATCTTATTATTTGTCATCTGCTGCCATAACGCCCGGCAATTCTTTGCCTTCCAAAAATTCCAGGGAAGCGCCGCCGCCTGTAGAAATATGAGACATTTTATCCGCAAACCCTAACTGGTTTACCGCCGCTGCACTGTCTCCACCGCCGATAATCGTTGTTGCATCTGTTTCTGCTAAAGCTTTTGCAACTGCAATCGTACCTTTTGCCAGGACAGGGTTCTCGAATACGCCCATAGGTCCGTTCCAAACAACGGTTTTTGCCGATTTTACAGCATCTGCATAAAGTTCTGCAGTCTTATCGCCGATATCGAGCCCTTCCATATCAGCCGGAATCTTATCTGCATCCACAACGGATACTTCGATTTCCGCATCAATAGGGTTCGGGAAGCCTGCTGCAATTGTGGTGTCGATGGGAAGCAGCAACTTCTTGCCGAGCTTCTCAGCCTTATCCATCATTTCTTTGCAGTAATCAATTTTTTCTTCGTCAACCAAAGAGTTACCGATTTCATATCCTTTTGCTTTTAAGAAAGTGAAAGCCATACCGCCGCCGATAATCAGAGTATCGCATTTCTCTAACAGATTGTTGATAACATTCAGTTTATCCGCAACTTTTGCACCGCCAAGGATTGCAACAAAAGGCCTTACCGGATTTTCTACTGCATTGCCAAGGAAATCAATTTCTTTCTGCATCAAATATCCAACCGCACATTCGCCGCCTTTTGCGCGTACACACTCGGTAACGCCTGCTACGGAAGCATGTGCCCTATGGGAAGAACCAAATGCATCACAAACATATACATCTGCCAAATCAGCCAATTCTTTGCTGAACTCTTCGCCGTTCTTCGTTTCTTCTTTTCCGCGGAAACGTGTATTCTGAAGAAGAACCACATCCCCTTCTTTCATAGCTTCTACTGCTGCCGTAGCCGCTTCACCGGTTACGTTGTAATCTGCAACGAAATTAACTTCTTTTCCAAGTTTTTCGGAAAGCCTTTTTGCCACCGGCGCCAAAGATTCGCCTTCGTTAGGGCCATTTTTTACTTTTCCAAGATGTGAGCAAAGAATCACTTTGCCGCCATCCTTTAACAGTTTCTGAATCGTCGGAAGTGCTGCCACAATACGTGTCTCATCCGTAATTTCGCCATTCTTCAAAGGCACGTTGAAATCACATCTTACCAGAACGCGTTTGCCGTTCACATTGATATCATCTACCGATTTTTTGTTTAATCCCATGATAACCGCCTCCATATCATCTTAAATTAAGGAAGGAATTATTCCTCCTGTCCATTGCGCAAAGCAAAGGCTGCCTCTGCAGCCAATTCTTTTGCGTATTCCCGCGCCTAACTCATCGAGCAGAGAAGATTCTCCCCTACTCCCGCGCCCCATAGCGGCATATTTCCTCTATACGGGGCTACGTATAAAAAGGCCCGGTCCACACGACCGGACCTTTTTAGGTCTTGATTTGAAAAGTATTCGATTGCCCAAGGACAATCTCAACCACTTATGCTAACTCAGAGAAGTATTTGATTGTCCGAGGACAATCTCAACCACTTATGCTAACTCAGAGAAGTATTTGATTGTCCGAGGACAATCTCAATCACTTATGCTAATTCAGAGAAGTATTTGATTGTCCTTACCATCTGGCTTGTGTAAGAATTTTCATTGTCATACCATGAAACTACCTGAACCAAGTTGTCTTCGCCAACCATCGTCTGTGTAGCATCAAAGATAGAACCGTATGTGCTGCCTACGATATCGGAGGAAACGATTTCGTCTTCGTTGTATCCGAAAGATTCTGTAGCTGCTGCTTTCATAGCTGCGTTGATTTCATCTTTTGTTACGGATTTTTCAACAGTTGCAACTAAGATAGTAGTAGAACCTGTCGGTGTAGGAACACGCTGAGCGGAACCAATCAATTTGCCATTCAGTTCAGGAATAACAAGACCGATTGCTTTTGCAGCGCCTGTGGAGTTAGGAACGATATTAACAGCGCCTGCACGGCTTCTTCTTAAATCGCCTTTTCTCTGAGGTCCATCAAGAATCATCTGGTCGCCTGTATATGCATGGATGGTACTCATGATACCGGATTTGATTCCAGCTAAGTCATTCAATGCTTTAGCCATAGGAGCCAAGCAGTTTGTTGTACAAGATGCAGCGGAAATAATAGTATCTTCCGGTTTCAATGTCTCATGGTTTACATTGAAAACGATAGTCGGCAAATCATTTCCAGCAGGTGCGGAAATAACAACTTTACGTGCGCCCGCATTGATGTGAGCCTGTGCTTTGTCTTTAGATGTATAGAAGCCTGTACATTCCAGAACAACGTCTACTTTCAATTCTCCCCAAGGAAGCTTATTAGCATCTGCTTCTTTGTAGATTGTAATAGTCTTTCCGTCAACTGTAATAGAATCTTCACCAGCTACTACTGTATCAGCTTTTGCATATTTACCCTGTGAAGAATCATATTTCAGCAAATGTGCCAACATCTTAGGGCTTGTTAAATCGTTGATTGCTACTACTTCGTATCCTTCTGCCCCAAACATCTGTCTGAAAGCAAGACGACCGATACGGCCGAAACCATTAATTGCTACTCTTACTGCCATTTTAGTTTCCTCCTAGAAAATAAATTTGTTTATATCATTTTGCAATCATCCTTGAACGATTGTCAAAATTTTATCAGTAGGATTATTTTACCTAATTTGTCCAGAAAATTCAAGATGTAATTCAAAAATAATTGCCGTTTGCCCGTTTTTTAATAAAAACTTTACAATTTAATATATTCGGGCCGACGCCTTGAAAAAACCGTATAATATTTGTATCCGCAGGACTTCAAAATCTCCTCCGCCCTTCCGAATCCTTCCGCGATGCGACCCGGGGCATGGGCATCGGAACCGACGGTAATTACTTCCCCTCCCAGTTCATGAAAACGCCTTATGATGTCTGTGCATGGGTTCAGTTCCCTAAGCCCATGGGGGACTGAACCCGTGTTGATTTCTATGCCTTTCCCGTTTTCCACAAGATAATGCAATATCTTATCCAGAATATCCTTATACTTGTCATAAGAATAGCCTTTATCTTTCATAGGGCCGTAACGCACCACATAATCCAGATGCCCATACACATCAAAATCATGGAACGTTTTTAAATTGTCCAAAATAGACTGAAAATATTCACGGTACGCTTCTTCTTCACTTCGTCCGTCATAAAATTCCGGATAATAAGGATCTTTTCCGTTGCATAGATGTGAAGAAGCGATTACAAAATCAAAATCATATTGTTTCGTATACTGTTCTAATTTATCTGCAATATGAGGCTGTATCCCCAGCTCCACCCCGAAATTCAATTGAATCCTGTCCCCATACTTTTCCCTGCACCGGGCAAACCCCTGCCGGTAAGCTTCCATATCCAGCTCAAAACGCCCTTTTTCTTCCTCTGTTGCATAGGGGAAATCCATATCCATATGTTCCGTAAAACACAGCGTATCCATCCCCTGGGAAATCCCCTTTTCAATCATTTCTTCCATAGGGGTTTGGGAATCGCCAGAATAACATGTATGAAGATGATAATCGGTGAAAATAGGCATTTTTAACTCCTTTCTGCCGGCAATGGACTGGCGGCTTTCCTTCTGTCCCAGTTATTTCCCTATTGCTCATAAACGATCTGCCCTTTGACTGCTTACTGCTTTTTCATAAAATAGTTCCGCCTCCTAATACGCAGTCATTCTCATAAAACACGGCTGCCTGCCCGGGGGTTATGGCCCTTACGGGGGATGCAAAGGTGCATTTAATTTTATCTTCCCCTGCCTTTTCAATAATGCAAGGGCTTGCTTTATGTCCATATCGTATTTTTGCAGTCACTTTTCTTGGTTCCGGCAAGTCTTCCATTCCCATATAGTTAACCTTGTCACAACAAAGCGAAGAAGTAAAAATGTCTTCGTTTTCCCCTATCACTATCTCATTCGTATCAGGGCATATCCTGGTTACAAATACCGGATGTCCCATAGCCAGATTTAAGCCTTTCCTTTGTCCGATGGTATAATGAGTAATCCCTTTATGAGCAGCCAGTATGCTGCCATCCTTTGTGACGAAGTTTCCCGGCCCGGGAACTCTTTCTTTTGCCTGTCTGTCAATAAAAGATGCATAATCGTTGTCAGGAATAAAACAGATTTCCTGACTGTCCGGTTTTTGTGCCACAGGCAGGCCAAGACGCCACGCCAATTCCCTGATTTCCTCTTTTTCATAATCTCCTGCCGGCATCAGCGTATGTGCAAGCTGGTACTGGGTCAGGTTATAAAGGGCATATGTCTGGTCTTTTTGCGCAGTTGCCGAATGGCAGACGGCATATCTGCCGTTAGGCAGCCGTTTTACCCGGGCATAGTGGCCTGTCGCTATGTAATCTGCCCCGATGGCAAGGCTGCGTTGCAGCAAGGATTCCCATTTCACATAACGGTTACATGCAATGCATGGATTTGGCGTCCTCCCCTGGAGATACTCTTCCACAAAGTAATTTATGACATTTTCTTTGAATTCCTTTTTAAAGTTCATGACATAATAAGGTATCTTCAGATATTGGGCTACTCTTCTGGCATCTTCCACTGCCGTCAAACCGCAGCACCCGCCGTTCTCTATTTCCGCCTCCGTCCCCTCATCCTGCCAGATCTGCATCGTTACGCCTGTTACTTCATATCCCTGTTCTTTTAATAAATAAGCAGCCACAGAAGAGTCCACGCCCCCTGACATGCCCACCACTACCTTTTTTCCCATATTCCTCCCTAACGGCATACCGCCTTTTACCCGCAGATACCATCCTTTTTCATTATCTTCCAGCATTCTATCAGCCTTTCCATGGAATATGCTGCATTCGCCGGGCTGGTAGACGGCAGTTTAATGATTTCCTTCTTTGTCTTCCCTTTACAGAATTTATCGTAAAGCCGGCAGGCCTTATCCCCGTTCCCATAAATCGTTTCAATGCTGCTGCCCTGCAAAAGGCCGGCGATATCGTTAACTGTTACATTTTTAATGGAACTGTCGCTGGATCCTTCGATATCGCAGGCGCTGATTACATCCCAAACAGCAATATAATGCTTTAAAAGCATAGCCTTTTTTTCTTCAATAGTGGATGGTTCCATTTCTCCTGTCACGGCTGCAAGCGTCTTCCAGAAACGGTTTTGCGGATGACCGTAATAAAAGGCGTTTTCCCTGGATTTAACCGAAGGGAAAGTCCCCAATATCAATATTTTGGATTTTTCATCATAAACCGGTTCAAATGTATGTGTGACGCGCATTTTTCAATATTCTTCCTCTTCTTCGCCTTCATGGATATCCGATTTAGGAGGCTGAAGCCCTTCGATCTCTATCCCTTTTTTTTGGGCATAATCCCATAATGCCGCATGAATAGCTTCTTCTGCCAATAAAGAGCAATGCACCTTTACCGGCGGCAGCCCGTCAAGCGCTTCCATGACTGCCTTATTTGTTACTTTCATGGCCTCTTGTATACTTTTGCCTTTTACCAGTTCAGTCGCCATGCTGCTGGTAGCTACTGCCGCACCGCAGCCAAACGTTTTAAATTTACAGTCCTGTATAATCCCGTCATCGTCAATATCCAGATAAATGCGCATAATATCGCCGCATTTTGCATTCCCTACCGTACCGGTGCCGCTGGCATTTTCAATTTCCCCTACGTTTCTCGGGTTTTCAAAATGATCCATTACTTTATCGCTATACATAGCCCTACCTCTTTTCTTCTATACATTCTTGCTCTTTTTTCATAAAATCCTCATAAAGAGGCGACATGTTACGGAGTCTTTCCACAATTTCCTTTACTGCCGCCACTGTCTCTTCCATTTCCTCCAACGTATTTTCCGCACTTACTGTAAGCCGCAGGGAACCATGGGCGGTCTCATGGGGGAGGCCAATGGCCAGAAGCACGTGGGAAGGATCCAGCGAACCGGAAGTACATGCAGAACCGCTGGAAGCACAGATCCCCTTTCTGTCCAGGCTGATTAGCAGGGACTCCCCTTCAATAAAACGGAAACTGTAATTCACATTATTGGCAAGACGCCGCTTGGCATCTCCATTCAGCCTGCAATAAGGAATTTCTTCCCCTATTTTTTTAATCAGGTAATCCCTAAGTTCCTCTTCTTTGCGCGCCCTCTCTTCCAAATGGTCAAAAGCAAGCTGGGCAGCTTTGCCGATCCCTACAATTCCTGGCACATTTTCTGTTCCTGCCCGCCTTCCGCGCTCCTGCCCGCCGCCATGAAGAAACGACCGTATTTTTATTCCTGTACGGATATAGAGAAACCCGGTTCCCTTTGGCCCATGGAATTTGTGACCGCTGGCGCTTAGCATATCTATATTCATGTCATCCACTTGAATCGGCACATGGGCATAAGCCTGCACCGCATCGGTATGGAACAGGATCCCCCGCTCCTTGGCAATTGCCCCGATTTCTTTGATAGGCTGTACAGTTCCTATTTCATTATTAGCAAACATCACGGAAATCAGGATCGTATCCGGACGGATGGCCGCCTTTAGTTCCTCTATCTTAAGAATCCCATTTTCATCCACACCAATATAGGTAATTTCATATCCCCGTTTTTCCAAATATTCACATGTATGGAGAACCGCATGATGCTCTATCTTTGACGTAATGATATGTTTCCCCTTAGAGCCATATGCTTCGGCTGTAGCCACCAGCGCCCAGTTATCAGCTTCCGACCCTCCGCCGGTAAAATAAATCTCATTGCTCTTTGCCCCTAATGTGGAAGCAATCAGATCCCTTGCCTGCATCACCGCCTTTTTCGCCGATGCGCCGATGGAATATATGCTGCTTGGATTCCCGTAAACATCCGTAAAATACGGGATCATCGCTTCCGTTACTTCCGGGTCTGTTTTTGTGGTCGCCGCGTTATCTAAATAAATGATTTTCAAATCTTTCATCACCATACCCCCATCCTTTCTTTTTAATTCCTAGTAAACCACTACGAATTAAGTGTTTTCACTATACCACTCCCCTTTTGTTCTGTCAATAAAGGACATTGCATATATTTATAAACAAATTCCTTTTACAAGGTTGTGCATGAAAAAAACAAACCCATTAATCACAGGCGCCATTGTTCTTACCGTCACAGGATTTGCCAGCCGGTTCATCGGTTTTTTTTACCGCATTTTCTTATCCCGTGTATTCGGGGCCGAGGGCATGGGGATTTATCAGTTAACTTCCCCCGTGCTCGCCCTTACTTTTTCCCTCACGGTATCCGGAATGCAGACTGCCATATCTAAATTTGTCGCAAATGAAACAACAACCCATGACTACCAGTCCTCTTTCCGCACACTCTTTACCGGTTTTTTTATTTCCATGCTGCTGTCTGTAAGCTGTAGCGCCTACATATATACCTTTTCTGATATGATTGCCCAAAAGCTGCTGTTTGAACCTAGGACTGCGTCTCTTTTGCGGATTATTTCCCTTTCCATCCCTATGGCGACAGTTCACTCCTGCATCAACGGCTATTTTTATGGTATCCGCAAGACAGCCGTGCCGTCTCTCACCCAGCTTACGGAACAGATTATCCGGGTAGGAAGTGTTTATCTTATTTATGCAGCCTTCCGCTCGAAAGGTTATTCCCCTACGATCACCTTCGCAGTAGTCGGCTTAGTCATCGGAGAAGGAGCTTCCATGCTCGTATCCCTTGCTGCCATATACATCCGCTTTTATTCGCTGAGCGCTTCGAAAAGCCTTGTTTCAAAAATAAGACAGCCTTCTTATGTCTTTTTATTCAACGCTAAGCGCCTTCTTTCGCTGGCCGTTCCTCTTTCTTTGAACCGTACCCTTATCAATTTTCTGCAAAGCATAGAAGCCATCTACATCCCTCAATGCCTGCAGCATTACGGGTATGACAATGCCAAAGCCTTAAGCGTATACGGTGTCCTTACCGGGATGGCGCTTCCTTTGATATTGTTTCCTTCCGCCATTACCAACTCCATTTCCGTTCTTCTTCTGCCTATTGTCTCAGAAGCGGACTCCAACGGAAATCATGACGCCATCCGTAAAGCGGTCAAAAAATCCATTCAGTACTGCCTACTGCTTGGTTCGCTTTGCACAGCTTTCTTTCTTGCTTTTGGCCGGATGGCAGGAACCTTCCTATACCATAGCCCACTGGCCGGAAGCTTCATTATAACTTTAAGCTTTATCTGCCCATTTATGTACATTGCCAGTACCCTGAACAGCATCCTGAACGGGCTTGGAAAAACCGGCTATACCTTTGCCTTTAGCATGATCAGCCTGCTGCTGCGCCTTTTATTTGTTTTCTTTGCCATTCCTATATCCGGCATTCAAGGATATCTCTGGGGGCTTCTGGCCAGCCAACTGACACAGACAGCCCTTTGCGTACTCGCTGTCCGCAAATATTTAAAACGTCCGTAAGGGGGCATACGGGAATATACTTCTTTTGGCAATATAGGGCCTCTTCCTTGCCCAAAGAAAGAATTCCAGCATATTTTTCTCTATCCCTTGCGCATACCTTTCCGATATATTATAATAGCTTGGGCATTTATGTAAGAAGAAATATAAGAATTCCCTTCCATTTTTCTTTCTGCGTCTGCCCGGTTATTAATTTTACC
Organism: uncultured Lachnospiraceae bacterium; assembly: GCA_910576535.1. Classification (GTDB taxonomy): domain Bacteria; phylum Bacillota; class Clostridia; order Lachnospirales; family Lachnospiraceae; genus Kineothrix. The sequence continues at coordinate 189,837 of CAJTKK010000002.1, read as the reverse complement.
AAGGAGGTATTGCATATGTCCTTTGAATTTATAAAAAAACTTCCCACGCCGGATGAGATCCGCAAGGAATTTCCGGTACCGGAAAATCTAGCCAAGCTAAAAGAAGAAAGGGATGCCCAGATCCGGGATGTCCTCACAGGCAAAAGCGGAAAATTCCTTGTGATTATCGGCCCTTGTTCCGCAGACAATGAAGAAGCCGTCTGCGATTATGTAGCCCGCCTCGCCAAAGTGCATGAAAAAGTAAAAGATAAGCTTATCCTTATCCCAAGAATATATACCAACAAACCCCGCACTACCGGAGAGGGATACAAAGGTATCGTTCACCAGCCGGATCCGGAAAAAAAGCCCGACTTTCTTGCCGGGCTGATTGCAATGCGGAAAATGCAGATCCGTGCGATTGAAGAATCCGGCCTGACTGCCGCAGATGAAATGCTTTATCCTGAAAATTGGCGCTATGTCTCCGATATCCTTTCCTATGTTGCCATTGGCGCCCGTTCCGTGGAAGACCAGCAGCACCGGCTGACTGTCAGCGGCTTCGATGTTCCCGCCGGGATGAAAAACCCTACCAGCGGCGATTTCTCCATTATGCTGAATTCCGTTTATGCCGCCCAGCATCCCCACTCTTTCATTTACCGGGGATGGGAAGTGAAAACTACCGGCAATGATTTAACCCATACCATTTTAAGAGGTTCTGTCAATAAATACGGAAGGAGTCTCCCCAACTATCATTATGAGGATCTAAATACCCTCCTTTCTTTATATGACGAAAGGGATTTAAAAAACCCTGCATGTATCATCGACGCTAATCACAATAATTCCAACAAACAGTTCAAACAGCAGGTACGTATTGTAAAAGAAGTGATGCATAGCAGAAAGCTCAGCCCCGATATCCACCAGCTAGTAAAAGGCGTTATGATTGAAAGTTATCTGGAAGAAGGATGCCAGAAAATAGGAGACGGCGTTTACGGTAAATCCATTACCGATCCTTGCCTTGGCTGGGAAGATTCGGAACGCCTGATTTATGATATTGCAGATTATGAATAATTTTTCCTATCCCCTAGGATGCGCCCTGGCATATGCCTCCCTGATGCGGTTATAATTCATTGCCGCATATATCTGCGTGGTAGAGATATCCGAATGCCCAAGCATCTCCTGCACGCTCCGCAAGTCTGCGCCGTTTTCCACCAGATGGGCGGCAAATGAATGGCGCAAAGTATGCGGGGTAATATCCGACTTAATCCCCGCTTTTTTCGCATAATATTTTATCAGTTTCCAAAAGCCCTGCCTACTCATTGGCTGTCCAGAGCAATTTACAAACAGGAAATCCAAAGAAGGGGTCTTCATCAAACATTCCCTACCATCCTCCAGATACCGGATCAAAGCCTTTCTTGCCTCAATCCCAAAAGGCACTGCCCTTTCTTTGCTTTCATCCCTGCATACTACCAATCCTGTCTGCAGATTCACATCCTGTACCCTTAATGAAATCAGTTCTGTCACCCTGATCCCCGTTGCATAGAGCAATTCCAGCATCGCTTTATCCCGGATTCCTTTTGGTGAACTTTCTTCCGGCTGTTCCATTAACCGGGATACTTCATATACAGACAGAATTTCCGGAAGTTTTTTTTCTATCTTAGGAGCTTTCAGTTCTTCGGAAATATCTTCTGTTATCATTCCCGATTTATACATAAAATGGTAAAAAGCTTTTATAGAAGCGATATTTCTTGAAATTGTCGCTGCTTTCAATTTCTTCTTTTCCAGATAAAAGATATAGGCGTCCAAATCTTCTTCCCGGATTGCGTCCACCGCACAAATTCCCCTCTCTTCCATATAGAGCTTTAATTTATTTAAGTCCCTTTGGTATGACAGCTTAGTATTTTCCGAAGTTTTCTTCACGTTATGCAAATATAAAGCAAATAAATCTATCTCCTTTTCCATACAACATATTACCTTCTCTCATCCCATTTTACATCATCTTTAGCCCCTGAAACGCACATTGCCACACAGCAGTGCGCTTTTTTACCTTATAGAAAAGTCCTTCGTCAGAAGGATATGCATTAACATAGAACCGCAAGTTCTTTTTGGCAGGTTCTTTTTGAAGTGGCGAAACCACTTTTTTATTATAAGCATATTTTTCCGGAAAAGCAAATGGATTTTCGTCATGAAATACTGCTTCTTTATCATGCACGGTTATGATCCTTCCTCTATCCCTTAAAATATTTTCAAAAAACCGGACAGCAATATTGGATTAATATAGCTTTCCATGACACTCCCAGCCAACACAACTCCGATGATCATTAATAGCTGTACTGCTTTTCTCATCAGATATTGCTTTCTTGTTCCATACCGGATATCCGCTGCCTTTTCCGGGTGATATAATGCATTGCTTACCTTGTAGCACCAGTTCATAAGCATAATACAAGCCGGGACCAAAAGCAGATATTGCGGCAGTATCCCTGCCAGAACCAAGAGGATCCCTTTTATTCCATAACGGATGGAAGCCACGGATAAGAAAACACCAGCCATTGCCCCCAGCCATAAAGCAAAGACGGATACGGCATATGTGCCTACATAAGTCGTAGCCAATAAACATAACGCTAATACTGTCCCCATCCTTTCCTTCAGCACATATAAAAAGAACGAACCCTCATCCACTTCCAAATACCTTAAACGGTTTAAAGATGCTGCATTCAATAATTCCATATCCTGCAGGAATAAATTTCTCCATATATTTATAACAAATACGCCAGCCAAAAAACCGCCTAAAAATAAATACAGCCAGCTAATATGCCGGCTGTCCATCCTATATATGCGATGCATCGTCAACTCCTCCTATGCCGTAACATTTATATAATATATGTACGCCATAGGAGATACATACTTATCCTTTTCCATTCCTAACAGTATTTATCCTTATAAGACATAATAGCGGCAACTGTCTTGGAGTCCTCAATCTTCCCATCCAGGATCATCCGGCTTAACTCATCCACCGAATAAGCCTCTACATTAATAAATTCGTCTTCATCCAAATGCTGTTTTGTTTTGATAAGGTCTTTCGCCACATAAATATCTATTTTCTCATTGCAGAAAGCTACCGTGGTACGGATCGTAATAAGCCAGTCCAGGTTTTCAGAGTAATATCCTGTTTCTTCCTCTAATTCCCTGGCGGCGGCATCCTTTGTCGGCTCGTCGCTTCCGTTTAACCCCCCGGCAGGGATCTCCAGAGTATAACGGTCTAATGCATTGCGGTATTGCCTCACCATCAGCAGTTTCCCGTCCTCCCTGACAGGAATTACTGCTGCAGCCCCTTTATGGCCTATAAAATCCCATTCTACCACATTTCCATTAGGAACCCGGACAGTGTCCTTATAAAAATCCACAATCGTGCCATGGTACATCAGTTCCCTGTTTAACCTCTTGAATTCTTCTTCCATCATCCTACGCCCTCTCTGTTCTTCTGCTTCACCGCAGTCATTGGTTCACCTATACATAGCTTTCCATCAGCTTTTCTACGCTCACCAGCTTTACGCACAATACAAATAAATCCGCCGCGGCAGCCAGTTCTTCCGGCGCCGGGAATGTCGGCGCCAGACGGATATTGCTGTCCTTAGGATCCTTCCCGTAAGGAAACGTTGCCCCTGCGCCAGTCAGGATTACACCGGCTTCTCTGCATTTTTCCACTATTTTTTCCGCACAGCCGTCCATCGCTTCAAAGGATATAAAATATCCCCCTTTCGGCTCTGTCCATTTTGCAATGCCAAGTCCTCCCAGCTCGTTATTTAATACCTTCAGCACTGCTTCAAACTTAGGCCGCAGAATCTGTGCGTGTTTTCTCATGTGTTCTTTTAACCCGTCCAGGTCTTTGAAAAACCTTACGTGGCGCAGCATATTTATTTTATCATAACCGATCGTCTGAATTGTCATGGATTTTAGTATTTCATCCCTGTTCGCTTTTGAAGAAGCTACTGCCGCAACGCCTCCCCCGGGGAAACTTACTTTTGATGTGGAAACAAATTCATACACCATATCCGCATTCCCTGCTTTCTCACACTCCGACAGGATATCCAGGATTTCATCCTGGTCTTCTTCGTATAGATGATGGATCGCATAAGCGTTATCCCAAAATATCCTGAAATCTTCCGCTGCGGGTTTTAATGCCGCAAACCTTTTCACCGTCTCATCCGAATAAGAATAACCTTGAGGGTTGGAATATTTAGGGACACACCAAATACCTTTTATTGATTCATCCTTGCTGACGAGTTCTTCTATCATATCCATATCCGGGCCTTGCGGCATCATTGGCACAGATATCATCTCTATTCCAAAATGCTCTGTAATTTTAAAATGTCTGTCATACCCCGGTACCGGGCAAAGAAATTTTACTTTGTCTAATTTGCACCAGGGAACGCCTCCCAAAACACCATGGGACATACAGCGGGAAACTGCATCATACATAATGGCAAGGCTGGAATTCCCGCATACGATCACGCTGTCCGCACTGGCTGCCCCCATCATGGCCGCCATCATCTTTTTCGCCTCTGGAATCCCGTCTAAAAGTCCATAGTTCCTGCAATCTACGCCCGCCTCTGTCTGATAATCCGCTACCGACCCAAGGACATCCATAATCCCCATTTCCATATTCATCTGCGATATGGACGGCTTGCCTCTGGACATATCCAGCTTCATCCCTTTTTTCTTGGCATCTTCATACTCCTGCGCTAATTCCGCATGTAATTGGAGCAACTCCTCTTTTTCCAGCATTTCATATGTTTTCATTTTCACCCAGCTCCTTCTGCAAAATACATTTTGGATAATCGTATACAATCATACACTCCGTATATTCTACTACAAGGCTCGCAATAGCACAAGAACTTTTATGGATAAAGTTGCAAAATAATAGATCCTATGGTGAAGCGATGGGCAAACAGGGATTTTATAGGGCAACTGCATGGCAGATGTATATCAGAATTGCTCCGGATATGAAAAGGAGAATTATTTTTTCAGCATCATGCCCACAGTAAACAAGAGCTGCCAATTAGGGGCTATTTTCATTTTAAAACAGTTCCCCATTTTAATATACCATCTATCCCAGATACTATTTTCGCCTCTTTATTATTTACCCGCTTTAAAATTATATATCGGTCTTATTGTCTTTATAGCAAGTAAACGCTGTGTATACGCATACACGCCAGATCTGTCAAACTTCTCTCTTTCTATTTTGAATCTTTCTATAAAGCACGTTCCAACGTATATACAGCGTAGAATATAAAAAAATCTGGATTTATATTCTCCAAGCGCTTTATGCTTTTACTTATCTACATCTGTTTTGTCTGCATCATCCCATGTATAAATTTCATTATACTCATCATATTGTAACGGAGCTCATTTCTTATCTCCTTTTGCAACCATTTGGCATCAATAACATCATACAGAACAGTATTATCCAGAACAACACAGTCAATATAAAATAAGGAAAGTCTTGAAAACCTTACATTCTCAATACTTTCCTTACCTTGCTTTATTATGCTGTCTTATTTTGCATAATCAATGACTCTTGATTCCCTGATGACATTGACCTTAATTTGGCCCGGATATTCCAGTTCAGCTTCAATCTGCTTTGAAATGTCCCTTGCCAGCAATACCATATCTGCATCAGTAATCTGCTCCGGAACTACCATTACACGAATCTCTCTACCCGCCTGTATAGCAAAAGATTTATCAACGCCTTTAAAATTATTTGTAATATCTTCTAATTGTTTTAATCTGCTTGTATATGTCTCTAATGTTTCCCTTCTCGCTCCTGGTCTTGCAGCCGAAATGGTATCTGCAGCTTGTACAAGACACGCAATCAAGGAATGGGGTTCTACATCCCCGTGGTGTGATTCTACCGCATTAATTACAGTCGCTGACTCTTTATACTTCCTGCAAAGGTCAACGCCAAGCTGGATATGGGAACCTTCCATCTCATGGTCAACCGCTTTGCCGATATCATGCAGCAGTCCTGCCCGTTTCGCCATTCTTACATCAAGCCCCATTTCTGCAGCCAAAAGTCCCGACAACTGGGCAACTTCGATCGAATGCTTCAAAGCGTTCTGTCCATAACTGGTCCTAAACTTCATTTTCCCAAGTAATTTGATAAGTTCGGGATGAATGCCATGTACGCCAACTTCCAAAGTAGCGGCTTCACCTTCTTCTTTTATCATTACTTCCACTTCTCTTTGCGCTTTTTCCACCATTTCTTCAATTCTTGCCGGATGAATACGCCCATCCACAATCAATTTTTCGAGCGCAATTCTCGCCACCTCACGGCGGATCGGATCAAAGCCGGATAAAATAACAGCTTCCGGTGTATCATCAATAATCAGATCAACACCTGTCATTGTCTCGAGGGTTCTAATATTTCTCCCCTCCCTGCCAATGATCCTTCCTTTCATTTCGTCATTCGGAAGCTGGACAACGGATATTGTCGTCTCCGAAACATGGTCTGCCGCACATTTCTGTATTGCAGTAACCACATATTCCTTCGCTTTCTTATCCGCCTCTTCCTTTGCTCTGCTTTCCATTTCTTTAATCATCACAGCAGATTCATGTTTCACTTCGTCTTCGACAATTTTTAACAAATAATCTTTTGCTTGTTCGGAGGTTAATCCTGAGATTCGTTCCAGTTCCTGTAATCTCTGCTCATTGAGTTTCGCAACTTCTTCCCGTAATTTAGCAAGATTTTCTTCTTTTGAGACCAAACTTGCTTCTTTTCTCTCGATGGCTTCCGCTTTCTTATCAATGTTCTCTTCCTTCTGCTGAACCCTGCGCTCATAACGCTGCGCTTCTGCCCTCCGCTCTTTGATCTCCTTGTCCAATTCGTTCTTTGTACGAATGGATTCTTCCTTGACTTCGAGCAGGGACTCTCTCTTTTTTGTCTCAGCAGTTTTCAGTGCTTCATCAATAATCTCCCTTGCCTTATCTTCTGCATTGCCGATCTTAGATTCTACAACCTTCTTCCGGTAAGCAGAAGCTGCAGCCGCGGATATTGGTACCGAGATAATCAGAGTCACGATTACCGCTATTGCAACATCCATGTACAGGAGCACCTCCTTATTTAGTTTTCATTGTACTATTATCTATTATAGAATGTAATACAAGCGATTTTACAACAGTTAAATTTTAAACTTAAATTGATGTTATGTCAAGTGAAAGTACTCTTCTTATTATTTCTATTTCAAACCCTTTTCTATATAAAAATGCCCACATCTTCTGTTTTTCCTTATTTCCAGCCATTTCAGGGGCAAAATTTTTTTTCCTGAGCATTTCTTTTGCAGCAGAAAGTTCATCCGGTTCTTCCCCTTCTTCTTGCAGCCGCTCCCAAATTTCTTGTATGATCTTTCTGTCAATTCCTTTTCGACAAAGATCCATCTCCATCCTTTTTTTGCTTTTGTCCCCCATATGGTATGCAATAAAATCCTCTGCATACTTTCTGTCATCAATATATCCGTATGATTTTACATAGCTGACCGCCTCATCTATAATATCCTCCCGGTATTCCCCGTAAAAAAGTTTATCCCTTAGCTGCTTTTCTGTATATGCTTTAGACTTCAGGAGATTCATGCATCTAAGTTTTGCTCTTTTAGGAAGCAGTTCTTCCGTAATCTCCTGGTATGTATCCCTGCTGATTTCATTTCCCTCTTTTATCCCAAAAAGATGAAGTTCGCCTTTGTACAATACAAAAGCAAATTCATAATCTATAAAAATTCTGGCCTTTTTTTTGCCAATTGGCTCCATTCCTGTCACTGTCATAATCTTTTATCCTTATTCTGCACTTCCTTTTGGAAAAAGTATTCCGTAAGCTCAAAATTATGGTGCTATCATAGACTTTCCTTCTTTATCAAGCAGTGGAGTTAAACCACCTGCATTTCCACTTCTGCGGAATGCATTATTTACACCTGTCTCTACACCAACCCAAATTTCAACTGCCTCAACGATTCCCTGACTATAAGTTTTTTTAAACGGTCCATAATTTTTCCTCCTACTAAATTACAATTTGCCTTTTACAAATAGCAATACGCTCACCCGAAACACTTTTTGCAAAAGGAAAATTCCATATTACAAAATCCTGATACGAAAAGGTAAATACATGAACTGCCTTTATAAAATAACAAATCTTACCTTTCCTTCTTAGAAGAAAAGGTAAGACTGTAAATCACTGCAAGGTCTTGGGATCCGTTTTCCCTGTCCCGGCTTTTTCCGCTTTCGTCGTCTTTTTCTTTTCTGTCACAACCGCCGGGGCTTCCTCCGCCGTGCCATCTTTTTCCAGGCCAAAGCGGCTCCTTACTTTGTGTTCCACTTCTTTGCATATCTCCGGGTTATCCCTCAAATATTGCTTTGCATTCTCGCGGCCTTGCCCTATCTTATTGCCTTCATAAGCATACCAGGCGCCGCTTTTACTTATAATCCCATTCTCCGCTGCCAAATCCAGAATATCCCCTACCGCAGATATCCCTTCCCCGAACATAATGTCAAATTCCGCTTCCTTAAAAGGAGGAGCAACCTTATTCTTTACTACCTTAACCCTGGTCCTGTTTCCAATCACTTCCCCGCTCTGCTTTAAGGACTCAATCCTTCTGACGTCCAGGCGCACAGAAGAATAAAACTTTAATGCACGGCCGCCGGTAGTAGTTTCCGGATTCCCAAACATAACCCCTACCTTTTCACGCAATTGGTTAATAAAGACCACGGTACAATTTGATTTGCTAATAACTGCCGTCAGTTTGCGCAGCGCCTGGGACATCAGGCGGGCATGAAGCCCTACATGGCTATCCCCCATATCCCCATCAATTTCCGCTTTTGGGACAAGGGCAGCTACCGAGTCCACAACGACAATATCCACCGCCCCGGAACGCACCATCGTTTCTGTAATTTCCAAAGCCTGTTCCCCATTGTCCGGCTGGGATATATATAAATTATCTACATCTACCCCTATATTTTTTGCGTATACCGGATCCAATGCATGTTCCGCATCAATAAACCCCGCTATTCCACCTCTTTTTTGTACTTCTGCAATCATATGTAAAGTTACCGTCGTCTTACCGCTAGACTCCGGCCCATAAATTTCAATAATCCTTCCTTTTGGAATACCTCCCAGCCCTAATGCCAGGTCCAAGCTTAATGATCCAGTCGGTATTGTCTCCACATTCATTTGTGCGCTCGGGTCGCCCAGCTTCATCACTGCGCCCTTCCCATATTGCTTCTCTATCTGTACCAATGCCGCATCCAATGCTTTTAACTTTTCTTCTCTTTCCATCCCTGTTCTCCTTTTTCTTTCATTCACATCCATTTCATCTATACCGGACTGATAAAATTAAGAACATTTGTTCACTCACATCATAAAACATTTGTTCTTTTTTGTCAATCCTTTTTCATCTATTATTATTTTATTGCATAACAAGACCCATAAACATCCCTCGCATATCTGTTTTAACTTTATAAGCCCATAAATTAATATGCAAGAACCAATCTTTTACCTCAGCATTCCATGATCTATGGCGATATGCCTGAATAGAAATCAAAGACCCCGTTCCAGCTCACGGGAAATCAGACTTGCAATAAAGATAAATTATGTTTCCTGTTTCCTCACGAATATTGCTTTTTAACTGTAGCATATTTTTTCAAGTCTGACAATAAAACAACCGGAAACTTTTATTTTAAAAATTTTTTTCCACTGTGCCACTTTGGCGCTTATACAAAAAAAGCCTGTTATGCAGGCTTTTTTTGCCTTGCGGAAGATGCGCATGTTCCGCAATATGGATAGCTGCCGGCACAGCCGCCCTCCGGCGCAAGTATGCGTTCTGCCGCACACTCCTTGACACAGGGCTGCCTATGAAAGCTGCCAAATTTCTGCAAATTTATTCTCCCGCATCCATTTGCAGTCCGGAAATCATTGGTTTACAGCTCAATATTTCTGAAGAAAATCTTCATAATCCTGATAAGTTACCGTTACATAATATTCACCAAAATTCATCCCTACTTCAATTCCCATCGGTGTATAAAATAAAATGGAAGTGCCTCCGCTCGTAAGATAATAGACAATTTCCTGGTCTGTCATGGAATCCAAGTCGCTGACCGTTCCGTTTTGCTGCCTGCATCTTTTACGGAAATCTACGGCAAACTCGTCATTAATTTCCATAATGCTGTTGTTATCCAAAACAACCCCGTTCTCAATATCAATGTTCAGGCAGTATAAGCCATAATCTGTCCAGTAATCCGTATAGATCATTTCACAGAATACCACGCTCATCACTTCCGGATCCATAAAAGTAACATAACCTTCTGAATAGACTAAAAACTGTTCCTCCGGCATCATGTATTTGGAATATTCTTTATAATATTCTTCAAAATATTCCGCTTCATCGTCAATCATATCATTAATGGCTTCCAGATTGGGGACATCCCCCTTAATGACCGGATAATCCACGGCAATCCTTACCTTATCGTTATTGCCTTCGTATTCATAATTTTCCCATTCTATCGAGTATTCCAGATCCGAACGGACAGCATCTGTAATTTCTCCATAATATTCCCCGCTATTTCCAGGTTTCGGCACAGGAACTTCCTCATATCCTTCTTCCTGTCCGTTCTTTGAAAAATCCTCTTCCTGGTAAGGGGGATTCATCTCTTTGTAATCCAGTTTGCCCACAGGCTGCGCTGCCTGCCATGAAGAAATCTTTACTAAACCGATTACTGCAGCAAGGAAAGCGACAACCAGCCCTATCATTGCTGTCAGTGCCAGGATTTCCGCCATAGTATGCCCTGTTTTATGCGCATTAGAGCAACGCATACAGCCGCATTGCCCGCACTTCCAGTCCCCCATGGGCAATTTTCCCCCCGGGCAGCCTTGCATCCCATCCTGCCCGTGCCTTCCATTCATGCCGCTATCCTGCCCATTCCCCTTGTAAGCCGGTCTTTCCTGATAAGAACTGCAGGATTCTTTCCGCTCTTGCCCTTCCTCCTGCCGCCAAAGGTTATTCCCTTCTATTTCCCTTCCCCGGCTTTCCTTGTTTAGGCTTCCATGCGGAAGCGGTCCGCAAAAAGTATTCTGCTGCCCTGTTAGCTTCTGGCAGGCATAGTCAAAATACTGATCCATACATAAATTCTGCTCCTCTTTCTGTTGCGTCCCCCCGCTGAAAATCCCGTCTTCAAATTTCTGGCCGGTATCTTGTCCCAGTTTATCCATAGCCTATCCTCCCCTCTGCCCCCTACTTCCGGTCAAACGCTACCTCACTATAATATTCCAATATACACTGGCGCATCAAAATCAAAGCGGAAGATACCGCCGTTTCCCTTATTTTTGCCCGGTTCCCTCTAAAATTGAACTTTTTCACCTTTATTTTGCCGCACACATTACATGCAATGTATACTAACCCTACCGGTTTTTCCTCCGTTCCCCCTCCCGGCCCGGCAATTCCTGTTACCGATACGGATACCTCCGCCTTTGAGATTGCCGCTGCCCCTTTTGCCATTTCTTTGGCAACCTCCTCGCTGACTGCGCCTTTCTTTTCCAATAACCCCTTTTTGACCCCTAAGATCTTTCTTTTTGCTTTATTGGAATACGTAATGTAACCGGACTTATATACTTCTGAGATCCCCGAAACATTAATCAGCCTTGCTGCCAGCATCCCGCCGGTACAAGATTCCACCGTACTTACCGTCAGCTTATTCGCAATCAATAGGTCAACTACTGCTTTTTCCAGCGTTATATCCGCATTCGTCGTATATACGTGAGGCCCAAACCGGTTTTTCAGTTCCTTGACTACTGGTTTCACCAGCTTTTTCGCCTCTTTAACATCCTTTGCTTTTGCTGTCACACGCAAATGGACTTCACAGTTTTTAGCATAAGTGGCGACCGTAGGATTCGTCTGGCTATCAATCATATCCTTAATCACCGTTTCCGCCTTGCTTTCCCCAACCCCGCATATTTTAACAGTCTGGGAATAAATCATACCCGAATCGTTGCCGGAAAGATAAGGCATGATTTGCTTCTCAAACATCGGTATCATCTCGTTGGGCGGTCCAGGCAAAAGTATTACCCTTTTTCCTTCCCCTTCCATAATTACGCCTGGCGCAGTGCCATTCTCATTATCGACAACAATAGCCCCTTCCGGCATCATGGCCTGTTTCCAGTTGTTCTCCGTCAGTTCCAGGTTACGGCTTGTAAAATATTCTTCAATTCTTTTTTTGGACGGCTCATGCATAAAAAGCCCCCTGCCCATTACTTTTGCCGAAACTTCTTTTGTCAAGTCATCCTCCGTAGGACCTAATCCCCCCGATAAAATCACAATATCCGAACGCTCCAATGCAGCTTTGAGCACTGCCGAAAGCCTTTCTTCATTATCCCCTACCACGCTCTGGTAAAAACAGGATAACCCAAGATCCGCACATTTTTCCGAAAGATATGCCGCATTTGTATTTACAATATTTCCTAGCAAAAGTTCTGTGCCGACCGAAATTAATTCCACTGTCATAATCTTACCTCCATGCTGCCATCCCAGGGCAGCACAAATCATATTATTTAGTTTCTTTCATTACTTCTTTGTTCTTCACAAGATAATCTATCAGGGAAACTACCGTCAGTATCAATGCAACCCACATAACAATGTCCGTAAACAGCTTCAGCGGTTCCAGATTGGCAATCATTAAGCAGATCATAATCATCTGAAAAGTTGTTTTAAATTTCCCCCAATAGCTTGCCGCAATCACTACGCCATTATCCGATGCAACAAGCCGGAAACCGCTGATAATAAATTCCCTTGCAATGATGACAATTACTATCCAGGACGCTATCCTTCCCAGTTCCACAAGACAGATCAATGCTGAACAGACTAACAATTTATCCGCCAAGGGATCCATAAACTTCCCAAAGTTTGTTATCAGATTGTATTTTCTTGCAATATGCCCATCCAGCATATCCGTCAGGCTAGCTATAATAAATAAAATAAGGGCTATCCATTTATCTGACTCCCCTGTTACCGGGACCAGCATAAACAAAACAAAAAACGGGATCATTGCCACTCTTAAAATAGTCAGTTTATTCGGTAAATTCATCGCATATCTCTCCTATCAAATCATATTCATAAGAACCGGTCACCCGGACTTTTACAAAGTCACCGCTCATCAGCTCCCTATCTGCATTCACAAAAAGATAACCGTCTACATTAGGTGCATCTTTATACGTTCTCGCCACATAAGCATCCTCATCCGCCACTTTTCCTTCTATCATAGCCCAAAGGCATTTCCCTTTCATTCCCTCTGCCGCTTCATAGGCAATTTCCTGCTGCAGCTCCATGACCGCCTTTCTTCTTTTCTCTTTTATGCTTTCTTCTATCTGCCCCTGCATCAAAGCTGCCGGTGTATCCTCTTCCTGTGAATAAGTAAATACCCCAAGACGGTCAAATTCCAGTTCATCCACCAATTCCATCGTTTCTTCATGGTCTCTTTCCGTTTCCCCGGGAAAACCTGTAATGAAAGTAGTCCTTAGGCAGATATCCGGGATATGATCCCTTAATTTTTTAACAATGGTGCGGATTTCCTTATTAGTAGTCCGCCGCCCCATTTTCTTTAAAATAATATCCGATCCATGCTGCACCGGAAGATCGAGGTAATGGCATATCTTTTCTTCCTTTTTCATCACCTGGATCAGTTCTTCCGTTATTTCCTCCGGGTAGCAATATAGAATCCGTATCCAATACAGCCCTTTAATTCTGCATAGCTCTTCCAGCAGCTTGGGCAGCCTCTTTTCCCCATATATATCACTGCCATAAAGGGTCGTCTCCTGAGCTACCAAGATCAGTTCCTTTACCCCTTCCTCTGCAAGCTTTTGCGCCTCCAGAATCAGTTCTTCCATTGGAATGCTCCTGTATTGCCCCCGTACTTTCGGTATAATGCAATAAGTGCAATGTTTATTGCATCCTTCCGCAATTTTCAAATATGCATAATGGCCTCCTGTGGTAACAATCCTTTTTCTGTTCCCCTTTGGTCTTTTATCAAACGGCTGCATATGTTCCTTGCCCTTGCCTGCAGCCGCCTCTTCCACTGCCTCTGCAATTTCATCAACTGCCGCAGTGCCAATAATGGCGTCTACTTCCCCGATCTCTTTTTGTATCTCCATCCGGTAACGTTCCGCAAGGCACCCGGCTACAATCAAGGCTTTTATCTGCCCGGCTTTTTTCAGTTCCGCCATTTCCAGGATCGTGTTGATGCTTTCTTCCTTCGCATCATTAATAAAGCAGCATGTATTTACTACTGCAATATCCGCCTCCATTTCATCATCCGTAAATGTATACCCCTTTTCCGCTAATGTTCCCAGCATTACTTCCGAATCCACCAGGTTTTTATCACACCCGAGGGAAACAAACAATATTTTCATCCGTTACCGTACCTTTCCGTCTCTCATTTCATATGCAGTTTTATAGCATAAAACTCTTATGCCCGCGGATAACGGGTATAAGAGTCCGTAACAAACAAGGCTACATTTCAGGTTCAGCAGCATTTATTTCCTCTTCCTGCTCATCTTCTTCACTCAAAATCTTGATCTTCCCCTGGTTCAATTCTTCTACTGCAACAGATAGAGGTTTTTTACCCCTTCCGTCCACCATCGGATCTTCCCCGGAAATAAGCTGCCTAGCTCTTTTCGATGTTGCCATTACAATAGAATATCTGCTGTTCACTACCGGAGCTTCCCCCGGCTCAACCTCGCTGTTTACTACCTTCATTAAATCGGAATAAGATGGGTGTAACATTATTTTTCTCCTTTCACCAAAACATTCAGTTCCTGTCTCATATTTTCTATAAAGCTTCCATTCCTGTCTACGGTATTATGTGCCGCGCGGATAATAGAATGTAATTCTCTTGTGCATACTTCCAAGTCATCGTTAATCACAATATAGTCATATTTTTCAATGCCGTCCGCCTCCTCCGATGCACGGCGCAGCCGCTGACCAATTACCTCCAAGGTTTCCGTTCCCCTTCCTGTAAGACGTTCTTCCAACTGTTTTACGGATGGCGGCATTACAAAAAGAAGAAGCGCTGAGGGAAACTTTTTCTTTACCTTTAAAGCCCCTTGTATTTCGATTTCCAAAATGACATCCTTGCCCATTTCCAGTTGGGTTTCCACGTACTCTTTGGGAGTGCCGTAATAATTGCCGCAATAGCAAGCATATTCCACCAGCCCATCCTCTTTTACCTTCTCTTCAAATACTTCTTTGGACACAAAAAAGTATTCTTTTCCATCCTTTTCCCCTTCTCTTGGGTTACGTGTCGTCATAGAAACGGATAATGCATAATCGTCATAATTTTTCAGCAGATTTTTCATCAAAGTTCCCTTGCCTGCCCCAGAAAAACCTGAAACAACAACCAAAATACCTTTACGCTTCATTTATCTCTCCATTTTCCGTCTGCGCCCTATTTGCAATTGTTTCCGGCAAAAGCGCCGAAAGGACAAGCTGACTGTTCTCCATTACAAGTACTGATTTTGTCTTTCTCCCTTGTGTGGCATCAATTGCAGTCCCCGCCTCCTTGGCATGTTGCACCATCCTTTTTACAGGCGCGGAATCCGGGCTGACAACAGCTATAATCTTTTCCGTATTTACTATATTCCCAAAACCTATATGAATCAATTTGTTCATAGAATTTGCTTTCTGCCCCTTTATAAAACGAAGGAATACTATTATTCTATATTCTGTATCTGCTCCCTGACTTTTTCAATTTCTGTCTTAAGCTCGATCGCATGGTTCGATATTTCCAGATTATTTGTTTTAGAAAGAATGGTATTCGCTTCCCGGTTCATTTCCTGGGCTATAAAATCCAGTTTCCTTCCGATGCTCCCTCCTTCTATCAAAGCCTGCCTTGTCGTCTCTATGTGGCTTCTTAAACGGACTAACTCCTCATCTACGCATATTTTATCCGCAAAAAGCGTAACCTCAAGCAAAAGGCGGCTTTCTTCTATCTGGGTATCTTCCAGCAGCTCCTGAACTCTTTCCCGTAGTTTACTCTTATATTCCTCCACCAATTGAGGGGAACGTTTTTCGATATATGACAAATGCTTCAGCATACCGTCCAGTTTACCAATTAAATCTTCTTTCAGGGCTTCCCCTTCCTTCAGCCTTGTTTCCACAAATTTTTCCGCCGCGCCTTGAATTGTGCTGCAAAGCGCCTTCCAGATTTCTTCCTCGTCCACCGACTGTTCTTCCATGGTAAGAACCTCCGGATATCTGGACAATGAAGAAACTCTGATATCATTATCCAGGCCGAAATCCTCCGCCATCTCCTTCAGATAACCGATATATTCAGCGGCCAGGCTTTTATTATATTTCACGCATACATTGGCTTCCGTAAAGTCTTCATAAGTAATAAACACATCGACTTTACCCCTCTGCATATATTTTTTCAGTTCCGCCCGGATAGCCGCTTCAAAAAAACTTAATTTTTTCGGCATTTTTATATTTACATCTAAATATCTGTGGTTTACTGATTTTATTTCCGCAGTAACTCTCCGCTTTTCTTCCGAAACTTCATATCTGCCAAAGCCTGTCATACTTTTTATCATTGTCTTTTGCCATCTCCACTTCAATGCTCTTGCGTATTTCATATTATTATAGAATACCTCAACCTTCCAGTCAAGGATTCTTTCATCCAGGTCCGCGCAGCCCTTGAAACTTGTACGGCAGACCCATTGAAAAGAAAAGAAAAATATTGTAGAATCATTAAGTCACGATAGATTTAATCATATAGCGAGGATATTATTATGGCTTTTGACGGCGTAACCATTGCTGCTGTTGTCAACGAATTAAACAACAGCCTTTTGGGCGGGCGGATTTATAAAATCGCACAGCCGGAAAACGATGAGCTTCTTCTGACCATTAAAGTAAATGGCGGCCAAAAAAGGCTCTTTCTTTCTGCCGGCGCTTCCCTGCCCTTAATATATTTAACAGAAACGAACAAACCAAGCCCTATGACTGCCCCCGGATTCTGTATGCTGCTGCGTAAGCATATCCAAAATGGCCGTATTACGCAGATTGCCCAGCCTGGCCTGGAACGGATGATACGGATCAAAATAGAACATTTAAATGAATTAGGGGATTTGTGTTCCAAAAACCTGATTATAGAAATTATGGGGAAACACAGCAATATTATTTTTACTGACGGCAAGGATATGATTGTTGACAGCATCAAGCATATTTCCGGCATGGTCAGCAGCGTCCGCGAAGTCTTGCCTGGACGCTCCTATTTTCTTCCCCAGACCCAGAAAAAACAGGATCCCTTCGATACCCAAAAAGAGGAGTTCTGCCAAAACATCCTTTCTGCAAACCAGCCGGTTTATAAAACGCTGTATCATACTTATACCGGCTTCTCCCCGGTATTCGCCCAGGAACTTTGTTTCCGGGCCGGGCTTGACGGGGATTTCCCTGCCGCCTCCCTTTCCAGAGATGATGCGGAAAAATTATACGGTGTTTTCAGCCATGCAGTTTCTGATATCAGAGCCGGTAACTTTTCCCCTAATATCGTTTATGAGCATGGTGTTCCTGTTGAATTCTCCGTACTGCCCCTTACCATTTACCAAGGCAGCGGGTGCAAAAGCTGTCCTTCTGTCAGTTCTATGCTGGAACAGTATTATGCCCAGAAAAATGCAGTAACCAGAATCCGGCAGAAATCTGCGGATCTAAGGAGGATCGTCCAGACTGCCTTAGAGCGCAATGTCAAGAAATATGACTTGCAGTTACGGCAGATAAAAGACACGGAAAAAAGAGATAAATTCAGGATATATGGGGAGCTTTTAAATACCTATGGCTATCAGGCTTCCCCCGGGGATACATCCCTTACTGCAAGAAATTACTATACGGACGAAGATATTTCCATCCCTTTGGATCCGACCATAACTCCTTTGGAAAATGCCAAAAAATATTTTGAAAAATACAATAAAATGAAACGCACTTACGAAGCTTTGTCTGCCTTAACACTGGAAGTAAAAGAAGAAATCGAGCATTTAGAGTCCATAAGCGCTGCCCTTGATATCGCAGCAGGGGAGGAAGATCTTGTTCAAATCCGGGAAGAACTGATTGAAAACGGCTATATCCGCCGGAAAAGCAGCGACAAAAAAGTGAAAATCACCAGCCGCCCCTTTCATTACATCAGCAGCGACGGATATCATATTTATGTAGGCAAAAATAACTTTCAGAATGATGAACTGACTTTCCGGTTCGCTTCCGGCAATGACTGGTGGTTTCATGCCAAGGGCATTCCCGGTTCCCATGTCATTGTAAAAACAGGAGGCGACGCGCTGCCTGACCGGACTTTTGAGGAAGCGGCAAAATTAGCCGCCTATTATTCCAAAGCCAGAGGACAGGAAAAAGCAGAAATTGATTACACGGAAAAGAAAAACGTCAAAAAAACAAACGGCGGAAAACCAGGGTTTGTCATTTACCATACGAATTATTCTATGGTAATGGACTCCGATATCAGTTCCCTTTCTCTGGTAAACGATTAAACACGTGTATGTTACAAACTGCACAGAAATGAGGACACATATGCATAACCAGGCGCTTTCCAATAAAGATATATTTATAAAACAACTGTCAAAAGAAGAAATCCTTTCCGTTTATATCGCTGATTCTATCCGGCATTTCCCGGAAAATGAACGGAAGCCTGTTTCTTCCATTGAACGGATGACTGACGAAGGGATTTATATCGGCTACGGGCTTTTTTTTCATTGCCGTCCAGACAAACTGATCAGTTACGCTTTTTTTACAGCCCTTCCGGAAGAAAAAATCAGTCTTTTGGACTACTTTGCCGTTATGGAAGATTATCGGAGCCTTGGCATCGGTTCTCTCTTCTTACAGCAAATGAAATTATCCGCCGCCGGTTATGACGGCTTCTTAATTGAATCGGAAGACCCCGGTTACGCCAAAGATGAACAGGAATTAACCATCCGCAACAAAAGAATCTCCTTTTATACAAAAAACGGGGCGGTCCCCACCGGCTTAACGGCAAAAGTATTCGGCGTCCCTTACCGTCTTCTTTACTTTCCTCTTCCGTCTAAGGAAACCCCGTCCACTGCCTCACTTCACGCATGTTTTGGCAGCATATACCGCCGGATGGTCAGCCCGCAAAATTATGAAACCCAGGTTCATATTTTCCCGCATAACCTTTTGGATTAATTTCCTATTCTTTTGCTTTCCGTGGTTCATCCTTTGTTCATTGATATCTTTCTGACGAAAGACTTTCCTATAAAATAAAAAAGGCGCTCCCACGATTCTGATGGATGCGCCTTTTTTCTACCATTTCTTCTCTATTGGGATAATTACAATGTCCCGCTTTTGAAAAGAGATTTTACATGGTCGATCTCTTCCTGTGTCGCTTTAGCCGCCGGCACATAATAAGATTTCTCCCTTGCAATCTGATACAATTCTTCCTGTGACTGTTCACAGGCATTGCGGAACTGTTTCAATGTCTGCTTCAATTCTTTATTTTCCGTCTGGGCAATCATGCCTCCATAGCGCACCAATTCCCCGTTGATTCCTGCCAAAGTATCTGCTACCATCGTTTTTTCCTGCATCTTCATTCCCTCCTACTGCAAAAATTTCATTAACTGCTGCTTGTTGTCCATGGCCGATCTGGCCCCTTTTTCAAAAAACTGCTTTACACTGGAATCTGTAGCGCATTCCGCGTACTCCTTCAATTTGCAGTGGGTCGTATCGCATCCGCCAATCAGATGGCGCAAATTCTGTAAATCTAATTCTGATAAACTAGCCATTGTCTATACCTCCTAATAAAATAATCGTTTGCACTCTTATTATCTCCTGAAGGTATTTTTTTATTCTTTATATTTAAAAATTCAGAGGCATAAAGCGCCTCTGGCAATCCCTCCTAACTTTTCGCACAAAACTACTGCGCAAAAAATTTCCTGTTTTTAAATATACAAGTGTTCCACAAGTATTTTTATTCCAAGAAAAATAAGAATAACGCCTCCTGCCAGCTCCGCTTTTGCTTTATATTTTATGCCAAAAACATTTCCTGTTTTTACCCCGATTACGGAAAGAATAAAAGTGACGGCTCCAATAAAAGCCACTGCCCAAACAATATTAACCGATAAAAATGCAAAGGTAACGCCTACTGCCAAAGCATCTATGCTCGTGGCAACCGCTAATACAAGCATTTCTTTTGCGGCCAGTGACCCGCCCGTTTCCCCCTCTTCTTTCCCGTAAGCTTCCCGGATCATATTTATGCCGATGGCCCCTAATAAGACAAATGCAATCCAATGGTCGATTGATGTTATCTTATCTTTAAATTGCACCCCCAGCAAATACCCTGCCGCTGGCATGAAAGCCTGAAACCCTCCAAACCAGAGACCTACTATGGCTGCTTTTTCCCATGAAAGCTTCTTCATGGCAAGCCCTTTGCATACAGATACCGCAAAAGCATCCATTGACAATCCGACTGCTAATGTAAAAAGTGTAAAAATATCCATATTCTCCTCGCTACTGTACTCTACGCATTTTTCTATGGTTCCTTTTTTATGCCCGAATTCATTATAGCAAATATTTCCGGCTTTTCAATACACTTTATCCACATCTGTCTTAGTCAAACCCACGTCTTTCCATATTCACCCTGCTTCTTACATAGCAGCCCCTTCCGCCTGTAACTTTTCCAGCCAGAAGATCACATCCTCCAAGGAGGATAATTCAGCAGTCTCCATTTTCCAGAATTCCCTTCCTGGAACTTTCATATCCGGAATACAGATCACCTCTATCCCCGCAGCAAATGCCGCTTGAATCCCGGCTTCACTGTCTTCCAGCACAAGGCAGCTTTCGGGAAGTTCATCCGCATATTCACATGCCTTACTGAAAATATCCGGATAAGGTTTTCCCCGTTCCACATCAGTCCCAAAAACCATATGATCGAAAAAATCCCCTATCCCATTCCGGCTTAAAATACTGACTGCACGTTCCCTTGAGCTGGACGAAGCCAATACAATCTTATACTGTCTTCTTTTCAGATAGGACAGCAGCTCTCTTGCCCCATATTTTAAGGAAATCCCCTTTTTGAGATATTCTTTTTCCCTCAATGCCATAAGTATAAGACCCTCATCAACAGACACCGGAAGATGATGGGTCATAATCAGCCTCCGCATATTATCTCTTTCTGTTTTTCCGCAATATCCATGGGTATATTCCTCCACTGAAAAAGATTGGTTAAAGCCTGCCGCTAAATCATGGTATAACTGATAGAAAATTACTTCGCTGTCAATCAATAAACCATCCAAATCAAAAATCACTGTATTTTTCATCTTTCCTGCCCCTTATCCATAGCAGTTTTTCATCCTATGATAATTCAGACTGCTATTTGCTTTTCTGTTCCTTTCTTATTGTATTTTACTGCTAAATTAAATATTGCCGCTTTAGAAAAAACGACATATAATATAACAGAAACGACAGGAAGATATTTGCCCCGCCGCAAACGCAGATTCTCTTTGGTATGCTGATTTTACAGCAGTATGGAGGCTTTTTATGATAAGAACCCCTAATTTTCTTCAAGTTGACGCCTGCGGCAAAGAATTGCCGGAAGAAGGACAGCAATTCTTTCATTTTATTGCAAACGACGGAGATATCCATCAATTTGCAGCAGGATATATCCCTTCCCATTGGCATAAAGAATTGGAACTTTTCGTTTTACTGGAAGGATGCATTCAGATCGGTATTGGAGCCTGCACGTATCAGCTCCAAGCGGGGGATGGCTGTTTTATCAACACAGAAGTGATTCATTCTTTTACCGCCAAAGCGCCTTCCCCCTGCACTTTTCATTCGTTTGTTTTCGATTCAGACATTATAGGCGGGACACCCGGAAGCATCTTTGATACTGCTTATGTACGCCCATTGCTAAAAGAAGGCTCTCCTTTCCTGAAATTTCAGATGAAAACAGGGGATGATTTCTACTTTGAGCAGTTTGGACAGGCATTCCAGGCTTGTATAGAAGAAAAATACGGATATGAAATGCAAATAAGAAACGCACTTTCCAATATCCTGCTTTATACAAAATCCAAAAGCAGGATAAACCCTAGCCGTTCCATCCCAACGGTTCAGGAAATACGGTTAAAAGAAATGCTTATATGGATCGACAATAATTTAGAACGCCATATATCCGTTCCGCAAATCGCGGCCGCAGCAAATATCTGCCCCAGGGAATGTCAACGCATTTTCCAGCAATATGTGCATTACAGCCCCATTGAATATACTCAAAGAAAAAGAATTTTTACCGCTGCAAAACAATTATCTGACACTGACTGGCCAATTACCGCCATCGCCTTAAACTGCGGTTTTTCAAATCCAAGCTACTTTTCCAAACAATTTAAAGCCTTCATGGGAAGCACGCCAAGCCAATACCGTCTGGGTAAATTTAACTAGCCTCATTGATACATGCATAGAAAGAAGGATTATTTATGACATTAACAACGCTTTGTTACATAGAAAAAGACAATTCCTACCTGATGCTCCACCGGGTAAAAAAAGAAAAAGATATTAATAAAGATAAATGGATCGGTATCGGCGGCCATTTTGAATCCGGGGAAAGCCCGGAAGAATGCCTCTTACGCGAAACCTTTGAAGAAACCGGGCTTACTTTGACTTCTTACCGTTTCCGCGGCATTATCACCTTCCTCTGCGACGATATTACGGACTATTATATGTGCTTGTATACCGCCGATGGCTTTACCGGAACGTTAAAAGACTGCAGCGAAGGCGCTTTAGAATGGGTTTCCAAAGATAAACTGGCTGAATTGAATCTCTGGGAAGGCGATCTCATTTTCTTCCAGCTCCTGAAAGAAGATGCCCCTTTCTTTTCCCTTAAATTATGTTACCGCAATAACATCCTCACCCAGGCTGTCTTAAACGGAAAGCCGATCAAACGGTAAAAACCTTTTATAACTGCGGATACTGCCTCTCCTTATTCGGAACACGTATTCCTAAAATGCCTACAGCAGCCTCACTTTCTTCGCAATTTTTATGATTGTCCTCCCCTTCGGCAACCCTCTTAAATCCGCCTCTTTTACTGCCTTTATTTTTATTACCAGGATAAAATAAAGCAAGGCTCCAAGGAAAGCTGCTGCGGCAAAAGCTATCATGTTGATAAAATATGCGGAGTCCATAAAAAGTTTAAGGACATAACTCATTCCTTCATATATCCCATAAGCTGCCGCTCCCATAATAACTGCCGAAAAAAGCGGTCTTGCAAAAGTTCTGTCGATTTCCTGCTTATATCCTAAATATTTTCTCATGAAAATATTATTCAGTATGCACATCAGAAAAGAGTACAGGACGGTGGAAATCATAACACCATATATGCCAAAGTCCGTATAATATAAAACAGTAATCAAAACCGCTGTCTGTATACAAATAGCCGCCACTGCATTAAATACCGGCGTATTCACTTTTCCTATCCCCTGGAGAACTGCATTTGTCAACGTGGAAAGGCCGTAAAATACTACTGTTGCCGCCAGACCCATTAACAGCCTGGAGGCTAATTCCAAAGAATCTAATTGGGGGAAAAGCACCATCATTACCGGACGGGCCAGTACCCCGATCCCCACCGCTGCCGGTATTGAGATGAGCATCGTCACTTTAATGGAATAAGCCACTTTTTTCTTTGTCTGTTTTACGGAGCCTTGCGCATAAGCCGAAGCAATAGTCGGAACAATGGCTGCAGACATGGCAGAAGCAAGGGCTATCGGTATATTGGAAATAGTCACTGCTTTTGTGGAAAATATCCCTAACTGGGTAGTAGCCGCAATTTCATCCATTTCTTTAAATTTCACCATCATTTTTAAATAAATGGTTTGGTTTAAGGATGTTGTTAAATTATAAATGCAAGTGCTTAGGATAAACGGAGTTACCACTGCCATAATCAGCTTAAAAATATCCAAATAGGATTCTTCCGTTTCTGTCTTATCATAATCTACCCTGTGTTTTATCACTTTCCGGCTCATCAAATAAATAACAGCCATAAAAAGCAGGGCAACGACAACGCCGCAGCCCGTTCCAAGCGCGCTGCCGATAGCTCCATACATCGCCTGCCTGCTGGAGTCCTCTCCTGTCTTTACCGCCATCTGTACCAGCCCGAAAGCAGCCCCTAAACTGACCGCTGCATTCAGGATCTGTTCCAGTATCTGGGAAACCGAAGTCTGCATCATCGTGCGGTGTGCCTGAAAATAACCGCGCAGCACCCCTAAAATGCCATAGAAAAAAATGGTCGGTGCAAAAACCCTAAGAACCGGTATAGAATTGCCCATAACAAAAGAAGGCGCCCATAAAAACAAAATAAGACTCGCCGCTCCCCCGACAGCCATAACATAAACCAGTGCGCATTTAAAAATACGCTGAGCATTACGGTATTCTTTCAGGGCAAGTCTTTGCGCAAGCACCTTTGCAATTGCTGACGGAATACTGTAAGAAGATACTAACAGGACAATGGTATAAATATTATAGGCCGTGCTATAATAGCCATTTCCTTCATCCCCAATAATGCCAGTAAGCGGCCCTCTATACAGCAGCCCTATCATACGGCATATAATAGAAGCTGCTGCAAGGATGCCCGCCTGCATAATAAATCCGTCTTTTTTATTATTTCTGCCTTGACCTTGAGATTTCCTCTTCTTATCAGACATAATAATATCCGTCCTTTTTATCCTATCAGCCAATCATACATTTCCTGATATTTCTTCGCGGATACCTGCCAAGAAAAGTCTACAGCCATGCCTCTGTCAATGATCTTGTTCCATTCCCGTTTCTTATCGTAGTAAATACGCTCCGCATACCGGATGGCCTCCAGCATTTCATGAGCATTATAATTGGAAAAACTAAAACCTGTGCCTGTATTTTCAAATTCATTATATGGCTGTACCGTATCCTTTAACCCGCCTGTCTCCCTTACAATCGGCACAGTGCCGTATCTAAGAGCCATCAACTGGCTCAGGCCGCAAGGCTCAAACAAAGAGGGCATCAGGAAAGCATCGCTTGCCGCATAAATTTTATGGGACAAGGCTTCCGAATAAAAAATATTTGCCGAAACTTTATTGTTATACTTCCAGTCAAAATGCCGGAACATATTCTCATAACGCTCTTCCCCTGTGCCGAGCACTACGATCTGCACCGCATCCTGACATAGTTCATCCATCATATAATCAATCAGGTCAAAGCCTTTTTGGTCCGTCAGTCTGGATACAATCCCGATCAGCATCTTCTTATCATCCTGCTCTAACCCTAACTCTGCCTGTAATGCCCGTTTATTCTTTATTTTTTCTTTTCTGAAATTCACGGCATTATAATTATGGTCAATGTATTTATCGGTTTCCGGGTTAAAGTCATCATAATCAATCCCGTTGACAATACCCCTTAAGTCGCCGCTTCTTGCCTGAAGAAGACCGTTTAAACCTTCCCCATAAAATGTGGTTTTAATTTCTTCCGCATAAGTATCGCTTACCGTTGTTATTGCATCGGCATATACCAGCCCGCCTTTTAACAGATTGGCGTCTTTATATGCTTCCAGTTTGTCAGGAGTAAAGAAATAATCCGGCAGCCCTGTAATGGACTTTACTGTTTTCACATCCCATTTTCCTTGGAATTTCAGGTTATGGATCGTCATGACAGTCTTGATTCCACGGAAAAACTCATTTCCTTGAAAACGTTCCTTCAAATACACTGGAATAAGACCCGTCTGCCAATCATGGCAATGGATAACATCCGGCCTGAAATCAATCAACGGCAGCGTCGATAATGCTGCTTTGGAAAAGAACGAATATTTTGTAATCTCATCCAAAACGTTATCGCTATAAGGTTTAAATCCATTAAACATAGATTCGTTATCAATGAAGTAATATTTTACTCCCTCTATTTCCGCTTCCAGTATTCCTACATACTCATTCTTCCAGTTGAAATCCATATAAAAATGAGTTTTGTAAGTCATCAGATCTTTCATTTCCTGCTTCATGCAGGTATACTTAGGAATCATGACCCTCACGTCGAAATATTCCTTGTCAATACATTTTGGCAGGGAGCCTACTACATCTGCCAGACCTCCCGTTTTAATGAACGGCACACCTTCCGATGCAACAAATAATATTTTTTTCATAGCCATACCTCCAATATAATTAGAAATATTATACATCATATTGAAAGCGTTTAAAAGATTTAATTTAATTTTTATATTGTAATCTTATTTTATCGGCAATTAACGCAATAAATTCCGAATTGGTCGGCTTCCCCTTTCCGGTATTTATTGTATAGCCAAAAAGGGCATCCAGCGTTTCCATCTTCCCCCGGCTCCAGGCCACTTCAATTGCATGGCGTATCGCACGTTCCACGCGGCTGGGCGTTGTCTGGTACTTCTTTGCAATGGACGGATAAAGAACCTTTGTAATGGAGCTTAACATTTCATTGTCTTCCACAGACATCATAATTGCTTCACGTAAATACTGATAACCTTTAATATGCGCCGGCACCCCGATTTCATGTATCATTTCCGTCACATCCTTCTCCAGATCCCGCACCGCATTTACATTTTTCACAACTGTATCCTGCCCAGCTATGGATGCGCTTTTATTACCGGACGGAACGGTAATCATAATCTGAAACTCTTTATCCATATTCATCAGGTCACCAAGTATTTTATAGACTCTTTCATTATCCTTTGTTGACGTTAGATTAAGCTGCTCCATATCAAACCTCCGACTTTTTTCATTGCATATACCTGAAAATCCAGGGCAAACGCTAGAAATTTCCAAATACTGCTATAGTCTATTATAATGGAACATTATTTGAGTATTCAACCGTAATTGATCGCACTATAAGACGGTTATCCTAATGAGATAACATATTTTCAATAAAAATCCCATAACCCTTTGTAGAATCCTGCACCAGCACATGAGTCACCGCCCCGATAATTTTTCCGTCCTGTATGATCGGGGAACCGCTCATCCCCTGCACAATCCCTCCTGTCAAAGATAAAAGTTCCTCATCCGTAATCCGGAGCACGATCCCCCGGTTTACATTATCATTGTCCAGATGCACCTCCATGATTTCAATATCATAATAGCGGGGCGTACCGTCAATGCTGCAGATAATCTGTGCAGGCCCCCTTACGATTTCCTGCTTCAATCCGATAGGGAGAGCCTCATTGGTCACCGCTTCAAAAACTTGGCTGTTACAAGTGCCAAAAATCCCTTCCGTTGTGTTCTCTTTTATTTCGCCGATAATATTGTCCTCATCATACTCAATGTATCCTGTCAGTTCTCCCGGCGCGCCATTGCTCCCTCTTGTAATACCGATAATCTCCGTATGATAAAGAGTCCCTTTCTGCAATTCCATCAAAGTGCTGGTATCCACATCGTTGATCCCATGGCCTAAAGCGCCAAAATCCGCACTTTCATTAATATATGTCATAGTTCCTACGCCCTGGGCATTATCCCTGATCCATACTCCGATTTTATAATCACCGGACTGGCTTACTTTCGGCCTGACACTCAGTGTAAGATCCTCTTCCCCTCTTTTCACTTTCATGACCAGTTCCTGCCCTTCACAGTGTTCCACCTTTTCCATAAAGTCACTTTTCCCTGTCACTTCCTCATCATTGACTTGCGTAATATAATCTCCGGATTTCAGCACATATTGGGAAGGGGAAACTGTCTGTCCTTCTTCACCAATGAAATCCCCTACTCCAATCACAAGCACCCCTTGGGTCTTGACATAAATACCGATAGGAATTCCCGCCGGGGTAAGAGATTTGTTCTGAATCACCTGCACGTCCACAGTCTTAAGCGGTATGATGCCGAACAGTTTTAAATCAAGGACATATTTCTCAATGGCATTTGCTTTGATCGTTACTGGTTTTGCCAAATCTATATGAATGCTGCCCTTTGGTATGTTCGATTCCGTAAACCCGCTTACTTCCACGGCTTCCTTATATATTTTCCCTGATGCGGGTACCTGAAAATCCAGGGTCTGATCCACACCGGCCTTTATCTTTATATCAGAAGGCACCTTTTTCCATAAGGAAAAATAGCAAACAAATAGGAAAGCGGCAAGGCTCCCTGTCAAGGCAAAGTACAAGCATGTCCTATACTTTTCAATTTTGCTTTTCTTTTTATGGCTTTTCCTTTTCAAGTTTTCACATCCTTTCACAAATCGTCTTTAGTATGTGAAAAACTTAAGGATTTTACTTTAGTATAGTTTTGTATTTCTTGCCAATTCTTTCATTTCTTTTGCATTTTGGAGGGCAGCTTCCGTAATTTCCGCTCCTCCCAGCATTCTTGCCAGTTCCCTTAAGTCGTCTTCCTGCGCAATCTTCTTTATTGTTGTAACTGTCCGGTCTTTTTTTGCATTTTTTTCTATTAAAAAGTGGGCATCTGACATAGACGCAATCTGCGGCAGATGGGTAATACAGATAATTTGATGGTTTTTCCCAAGAATCCCCAGTTTTTCCGACACCTTCCAAGCGGTTTTTCCACTGATTCCTGTATCAATTTCATCAAAAATAAGCGTCTGGATATCATCTTTATCTGCCAGCACAGTTTTAAATGCCAGCATGATTCTTGACAGCTCGCCTCCGCTTGCCACTTGGCTTAAAGGCTTTAACGCCTCCCCTTTATTGGTGGATATCATAAACTCTATTTCATCATATCCATCGGCTGACGCCTCCTCCGGGCAAGGCCTTACCTGAATCTCAAAACGCACTTCTTCAAAATTCAAATCCAGCAAAGCCTGCTTCAATTTTTTTCCCAGCTCCTTAGCGCATTTTTTCCTTACGCCAGACAAGCTGCCGCAGAACTTTAACAGCTTTTTCTTTTCTTCTTCCATACGTTGCAGCATTTCCAAACGGTAAGTTTCATAATGATCCAGTATATTTAAGCGTTCTTCCCCTTGCTCTTTATATTTCAATATTTCATCAATATTTTTCCCATATTTGGATTTTAAATGGTTTAACAGATTGAGACGCTCTTCCGTCCTTGCAAAATCTTCCCCGTCAAATTCCATTTCCTCCATCATTCCGGAAGCTGTACGGTTAAAATCGTTTAATAAATTATCAATGTCCTGAAGCTGCATCTCCAGATCCGCCAAAGCAGCATCATAAGAAGATATGCTTTTTAATTCCCGCAAGGCGCGTCCGATATATTCCCCTGCGCTTTCCCCGGAACCGTATCCTGTCATATGATAGGCATTGTACAAAGCCTCTTTTATTTTACGGCTGTTTAGCATCTTATGGTAAAGCTGCTCTAATTGTGCATCTTCACCGAAAGATAGGCCAGCCTCTTCGATCTCTTTTACTTCAAACCGCAAAAGAGCCGCTTCTTTTTCCCGTGCCGTTTCATCCCCGGCGCTTTTTTCCAGTTCCTTTTGCAGCTTTGTAAACTCTTTATAGCATTCCCTGATTTTTTCTTTTAAATCACTGGCGCTTTCTTTTGCGTAATCATCCAATATCTCTTTATGCTTTTTCTGTTGCAGCAATGTCTGGTGTTCATGCTGTCCATGGATATTGATAAGAATTTCCGCAATCCCTTTTAACTGCCTCGCCCCGACAGTTTCCCCGCATACTTTACATATACTCCTGGATGGCATAATCCGTCTTTGGATGATCAGCATACCGTCCTCTTCCGGAATATACCCTATTTCTTTTAACCTTGTTTCCTGTTCCTTGTTGAGCTGGAAAACCAGTTCCACCAAAGCATACTCTGCCCCTGAACGGATCAAATCTTTATCCGCTTTTGCCCCTAAAGCTAAGTTCACGGACCCAATCACAATAGATTTTCCTGCCCCGGTTTCACCAGTCAGGATATTTAAGCCTTCCTCAAAAAAAACTTCTTCTTCATCAATTAATGCTAAATTCTTTACATGCAAACTTATTAACATATCCTTACTCCTTATGTGTTCCCGGGCAAAAATCCAAACACACAAATCCCTAAATATCCATCATCTTATGAATCTTGTCCATTACAATCCTGGTATCCTCTACAGTTCTTACCGCCATCATAATGGTATCGTCCCCCGCAATCGAACCGACAATTTCCCTCATTTTCATAGCATCGACTGCCGCTGCCACTGCCATCGCCATTCCTGAAACAGTCTTAATCACTAAAATATTCTGCGCCATATCCATGGAAATGAACCCGTCTTTCAACACCCGGATATATTTGTCCCCCAAATAGCTGTCGTCCTGTTTCAAAACAATATATTTCTGCTTCCCGTTTCCGGCCGGCACTTTGGAAAGCTTCAATGCCCTGATATCCCTGGACACAGTGGCCTGTGTCACTTGAAAGCCGGATTTTTTAAGTTTTTCCGCCAGTTCATCCTGCGTTTCGATATCATAGCTTTCAATCAGCTCAATTATTTTTCCATGTCTGTTCTTTTTCATCCTTCTCCTCATTTCTGAATTTCTTGCCGCTTCCCCTAAACACTCAATTTTTTATGCAGCGCCTCAAGAAAGCTTACTTTATTTAATTTCACAATGCCAGTCGCGGTAATTGCCCTTTCAATCATCACCCTGTCCCCTGTGTATAATGTCACATTATGGCTTCCGTCAAAATTAACTTCCACATGCTGCACCGTTCCTTCCCGTCCTCCTCCAATTTCAACTTCCACTTGATCGCCCGGCGAAAGGATAATGCTTCTAGTATTCAATGTATGCGGGCTAATAGGGGTAATCAGGATCAGTTCCGCTTTCGGTTCCACAATCGGTCCCCCTGCGGACAGATTGTATCCCGTAGATCCTGTAGGCGTTGCCACAATTACTCCGTCCGCCTGATATTCATTCAAGAACTGTCCATTGACGAATATCCGGAAGCGGATGATCTGCAAAGAACCGCTTCTTGTAATCGTAATATCATTTAGCGCATAGGATTGCTCCGTCCCGCATTCCGCCAGCCCTTTATCTGCGTGTTTCTTTTCATGGAACGACCCGCGCAATATCCTGCCAGCCAGCATCATCCGCTGTTCCACTTCATACCCGCCTTCCAAAAGCCGGTTCAAAGCTGCATAAATCCCCGTCTCTTCAATTTCTGCCAAGTAACCTAACGTCCCCAAGTTAATCCCTAACAAGGGGATATCTTTATGAATCATATCCCTGGCCGCTTGTAAAAGAGTACCGTCTCCGCCCAGCACAAGGATACAGTCCACATCATCCGGTATCTGTCCTGCATCCGTATATTTTTGCTCTTTTCCTGGTTCTTTTACCTGAACCGTACATTTTTTTTGTTTTTTTTCTAAATATTGTCTAATTTCATTTGTTTTTTCTAAATTATGATCCTTATGTCCATTTGTAATAATATAAAAATGATTCATTTATCTTCCATTCCTATAACACCCTATGGGCTTCCTCCACCGTGCGGGCAATCTGCTCCGTCATTTCCCGTTTTTGTGACAACCCATTTTTTCTATTTCCAGTCTCTTTTAACAAAAGCTCTGCGTCCGCTTCTGTCATAACCTGTATTGCTTCCTCCGGCTCTTTTTCCTTCCGTATATAAAGCAGATATTCTATATTGCCTTCCGGGCCTTTGACCGGTGAAAAATCAAGCCCTATTGCCTGAAAACCGGTAAGACCAGCAAAATCTATAATCCTGCCAATTACCTCTTTATGTATTTCCGGATCCCGGACCACACCTTTTTTCCCTACTTTATCTTTCCCCGCTTCAAACTGAGGCTTAATCAGGCAGATCATCTCCCCCCCTCTTTTCAAAAGGTTTCTCGCCGGGATTAATATTTTGGTTAATGAAATAAAAGAAACATCTACAGAAGCAAAATCAAGGATATCGGGAATATCATCTGGCAGCATATAACGGAAATTTGTCTTTTCCATGCAAACCACCCTCTCATTGTTCCTAAGCTTCCAGTCCAATTGCCCATGCCCTACGTCCACAGAATAGACTTTTGCAGCGCCGTTTTGCAGCATACAGTCAGTGAATCCTCCTGTGGATGCCCCAATATCCATGCAAATACAGTTTTCCAATTCCACCATAAATACCGCGATGGCCTTTTCCAGTTTAAGCCCGCCCCGGCTGACATATTTTAACGTATTGCATTTTATTTCAATCTGAACTTTCCCGTTGTCAAAAGATGCCCCTGCCTTATCCTCCCTCTGCCCATTGACAAATACGTTGCCGGACATAATAATTGCCTTGGCTTTTTCCCTGGAAGGCGCATATCCCCGTTGTACCAGAAGTACGTCTAAACGTTCTTTCATTCCATTTTCCTCTTTATAAGAACTGCATTATGTAACCTTTGCCATATCTGTCCTCTGTAAGACATCATTTCATTATCCGCAATACTCTGCCAGAATTCTCTCTGTTACGGAATCAGCATCCAGGCCCATTTCCTTCCTTAATATTTCTACATTTCCATGTTCTACATATTCATCAGGAATAGCAACGGTAACCAGCTTTGTCCCTGTCCTCTCCTGATTCAGCAATTTCCTGACCTTTTCCCCATATCCGCCGCTTGCTACATTTTCTTCCATAGTTACAAAAAGCGTATGTTCCTTTAGGGCTTCTTTTATTGTATCCTCATCAATAGGCTTTACAAACCTGGCGTTCACTATGGAACAGGAATAACCCTTTTCCTTTAACTGGCTGCGTACCTGGCATGCTGTTTTTACCATGCTGCCCACCGCCAGAAGGCAAATATCCTTTTCTTTGTAAATAAATTCGCTTTTGCCATATATTACCTCAGCCCTATATTCCTTTAGCCCGTCATAAGCCTCGCCCCTCGGATAACGCACTGCGACAGGCGCCCCAAACCCCACGGCAAATTTCATCATATCCGAAAGCTCCCATTTGTTTTTCGGTGCCATAATATGCATATTAGGGATAGAAGACAGATAAGACAAATCAAAAATTCCCTGATGCGTTTCCCCATCGCTCCCAACCAAGCCAGCCCTGTCAATCGCAAATACTACCGGCAGGTTCTGGATACATACATCATGTAATATCTGGTCATAAGCTCTTTGCAAAAAAGAAGAATAAATTGCCACAATAGGTTTCATCCCGCCGGCAGCCAGCCCGGCCGCAAACGTAACCGCATGTTCCTCCGCGATGCCAACATCAAAAAAACGGTCCGGAAACATATTCCTGAAGCGCTTCAGCCCGGTCCCGTCCGGCATGGCAGCGGTAATTGCCACTACCTTTTCATCCCTCTGCCCCAATTTTGTCATAACCGTTGAAAAAATATCCGTATAATTCGCTTTTGTCCTTGGATGCGCAGGAAGCCCTGTCCCCACTTCAAACGGCTCTGCCCCATGAAATCTTGCAGGATGTCTTTCTGCCGGCAGATACCCTTTCCCTTTCTGTGTCAGGACATGAATAAGCACTGCTTTTTTTACCCTTTTTGCTTCCTGGAATACGCGGACCATCTGCCCGATATTATGACCGTCCACAGGCCCTAAATAGGTGATTCCCATGTCTTCAAAAAACATTCCAGGAATAACCAGTTGTTTAAAGCTATTCTTAGCCCTGCGGATCAATTTTACCATCTGGTTTCCATATTTGGGCATATCCTTTAACGTATTGTACACCCCATCCCGTAAATCCAGATAACCGTCCGCCGTCCGGACATTATTCAGATATTTTGATACGCCTCCCACATTTTCTGAAATAGACATATTATTATCATTTAAAACAATGATATAATTTGTTTCCAGCCTTGCAGCATTGTTCAATGCTTCATAGGCCATTCCGCCTGTCAGGGAGCCATCCCCGATCACTGCCACCACCGAATATTTTTCCCCCTTCAGATCCCTCGCTTTTACTAATCCAAGCCCGGCAGAGACCGAAGTCGAACTATGTCCGGTATCGAAAGCGTCGCAATCGCTTTCCTTGCGTTTAGGGAATCCGCTCATCCCCCCATGCTTACGCAAACTTTCAAAACCGTTTCTCCTGCCGGTTAACAGCTTATGCGTATACGATTGATGCCCCACGTCCCATATGATCTTATCTTCCGGAAGATTCATGGCCAAATGCAGCGCCATAGTCAATTCCACTGCCCCTAAATTAGAACCTAGATGACCTCCGGTAACACTGATCTTTTCAATTAAAAATTCCCTGATTTCCTCTGCAAGCGGATATAGATCTTCTTCCTTGATATTCTTAATGTCATTTGCCTGGCAAATATTATCCAATAGCATATTTTTACCTTCTTCCTTTGAACCCGGTAATCAGCGGGGTTTAGATGGGCGGACAGCAACTGCCCTTTTATTTTTCCCTAGTAATCAAATATCTGATCAGTTCTTCCAAAAATGTATTCCTGTCCCGGAAAGAGGAAATAATAGCAATTGCCTCCTTTGAAAGAGAATCGGCGTCCTTTTTAGCCTGTTCCAGCCCCTTCAACTTGACATAAGTTGCCTTCTTGTTTTTTTCATCGCTTCCCGCCTGCTTGCCAAGTTTCTCCAAGCTGCCAGTAACATCCAGGATATCATCCTGTATTTGGAAAGCAATGCCGATGTTGTATGCGCACTTTTCAATCTTTTTTATTTCTTCCCGGGATGCTCCGGCAAGAATAGCCCCTGTCATCATGGAGCTTTGAATCAATGCGGCTGTTTTATGCTCATGAATGAATATCAGCTTCTCTTCTGTCACTTCCTCTTTTCTGTCTTCCGCTTCAATATCCGCTGCCTGTCCGCCTATCATCCCATAAATGCCCGCTTTCCCGGCAAATACCGCAAGGGCATCCGCAGCTCTTTTCATTTCCTCTTCATTCTTTGCCAAAGAAAAGGCTTTTACCGCAGTTTCAAAAGCAAAATTTAACAGTCCATCTCCTGCCAGAACAGCCATTCCTTCCCCATAAACTACATGCGCTGTTTTTCTCCCTCTCCGGTACTCATCGTTGTCCATGCAGGGAAGGTCGTCATGTATCAGCGAGTAAGTATGCACCATCTCAATCGCTGCCATAAAAGGCTCCGCAAGTTTTCCGCTCCCCCCAAACATGCGGTATGTCTCCCCGGCCAGCATCGGGCGCAGCCTCTTTCCTCCCGCCAGAATACTATAATTCATTGCCTCTATAACTGTTTTTTGATACCCTTCTTCTTTTGGAAGATAATTCCTGATGATTTCTTCGGTTTCCTCTGCTTTTTTTTCCAGTTCCTTATCAAAACTCATCCGTTTCTCCATTCTCATCAATCTTTAAGACTTTTTTTTCTACTTTATCTATTTTATCACTGCAATATTTAAGGATATCCATCCCTTGTTTATACTCTTTAAAAGACTCTTCCAGCGTGATCTCTTCCGCCTCCAGCTTAGAAACCGTCTCTTCCAATATTTCAAAGGCTTCTTCCAAAGTCAGTTCTTTTCTTTTTGTTCCCATTCCACGCTCTCCTTATCCAAAGTTTTTGCGGTAATTATCCCATCCCTTACATGCACATGCAGGAGTTTCCCAGGCTCTGCCGCCTCTATGCTGGAAATTGTGCGTCCTTCCCCGTCCGACACATAAGAAAAGCCCTGTTTCAATTTATCTAAAGGGGATAACCCTCTTAATTTTTCAATGTATACCTCTAACAGATGTCTTTTTTCCGTAAGAACTGCTTCCATTGCGCTTTCAAGCCGTTCTTCCAGCTTCAGGGCATACGTCCTCTTTTCCCTGATCTGATTAGCCGGGCTTAAATGCCGCAGCTTCCATCCCAGATTTTCCAGATATCCTCTATATAAGCCCAATTTATTTTTCAAAAGCCTATCCAGCACATATCTGTATTCCCTTAATGTTTCCTCATATTGGCTATATTCGTACACAGCCAGCTCAGCAGCCGCAGAAGGCGTTGGCGCCCTTAAATCCGCCACATAATCGGCAATCGTCGTATCTGTTTCATGTCCTACGGCAGAAATTACCGGCACGGAACAGTCAAAAATCGCCTCAGCCACTGTCTCTTCATTAAAAGCCCACAAATCCTCTATTGACCCGCCGCCCCGGCCCACAATAATGACATCGGCTCCAAAACGTTCCAGCGCACGGATCCCCCGCACAATGGACGGGGCTGCCTGCCCGCCCTGAACCACCGCAGGGTATAGCACAATCTGCACATACGGGTTTCTTCTGGAAGCAATATTAATAATATCCCTGACCGCGGCTCCTGTTGCCGCCGTCACTACCCCCAGAACGGAGATATACTTTGGGATCGGCCTCTTATAGCAAGGATCAAACATCCCCCTTTCCCTAAGCTCGTCTTTCAGCTTTTCAAACCGTTCATAAAGAAGCCCAGCGCCATCCAGCACAATTTGTCTTGCATAAAGCTGATATTTTCCGTCCCGCTCATAAACATCCACAGTACCGCCCACAATTACTTGTTGTCCTTCCTGCATCCGAAAAGCAAGACCGGAACGGTTTCCCGCAAACATTACGCAGGAAATCGTTCCTTTCTCATCTTTCAATGTAAAATAAATATGCCCCGAAGAATGATATTTGCAATTGCTCACTTCACCTTTTACAAAAAGAGCCTGCAGCATAAAATCCTGCGTAAACATATTTTTTATATAAGAATTTACTTGTGCTACTGTATATACATTCTGCATCATTGTTTTACGCCTATGCAAACTTAGCGAGAACCCCGTTTACAAATGCCGGTGAATTCTCCTGCCCGAATTTCTTCGCCAGCTCCACTGCTTCGTTAATCGCTACTCCAGTAGGTATCTCATCGTCATAGCGTATTTCGTAAACGGCAAGACGGATAAGGGTCAGATCCACCTTACCCATACGGGTTATATCCCACCCTTTTGCCTCCCCATTTATCATTTCATCAATCATTTCCAGTTTTGAAACAATTTCTTCATACTTTGCCGCAATATACTGCCCGTCCTTTTCGCTTACCGCATTTTCCTTTTCCTGGAAAAAAAGCTCCTTCTGCTCCGGCATATCCTCTTTCGGGTTAAACTCTACACGGAAAAGCAATTTGAAAATCTGTTCCCTCAATTCTCTTCTTCCCATGGTACTGCCTTATCCTATCTGTCTTTTTGCATATTGACACCAGCAATACGGATATTTACATCCGATACGTCAAGCCCTGTCATATTTTCAATTGCATTTTTTACCTTTTCCTGCACTTTCCTGCTGGTAGCCGGAATATTATAACCATATTCCATAATCAAAGCCAAGTCTACCGTGACTTTTTTTCCAATCACATCCACTTTTACGCCCTTTTTCAGATTCTTTACCCCTACTTTGCTCATAAATTCATGCGTTACATTGCCGGCCATAGCTGCCACTCCATCGACTTCTGTCGCCGCAATCCCCGCAATCATAGCTACTACATCATCTGCAATTTTAACCGTTCCCGTATTTCCTTCTTCTTCTAAAACATATGAACTTCTATCTAATTCCTTTTCCATTTGGTTTCCTCCATTCAAGGTTACTGGCATGATACCTATTTCCATATATAATACCAAAATTTACGGACTTTGCATAGACTTTTTTACAGCCAAAAACTTAAGCTAAGCTGTTCTTCGTTATCCGCATATGAGACAACCCCATCCGGGCTGTCAAGATAACGGAAGATTTCCTGTTTTTCGATCAGCGCCTCTTCCATCTGCCTATAAACCTCTTCCCCGCTGCACTTTAATGTGACATAGGTTGTCCCTTTCTCATATTCCCGTTCAAACAGTTCCCCTAATTTGCCCTCATCCAGCGAAGTAAAATAAGCCCCCTCCTTCACATAATAATTGGCATCCATAGAAGTACATTCCGGCAATTTCACCACATGTTCTATTGTATGTGTTTTTCTAAGCTGCCAGGTTGTGACACACAAATAGTCATAATTAATTGTAGGCAAATGATCATCATCATATTCATTCTTTTCCCCTGATTCTTCCATCTGATAAGAAGCGTCCCCCCAAGTAGGATCCACATGGTAATAAGCCCCGTCTATTCTTACCAGATTCCACGCATGTCCTTCCCCCCCGGATACGCTTCCAATCACCAATGTGGAAAAGACATCCAATTGAGCCAAAAGATATTGGAACGCCTTGGCATAACCTTGGCAGACAGAACGGCCATACAAGAATACCGAACAAATATTTTGATTATCCGCAGCATTTGCATCATATTCCGTATGATTGATGATATACTCATAGATATATTTCACCTTTCCATATTCGTCCATTCCTTCAGGCAGGCCCGACAAGCATTCCTTTACATAACTGTCTATTTTTTCCTGTCTTTTTTTTACTTCCGCCTCATCCATCAAATAGGTACC
This sequence comes from uncultured Lachnospiraceae bacterium, assembly GCA_910576535.1. Taxonomy (GTDB): domain Bacteria; phylum Bacillota; class Clostridia; order Lachnospirales; family Lachnospiraceae; genus Kineothrix. Next base: position 151,596 of record CAJTKK010000002.1, on the reverse strand, counting down.
GGTAAAAGTAATTTTTTTTAGTTCATCCCCCAAAGTATATTTAGTAAATGTATAGCCGTCCACATAAAAAATTTCAGGATGATCGTTTAAAACACATTGAAATGTCTTTTCGATTTCTCCGGTATCCATGCTGGAAAGCCGCACTTCTTCCCCCCGTTCCTTTAAAATCTGCAGGATTTCCACATAAATCAGTTTTTCATCTTCGTCCAAACAATCAAAATTATAATTATTCTTCTGTTCCTCAAGCAGACGGGGAATATTTGCTTCCGATAGGCCGACAGACTGACGGACCGCATCATCATCTTTATCCCCCGTCATCAGCTCTGTCACTTTTTCTTCCGCAGGAAATGGCTCTTTTGCAAAATCTTGTGCATTTTCCCCGGCGCTTTCATATTGAGGCTCCGGAAGTTCCCGTGGTTCTTCCTTTTCATAGAATTTTCCGCAACTGCCGCAAAACAGTGCGCAAAGTATCATAAGACCGAAAAAAGAAACCTTATTCACTTTATTTTTTCCAATCATTCTTTGTCCGTTCATCTTTCTTTTCATCAATTAATCACGCCCAAACTCGGATAGAACCAACCCTTCATTCCTGTCCAGCGTCATGCCGATACTCCACTGGTTTATAAACAGGAGCAACGGGTTGCCTCTCATATCCTTCACCTTTTTCATATCTGAAGTTCCCGTCAGCTTCGTCATATCAATTTCTTTATTTTCCACCCACCGTATATGCTCATAAGGAAGCGTCTCTAACCGTATTTCAACATTATACTCATTTTCCAGGCGGTACTTAAGCACCTCAAACTGAAGCGTCCCTACTACCCCCACAATAATTTCCTCCATCCCTGTGTTAAATTCCTGGAAAATCTGAATGGCCCCTTCTTGTGCAATCTGTGTGATGCCTTTTACAAATTGCTTCCTTTTCATGGTATCCATCTGCCGAACCCTTGCAAAATGTTCGGGGGCAAAAGTAGGTATCCCTTCGTATTGGAACTGTTCTTTCGGCATACAAAGCGTATCCCCGATCGAAAAAATCCCAGGGTCAAAGACCCCAATAATATCACCCGCATAAGCCTCTTCCAAAATCTTTCTCTCGCTGGCCATAATCTGCTGAGGCTGTGAAAGGCGCAAAACTTTCCCCCCTTGTATATGTCTTACTTCCATACCGGACTCATACTTGCCGGAACATATCCTCATAAATGCAATCCGGTCCCGGTGGGCTTTATTCATATTTGCCTGAATCTTAAAAACAAAAGCGGAAAACTCCCTTTCCGCGGGTTCTATCAGCCCTATATCAGCCCTCCTCGGAAGAGGGGGCGTTGTCATTTTAAGAAAATACCGTAAAAAGATTTCCACACCGAAATTGGTCAACGCAGAGCCAAAAAACACCGGCGTCAGCTCTCCTGCCCTTACCACTTCCAAATCAAACTCCGCACTGGCTCCATCCAGCAGTTCCACGTCCTCATACAGCTTGTCCTTATTCGCTTCCCCAATATACTCTGACAGTTGATCCTCTTCTGAAACAGGGATAACTGTCGTTTCCCCTTCTTTTGTCCCTTTTTGGGTATCGGAATAAGTATGGATGCATTTCTCCTCCCTATCATAAACCCCTTTGAATCCCTTCCCTGATCCCACCGGCCAATTCATCGGGCATGTCGCAATCCCAAGCTCCCTTTCAATTTCATCTAACAGTTCAAACATATCCCCTGCGTCCCTGTCCATTTTGTTGATAAAAGTAAAAATAGGGATTTTACGCATCACACATACTTTAAACAGTTTCCTGGTCTGCGCCTCCACTCCTTTTGAAGCGTCAATTACCATCACTGCTGAATCCGCAGCCATCAAAGTACGGTAAGTATCTTCTGAAAAATCCTGATGTCCCGGAGTGTCCAGAATATTAATACAGAAATTATCATATTCAAACTGCAGGACACTGGATGTAACGGAAATACCTCTTTCCTTTTCAATTTCCATCCAGTCGGAAACCGCATGTCTGGCTGTCGCCTTTCCCTTTACGCTCCCCGCCAGATTAATGGCTCCCCCATAAAGTAAAAATTTTTCCGTCAATGTGGTTTTCCCCGCATCCGGATGCGAAATAATGGCAAATGTCCTTCTTCTATTTATTTCCTGTGCATAACTTCCCATGTATTCTTCCTCCCTGTTTTTTCTAAGCGTAGCTTTCGCACATAGTCCTTTTTATCTTCCCCGCGCCAGGCGCTAAAACAGGTACAAGATGCGGCAGGAGATAATGTGTCCATCCTTTTATCACAATATCCCCCCGCATCCCCTGTCCTGATTCCTGCGCTGTCAAGTATCATTAACAATATACATTTCATAAGTACCACTTGCTTCCTTTTACCCAACGAGTAGTATTATAGCATACCTAATGCATCAAATAAACTCCTAACTTTACTCTGCAGCCATTGTGCTGATAATAATCGTTTCCGGCGAAACTCCTGTTTTTCTTGTGATAATATCTTCAATCTGCGCCCTTTGCGCCTCCGATAGTTCCGTCGCATTTACAACCACATCCACGCCCGTATCATTTATGCTGACTACCACATCGGAAAATCCTTTGGATTCCAGCAGGATTTCGGCTGCCGTTTCCTTCTCTGCAATATCCGTAATGGAAATCATATTGTCGATTGCTTCTTGTTTCTGCGTTTCCGTAATATTGGCATTGTTGATGATCTCCATCAACGTTTCTTTGTTCTTTGCCCTTGTTTGCTCTTTTTGCAGCTTTGCGCTGGATAAGGAATTCATGCCTGACGTGGATGTAAATACCGCCTCCCCCGGCACTTCGCTGTCAGAAGGCGCAGCCTCCCCTACGTTCTCCGCCATCCCTTCGTCCAGATAATCCGCTGCCAGATCGCTGATATCCGTATCTAAGCTTTCAATATCCCCATAAGCGGAAGACTGCATTGTATCTTCATCGGAAATGTCCAAAAGAGCCGCCAAGTCAGCATCCGCCGTCTCCGAATCCACTTGATCGGATAACACGATGCTCCCGTCGTCATTTACTACCGTATCGCTGTCCACTGTCATTATTTCCTCTTCAGTAACTTTTGTACCTGCAAAATTCAGGTATCCTGCCACTGCAATCATAATTGCCAGAGCCGTAATCATAATCTGATTTTTTTTAAGCATATTTTTCATGCCGTTTCTCCCCTTTTCCTTATTCGGATTTCATTTTTACTATTTTAATTTTATGTGGTTCGATATCAAATAATGCCACAATTGCTTCAGTAATATTTTTACTTACCTCCGGCCTGTCTCCGCCTTGTGCCACTACAACGACCCCCTCTATCAAAGGCTGAATTGTTTTTATAACGTATGGCGAAGAAGTCCCGTCACTTTCCCTGCTATATACTGTTTCCTCCATATTGTTCCATTCATTTACATTCCTGCTTCCGCCCTCTGAATCATTTTCTGCCGTATTGCTTCTCGTTACTGGCATATCTTTTTCTACTACCAATTCTTTAGAAGCGCTCACTGTAACTACTACTTTAACCTTCCCAGCCCCCTCCATCACCGATATTGCCTGTTCTAATTTATTCTCCATATATCTTTCATATTCCTCTGTACCGTTAATTTTTTCCGGTTCTATAATGTTTTGCGCTTCATCACCAATATTTTCTTCTATTATACCGGATTCCTTGTCCAATAATCCGTACTCTGTCATTTTCCCGCTGTTTTTTTCCGCCGTAGGTATCGCAAGGACAATAAGAAGTATCCCTGCCAGAATACAGATGACAAACTGATCTTTTCCTAACTTTTTATATTTTTCTTTTTTTGCAAACCATTTTTTTAGGGGAACAGCTTCTTTCTTTTTCTCTTCTTCCATTGCATCCCCCCCTACTCTTCCCTAATGATAATATAAGCTTCATCCGTATTTAATACATCGCCGAATTTCTGTCTCATTTCATGGTATCCTGAAATTTCCTCCCCCTTTCCCGCTCCCTCTTCTGCTTTTTTATTTCCTATCCTTATTTTCTCCACTACAATCCTGCCTCCTTTCTTTTCCCCGTTTTGAACGGCAACTTCCACTTTCGGCGGATCCCCGCATACCTTTATCTCCTTTATGGAAAACCCAAATTCCTTAGCCGCCGGTTCCAGTTTCATCTTTATTTCTTTTTCCAACGCATCGGCAGCTTCGTTTTCCTCTTCGTAATCCCAGACAATCTTTCCCGCTTCTTCCTCCAGCTCTTTTTGAAAGCGTTCGATCCCCTCCCATAATTCCCCCTCATCCCCTTCCAGGAAAACTGCACGCAAGGGCAAAGAAAACTGCGCCAATATCATAATGCCAACCAAAAGCTTCACATATTTTTCATAAGGCTTGCCGGCGGAAAAATGCAGAAAGCTTTGCGCGCAGACAATAAAAATCCCTATTTTTTTCATAAATTCCAAAAATGAATACCCCATCCTATAACCCCTTACCCGTCGTGTAGGCCACCACGGCAATTACTATGATAAACAATGCCACCGCCGTAAATGCCGCCTTAAAAAGAAGCAGGCTGCCATCACCGACCCGATCCGTGCATCCGGTGATTCTTTTATCACTGACAATTCCTGCCAGAGCCGCGCCCCCTTTCATCATGCAAGCTATCAAAAACAGCTTGGCCAAGGGGATGAAACAGACAGCCAGCAGCAGCAAAAGCAATAATATTCCAATGCTATTTTTAATCAAGACTGCAGAACCGATGACCATTTCCGTTACCCCTTCCGCCAGATTCCCTATACCAGGGATGGCGCCAACCGCTTTTTTGACTGCCGATACCTTAAGGGAATCCACCACCGGGGCAATCATGGACTGGAACAGACTTAAGGAAGTAATGGCCCCCATCGTCACTTTCAGCCCTGCACCGATTGCTTTTTTTAAAAAATCCAACAAAAGAGCCAGCCTCTCTTCCGCCCAGATCCCATTCATTAAAGCTAACAGCACATAGCTGTATATCAGCGGGATCAAAAAAGAAAATATAACTTTCTCCATTCCATATGCTAAAACCAAGGTAAACTGATAATATACCGCCCCTGTGACAGCCCCTGTCGCCGCCCCTACTGCCATAAAATAAGTAGGGACAAACATTTTAATAAACAATACGATATTCTCCACTGTCTGCCCCGCAATGTCCGCCGCTGTCAAAAAAGCCTTCATCAGCACAGACATCAAAAGAAGGTATAGGAAGTAAAAGCTGATATCGGCGATCTGATGATTCTGGAATACATCCGAAAAACTGGAAAAAAAAGCGGAAATGATCCCAAGGGCTAAGATAGAAATAAATATATTCCTCATGCCAGACAATTCAGAAAGCAATTTTCCTTTCATCCCTTCCCATATCAGCCTGACCGCTTCCATAACTTTCCCCTGCAGAATGCACCCCCATATCCGGGACATGTCCAATTCATAACCGGGAATGAGATGCTCTAAATTTTTTGACGCCTCTCCCATCCCATACTTTTCCCACGCATTTACAGCATCTTTTTCTATATCTGCCGCATATACCGGCTTGTACATGCCAAATACACAAAATAAAAAAAATAAAACTGCCGCTGTCCATTTCTTCATCCTGCAATCTCCTGTATGCTTTCTATGATTGCCAAAAGTATAGGCATCCCTGAGGCTAATACCGATAGCTTGCCAAATATTTCTATCTGTCCTGCTATAGAAGAATACCCCGCATCTTTACATATACCGGAGCTGAATTCACAAATATATGTAACTCCTATGACTTTTAGCAGAATACGGAAATAAATACCATTTCCGCTAATATACTGCCCCATTTCCTTTATGTTTTCAAATACCGAGGAAAGCCCGGACACGGCAAATGAAAACAACAGCAAGCACACGGCAAACCCGATATAAAGCCCAAATTCCGGCTTATTGCTTTTAAACTGCAGCGCCAGCAAAACGCCCGTCACGCCAAGCAAACCTATTTTCAGCACTTCCATAGCTTCCCCCTATAATTCAAATAAATTTTGAATCATCACGAATAAATCATAAATATATGGCACAATCCATGTCAAAACAAGAATCAGCCCTGCAAGGCTAATTAAAAATGCATGTTCTTCCCTTCCGCTATGCTTTAAGATCTGGCTCAATATCGTGATTAAAATTCCTACTGCAGCAATTCTGAATATTAAACTAACGCTCATATTTCTTACCATACCCCTTATGTATTTTGTGACAGTATTTGCTTTCCCTACAGCAGGACAATCACAAGCATCAGGCCTCCCATAATACTTAGGCTCATAATTACCTTGCATTTATCCGCCATCTCCTCTTCCATCCTTTTAATCGAAATGTCAAGCTTATGCATATACTGCCCCACTGCCTTAGCCTGCATTTTACCATCCATGAAACCGACACAATTTCCAAAATCCAGAAAAACGCGTTTATCCTCCTTGTCAATGGAAAGACTCTCCATGCAATCCCCCATCTGTCTTTCCCAGATAGCCCAAAAAGGTTCCCCATTGTTTGTCCGCATTTCTTCCCTGATCGTAAAAAAAGCTTTCTGGTAAGGTTCCCTGGTCCTGCTTCCTACTCTCCCGCAAGCTTCCGGCAAAGGGGCTTTGCTATATTCAATTTCATTCTGGAACATCTGAAGAATCTGCCTCATCTGGTATAAATTTTCCAAATTTGTTTTCAGCTTTTCTTTTATGCGCCATCCGGTTCCTATACTCCCTGTCATTAAAAGCGCAATTCCTATCAAACGCAGCATAATTGAAAATCCTTATCATAAACCGCCATAATCCGGCATTCATCACCTATCCGCCCAAGAAGAATATATCTTCCGAAAATCTTGTTTTTTCCTGCATGGTTCCATAATTCCTTTGCCATGGCATCCTCCAGGGAATCACCGTGAACTGTTGCTATAATCCTGCTCCCGCATTGCAGTGCGCGGGATACGGCTTTCATATCCTCAGCGCTTCCAAGCTCATCCACCGCTAATACTTGCGGCGACATAGAGCGGAGAAGCATCATCATCCCAATTGCCTTTGGACACCCGTCCATAATATCTGTCCTTTTTCCTATATCATTCTGGGGGCATCCCATATAACAGCCGGCTATTTCTGACCGCTCGTCCACCACAGCTACATTCATTCCTTCCGCAAACGGGTTCCCGTCAGATATCTGTCTGACCATATCTCTTAGAAGGGTTGTCTTACCGCAGCCTGGCGGGGAAATAAGAAGCGTATCCTGCAGCCTGCCGTTTTCGTAAATAAATGGCATTGCCAGATCCGCAGCCCCCTTGATCTCATGGGAAATACGGATATTCATATAGCGGATGTGTTTCATATTGCGTATCTTCCCTTCTTCTTCCAGAATTGCCTGCCCTGCCAGGCCAATTCTATGCCCTCCAGGAATCGTTAAAAAACCTTGCCTGATTTCATCGGAAAAAGCATAAACGGAATAATCGCATATATGATGAAAAATAGCTTCCATGTCCTGCTCTGTCATCACATCCGCTTTCCTGATATCGGAAACAATCTGCCCGCCTTTGTCTAAAAAGAATTCTTTTCCCCTAAATATTAAAATAATCTCCCTATATACCCTAAGCCGGATTTCCCAAAGCCCATCTGCGTGATTTGCCACATTTCCCCATTTATTTCTCATATAATCCGGAAAAATATGCAAAATTCCCTTGTCTCCCATTTTGTCCGTCAACTCCTGGCTTCTTATTTTCCATTCATTAGTTCTTATCTCAATATATGAAATGTTGTCCAAGTTATTCCATTTTTTTTGTATCTAAAAAAATGCATTTAGATTTTCTTTTTTTGTAGACAATAGCAGAAGGAAATGTTATGATATTTTTAAGGAAACAATAACCATTATCATTATCGTATTAGGAGGTAATATTATGTCAAATGCAGCTCAGGTTGAAAATTTAGTGAATCTTTTGGACGGATATGCTGAAAAAGGCGGACATCATCTGAATGTCAATGTATTGAACAGGGATACTCTTTTAGATGCCCAGAAACATCCTGAAAACTATCCGCAGCTTACCATCCGCGTCAGCGGTTATGCCGTTAATTTCATCAAGCTGACCCCGGAACAGCAGGCGGATGTAATCAGCAGGACATTCCATGAAGCAGTGTAAATATCTAAGATATGCAAAGTAACTGATAGATAATCCCCTAACCGGGCAGGAAAGACGTTACTGCCCGCCGTGCGCCCCGTGTTCCGCATAGCGGCATAGTTCCTCTGCACGGGGCTGCGCATAGAAAAGCGCCTTCGTCACTTCAAAAAGAACCTGTGGTTCTTTGTTCATCTATATCCTTCTGACGAAGGACTTTCTTATAAGGCAAAAACAAAAAGTGTGCGTAATCACGCACACTTTTTCATTAACAGCGAATAACCCGCAATGGCTGTCCGTTGTCCTATTTCAGGATACCATGCCGGATGGTGTCCATCTGCGGCAGGAAATAACGCTACCGCGTTATTTCTGCGCCACATCTTTCATAGAGAAGCTAAGCCTCCCCATTTTATCTTTGCCAAGACATACTACTGTAACTTTATCGCCTAAAGTAAGGACATCTTCTACTCTGTTGATTCTTTCCCTTGATATCTTAGAAATATGAACCATGCCTTCTTTGCCTGGAGCAAATTCTACAAATGCGCCGAATTCTTTGATGCTTACTACCGTGCCTTTAAAAATCTGCCCTTCTTCAAAATCTGTTGTAATGATTTTAACCATTTCTACGGCCTTGTCCATCATGTCTGTATCGGTACCGCAGATAGATACCTTCCCGTCATCCGTAATATCAATTTTAACGCCTGTGCGGGCTATAATTTCATTGATTGTCTTGCCTCTCTGCCCTACTACATCGCCAATCTTTTCAGGGTCAATCTGGACAGAAACAATCTTCGGCGCATAAGGTCCCACTTCTTTCCTGGGTACTGCAATAGCCGGGGTCATGATTTCATTCAAAATGTACTCCCTGGCTTCTTTTGTCCTGCGGATAGCTTCTTCCACAATAGGCCTTGTCAATCCATGAATCTTAATATCCATCTGGATTGCAGTAATCCCTTCGTGAGTGCCGGCTACTTTAAAATCCATATCCCCGAAGAAATCCTCAAGCCCTTGGATATCCGTAAGGACAATATAATCGTCATCTGTCTCCCCTGTCACAAGACCGCAGGAAATGCCGGCAACCTGTTTTTTAATCGGCACGCCCGCTGCCATAAGGGACATTGTAGATGCGCAAATGGATGCCTGGGAAGTAGAACCGTTGGATTCAAAAGTTTCCGATACCGTACGGATTGCATAAGGGAACTCCTCTTCCGAAGGAAGTACCGGTATCAACGCCCTCTCTGCCAGCGCGCCATGTCCGATTTCCCGGCGTCCCGGCCCCCTGCTGGGTTTTGTTTCTCCCACAGAGTAGGAAGGGAAATTATAGTGGTGCATATATCTTTTATTTACTTCATTTTCATCCAGCCCGTCAATCCTCTGCATTTCTGACAAAGGCGCAAGCGTCGTTACTGTACAAATCTGTGTCTGGCCACGGGTGAACATTGCAGAGCCATGTACTCTCGGAATCAAATCCACCTCTGCCGCTAACGGCCTGATCTGTGTAATCTCACGGCCGTCAGGACGTTTATGGTCTTTCAGTATCATCTTACGGACTGTCTTTTTCTGGTATTGGTATACCGCTTCATCCAACATTCCAAGCCATTCTTCATTTTCAGCAAAAGCTTCTTCCAGCTTCCCTACAATCATCCGGATATTTTCTTCCCGCACCTGTTTTTCATCCGTAAATACCGCTTCTTCCATTTCTTCCGGGGAAACAATTTCTTTCATTGCATCAAACAGTTCGGCCGGCACAGCACAGCTTGTATACTCATGCTTCTCCTTTCCGGCTTCTGCTACAATCTTATGAATAAATGCTATAATTGTCTGATTTATTTCATGCGCCATATAAATGGCTTCCAGCATCTTATCTTCCGGTATTTCATTTGCCCCTGCTTCAATCATAATCACTTTCTCGCTGGTAGAGGCTACTGTCAAATTCAAATCCCCGACTTTCCATTGTTCTTGGGAAGGATTCACAACAAATTCCCCGTCAATCATGCCAATCTGGGTCATCGCACACGGGCCATCGAAAGGAATATCCGAGATGCTCGTAGCAATTGCAGAACCGATCATTGCAACCAGTTCCGGACGGCAGGAGGGGTCTACACTCATTACCATATTATTTAAAGTCACATCATTCCTATAGTCCTTCGGGAATAAAGGACGCATCGGCCGGTCAATAACACGGCTTGTCAATACTGCATTTTCAGATGCCTTCCCTTCCCTCTTATTAAATCCACCCGGGATTTTTCCTACCGCATACAACTTTTCTTCGTATTCTACGCTGAGCGGGAAAAAGTCAATCCCTTCCCTCGGCTTTGCGGAAGCTGTCGCCGTACAAAGCACTGTTGTTTCCCCATACTGCATAAAAGCACAGCCGTTCGCCTGCTTGCCCACTCTTCCAATATCTGCTTTCAATGTTCTTCCGGCCAATTCCATTGTAAATGTCTTGTAATTCTTTTCCATCAAATCTTCTCCTTTCAATCTTGCCTCTTCTCATTCTATCCGCCTATGGCAGGAGATGCCGAAACTACTGATAAATACACGTCTTTCTTCCATGCCCTTATCAGTGGTCTCGGAAAATCTCTTCTGCCCCGATTCCATCACTTCCCCATATCTGTCCCAAACCATGAGGAAAAGGCGGACACCTTAACTTTTCAGCCTGTATCCGCCCAATAAACTCTTTTTAATTACTTTCTGATTCCAAGTTTTTCAATTAAAGCACGGTATCTTTCAATATCAATTTTCTTAAGATAATCCAAAAGCCCACGCCTCTGGCCAACCATCTTAAGAAGCCCTCTTCTTGAATGATGATCCTTTGAGTGAATCTTTAAATGCTCTGTAAGTTCCTGGATCCTTGCCGTCAAAACCGCAATCTGCACTTCCGGTGAACCAGTATCGCCCTCACTCCTTGCATATTCGTTAATAATCGCTGTTTTCTTTTCCTTAGAAATCATTGTTCTTTCCTCCTGTTCCTTTTTACACCGGATACTAGGACGGGGCCGGAGTCGTCCCGCATCTGAGTATCGGCTGAATTTCGCACTTACATAGTCTACCATATATTTCTTTTTCTGTAAATATCTTTTTACGGCAAAACCCTGACTACTTTCGCCGGCGTTCTATAGTTATAATTGGAAATCTTAATTCCTGTCTTTGGGCTGCTGGCATGAACGACCTGGCCGCCGCCGATATATAGAGCCACATGATTAATGCGCCCGCCCTTCGCATAGAAAATCAGATCCCCTGGCTTTGCTTCCGACATACTGATTTTTGTCCCTGCATTCGATTGGGAACCGGAAGTCCTGGGCAGGGAAATCCCATACTTTTTAAATACGCTCAGGACAAAACCGGAACAATCCGCGCCCTTTGTCAGGCTCGTTCCCCCCCATACATAAGGGTTTCCAATAAACTGTTTTGCATATTGGCATAAATCCACCCGGATATCCGATACGCCCTGTCCATACATCAATTCCGTCAAAGTAATGGCCGACCCCAGCTTTTCCTCTATTTTCACGTATTCCGCCGACACATAATTCTCTTCATCATCAATCATGATCTTTACCCATTCGTCCAGCTCTTCCACTACTTCCAGTTCCTCCCCTTTGGGAACCAGGGTAATGACTTCGCATTCCATATTGGGTTCTTCCCTTACCTTTAAACTGGTGGTATTCACAACCGCTACCTTGGATAACTGCTCCGAAGCACGCTTTTTCGCTTCCCAGCCGCCTAACAGAAATTCGCTTTTTACATATCCTTCCACTTTCCCGGATTTAATATAAGACCAATCCCCTTCTTCTGATATCAGTTCACAGGCTGCATTCTTCGGAAGCTTTCCAATCAGTTTACCATTTTCATCCGGGGTCTGCCGGATATTCAGGTTATCATCCACATTGGAAATCCCTAAATTGGTATACCCCCATAAAGCCCCTTCGGCCTGTCTGGCCGCCACTTTATATTCTTCCTCTGTCTTTTCCGATTCCAGAAGCGCCAATGCCCCAACTGGTTCCAATACTGCCTCTTCAATTGAATTTGCCCGGGAATCCTCCTGCGGTTCCTTCCATTCTGCCGCATAAACCGGTCTGCCGCATAATGCTAAAAACCCTGCCATCCATATTCCAGTGATACCCGCCAATTTATATCTCATATAAGTAACCATGCCTTTCTTGTTATATATTACAAATTTATTACATATATTACAAGGTTATTATATCAGCGTAATTTCCTGCTGTCAAATAAAAATCCACGGGAATTTTAGGAAATTGCCCCTTTCTTTTCTCATCCAGACTAAAGGCAAAAGCCTCCTGCTCAGTCTTCTTCAGGATCTGCATTCAGAAGAGAAAAAGCAATATTTGTCGCATGATCCGCCACACGCTCTAACCCGGATACAATATCCGAAAACAGCATCCCGGCTTCAGGGCTGCATTCATTTCTAGTCAGGCGAGCCACATGCTCCTTTTGCAGTTCCCTTTCTTTTTCATCCACTGCATCTTCCAGATGCATAATATCCTCCAAGTGTTCCTCTGATCCGCTTGAAAACATCTCCAGGGAAAACTGCATCAGCGTATTTACCATATTGAGCATTTCCCCCAACCCTTTTTGTGCTTCTTTGCTGAAGTTTATATCTGTCCCAATACGTTGTTTTGCCGAATCAGCTACATTTTCCGCATGATCGCCAATACGCTCAATATCGTTCACTACATGAAACAATGCGCCGATGCTCTTTAAATCCTCAATTGGCAACGTAGCCTGGTTGATCTTTACCAAATAGTTGGTAATCGCATGATTCAAAAAGTTGATATTCTTCTCCACTTCATAGACTTCTTCGATATCTTCATTATCCAAAGTAATCAGAGCATTCATTGCACGGTTTAAATTCTCGGTGGATAAAGATGCCATTCTCTCAATCTCTTTTGTAACTTCCACAACCGCGGTAGCCGGATTGAAGACCACCTTCTCCCCTATGTATTTTAACTGGAAGCTATCCCTATAACCAATCTTCTTATCATCCCCGGGTATCAGCACGTATGTCAGCTTAACAATCAGATTAGAAAAGGGGAAGAGTACAATTACCTGGAAAATCTTAATCATGGTATGGGCATTGGCAACAAAACGTCCAGGGCTGTGACCGGAAACTGTCATAATGCCGTCTACCACTTGTTCCATGCCAATCATTAAAATCACATATAACAGCACAGTGCCGATTACGTTAAAAAGGAAATGAATCATTGCCGCACGCTTTGCGTCTTTTTTCCCTGTAAGGGAAGCCAGTACCGCGGAAGCGCAAGCTCCGATATTGCATCCAAGGATAATAAACAGGCTGATGGGCAGCCCAAGCAGTCCCTCATTCGCCATAAGCAGCACAATACTTACCGTAACCGATGAACTCTGGATAATCGCTGTCAATACCGTTCCCATCAAAACAGCAAGCAGCGGGCTGTCCAAAGACCTTAATAAATGCATAACCCCCGGGCTGTCCTTCATCCCGGACATAGCGCCCGACATACTGCTCAATCCCATGAACAATATGCCAAACCCTACAATTACTTCCCCTATTTTTTCCGCATTCTGTTTCCCTTTCCCCAGCATCATTGTCAGCACGCCTGCCAGCAGTATAATGGGGGCTGCTTCCGATAAGTTAAAGGAAACCAGCTGGGAAGTAATGGTCGTACCGATATTTGCCCCATAAATAACCCCTGCCGCCTGATATAAGGACATAAGCCCGGAATTCACAAAGCTGACCACCATTACCGTACAAGCCGAAGACGACTGGATAATACCCGTAAAAATAATCCCCACAATTAAGCCGGTAAAACGGTTGGTGGTAAATATCTCAAGAATAGACCTAAGCTTTGCGCCTGCCACCTTTTCAATGCTTTCACTCATTACTGTCATCCCGAACAGGAAAAGCCCCAGCCCGCCTGCCATTGATAGTATAATTTCAAAACTCATCATCTTTCTTATCCCTTCATTTGTATCTCCGTGTGAAAATTCTTTCCTTCCTCAATATCCTTCATCATTTGTTTTTTCAGGTCCTCTTTCCCGCTAAACTTCCGTTCCGGACGTTTAAACTTTAAAAGTTTTACGGTAATTTCTTTTCCGTAAATGTCCCCATTAAAACCATATATATATGTTTCCACCCCTATTTGCCCCTCTTCGCTGACAGTAGGCTTATATCCTATATTCGTTATCCCATAATACTCCCCTCCGTCCATAATCACTTCCGAATAATATACGCCATTAGGGGGAAGCAGTTTACGGGTTCCAGGCAATAGATTTACGGTAGGCATCCCTATAGTCCTTCCGAACTGCTTCCCATGCACTACCGTCCCGCTTACGCTATAAGGCGAGCCAAGCAGAACTCTTGCAGTTTCCATATTCCCTCTTTCCACTTCTTCCTTTACATAAGTGGAACTTATTTCCCTTCCATTATAACAAACCTTATCTATTAACTGCAATTCATATCCTAATAAAGCTGCCATAGACAACAGAAGCATATAATTCCCTGCCCCTTTCGCCCCAAAAGATACATCCGTTCCCGCTGCAATATAAGCCGCCCGCATTCTGCGGACTAAAAACTCTTCAATATAATCCTGGGGTTCCATGGCCGCCGTCTCATAAGTCAAAGGGAATTCAATTAAAATATCAATCCCCATTTCTGAAAACGCCTTCCGCTTCTCCTCTTTTGTCATCAGTTCTTTTGCAGATGATGTCTGGAACAATACAGAAGGCGGCGGGTCAAAGGTAAATACCACTGCTTTCAGTCCTTGTTCTTTCTGTCCGGTAATGCAATCCAGCAGTTTCTGGTGTCCTTGGTGGATACCGTCAAATTTCCCTATTGCCACAGCGCTTTTTTCTTCTATTTCAAAATCTGTAGTGCCACAAATGATTTGCATTTATTGTCCATTCTCCATAAACATTTTTACCGGCAAAAAACGGTCTTCTTCCGGGCGGAATTTGTAAATGCCGTAAAATCTGCCGTCTTCATCATATACCCTGACCTGTTCTTCCGGCATATATTCTTTTCTTTCTATTATCATATTACGGTAAAAAGAATTCCCGTTTTCAATCAGCCTTTGTGCTTTACGTTCCACTTTTACCGCCGCATACCCGGAAAGCATCGCATCCACTGGCAGGATTTTTTCCAAGAGCCGCCCTTCCTCCTGCAGTCTTGCGATGTCTGAAAGCAAAAGAGCATCCTTTACCAGGAAATTTCCTGCTTTCGTCCTTTCCAAAGAAACCATTACCCCGCCGCACCCCAGCTTCTGTCCAATATCATGGCAAAGCGTCCTGATATAAGTCCCCTTGGAACAACTAACCCGCATCGTAACCGAAGGTATCTGTATTTCTTCTATTTCCAGGGAATAAATCTGTACCCTCCTCGGTTTACGTTCTATTTCCTTTCCTTCCCTGGCTAATTGATAAAGTTTCTTCCCGTCCACTTTAATAGCTGAATACATCGGAGGTATCTGGTCATAACCGCCCAAAAAAGACATTATCGCATTCTCCGCTTCCTGCCTGCCTGTCATTACAGCCTTTTCTTTTAGCGTCTTTCCGGAAATATCCTGGGTATCTGTTTCTTTCCCAAGCATCATCTTTGCCCGATACTCTTTATCTGTATCCGTAAGCATACCGCACAGCTTTGTCCCGCTGCCTAAGCAGACAGGAAGAACGCCTACTGCGTCCGGGTCTAAGGTACCTGTATGTCCTATTTTTCTCTGTTTTAGAATACCTCTCAATTTTGCAACCACATCATGGGAGGTGAAGCCAGCTTCTTTATATACATTGATTATCCCATTATACATCTGTTTTCCCCGCTGTCCAATTGCCGGTCCTATTGCCGCGCCTATGTGCAGCCTGTCAATTCCATGCCCCTAATCCCCTAAAGCAGGAAGGCATTATTTCTCCAGCCGTTTCAACTGATTCTCAATATGTAACGACAAATTATTTACAACGTCATAAAAAGTCCCATTCATTGTACAGCCTGCTGCCCGCATATGCCCGCCGCCCCCAAAAAATACGGCAATCTCAGAGACATCCACCTTCCCTTTGGAACGCAGGCTTACTTTATATTCCAGTACACCGGTCTGATACATGAAAATGGTACATTCCACCCCTTTTGTCTGGTTAAGCTGACTGACAATCCCCTCCAGGTCTTTGGCATCAGCGTGGTAAAAATCCAAAGTTCTTTTTTCAATGGCGCTGACAATGCATCTTCCATCCATAATCAGAATGCTTTCCAATAAAGCTCTTCCTAACAGAAGATTCTGTACATAAGTTTTTTCATAAAAAGTTTTTTCTATTATCTCTGAAAAATCAAAGCCAAAGCTAATCAGTTTCGCCGCGGCCGCCAAAGTCTTCGGCGAAGTATTGGAATACCGGAACACTCCCGTATCATGAATCATCCCTATGTAGATGGCTTTTGCAATCTCTTCGTCCAAATTCTCTTCTTCCAAAACATCAAAGACCAACTCACTGGTAGAACTTGCCTGCGCGTCTATGTAGTTTACATCCCCACAGCCTTGGTTACTGATATGATGGTCAATATTTACTGTTTTGCCAGCCTGATCAAACAGAGCTTCCGCTGCGCCCATGCGCTCCTTTACCGTATCCAAAGCAATAAATACATCAAAAACGCCTTCATATCTTCCGCCCTTCATCACGTCTGTACGGATTTTGTCAATATCTTTTAAACAGCAAAACACTTCTGAGGGCGGTTCTAAAAATAATTCCACTTTCTTTTCCGGAAATACCTTTTGTATATATAGATACAAAGCCATACACGAACCTACGCAATCCCCGTCAGGCCGGATATGCCCACCGATCCCTATCGTTTCAGCATCCCTTATTTCTTCTGCTATTTTCATTTCTGCCTCCTCTCACTGCTTGCCTTGACCCTTTCTTTTTCTGCACTATTGCCATCCGTCCTTTGGTTTTGCTGCCAAAAAGAAGCAAAAGGCGGACGGCGGCAGCTTATTTCTCCTCATTTATCTTCTTTCCACTATTTACCTCATCAATCAGTTTGGACATAGTTACGCCATACGCAATCGATTGATCCATAATAAAAATGAGTTCCGGCGTATTCCTTAAATTAATTTCTTTTGCTAGCTGGTTTCTGATATACCCTGCCGCGCTTTTCAAGCCTTCCAGCGTATCCTTCTGCATTTCTTCATCCCCCAACACGCTGACCCATGCCTTACATGTCTTTAAGTCCGGAGCCACTTCCACTGATACTACGGAAGTCAGCGGGCTAATACGCGGATCTTTGATCCCTCCGCGTATAATTTCCGCCAACGCTCTTTGCACCTCGCCGTTAATCCTTGTATTCTTTATGCTGTTCTTTTTCATAATTTTACGTTCCTTTCCCGTCCAACTTCATCTGATACTGCAAAGCCTATGCCGGTTACGGGCTAAACAGCAGCGTCATTCTTATGGCGGCAGGATAATACTACCGGGGCACTTCCACCATAATATATGCCTCTACAATATCCAGCTCCTGCATTTGGTCAAAGTTGTCAAATACAAAACCACATTCAAAGCCTGCTTTTACTTCTTTTACATCGTCTTTAAAACGTTTCAGGGAACTTAAAGCCCCTTCGTAAATCTGTTCGCCTTCCCTTGTAATGCGTACTTTGCAGTCTCTCTTAAATATGCCGTCCAAAATATAAGATCCGGCAATGTTCCCTACCGCTGAAGCTTTGAATATCTGACGCACCTCCGCATGGCCGATCACCTTTTCTTCAAAGATAGGATCCAGCATCCCTTTCATCGCTGCTTCTACGTCTTCAATTGCCTGGTAAATCACTTTATATAACCTGATATCCACGCCTTCTCTTTCTGCAACTGCCTTCGCCATTGCATCCGGCCTCACGTTAAACCCAATAATAATTGCGGAAGATGCCGATGCTAAGGAAACATCGGATTCCGTAATTGCGCCTACGCCGCCATGAATACATTTTACCACCACTTCTTCATTGGAAAGCTTAAGCAGGCTTTGTTTTACCGCTTCCACACTGCCTTGGACATCCGCCTTAATAATCAGGTTCAGTTCCTTGAGATTGCCTGCCTGGATCTGGGTAAACAGATCGTCCAAAGACATTTTCGATTTCGTATCTTCCAGCATTCTCTCTTTATTCTGCGCCAGATAAGTTTCTGCATAAGTTTTTGCTGTTTTATCATTTTCATGGGCAATAAATACTTCGCCGGCGCTAGGCACATCCGAAAGCCCTAAGATTTCCACCGGGGTTGAAGGGAAGGCTTCCTTCACCCTTCTTCCTTTATCGTCAATCATTGCCCTTACTTTGCCATGGCTGGATCCTGCCGAAATAAAGTCTCCCACATGAAGCGTCCCCTTCTGCACAAGCACCGTTGCCACAGGGCCTCTTCCCTTATCCAGTTCCGCCTCGATGACAAGGCCTCTCGCACGCCTTTTTGCATTTGCCTTCAGTTCAAGGATTTCTGCCGTCAGTAAAATGGTTTCCAGCAATGTGTCGATCCCCTCGCCAGACTTTGCGGATACCGGGACAAATTCCGTGCTTCCGCCCCAGTCAACAGGGATCAGCTCATATTCTGTCAGTTCCTGTTTTACCCTGTCCACATTCGCATTCGGTTTATCTATTTTATTGACCGCAACAATAATTTCTATTCCCGCTGCCTTTGCATGGTTAATCGCCTCCACGGTCTGAGGCATCACGCCGTCGTCAGCCGCTACCACAAGAATCGCAATGTCAGTAGAATTAGCCCCTCTCATACGCATTGCAGTAAACGCTTCATGTCCTGGCGTATCGAGGAATGTAATCTTTTCCTCTTCCACCTTAACAGTATAAGCGCCGATATGCTGCGTAATTCCGCCGGCCTCTTTATCCGTAACATTTGTTTTACGGATTGCGTCTAAGAGGGAAGTCTTCCCATGGTCTACATGCCCCATAACACAGATAACCGGAGGTCTTTTTGCCATATCCTCTTCTTTTTCTTCTTCCTCCTTTAACAATTCCTCAATTACATCCACTTTCTCCTCTTTTTCGCAGATAATATCATACTCAATGGCAATATTCTCCGCTTCTTCATAAGAAAGTTCTGAATTGACAGTCACAATCTGCCCCTGAAGGAACAGCTTTTTAATGATTACAGACGGCTGCATTTTCATCTTATCAGCAAGTTCCTTGATCGTCAGGGAATCCGGGACTATGATCACTTTAATCTGGTCTTCCTTTACCTCTTCTATTTTTTTCTCCGGTTTAATAAATCTTCCCGCTTTATTTTTACCGGATATTTTCATTTCATCCTCTTCGTAAATCAGGTCCTTTTTGGAACGTTTATCTTTTTCCTGGCTAATTCTGCGCTTTTCCTCATCCCTATGCTTTTCCTGATCTTTAACAGGGGTCTCCGGAATGAACCCTTTAGATGCGGCAGGCTTTCTGAATTTATTGTCCTGCCCTCCATTTCCTCTGTTAGGACGGTCATTATTTCCCGGAAACCGGTTATAATTCTGGCCGCCAGAAGAATTGCGCCGATCCCCTTGGCTATTTTCAAAAGGTTTGCGGCCTTGGCCTTCATTTCTTCTGTTGTCATTTCTATTATTGTTCCTGTTTTCATTTCTATTCTCGTTCCTGTTATCCTGCCGTCTTTGCGGATCCGCATTTCTTAGTCTGTCCTGTCTGGGATTTTCGGGTCTTTCCTGTCTGTCACGCCTGAAATTCTCCGTCTTATCCTGCCGGTCATTCCTGAAGTTCTCCTGTTTCTTCATTTGTGTCAGTTCACCGTTCGCAGCAGGAACGCCCGCCGGCCTTTCCTGCTTCACCTGTTTTAACTCTGCAGTCGCTTCCTGCCTCTTATTCTCTGTTTTTACCGGCTGTCTTGCATCCTTTTTCGGCTGGTTATTGTGCGCAGGAACCATAGTCACCGGCGGTGTAGGCGACGGCGGCGTTAAAGGCTTTACCGGACGGTAAGGCGCCAGCTTTTCCGGCCTTTCCTGTCTGACAAAATTTCCCTGCCTTTGATTGTTTGCTGCCTGCGGCTTTCTCTCCCCTGCCGTTTTCGGTTTCTGGCCCGGCATTTTGCTGTTATGAGGGTTGCTTACAAAAATAATCTTTTTCTTTTTCTTTGGCGCCTCATTGGCATTTTCTCCCTCTTTTGCCATTGGTTTCTCCTCTTTCATCTCCGTTTTTTCTTCTTTTTTCACCGGCATCTCCGGTTTCTCGGATATTGCGGACTTTTGCGCTTCCGGCTTTGCCGGCATTTCTTTTTTTACAGCGTCCCCATCCACCGTTTTTTCTTTTTTAAAGTGCGCTCTGACCAATGCAGCCGCATCTTCCTCTATGGAACTTTGCGCTGCTTTTACATCTATTCCTTTTTCCTGTAAAAAAGCTACCAGCTCTTTACTTTGCCTATCCAATTCTTTCGCAAGTTCATGTACTTTCATTTTCGCCATGCTCACTACCTCCGTCTTCTTGTTCAATAGCTTCCAAATTCTTCTTTATGGACTTCGCAAACCCCTCGTCTGTAACCGCCAATGAAGTGCGCATCTCTTTCCCTATCGCATGGCCCAGCTCCTCTTTTTTTCCGTACCGGAACATGGGCACTTGATAAAATTCACACATATTGCGGAACATTTTCACGGTATTATCCGATGCGTCTTCGCTGACGATTACCATAACCGCTTTGCCGCACTTGACTGCCTTCTCCGTAGAAAAACTTCCGCTCACTAAGTTTCTGGATCTGGCTGCCAGCCCAATCAATGAATATATTTTATCCATCTTTATCCTTTAACTCCTTTCCAAACCCGGGGCTTTGCGTTGTCTAAAGCTCCCTGGCCAGAAATAAATACATCTACTTTTCAAATTCTTTCTCCAAATTTTCATATATTTCCTCAGGGATGCTGATTTTCAAAGAACGTTCCAGCCCCTTATTTTTTCTTGCTTTTTTCAGGCATTCGCTTTTCATGCAAAGGTAGGCTCCCCTTCCGTTCTTTTTCCCTGTCATGTCTAAGACAATATCACCTTCCGCCGTTTTTAAAACCCGCATCATTTCTTTCTTGCTTTTCATCTCCAGGCAGCCGGTACATTGCCGCAAAGGGATTTTTTTTCCCATAAAACCACGCCTTTCCTAACAAAATTATTCTTCTGCCATTTCTTCTTCCGCTATTTCTTCCTCCGTATTTTCTTCTCCGTATTCTATTTGAAAGGACTCTTCTGCGGGTTCTTCCATACCGTTTTCCCTGAATTCTTCCTCTGCAGGCATTTCCCCGTACAATATCTCTTCCTCCGGAATCAGGCCATTATCTTCTTCCATCTCTTCCTCGTCAAATTCCCCTTCATATTCGCCTTCCTCATATTCATCATATTCATCCATATAATCTTCATAACGGAAACCTGGCGCATCTTTAGCTTGTGTCTCGCTCTTAATATCTATTTTATATCCTGTCAGCCTTGCCGCCAGCCTTGCATTCTGCCCCTCTTTTCCGATTGCCAGGGAAAGCTGGTAATCCGGGACTACTACTTTTGCCGTTTTTTCATCCGGATCTGCAAATACAGCCACTATTTTCGCCGGGGACAATGCATTCTGTATTAAATTGCCCGGGTTTTCATCCCAATTGATAATGTCAATCTTTTCCCCCCTCAGTTCTTCTACAATCGTATTAACCCTTGCGCCATTGATTCCTACGCAGGCTCCTACCGCGTCCACATTGGGGTTATTGGACCACACTGCCATTTTTGTACGGCTTCCGGCTTCCCTTGCAATACTTTTGATTTCCACCGTGCCATCCTTTATTTCTGTCACTTCAGACTCAAAAAGGCGTTTTACTAATTCCGGATGAGTACGGCTTACTAAAATACGCGGTCCTTTCGGGGTATTTTTAACCTCCAGGATATAAACCTTAATTCTCTCCGTCGGCTTGAATGCCTCGCCTTTCACCTGTTCGCTTTCATTCAAAATGCCGTCTGCTTTCCCCAGATTAATGCTGATATTGCGCCCTACATAACGCTGGACGATTCCAGTCACTACATCCTTCTCCTTTTCATAATACTGGTTGTAGATAACGCTTCTTTCTTCCTCCCTGATTTTCTGCAGAATAACATTCTTTGCATTCTGGGTTGCAATACGCCCAAACTCCTTGGATTTGATCTCTACATGGATGATATCGCCCAATTGCGCCCTCTTAGAGATTTTCAAAGCATCCTCCAGGGCTATCTGCACACAGTCGTCCTCCGGCTCTTCCACTACTTCTTTTTCCGCATAGCACAAAAAATCACAGGTTTCTTTATCAATTTCCACTTTGATATTATCCGACTTTCCAAAATGGTTTTTGCAGGCTGTTATTAATGAATTTTCAATCGCATCAAATAGAGTCTCTTTGCTTATTTCCTTTTCCTTTTCCAAGATATCCAATGCTTCCATTAATTCTTTGTTCATTTCCTTCTTTTCCTTTCTTCTTTCCTCTTTAAAACCTTGTTAAAAATCAAACGCCAATCTGATTACTGCAATTTCTGACTTGGTAAAAACCAGATCCCCGCTTACCGTCTCTATCGTTATGGAATTTCCGTCATATGCTTTTAAGATCCCTCTAAATTCCTTGCATTTGTCCACCGGCTGATAAGTCTTTAATTCCACTTCTCTTCCCATGCTTTTTTCCAGATGTTTCTCTTTTTTCAAAACCCTTCCAAGGCCTGGGCTGCTTACTTCCAGAATATATGCATCCTGAATAAAATCCTTTTCATCCAGCGCGTCCGACAAAGCCCTGCTCACCCTTTCACAGTCATTGATATCCACGCCCTCCGGCTTATCAATATATGCTCTTAAATAAAAATCACTGCCTTCTTTTACATATTCCACATCATAAATCTCCACGCCTTCCGCTTCCGCAATAGGTCTAAGGAGTTCCTCTGTCTTATTTTCATATGTTTCTTTCCTGGACATCCTCCCACCATTTCCTTTCCCCACATATTATTCCTTTCCGCAAAAAGAGTGGACTCACAAGCCCACTCTAATTAACGGTAACATATTATCTTCTTAATTACTATAACACTGGGAGGAAAAAATTGCAAGGGGAAAATGCGGATTTAAACTCCTATATAGGAACAAAAGCGCAAAGCGCGCACCCCCGCAAAACACTTTTATTTTATGAGGCACAATTTCCTATTATGCAAAAAATGCTACAAACCATATTATTATATGGTTTCCAGCATTCTTTCGGGTTGGGCTGTTATAAACATGATAAATCATGCAACAGTCAACAGCTCGTAGGGGAATCGAACCCCTGTTTCCGCCGTGAGAGGGCGGCGTCTTGACCGCTTGACCAACGAGCCGTATATGCAAATAAATAGTAACTTTCTATTCATTTGCCGACTTGATTATTTTATTATAAAACGACAAATAATGCAAGTCTTTTTTTTATTTTTTCTTAATTCCTTTCCAATACACGTTTAATCGCCCCCAGAATCTGTTCTGCATCAAAAGGTTTTGTTATAAAATCATCGGCTCCTTCCCTAATAGCCTGCACCATTTTTTCCTTCTGCCCTGCCGCCGTTATCATAATCACTTTGGATTTATCGTCTTCCTTTTTAATGCACATTAGAGATTCAAGGCCATTCATCGTAGGCATCGTAATATCCATCGTAACAATATCAGGCCTTAGCTCTTTATACCGGATGACCCCCTCTTCCCCATTTGATGCCTCCCCGATAATTTCATGCCCACCGTCTTCCAAAAGTCCCTTTAAAATCTTGCGGGATGTCCTGGAATCATCCACAATTAAAATTTTTGCCATAATTTTCTCCTCCTCGTCTGCTGCTTAATCTCTGCGGTCAAAAATAAAGAACATGGATACATAGATTTAAAGTCTGCCCGGATCTGTCTGCCGCCTATAACCATATCTTATGCTTCCACACGGATAGGCGTATCTGCCGCTATTACAATCCTCACTTTGCGGTTCTTAATATAAACCGGCACAATCAACAATTTATTTTCCGCCCTTAGGCAGCCCGCCCGGTAATAAGCAGGTGGAACCATATCCACCATCACGCCCCTTGTGCTAAGCGATGAAGCATACAAACCATTGATGCAGTTAATAAATTCGCACACTGCATCAAAAGCGTACAAGTCCATGGAAGGAAATTCTTCCCTTGCAAAAATATCCGCAATTGTTAAAAGATTATTGCCCTCCCCGGCAAGCCCTAACATTATCGAATGATCCCCGGCTACTCCCTGAACCGCAATATTCTCAAATTCGTAACTATAAGAACTATAGGAAGGCTCAATGGCTATTTCACTGTCAATCAGCCTGGCGATTGTCCTGACGGTAACCCCTACCAGCCCGGATAAAAGCTGGTTCTCTGTCCTGACATAAAGAGGAATCATCCTGTCCATATCACCGCTCTTAAAAGCTTCCAGATCCGTATTCGTAAGGCCGTTCTCACGCCGGTACAAATCCATGGCATTTTCAATCTCTTCCAGCGACATAACTTCCTTTTCAACCATAGCTTGGATAAACGTCAAATAGGGGTTCCCCTGCAGCTGCAAAAGCCTGCTTACCTGGCTTTCCGTCAAATATCCCATTTCTACCGCAATATCGCCAAACCTCTTATCTTCAAAAGCCTGCCTGTCATTAATCCTATCTGCCTGCTCCCTGGACAGCAGCTTTTCGCTGACTGCTATAAGCCCCAGCTTTACCCTCACTTTCTTCTGGATCTCCAAAACCTCTTCCAGCGTCTGTTGAGAAATCATTTTCTGCTCTACAAGAAACCTCCCAAAAATATGACCGAACATACATATCCTCCCTATATTGTCGTATTCAATAAAATTATTACTATTATAGTCTATTTATGAAACAAAATCAAATAAACTTATTTGATTTGATTCCGGCAAATTTCCAAGCAAGTCCAGCGAAGCCATCAAATCCACAACTGTCTTAGAAACTTTCGTCCTTTGACGGAAATCATCCTTGGATAAAAAAGGCCCGTCCTTGGCAGCTTCCACAATTGCATCCGCCGCCTTTTCCCCCAAACCGTCGATACTGCTTAAGGAAGGCATCAGCTTTCCTTCCACAATCTGGAAGTTTCTCGACTTTGCTGAAAAAATATCAATCGGGACAAACGCAAATCCCCTGGCATACATTTCCTGTACCAGCTTCATATCCCGGTAAGAGTCCTGTTCCTTTTTAGATAAAGCATCCATTCTCTGCCGGTAATCCGCCATTACTTTTTCCAAATGCTCCTTACCCTGACACATCAGCTCATAGGAAAAGGCAGATGCACGGATACTGAAAAACGCCGCATAAAAGGCAAGCGGATAATTAATTTTACAATAAGCAATGCGCCATGCCATCATCACATAAGCCGCCGCATGAGCCTTTGGGAACATATATTTAATCTTTTTGCAGGACCAGATATACCAGTCCGGCACATCCGCAGCAAGCATCGCTTCTTCCATCTCCGGCTTTAGCCCCTTTCCTTTACGGACGCTCTCCATAATCGTAAAAGCAAGGGAACTTTCTACACCCATCCCAATCAAATAAACCATAATATCATCTCTCGTACAGATTGCCGTGGAAATTGTTGCTTTCCCCTCCTGGATCAGCGTCTGTGCATTCCCCAGCCATACATCCGTGCCATGGGCAAGCCCTGCAATCCGCACCAGATCCGAAAACGCCTGCGGTTTCGTATCAATCAGCATCTGCATGGCAAATTCCGTGCCAAACTCCGGGATGCCCAAAGCCCCCAGCTTGCATCCCCCAATCTGATCCGGCGTAATTCCCAGCGCCTCTGTATTTTTAAACAATGACATCACTTGTGTATCATCCAGCGGAATTTTTACCGGATCAATACCGGTCAGGTCCTGCAGCATGCGTATCATGGTCGGATCATCATGCCCAAGGATGTCCAGTTTCAGCAGATTATGATCTATAGAATGATAATCGAAATGGGTAGTGACCGTATCTGTTGTCATATCGTTTGCCGGATGCTGCACTGGAGTAAAAGAATTAATATCCTCTCCCAACGGCAGCACGATAATCCCGCCCGGATGCTGCCCCGTGCTGCGGCGTATGCCTGTACACCCTATGACAATCCGGTTAATCTCACAAGTCCTTTTCCCTTCCCCTCTTTCCTCAAAATATTTTTTTACATAACCAAATGCTGTTTTATCTGCTAATGTGCCAATCGTCCCGGCCCGATACGTCTGTCCCGCGCCAAAGATAACCTCTGTGTACTTGTGTGCCTTGCTTTGATATTCGCCTGAAAAATTCAAGTCGATATCCGGTTCTTTATCCCCCTTAAATCCTAAAAAAGTCTCAAAAGGTATGTCAAACCCGTCTTTTTTTAATAAAGCCCCGCAGACCGGGCAGGCTTTATCCGGCATATCACAGCCTGCTCTTCCCGCATATTCTTTTACTTCTTCCGAATTAAAATCGCTATAATGGCATTTTTCACAATAATAATGAGGGCTTAGCGGATTCACCTCTGTAATTCCTGCCATTGTTGCCACAAAAGAAGATCCTACAGACCCCCTGGATCCCACCAGATATCCGTCTTCTACCGATTTCCATACCAGCTTCTGGGCAATGATATACATCACGGCAAACCCGTTGCTGATAATCGAATGCAGTTCCCTTTTTAACCTCTGTTCCACAATATCCGGCAATTCTTCGCCATAAATTTCATGCGCTTTATTATAGCAAATATCCGTCAGTGTCTTATCGCTGTCTTCAATAACCGGCGGACATTTATCCGGGCGTACCGGCGATATCGTTTCCACCATATCGGCAATCCGGTTGGTATTGGTAATCACTACTTCCTCCGCTTTATCGCTCCCTAAATAAGCAAATTCTTCCAGCATTTCCTCCGTTGTCCTAAAATACAAAGGCGCCTGGTCATCGGAGTCGGCAAACCCTTTCCCGGCCATAATAATCCGGCGGTATATTTCGTCCCCAGGGTCTAAAAAATGGACATCGCAGGTAGCCGCCACCGGCTTATGAAACTTCTCGCCTAAGTCTACGATTTTTTTGTTCATGTTTTCAATATCTTCTGCCGAATTTACATTCCGTACCTTTTCAGACCTGATCATAAACTTATTATTCCCGGTAGGCTGGATTTCCAGATAATCATAAAAATTAACAATCCCCGCAATCTCTTCATCAGGCTTCCCATCCAGCAATGCACGGTACAGTTCCCCTGCTTCACAGGCGCTTCCAATGATCAGTCCCTCCCGGTATTTCATCAGCAAACTTTTGGGAACTCTTGGCCGTTTGCTGTAATATGTTAAATGCGATTCCGAAACAAGGCGGTATAAGTTCACCCTGCCCGTATCATTCTTTGCCAGGAAAATAGCATGGTAAGAAGGCAGCCGTTTGATAATATCCGGGCTGGATGCTCCCATGGCATTGATCGTTTTTAAATCATCCGCCCCTTCTTTTCTCAACATAGGAATAAATTTGATAAAAATTTCTGCCGTTGCTTGTGCATCGTCCACCGCACGGTGATGGTTTTCCAAAGAAACCCCCAATGTTTTGGCAACTGCATCCAACGTATGCTTTGCCTGATGAGGCAGAAGAATCCTTGCAATCCCTACTGTATCCACATAGGTAAATTCTCTTCGCAGCCCCAACCTGGCCGCATTTTCCAGAATAAAGCCCATATCAAAATTAGCATTATGAGCCACTAATACAGCATCCTGGCAAAAATCCATAAACAGGGGAAGCGCCTGATCAATCATGGGCGCATCCTCCACCATCCCATCATTGATTCCTGTCAGTTTTTCAATTTCAAACGGGATTGGCGCATCAGGATTGACAAATGTGGAAAATCTTCCCGTAATTTCCCCTTTTACTACTTTTACCGCGCCGATTTCAATGATCCGGTCATGAACCGGGGAAAAACCAGTTGTTTCTATATCAAACACAACAAAAACGCTGTCCAGACACTGCCCTCTATCTCCAGTTACAATTTCTTTCAAGTCATCTACCAGATAAGCTTCCATGCCGTAAATTACCTTAAAGAAATCCTGTTTATCCGGGCTAGGATCCCCTGCAGCCTTTCTTTCCGCCTTTTCCTTCTTCCACAAATCCTCCCACACATGATTCGCGTCCGGAAATGCCTGTACAACGCCATGGTCAGTAATCGCAATGGCCGGATGCCCCCATTGATAAGCCCTCTTTACAATATCTTTTGCCTCCGACACACCGTCCATATCGCTCATTTTTGTATGGCAATGAAGCTCTACCCGTTTACGTATGCTGTTGTCTGAACGGGATGTGGTAAAATCAGGGATTTTCTTAATGCCGCTTATTGACCCAATCGTAAGCTCGTTATCGAATTTATCAATAACAGCTATTCCCTTTACTTTGACAAATGCACCCTGGCATACTCCTTGTCTAATTTCCTCCACCTTGTCATTGCTCACAAAAATCTTGAATGTAAGGGTATCCGTAAAATCCGTAATATCATAAAAAAGAATTGTTTTTTCATTTTTGATTTCCCTTTTATCCTCATGGATAATCTTGCCCCGGATAATCACCTGCCCCATTTCACCAATAATATCCTCAATATTCATCGCCGGTTCGTCAAAATCTCTTCCATATAATACATCAGGATGATCGGAACGTTTTGCCTGGCGTTTATAATCCCCACGGCCAGAATCCTTTTTCCGGAAACCGCTACGGTCCGGAAAGGCATCTTGCTTCCTCATGTCCTCTTTTTTCTTTTCCGGTGTTTCTTCCTTTGTCTCCCTATTGAAAGCTGTGTTTTCTTCTTCTGATACATCAGCTATCCTCTCCTGCCCTTCCTCCCTTGTTTCCAAAGCTATGACCCTTGCGCTGATTTCCGCCACTTGTTTTGCTATTTTAATCTCGTCTTCTTCTTTCCTTTTTCCATCTTTCCTTTCTTTATAGAGAATTTCAACGTCTACGTGAAAGCCGCACCTTTCATTATATATTTTTTCCAGGATCCGGGCTAACTCCCCGCTCCGGCTTCTGGCCGGCACCGAGTCCTCTACTGTCAATAACATTTTATTTTCCGACGGATAGGCAATATCCCCATTTTTAAAAAGATGATATTCCACCGGGCTATATTCCCTCAGCTCCAGTAAAATGCTGTTTCTATATATCATCATCAGCTTTTCCGGGTTATACTGGGAAGATAAGCGGTATTTTTCATAAATCCTGACCGTTACTTGAAAAGAAGAAAGCATTTTCTCAATCCCCTTCTCAGCTTTCCATATATATTGCTTTTCAATCAGCCTGTCACTAATTATGTATACCCTTAAGAAATCTTTATTTTTCGTAGAAGAAACTCTCTCTACCTCCGTTTCCTCTAAGAACTGTTTTGTCTTGTCATCTATCTGCAAAGCAGGAAAAACATCAAAAAACTTTTTCACCGTCCACCTGTCCTATCAGCTCCAATGGAGCAATTCTTCCCTCAGTACGGAAAGAAGCTGCTCTTCCGGGACTTTTTTTATAATCTGGCCTTTTTTTATCAAGAGACCTTCCCCTATCCCCCCTGCAATCCCTATATCCGCTTCCTTCGCTTCCCCCGGCCCGTTTACCGCACATCCCATAACCGCCACTTTAATATCCAGCGGGATATCCGCCACCATCTGTTCTACCTGGCCCGCGAGCCCTATTAAATCTATTTTCGTCCTCCCGCAAGTAGGGCAGGATACTACTTCAATGCCGCCCTTCCTAAGCCCCAAAGAACGCAGGATTAATTTTGCCGATTTAATTTCCTCTACCGGATCCCCGGTCAGCGATACCCGGATTGTGTCGCCGATTCCCTGGTAAAGAATAACGCCAAGCCCTACCCCGGATTTTACATTGCCGCTGCAAACCGTTCCTGCTTCCGTAATTCCTACATGGAGCGGATAATCTGTTTCCTTAGCCAGGATTTCATGCGCCTTTATGCACATCAAAACATCGGAGGATTTGATGCTGATAACCAGATTGTCATAACCCATTCCCTCTATCATTTCCACTTTATCCAAAGCGCTTTCCACAAGCCCTTTGGCCGTAACTCCCCCATGCTTTTCTACGATTTCCTTTTCCAGGGAACCGCTGTTTACGCCTATACGGATAGGAATCCCTCTTTCCTTTGCCGCTTTCACCACTGCAGCCACTTTATCCCTTCCGCCAATATTCCCCGGATTGATCCTTATCTTATCCGCCCCGTTTTCTATCGCTGCTATTGCCATTTTATAGTCAAAATGAATATCTGCCACAAAAGGGATAGATATCTGTTTTTTAATCTCCCTGATCGCCAAAGCCGATTCCATGGACGGTATGGTACACCGGATAATCTCACAGCCTGCCCTTTCCAAACGGTGAATCTGTTCCACAGTTGCTTTTACATCCTCTGTCCTTGTATTTGTCATAGATTGTATCAGAATAGGGTTCCCCCCTCCGATCACCTTATTTCCAATATGTACTGTTTTCGTTTTCATCCCGCCGCTCCTTATTTCCCTATACATGATATCCGTATGATATATCATACCCCATTTTACTATTGGGATTCAATACTTTTTAAATAGAAAGTCCGGCTGTTTTTTTCCTCCGTCTCACAATTCATGCACTCCAACCGCAGCCGGTAAACCTCCCCTTTTTCAAAATTACGCAAAGGAATTTCCAGTTTCAGCACATCCGCCAGGGGATATACCGCATCATAACGTATTAAAACTTTCTGTCCTTTCTCATTCCGCACATTTACGAATAACGTATTTTCCTCTTCGGCAGATGCATGGGAAACATTTGCTGCCGCTGCTGATAAAATCCCGGCGGCTAATAATAATACAAGGCCTTTTCCCTTTTTTTCTGTCAGCAAAATGCTTCTTTCCCTGCATACCCCCCTCTTTCCCCTTCCCCGTCCAATAGAAACAAATAAACGCAGAAAGCAGACAGAAAAAATCAGGGCGGAAGTAACCAGGATCCGTTTTTCCTGCCCGGGAAAGCTGCACAATGCCGCAAACAAAACGCCAAGGCACAATAAAACGCTATAATATAAAATTCCCGCTCCTTTTTTTATATACTCCCTCATTTGATCCATATTCTGATAACGTTCCATCGCTGTTTTAAACTGCCGCATTGTCTGGTACCTTTTTCCTTTTTCCTCTTCCACCGCTTTTCCTACAATTTTTTCCATCTCCACCGATAATCTTCTGTCAAAAAAACGGATAGGATGTATCAGAAACGGCGGTTTTGACGGATCATCCCCTGTCAGCATATAGTATAAGGTAGCTCCCAGACCATAAACATCGCTTCTTTCATCTGCCCCGCTTACCCCGTTCTCCCCAAGCTGCTCAGGCGCCGCATAGCCGTATGTCCCTGCGCAAAATTTTTCCCCTCCTTCCTGATAACGCAGCCATGCCGTCCCAAAATCTATCAGTTTCAGCTTCCCGTCCGGTTCCACCATAATATTAGCCGGTTTCATGTCCCGGTATATCACCGGGCTGTTTCTTTCGTGAAGATAAATTAATAAATCCGCCAGTTCTAACGCCCATTCCACAGCCTGCTCCTGACGAATATGCCCTTTTTCCTGTACATAACTCTCCAGATTTTTCCCTTCAATATATTCCATCACTAAATACCGTTCATTCCCTTCTTCCATGGAATCCGTAACCATAGGCAGCAATGGATGCTTCAGCCCTTTTAGCATTTCCAGCTCCTTTTTCCATATATCCTCTCCCGCATTAAATCTTTTAACCGCCCTGTCACATCTCAAATGCCGGTCAAACGCACGGTACACTTTCCCGCTTCCTCCGCTTCCCAGCTCTTCGTACAAAATATATTTTCCTTTCTTTATTTCTTCCATCCCAACAGCCATACCTTTCTTTAAACCGCAGATTTTAAACCGCAGACGCAAATCCCTATGGTAAATGTTTCCCCATGCCAAGACAGATTGCCGCGATGACACGCGAAGAGCATTTTACATACTTTATCCAATATTGCGCTTGCAGTATCACGGCTATCTCTTCAGCCTTATCCTATCCTTACTGCAACTGCAGAAATATTATCCTTTTCCCCGTGTTTTTTTGCATATTCCGTCATTTCCTTCAGCCGCCCATAAATCTGCCCCCTGCTATTCAGCAATTGGGGGAGCATTGCCTCCATCATCTTTTCTTCTTCCACCCTATTCCTTAGTCCGTCTGAGCAAAGAAGCACTGTACTCTTCTTTATAAAATATCCGCTCTTTACTTGAGGCTTTTTCCATTCAAAACTGCCAATGCATTGCAGTAAAGTATAATGATCTTTCGCATGATCTTTTGTCAACTGCTTTATTTTCCCCAAATAACGTTTTCTCATCACAATCCTATATGCCCTTGTATCCCCGCTGTGCCATAAAAAATAACGCCTTCCCGTCAAAAGCAAAGCAGTGACAGTTGTCCCAAAGCTTATTCCTTTTTCTTTTCCAAACCGTACCATTTCCCCGTTGCATCCATACAGCGCCCGGAGTCCCGATTTTTCTATCCTTTTTCTGTTTTTACGCTTTTTTAATAAAACTGCTGCCTCTTTATAAAACCATTCCGTCATTCTCTCCGCCACAAAGCCGCTGGCCATTTCCCCGCTTTCCAGCCCCCCAATCCCATCGCAGACTAAAGCGAAAACTGCTTTCTTTCCTTTTACCCAAACTTCCTGAAGGGAAACGGAATCCTGATTCACGCACCTTCCCCCTTTATCCCAGTATACTTCTGAAATAAACTCCATCGTTCCTCCTTTATACTCTTTTTTTACATTGAAACCCGTTACAGAAATTGTAACCTTGAAAATAGACTTGAATGAAAAATCTGAATTGCCATAGAAAATGGACATCCAATTCCTATGGCAACATTATATACGAAGCGTACTTATTATGCAAGCAAATAATCTCTTTATACAGCCTAAAACAGCAGCATAAGCTTGCCTGTTTTTATGAAAAAATCCGTGCAATATCATTAAACAGCACCATCACCATTAATACCATCAAAGCCGCCATCCCGGCTAAATGAACCATCCCTTCTTTTTCCGGCGGAACCGGCTTTCCCCTTACGGCTTCAATCAAAAGAAAAACCAGCCTTCCCCCGTCTAAGGCCGGAACAGGCAATAAATTTAAAATCCCCAGATTCACGGAAAGCAGAACCGCAATATTCATCATGGAAAGAACAACGCTGCTGATTCCATACGGTTTTGCTTCCTCATAAGTATCGCCCACTAACTGTGCAATACCCACCGGTCCTGCCACATCATCTTTCGTCACCTTCCCGGAAAAAAGCATTCCCAAACTTTTGAAAGTGGAGCTTACCCAATATTCCAATTTATAATATCCATGCTGGAACACCTCAAATCCCCGGCAGTTAAAATACTCGCTGACACCGGCAAACCCCATATAATACCTCCCGGCCGCACTGTCATAAACCGGCGTAATTGTCACACTGCCTTTTTCCCCATTTCTAAGATATTCTACCGTAAGATTTTCTCCCCGGTTTAAAGCGGAAATCAAGAACACTTGGTCACCTAAGTGAATTTTTTCCCCATTCATTTTTGTAATCAGATCCCCGCTCTGCATTCCAGCCTTTTCCGCCGCACTGCCCGGCAGCACATTCTGGATCACGGGCCGATTCGATCCGTCAAAGGCTACCACAATCAGACACAAGACATAGGCTAAAATCAAATTAAACATTGGACCCGCAATGACAGCAGAAATCCTTGCCCAGACACTGGCTGAAAGAAAGGAACCTTCCGCCGCCCCTTCCTCCTTGGAAGCAAGGCCATCCTCCCCTTCAAACATGCATGCCCCGCCGATAGGAAGAACCTTTAAACTATATCTTGTTTCCCCTTTTTGAAAATGGAATAACGTCGGCCCCATGCCTACCGCAAACTCCA
This sequence comes from uncultured Lachnospiraceae bacterium, assembly GCA_910576535.1. Lineage (GTDB taxonomy): Bacteria > Bacillota > Clostridia > Lachnospirales > Lachnospiraceae > Kineothrix. Next base: position 117,693 of record CAJTKK010000002.1, on the reverse strand, counting down.
CCACATGAATCCCGTTTAATTTCGCCAGCAGAAAATGACCAAATTCATGGGATATAACAATCAATCCAAAGATTAAGATAAATAAAATCACCGTTATAATCAATTTATCACCCGCTCTATGAATTCATACGTTTCCTGTTCCGCCTGAAGAATTTCCTCCACTTTAGGGGCATCTACTTTCCGATGCTGCCTCATGGAAGCTTCTATCAGTTCCGGGATCTGCATAAATCCAATTTTCCTTTCCAAAAATAAACTTACGGCCTTCTCGTTTGCCGCATTATATACAGCAGGAACGCTCCCGCCTTGTCTTGCCGCTTCAAAAGCTAGCTTTAAACCTTTAAAAGTCTCTAAATCCGGCCTTTCAAATGTAAGGGTACCCAATTGAAAGAAATCTACCCGTCTCCCCTCCAATGGCCTCCTGTCCGGATAAAACAAGGCATATGCAATAGGCAGCTTCATATCCGGCATCCCCATCTGTGCGATCACCGCCCCGTCTGCATATTCCACCATGGAATGAATAATGCTTTGAGGATGGACTACTACTTCTATCCTGTCCAAATCCATGCCGAAAAGCCATTTTGCTTCCATCACCTCAAGACCTTTATTTACCATAGTTGCTGAATCAATGGTTATCTTCTTTCCCATCGCCCAGTTCGGATGTTTTAAGGCGTCTTCCACCCGTATATTTTCCAGTTCTTCGGCCGTCTTCCCCCGGAAAGGCCCGCCGGAAGCGGTCAAAAATATTTTTTCCGCCCGTCTTGTATTTTCCCCATTCATAGACTGATAAATTGCGCTGTGTTCGCTGTCAACCGGCAAAATAGAAACGCCTTTTTTTTCTGCCAAGGGCATGATGATATGCCCTGCCGTCACCAAAGTTTCTTTATTCGCAAGGGCAATCGTCTTTCCGCTCTCTATTGCTGCAATTGTTGGACGTATCCCAATCATTCCCACAATTGCCGTTACCAATACCTCCGCCTCATCCATAACGGCAATTTCCAAAAGACCTTCCATGCCGCATACAATTTTTACGCCTGTGTCTTTTACCCTTGCCCTTAAATCTTCGCAGGCTCTTTCACTCCACATTGCCGCAATACGTGGCGAAAATTCACGGATTTGTTTTTCCATCTGTTCCACATTGCTTCCCGCTGCAAGGGCAACTACTTTCAAATCCCCGTTTGACCTTATAATTTCCAATGTCTGTGTCCCGATAGAACCCGTAGACCCTAAAATGGCTATTTTCTTCATCCGTTCCTCCATTTTCCACGTTTATGATCCTGCCCGGCGTCCCAGGCAATCAACCATCCCGGCCGCCCGGCCAGTTAATGCTCCGGGGAAATCCGTGCTTTCTATTTTTATTTCCGGTTTTTCTTTATTTTATCAGAAGCAGCGCCAATCCATAAATCATCGGGGCAGTAAAAATGACACTGTCAAAGCGGTCCATAATCCCTCCATGTCCCGGTATAAGATGGCCATAATCTTTTATATTATGATTTCTCTTAATTGCGGAAGCCGCCAGGTCGCCTATCTGGGATATCATAGCTCCTACTGCGCCGATTACTGCAAAAACCCATGTTATTTTCTGCTCAGGCACCACGCTTTCCACAATAAAATATCCATATAGCCCCCCGGCTAATGCGGAACCTATTACTCCGCCGATTGCCCCTTCTATGGATTTTTTTGGACTTAACTTAGGAGTCATCTTATGCTTCCCGATCAGGATCCCTGTTAAATAAGCACAGCTATCGCAAACCCAGGAACTAATAAATATCATCCATACAAGGTATATGCCATGTTCCAGTTCCCTTGTCTGATAAACGTAAGAGAACATCACCGGTGCATAAACAAAACTAAAAAATGCCGACATCACTTGAGAAGCCTGATACTTTGGAAATGTAAATACATAGACAAACATAAAGGCAATCATCACAAACAGGACAGCAAGCATCTGTGCCGCCTGGGAACTGGTAAATACCATAATCCCGTAATAAAACCAAATCCCTATTGCCCCAATTGTTTCCAAAGCATTTATCCGCTTTTCCCCGGTATGGATCTTACAAGCTTTGCTAAGTTCGCTATAAGCGGTCAGCGATATGAACAAAAGTACGGCTGCTAATAAATAACTTCCCTGCAGCAGTGTCACAAGGGCAATGATTACCAGTACGACGCTGCTGAGCAAACGGGTTAAAAACATATGCTTCTCCTCCTAATCATTCTTTACCAGGCCATATCTTCTATCCCTTTTATTATATGCTTCTATGGCTTTTACCAATTCTTCTTTTGAAAAATCCGGCCAAGACACTGCCGTAAAGTAAAACTCCGTATAAGCCATCTGCCATAAAAGGAAATTAGATATTCTTTGCTCGTTGCAGGTCCGGATCAGCAGATCCGGATCGGGAAGATCATATGTGTCCAACATTCTGCCAAATACCTCTTCTGTCATCTCTTCCCCGTTCATTTTGCCCTGCGCCAGAAGGGCTGCCGCCTTTCTTACGGCACGGATGATTTCATCCCTTCCCCCATAATTTAAAGCAATTTGGAAGTGAAGCCCCTCATTATTTCTGGTAGCCTTCTCCAATTCCTCAATCCTTGCCTGGATGTCATTGTCCAAACCAGTTTTATCGCCTAAAATACGGACACACATCCTGTTTTTTTCTGCGGTTTTTAAACAAGTTTTTAAATAATTGCGCAGCAACTTCATCAAAGCATCCACTTCATCCTTTGGCCTGTTCCAGTTTTCTGTGGAAAACGCATATACAGTTAAATATTGTATCCCCATCTTATATGCCTCTTCACAAATTGTTTCTACTGTTTTCGCCCCTTGCACATGCCCATAATTTCTTGGCATCCCTTTGCTTTTTGCCCATCTGCCGTTTCCATCCAGAATAATCGCCACATGATTGGGAATCTTTACATTTTCCAGCATCTTTACTTTCCATGCCCTTTCCTAAAATCAGCTTTTTCCATCCAAGCCTCAATCTGTACTGAAAAAAGTCTGCCATGCAGATATAGAGCTTCTTCACGGAACAACCCTGCCATAAACGCCTGAAACTCTTTCCGCACTACGGTCAAAAGGGACAATACGATTGGCATCGACTGTCCCTGCTTTGTTTTGAGTTATACCGTAAGAATTTCTTTTGATTTTTCATCCACTAATTTATCAATTTCTTTCACAAATTTATCTGTCATCTTCTGCAGTTCTTCCCCAAGCTGTTTAATCTGATCTTCCGATACGTCTTCCTTTGCCAGCTTTTTAAACGCATCGTTCCCATCTCTGCGGATATTGCGGACTGCAACTTTTCCCTCTTCACCCTTTTTCTTTACTTCCTTTACCAGATCTTTTCTGCGTTCCTCCGTCAGTTCCGGAAAAACAAGGCGGATAACGGCCCCATCATTGGAAGGATTAATCCCTATATCAGAAGTCATAATCGCTTTTTCTATCTCTTTTATCAATGACTTTTCCCAGGGCGCAATCTGAATCATCCTCGCTTCCGGCACTGTTATATTCCCTACCTGCTGTATCGGGGTAGGCGTCCCATAATAATTTACTTTCAGCTTATCCAGCACATGGGGGTTCGCCCTTCCTGCACGGATCGTCGCATAATCGGAAGCCAGAAAGTCAACTGCCTTTCTCATCTTTTCATCATATACTTTTAATCTTTCATCCATTATAAAATCCTCCCGTAAAATTTCTTTTAAACTGTTACTTTCGTCCCAGTAAACTTCCCTTTCACTGTATTGACAATACTGTTTTCCTCCCCTAAGCCGAAAACCCACATCGGCATTTTATTATCCCTTGCTAAAATGGAAGCTGTCATATCTACTACCTGAAGATTTTTTGCAATTACTTCGTCAATAGACACCTCATCATATTTTTTTGCTTCCGGGTCGGATCTTGGATCAGCATCGTAAACACCGTCCACTGCTTTAGCCAGCAGTATTACATCCGCTTCCACCTCTATAGCACGGAGCACCACCCCCGTATCTGTGGAAAAATAAGGATGCCCTGTCCCGCCTGCAAAGAAAACCGCCTTCCCTTGCTTAAAATATTTGTCCGCTTTATCTTTTTGAAACAGCTTTGTAAAAGAACCGCACAAAAATGGGGTAAGTATTTCCGTTTCCATCCCTACGGAACGGAAAATTTCAGATACATAAATACAGTTCATGACCGTAGCCAGCATTCCAATCTGGTCTGCTTTTGTCCTGTCGATATTTTCGCTGGAGCGGCCGCGCCAGAAATTGCCTCCCCCGATCACAATCCCAACCTGGGTGTCTTCCATCAATTCCTTAACCTGCAGCGCCACTCTGCGCACGGTATCCTCGTCAAATCCCATCTTTTTGCTGCCTGCCAGCGCTTCCCCGCTAAGCTTTAACAATATTCTCTGCATATGGTTCTCCCTATCTGTTTTAGCATACTGTACAATATCCATTCCTCTGGAATGAAAAATAGCCTATAATTCCTTAATCACTGCAAGAGCCTTTTCATATCTGGCCTTAAATTCTTTCAATTCCTCTTCCAAACCTTCCGCTTCATTAGCACGCAGCTTTTCCACCATTGGAAGCAGAGCCTGCAACGGCCCGTCTACCCCAAGATTAGACATTACCCCCTTCAAAGTATGCCCGCTCTTAAAAGCTGCTTCCGGATCTTTCTTATCCACAGCCTCCACAAAAGCCTCATAATTCTGGTCTGCCGGAAGTTTTTTCAGAAATTTGAAATATAATGTCTCATTTCCCATAAAACGCTGCAATGTCATATCCAGCTCAAATCCGCTTTCTGACAGTTTTTCTCTCAGTTCCTTATCCATGACCCATTTCCTTTCTTAATTTAAATAAATACCCTCTTTATATATTTTGTTATTTCTATCCATTAAGCGTACTATAATAATATTTTCTTGTCAACATTTTAAATGACTCAAATCAGGAAATAGGAAATAGGACTTTATTAACAGAAAAAAGAGGACAGCCATAGCCATCCTCTTTTTTATCAAATCATATTTGCAAGGTTTAATTATTCAGCAATATCTGCATACATAAAGAACCAGTATCCATAAGGTGAATGCCAGGAACCTGTAATCTTGTCGCTCTGCAGCCAGAAGTCATTATAATAAGCAATCGGAACACAAGCTGTTTCCGTCATCAAAATGTCTTCTGCTTTATGGAGCGCTTCAGAACGCTCTGCAGCATCCAAAGTTGTCCTGGATAAATCCATAGCCGCATCGTATTCAGCATTGTTGAATTTACCATCGTTGTTTCCGTTTGAGGAATATAACAGATCCAGCATATTGGAAGGATCACTGTAATCGCCAACCCATCCATTACGTGCTGTATCATATTCCCCGTTACGGCGCATAGGAGTGAAGCTGGACCACTCTACGATATTAACCTGAAGGTCAATACCAAGTTCTGCCCATGCCTGCTGTAAATATTCAGCTACTACTTTGTGGTATCCCGCATCATTGGTTGTATAAGAGATAGACGGGAAACCTTCGCCGTTAGGATATCCTGCTTCTTCCAATAAAGCTTTTGCTTCTTCCAAATTGCCTTCAAAATCTGTAATATCAATATAAGAATTTCCGCCGTTTGCATTTGCAATGAACTGTGACCCGTCTGTATCAATCCAGCCAGGACCCATAAAATTATCAGCCGGGGAATAAGTTCCCTGCATCAATGTATTCGCTACATAATCACGGTCAATTGCAAGGCTGAGCGCACGGCGTACCTTTGCATCGCTAAATGCTTCATTGTTCAGGTTTAAACTGATATAATAAGTTCCGATAATCGGGTCTACAAAGAAATCAGCATTTTCTGCAAGACTGGGGATTTCTTCCGTAGGAACGTCCTTAATCATAAGAACTTCGCCTGTCTGATATGCGCTGTATGCTGCATTGGAATCTTCAATCAATGCAAACTGAAGGCCATCCAGCTTAATAGCATCCGCATTCCAGTAGTTCGGGTTTTTGCTGAATAAAATATGGGATCCCGGAACCCATTCTGTCATGTAGAAAGGACCGTTGGAAACATAAGTTTCCGGTGCGGTTGCCCATCCGTCGCCGTTTGCTTCTATTGTAGCCTGCTGTACCGGGCTTAAAGTTGCAAAAGCTGCCAGGCTGCCAAAATAAGAACAAGGAGAATTCAATGTAACAACCAATGTCAAATCATCCTGTGCCACTACCTGTAAAGCATCCAGGTTCCCGCCAATTGCGTCTTCATAACCTTCTACCATGCTAAGAACTGTTTCTGCATAAGGAGCAGCTACCATAGGGTCGCATACCCTCTTCCAGCTATATACAAAATCATTCGCCGTCAAAGCGCTGCCATCGGACCATTTCAGGCCTTCCCTTAAGTGGAACGTCCATGTAAGGCCGTCCTCCGAAACTTCCCAGCTTTCTGCCTGTCCGGGAGCCAGCTTGCCTTCCTGGTCTACCACCAGCAGACATTCAAATGCATGAAGCAGCATATTACCGCCGTCTACCGCACTGTTCAGAGCCGGGTCAATGGTTTCCGGGTCAGGGCCTACCTGTACCTTTAAAATCTTACCGCCTTCAGATGCTGCCGGAGCTTCTGCTGCATCGTCTGCTGCAGGAGCCTCTGTTCCATCATCTGCTGCGGGAGCCTCAGCAGCCGGTTCCTGGGCCGGGCTTGTTTCATTGCCTGAACCGCAGGCTGTCAAGCCAGCAACCATAACAGCCGCCATTAAGAGTGCAATAACTCTCTTTTTCATAGTTTTTCCTCCTCTTTCAAATTGGATTAATAGATAATTTATAAACATTACAGACAGAAAAAATATGGCTTTCCTGTTTGTAATTGCCTATCGGATTCATACTGCCTACTGGCATCTTTCCATGTGGTGGCAGGCTACATAATGCCCGCTTGACACTTCACGCCACTCCGGTGTCTCTGCTGCGCATCTTTCGTCTGCATAAGGGCATCTCGTCCTGAACCGACAGCCGGAAGGCGGGTTCAAAGGACTCGGGACATCCCCTTCCAAAACAATACGCTTGCTTTCTTTTGCCACTTTAGGATCCGCAATCGGAATTGCTGAGATCAGGCTTTTCGTATATGGATGCAGGCTTCTGGTCGTCAATTCGTAACTGTCTGCCAGCTCTACCAGCCTCCCTAAATACATAACGCCGATCCGGTTGGATATATGTTTCACCACCGAAAGGTCATGGGCAATAAATAAATATGTCAGATCCATCTCTTCCTGCAAATCTTCAAACATATTGATAACCTGCGCCTGGATGGAAACATCCAAAGCAGAAATCGGCTCATCGCATACAATAAATTCAGGATTAACCGCTAATGCCCTGGCAATGCCCACTCTTTGCCTCTGCCCGCCGGAAAATTCATGAGGATAACGGTTAGCATGTTCTGAATTCAGGCCTACCCTTCTGAGCATTTCTATAATAATATCATACCTTTCCTGCTTGTTAGATGCCAATTTATGGACATCAATTGCCTCCCCGACAATATCCCCCACCGTCATACGCGGATCTAAACTGGCATAAGGATCCTGGAATACAATCTGCATCCGTTTGCGATATGGCAGCATATCTGCCAACACTTTATTTTCTATATCAAAAATCACTTTCCCGTCATAAATAAACTTCCCGCCTGTAGGTTCATACAGCCTTAAAAGCGTACGCCCTGTAGTGGTCTTACCACAGCCGGATTCCCCTACCAGCCCAAGTGTTTCCCCTTTTTCTATATAAAAGGAAACATCATCCACTGCCTGAATATATTTCTTTTTCTTGCCATAACCGCCAGCCGGGAAGTATTGACGTAAATGTTCTACCTGAACTAATCTGTCACCCATTTGCCGTTCCTCCTTCCATCTCTTCCTTCTGGTTCAGCCAGCATTGCGTATAATGGGTATCGCCAAAATTCGTTACCGGAGGCATTTCCCGCAAACAAATCTTCATACATTCTTCGCAGCGCGGCGCAAACGGGCAGCCCTTCGGCGGATTTAACATATCCACCGGGGTTCCTTCAATAGGCACCAGCCGTTCATGCTCTTTTGTATCCAGCCGGGGAATGCTGCGGATCAACCCTTTCGTATACTGATGCTTCGGATGATAAAAAATATCCTCTGCTGTGCCATATTCCACAATCTTTCCCGCATACATAACCGCTATTTTTTCACACATGCTTGCCACAACACCCAAGTCATGGGTAATCATGATAATCGCCATGCCTAATTTTTCTTTCAGCTTTATCATCAGCTCCAGAATCTGCGCTTGAATCGTTACGTCCAACGCAGTAGTCGGTTCATCAGCAATCAGAAGCTTCGGCTCACATGCCAGCGCAATTGCTATCATTACACGCTGCCGCATACCGCCGGATAATTCATGAGGATACTGTCTCAGACGTTTTTCCGGCTCATTGATGCCAACCAGCTCCAACAGTTCTTTTGCCCGTTCATGAGCTTCCTTTTTCTTCTTATCCGTATGAAGAAGGATTACCTCTTCTATCTGATTCCCTATCGTATAAACGGGGTTTAGGCTTGTCATAGGATCCTGGAAAATAATGGATACCTCGTTTCCCCGGATTTTCCGCATTTCCTTCTCTGTCATTGTTTCGATCTGATGTCCATTAAACCAGAGAGTACCATCCAAAAGCTTGCCCGGATGCGCTGTCAGCCCCATCAGGCTATATGCCGTTACCGACTTGCCAGACCCGCTTTCCCCGACAATTCCAAGGACTTCCCCTTCATTCAGCATAATGGATACATCATTCAATGCTTTTACTTCCCCTGCAGGGGTAAAGAAAGAAAGCCGCTCATTTTTAATATCTACTAATTTTCTGACATTTTGTCCTTCTGCCATTTTTATACGCTGCCTTTCTTAATTTTTTAGTTTAGGGTCAAATGCATCCCTAAGGCCGTCTCCTAGTAAGTTAAAACTTAAAATAATCAAACTGATCAAAGCTGCAGGGATAAACAGCAGATACGGATAGGTATTTAATCCGTTAATTGCCTCGCTTGCCAAACTTCCAAGAGACGGAAGCGGAACCGCAACGCCCAATCCCAAGAAACTCAAAAAACTTTCCGTAAATATGGAAGACGGTATCTGAAGCGTAGTCGTAACAATTAAAGTTCCGATACAGTTCGTCAACAAATGCTTTTTAATAATTTTCCCATTGCCAACGCCCAATGCCCTCGCTGCAGTGACATATTCGCTTTCTTTCAGCATAAGCACCTGGCTCCTTACCATTCTTGCCATGCCTACCCAGTATAGCAATGCGAATACGATAAAAATACTAATCAGGTTTTCCCCTACAGTCCTTACCCATCCAAACCCCGGGAGACTTGTCAAAGCGCCCAGAGGAGCTTTTAATGCAAACGATAAAAGCACAATCAGCAAAATATCAGGTATGGTGTATATAATATCTACGATACGCATCATCACCAAATCCACCCATCCGCCAAAGAAAGCGGCAATCGAACCATAAGCAGAACCAATAACCAGAATAATCGCTGTGGCAATCAAACCGACCAACAGGGAAATCCTGCTTCCCATCATCACACGGATAGCATAATCGCGCCCCAGCTTATCTGTCCCAAAAATATGGGGAAACACTTTTTCCCCAGCCGCCATCGCTTCCAGTTCCTTTTCCGAATACTCCATCGGTTTTAAATTATTTGCCCCTTTAATCTGTTCTTTGTAAGAATAAGGATAGAACGAAGGTACAATAAACGAGAATACCATAATAATAAGGATGACAACAATGCTCACCATAGCTACTTTATTTTTCATGAGGCGCCGGAAGCCGTCTTTCCAGAAACTTACGCTCTCCCGCATAATGACAAGGCTTTCCTTTTCCTCCTCTGTTGCCGGAAGAAAATCCTCCGGATTAAGCTTTAATTGAAAACTGATTGGATTCTGTTTCATTCTCTTCTTCTCTCTTCCTTACTTTAGTTTAATTCTAGGGTCTACGATCTTATAGACAATATCTACAATTACATTCATAACAACAATCAACGTGGCAAGAAAAATGGTGGTTCCCATAATAACCGTATAATCACGGCTTGTGATAGAACCAATGAATTCCCCTCCCAGCCCCGGGATGGTAAATATTTTCTCTACAACAAAGCTCCCTGACAATGTATAAGCCAGCATCGGACCTACATAGGTGATAACAGGCAGTATGGCATTTCTCAGCGCATGTTTAAAAATACTTACTGCCTGGGATAACCCCTTTGCCTTCGCAGTACGCATATAGTCCTGCCCAAGCACGTCCAGCATGGAAGACCTTGTCAATCTCATAATATATGCTGTCGGATAAAACGCAAGGGCTATCACCGGCATAATATAATGTTTCCACGATGTAAGTCCCAGCGTCGGCAGGAGTTTCAGTTTTACCCCAAAGAAATACATCAATACTGTACAAATAACAAAGCTCGGCACCGCTATTCCGCAGGTTGCGACAACGCTAATAAAACTGTCTATAAATTTTCCTCTTCTGATAGCAGCGATACACCCTAAAGGAACGCCTAAACACAAAGCCACAAGTACGGAGATTCCTCCCACCCTGGCCGAAACCGGGAATTTTGTTTTTATGATAGACATTACGGTACGCCCTCTTTGTTTCAAGCTGTCACCGAAGTCTCCGTGAAGTGCATCTGTAAGATATGTAAGATATTGCTCAAAAAGCGGCTTATCCAAACCATATTTCGCTTCCAAAGCTGCCTGCGCCTGCGGGCTGATCGCTTTCTCCGATAAAAATGGCCCGCCCGGCACCATATTCATTAAAAAGAATGTAATAGTCGCAACCGCCCATACTGTTACAATTGCCAGACCAACACGTTTTGCAATATACTTTAACATATTTTCCGCTCCTCTTCCGCTCATGATAAACGCTTGCATTTTCTTACAAAACGTCTGCATTTTTTATAAAAATAGGACTATAGTGTATATTATTGCCAAAAAAACTATTGTCCTTTATCACACGCTCCATATTTTATCAAAAAATATATTGCTTTGTCAATTGCATTTTATGTTATGGATTGACGTTAAATTATTCATTCTTTTACAATATATTACATTTTCATGCATGAATATTCTTTAACTCTTTACCAAATTAAAATATTTTTATAAATATTCATTAATTTTGAATATTTATTCAATTTATATTTATAAAAAAAATTTAATTTTTTCATAAGATTTAGCAGAAATGCATTCCAAAAGCAAAGAAAAAAGATATTTTTTTATAATTATTCAATCCCATTATTTTCTCTTTCTTCATGGTTATGTATGGAAGTCCCGGCAGACTCTATTCATTGAGCGTGAAGGAACAACATTTGTTCTTTTGCCAGTTTGATCATTTTGCAAACGCACCATGAGATTTCTTATTTTTCTCAATCAATTCGGTATGCCCAACACATCTTCATTTGATGCAACCGCATCATGGTCTGATTTGGTAAAATTTATAATGAGTATTCCATCAATTCAAAAATCCCTGCAAATGGCGCATACACACCACTTACAAGGGTTTCCATCCTAAAAGTTCACCACATCAATAAAAAAATGCATTTCACTATTTCTCAACTTATTCAGTAGTGATAAAGCACCTTTTACAGATGTTCCGCTATTTTGGGCATAATATTCCGACAAGAAATCATTTGTAATATCAATTATCTTATTAAATTCTATCGAAAAGAATTTCTTCATAGTCTGTTCATCTAAAGCACTAAAATAATCATTTACATCTTTGGAATTATAGAAATCTCTTGCTGGCTGTCCATCTGAATTTATTCTTTCATCTTATATTTTTGTCTAAAACTTTACGCATATCCTCTGTGGTCATTTCTCCACGACTTTCTTTTTCAATTAATTTTTTAAATTCTGGGGATGGCTCTAATCCGTCTACTTTAATCATACCTAATGCATAAACCCATTTTTTATCTGTACTGACTAGCATAAAATCAACTCCCATATTCTTTTTTATTTATTTTATTATGTTTCACGAACAATATCCGCCACAACTTTTTACATGATATCACATATTAAAAAACCCCCGCAAATGGCATTCCCACGCCATTTGCAGGGGTTTCTTCATTCAAAATAACCAGGCAAACTTCGCCTTACGCATTCATCTGTTTTGCAACTTCTTCCGCGAAGTTCTCTTCTTTCTTCTCAAGGCCTTCGCCTGTCTCAAAACGTACAAAACGCTTAACGGAAAGTTCTGCATTATTTTCCTTTGCTACCTGGGCAATATACTGGGCAACGGTCTGCTTGCCGTCTTCAGCCTTTACATAAGTCTGTTCCAGCAGGCACACTTCTTTTAATTCTTTATTAAGACGGCCTGTCACTGCGCCTTCGATAACCTTTTCCGGCTTTCCTGCCATCTTCGGATCCTGTGCGATCTGAGCCATAAGAATTTCCTTTTCATGAGCCTTATATTCTTCAGATACATCTGCAGTGGAAACATATTTCGGTGAAAGCGCTGCAACCTGCATTGCAAGATTAGTAAGAGCCTCTTTCACAGCATCATTTACCACATCCGTAGCTGCTTCCACAATAACGCCAATTCTGCCGCCGCCATGTACATAGGATACTACGCAGCCATTCTCCGCAACTACTTTTTCAAATCTCCTGATATTCAAATTCTCGCCGATTACCGCAACCTTTTCTACCAAAGCGTCTTTTACAGTCTTAGAAGAATCTTCTCTCCAGCTTTCTCCCATAAAAGCATCCAGATCTGCAGCATCAGACTCTACTGCCTGTGCAGCTACAGATTCTACAAAGCTCTGGAAATCTGCATTTTTTGCAACAAAATCCGTTTCAGAATTCACTTCCACCACTGCTGCTTTCCGGTCGCCGTCCATAGCTACGCGGCAAAGCCCTTCCGCTGCAATCCTGCCGGCTTTTTTCTCTGCCTTAGCCTGTCCGTTTTTCCTTAAAAATTCTACTGCCGCATCCATATCTCCATTGGTTTCGGTAAGAGCTTTTTTACAGTCCATCATACCTGCACCGGTCATTTCCCTTAATTCCTTTACCATTCCTGCTGTAATAGCCATTTCTATCCTCCATTCTTGCTTTTCCGTATCACGGCAAAGCAAATTTATTGATACCTATACAATTCATCCAAATTTTTATTCTTCCGCAGCAGCAACTTCTTCAATGTCAGCCGCTTCTGCCGCTCCGGCTGCTTCTGCCATTTCAGCAGCAGCTTCCTCAACCATAGCTTCCTCTCCCTGGTTTGCCTCAATTACTGCATCAGCCATCTTGGAAACAATGAGTTTAACCGCCCTGATGGCATCATCATTGCCAGGGATAATATAATCCAGTTCTTCCGGATCGCTGTTGGTATCTCCGATACCGATTAACGTAATGCCAAGCGTATGAGCTTCTTGTACACAGATTCTTTCCTTTTTAGGATCTACTACAAAAATAGCGTCCGGGATCCTTGTCATTTCTTTAATGCCGCCAAGATTTTTCTCCAATTTATCCCATTCTTTCCTAAGCGCAATTACTTCCTTCTTCGGAAGAACATCAAAAGTCCCGTCCTGGGACATAACCTCAATCTGTTTCAGTCTTTCAATTCTGCTGCGGATTGTTTTAAAGTTCGTCAGCATGCCGCCCAGCCATCTTTCGTTCACATAAAACATGCCGCAACGTTCCGCTTCTACCCTTACTGCATCCTGCGCCTGTTTCTTTGTCCCTACAAAAAGGATCGTTCCTCCCTGGGATGCAATATCAAAAACCGCCTTGTAAGCTTCGTCCACTTTGCCTACAGATTTCTGCAAATCAATAATGTGGATGCCGTTCCTCTCCGTAAAGATATAAGGAGCCATCTTTGGGTTCCATCTTCTTGTCTGGTGTCCAAAATGCACACCTGCTTCCAATAACTGTTTCATTGAAATAACGCTCATGTTTTTACCTCCATTTGGTTCATCTGCTTCCGTATGCTTTACGCTCCAAAGCCTACCTTTCCTAAACCAACATTTGATGGCAGATGTTATCCCTGCCTTGCGCTGATACCTGAAAAGCACCGACATTGAATGAACATACGTGTTTTTTAGTCACAACGAGTATATTGTAACACAATCCCCTCTTGCTGGCAAGGGGGGATTGTATAAATAACAGCAAGACATAATGCGTATCTCACCTCTGTTTCCCATGATTTTCATTTTTATCAGTTTTTCCAGGATATTACTTCTGTCCAGTGATAATCTTAGCAATCATTTCCATATCCGCATCCGCCGGAATCGTATATTCGGCCGCCACTACTTTTCTATCATAACCATTATCCACCAGAAACTTATCAAAATCAGCCTCCCGGGGGATCAGCCCTCCTTCTTTCAGCCTTTCTTCTATACTGTAAGGAGGTTCTCCTTTCTTTACCGTAAAAACAACAGAGCCTTCCAAACTGTTCCCTTTCTCCGGCTCATTTGTTTCTTCCTCGGATTTTGTTTCCTCCATGTCCATTCCGTCATGCAGCATTCCTTCCGGCTCTTGTGAACCTTCCAGTTCGCTTTCCTCCTCTGCTTCCGGTCCCGTTATATTTTCCCCCTGATTTTCTTCGCTGTTATTTTCCCCTTCTGCCAGTTCTTTCTTTTCATACTCTTCCGCCGCTTCCCTCCGGACCCGCTCTTCCGTCTCCGCTTTAGCCTCCTCCAAATATCCGGCCAGTTCCGTCTCTTCTATCATCCCAAGTTCTTTTGCCCTTTCAGCAATCTCGCTATCCGTAAGGGTTTCCTCTTTCTTAGGCCATATCATGCCCATGATGACCGCCGTCATAATGATGCCCAAGCCTAATCCTCTCAAATAATATTTCAAATTCATAGCTGCTCCTGCCTGTTTTTACTATCCAGATATTTACTTGGCCTGTTCAAACAGATCAATTACCAATTTTACTTCCCCGACTCCCAAACCTAGATCTTTAGCAATTGCTGTCTCAGATTTTCCTAATTTATGCAGCCGTAATATTTTTTCATTATTATTACGGCTTTGTTCCTCTCCGTTTAAATTTTCTTCTTTTTTTTGCCCGGAAACTTTACTGCTGGTATTTTCTTTTTCCTTCCGGGCAACTTGATCGGACACTTCCACCCTTTCCGGGGAAAACGGCACAAACCCGGATTCTGCCTGGCTTGCTTGCCTCTCCGCTTCCGTTGCGTTTTTTTCCTTTTTCCCTTCCTCTGTCTCTTCCTTGGCAGGATCCATGAACTCTTTTACTGTAATCTCAATATCCTGTACTTCCTGTTTAATTTCTTTCATTTTCCTGTTTGCTTCGCCTACCGTCTTAACAAATGTATCATGCTTATCATTCAGCATATCATATAGGAAAATAACCTCTTGATGATTCTTGTTAATGCCTTCCATCACCTGTTCTGAGTATTCATTGATAGCCATAATTTTTTCGTTAGTCAGGCGTTCCATCGCCCTCTCCGTCTTTTCCATGGAATAGGCTACCGTTTCGTCCACCATATCATTCAGATGGTTTTTTACCTCCTTGGCTTCTCTTTCCACCAGCCCCCGGATTAATTCTTCATCAATTCTCACTCCTGTCTCGGCTGCGCTTCCTCCTTTTCCCGCCGGAAGCACATAGCCAAGAATTAAAATAATGGCTCCTAGTATAATAAGGCCAATCTCCATCAAGCCCATATTTTTCTTCTCCTAGATTTTTGTGTCAAATCTTCCTATACCTTTTAGCAATACCCTTCCATCAGGCTCTTTCTCCTGATCCTTTTTCCGTCTTCTTCCACCGTCGCCGGAATATTCCCCGCCGCCTTTTTCCTTTGCATCGTAATTCTTTTTTCCATTCTCTGCATTGTCGCCCTGATGAACCTGGGAAACTTTACTCTCCACTGTTTTTTGAAACTGAGTCTGGAAATTCGACTGGTCGATCATTCCCTTATTATCTTCATTATGTTTTATCGTAGTGTAATCCTGCGCTCTTGTTATAGTCCCTTGTAATTCTATACGGTTAATCGACATAGCTATGACCTCCTTACCCCTAAATCGCTGTCATTTTTACATCTCCATCCAGTTTAATAAATTTGCAGTATTTCATCTCGCTCTGAACTACCATGGAGACATCTCCTATGCTGATTTTTGTTCCTGGAAACACAACTCCTGTCACTTCTACCTTTGCATTTGAATAAATCCCGATGGATTCCTGCAGCCGTTCCATTTCCAGCGCTTTATCTTCAATCTCTTTTTCTTTTACTTTGTTAAGTGCAATCAGCGATTTCACATACTGTAACTGCTCAGGGGTCACTTTTATTCCTTTCGCCTGCTTCTGCCTTGATGCTTCAATCAACGGCTGTACAGACTTCACAACTCTCGATGCATTGGCAATATCCCATTGCAGATTCTGGATACGTACCTTAATTGTCGGGTCTGCCCCCACCTCCACGATCGTATCCGCCCCCATAGAAGAACCTAATGTTTTTACGGAAACAATATTCGTTGCACATACACGTCCGCCGGTAATAAACCCTCTCTTTCCGCTTACGGTAATTTCATCCCCTGCATAGACGGTACTATGAAGAATGGATTCTGACGACACATAACCTAAAGCAGTAACTGTTGCATTCTCTAAAAATTTTGCAACTACATTCCCTTTGGCATTCAGGATGCCCTTCCCCATGCCGTTCATTCCTTTGGCAATAATAATGTCCCCTCCGGCCTCCACCAAAGCGCCTTCCACAACGCCTGAAACTTCAACATTTCCTTTCGCTTTTACAGAAAAATTAGCGCAAACATTCCCGTTTACTTGAACATTTCCGTCATATTCAATATTCCCTGTGGAATTATCTACATTTTCCACTGTCAGGACATCAGAAACAAATACTTTATCATCCACTAGCGTAACATGGCCGTCCACTTCCGATGTAATCGTCAGTTTATCTTCAGAAAGCGCTATGTTCCTGCCAAATTTCAGCTTCTTTTTCTTTACATCCCGGGGTTTTATTTTCTCCCCTTCGATACTATAGCCAACATCCCCCGGATCCTCCGGAAAAAGTTGAGCAAGGATATCCCCCTCATGGCAATGGCTGATGGTATTCAGGTTAAAAAAGTCCACGCTTCCGTCTTCCTTTAACGTAGGACGCGCACTTAAATCTGTATTGAAATAATATTCAATATATGCGTCGGATCCATGCCTTGGCTGCTGTCCCACCGCCACAATATAATCTTCACAATACATCCTATTGTCAAAAAAACGTTCAATCTCCTCTTCCTGAATCCCAAACTGGATGCCTTTAAAGCTGAGATCCGCTATGAACTCCTGTTTTGTCAGCATTTCCCCATTTATAGAAGGCGGGTAGAAACGGGCAATTGCATTCATTTTATCAGGGCCTATCACTAGCTTATACGATTCCCTTACTTCACTGCAGGCCGTATAATTAATCGCTACTTCTTGATTCCCTGTCCCGCCTGCAATTGAAGCAATTGCAGAACTGTCATAAGATATGCCCCTGCTTCCTAAATATTCCGCAATCTCACTATTTGACACTGCCATGCCCCCTGCTGTAGGCGGAAAAACACGCAAAAAGGTCTGATTTGCATTACAAACTAATTGAAAATATCCATTCATACTATCATTCTCCTGCACTATTATGTCAATATTCCTATATAATTTCCCATTTTTGATTTCATTTTTTGCAAAGCTCTTGTATGCAGCTGTGAAATCCGCGATTCGGACACCTCCAATATGCTGCTGATTTCCTTCAATGTCAATTCTTCATAATAATATAGTTCAATAACTCTCCGCTCTTTTTCTGTCAGCAATTCAAGCGCTTCCGACAATATCTTTTTCAGTTCCTCTTTTTCCACAACCTCCTCCGGGCTGTCGAAATGAGCATTTTTATTATTTTCGGCTGGTATCTCACTCCCCTGTTCCATAAACTCATTTAAAGATACCACGCCTGTTATTTTCATCTGAGACTGCCACTCCCCAAATTCATTCTCAGAAATCCCTAACGCTTCTGCTATTTCCGTTTCTGTTGCATTTCTTCCCTGAACTGCTTCAATTTCTTTGATGGCTGCGTCAATTTTTTTCTGTCTTTGCCTAATTGTCCTCGGAATCCAATCCATTTTACGTATTTGATCCAAAATCGCCCCTCTGATACGCAAACTCGCATAAGTCTCAAATTTGACCGCTTTCATACTGTCAAACTTGTCAATCGCATCAATTAAGCCAAAAATACCATACCCGACTAGATCATCATATTCCACATTATACCCTAAATACATGCTGAGTCTTCCAGCAACCAGTTTCACTAATGGGGCATATTCTAAAATAATTTTTTCGCGTATTTCAGGCGATTTCGCTTTCGCATATTCCTCCCACAATTTCCTTCTGCCTGCTTCGTCCATATTTTTTTAGCCACCTTTACCTAATTATCCTTCTGTTTTCACCTGTCCTTCTTGTATATCAGATCCCTCTTCATCTGTTAACTCATCCCCGGCATCCATTTCCTCCGGCTGATTCTGCTTATCAAATATATTTAACATCATTGTAAACAGGTTCCCTGCAATGTAAAAAATAACCATCACTCCCAGCAGAATTGCCAGCATCTTATTTGTTTCATAGTAATTAAAATGCATGATAATACTGCTTACTGCCCCTACAGACAGCATCAAAAAAGGTGGTATCAACTTTCTTTTCATTGCTTTTCCCCCTTTTTTTCTGTTACTCATATGACCTTCTGCACCTTTCCGACGGCTTTAATAACAAAATCCCCTGTTTCGGGATAAAAAATAACGGTTCTTCCATAGCTGTCCCCAGTATCCTGGGCTAAAATAGGGATTTTTAACTGCGCAAGTTTTCTTTTTGTAGCTTCCACAT
Source organism: uncultured Lachnospiraceae bacterium (assembly GCA_910576535.1). GTDB lineage: Bacteria > Bacillota > Clostridia > Lachnospirales > Lachnospiraceae > Kineothrix. The sequence goes on along the minus strand of CAJTKK010000002.1, from coordinate 98,901 downwards.
TCCGTTCTCCTATGCGGACCATTTCTGACTTATTCTGAAAAGAAAACATCTGCGCCCCTCCCGCAATTTTCGCTACCATGCGGCTTTGCTTCGCCCCCTTTGCTACCATCTGCCTTACCAGCTCTGTAATGCCTGTATCTGCAAATTTGGGGATATTACTGTTATTTCTTATTTGTGTACTATCCGGCAGCATAATATGTGCCAATCCCCCGATTTTTGTTACCGGGTCTCTAATAGCTATTCCTACACATGATCCAAGCCCCAAAGTGGTAACAGAATCCGGACTGACACACACCCTTAAATCCGCCATCCCGACTTTAATCGTTTCGCTCATTTTCCCGATTCTCCCATTTTTCCTACGAAATATCCCTTATATATTGTCACTAGCCATAGGCTGGCGACCTGAACGCACTTCCATACGCTTCCTCTTTTTATTGTCATCAGCCCTCAGGCTGATGACAGTGTCCGTTTTCATACAATTTATTCTCTATCCAATCACAATTCCCAAAGACGACAGTATTCTCCCATAAGACTCCAAATCAGGAATAAGAATGAAATAACCGTCCAGTTGTACTTCATCAAAAAATTGAGTCTGTATTAAAAGTATCTGATCGCCCAATATGCCAAATTCTATAGCAGGGACACTAAGGATCGCCCCCGCCATATCAACAGCCAGCGAAGGAATCGTCGGGCATATCTTAAGATTCGTCATCATTGACAGTGAATTCAAATAAGAACCTGTTATGATGTTTCCAACCTCCTGAAGGGCAGATATTTCCATTTCAGAAAATTCATCCCCTTCCGTAGGCATTCCCATCAATTTCCCGACAAGATGCCTCGCCGCCCCTTTCTCTAAAAGAAACATGATGCTTCCGGTAATATCCCCTTCCACTCCAAGGTAAATACCGGCCATAATCTGCTCTTCCCCTCCCATTAAGGTAGCTACATCCTTAAATTCCAGCAACTTTACTTGTGGCACGGACATATCAACTTTACACTGAAGCATCTGCGCTAACGCTGTCGTTGCATTCCCCGCGCCTATATTGCCCAGTTCTTTCAGTATATCATAATATTCCTGAGACATTGTCTCCAAATTCAAATCAGCCACTGCCAACCTCCTATACCCCTTCTTTGTCTAATACCACCGCATTCAAGTCCAGCAGGGAAATCAGTCCGCCATCCTCATATTTCCCTATTCCAAAAAGAAAATAATCTTTTTCTTCCTTGCTGTCATATGCTACTTTCTCTATCTGGTGGTTCTCTAAGGTTACTACTTCTTTTACTTCATCCACAGTAATCCCTATCGTTCCATGCTGTTCCAGCCTAAGGATAATAATTCTTGTGCTTTTCGTATACTCATCAGCAGGCAGGCCCATTTTAAGACGGGCGCTCATAACAGGAATCACCTCACCACGCAGGTTAATCACTCCTTTTAAATACTCCTGCACCTTGGGAACTCTTGTAATATGTTGCATACGCACAATATTATCTACGTACTTAATATCTATCCCATATTGCTCGTCACCAAGCTTAACTACGATAAACTGAGTCGTCTCATTATCCAACGCAACTTTAACCTCTTCCATTCTACTGTCCTCCTAACAATATGAACCTAAAACAATGCATTGGTATCTAAGATCAGCGCTACTTCACCATCCCCTAAAATGGTAGCGCCGCTTATTACCTTGCATTTGGTAATATACTTGCCTAATGACTTAATAACAATTTCCTGTTGTCCCCTAAGTTCATCAACAACAAGCCCTGACTGTCTGTCACCTTTTTTCACAATAACGACTGTCATATTGTCTTCCGGATTCTTCTTGCTTTCAATATCAAGGACTTCGCTCAGCCTGATCAGCGGAATCACAAGCCCTCTTAAATGAATGACTTCTTTATTCTGCACGGTTTTAATATCCGTAGGAACAATATCCTCTATTGTCTGGATAGAGCCTAAGGAAATCGCATATTGTTCACCGCCTACGTCAACCATAAGGGCTTGAATAATCGCCAAAGTCAACGGCAGACGGATCGTCCATGTGCTTCCCACGTCAATCTTGCTTTTTACCTCAACCTCACCGCTTAAAGACTCAATCTTGGATTTCACCACATCCAGCCCAACACCCCGGCCGGACACATCGGAAACCACTTCTGAAGTAGAAAAACCAGCATGGAACAGAAGATTAATAATTTCCTGGTCAGACATATTCTCGCCTTGTTCCGGCGTAATCACGCCTTTTTCAATTGCTTTTCCTTTTACGCCCTCAATATTAATCCCTGCACCGTCATCCCTTACTTCTATCACAACATTATTGCCATCCTGATATGCATCCAGGAATATAGAGCCTACCGAAGGCTTGCCTTTCGCTTTCCGTACTTCACCAGACTCTAAACCATGGTCTGCGGCATTTCTCAGCAAATGCATCAAAGGATCGCCGATCTCATCCACAACAGTACGGTCCAGTTCTGTTTCTTCCCCGGACATATACAGTTCCATCTTTTTATCCAGTTTCTTAGACAAATCCCTGATCATCCTAGGGAATTTATTGACTACGCTCTCAATCGGCACCATCCGGACTTTCATCACAGATTCATGCAAATTGGTCGTTACGCTTTCCAAGTATTCAATATGTTCATTTACGCTGTTATTCCTATCGCCCACTGAAGCCGAAACCAATGAATTCTTGGCAATAATCAGTTCGCTTACAAGATTCATAAGCACATCCAGTTTTTCAATATCCACACGGACAGTCCTGTTCACTACGGGTTTGGAAACCGGCGCTTTCTTTTCATTCGGTTTTACCGTTGCAGGCTGGATCGCCGCTGCCTTCTCTGCAGCAGGGACATTTTCTTTGTCCTCCGGCACTATTTCAGGGACTGCATTCTGGATCTCATCTTCAATTGCAATCTCCCCTGTCTGCTCTTCTTCCAGTAAAGCGCCTTGGGCGTCTTCAATTTCCGAAACGCTCCTTACCGACTTTAAAATAGTATCTAACGGACTTTCTGATATAAAGATAAGGCTGAAATCCAAATCAAACCTCTCGTCTTCAATATCTTGTACCGACGGTTTGGATATGATGACTTCCCCTAATTCCTCTAACGCTTTAAATACAAGAAATGCTCTTGCCGCTTTCAGTATACAAGATTCCTGTACTCTAACAGTCATTCCATATACATTCTTTCCTTGGCCGGTTGCTTCCGCAATGACCCTCTTTTGCGTTTCATCAAATTTGATTTCCTGCCATTTCCTGCTATTCCCTTCCTCATCCGCGTTCTTAGCCTTCTCCGGTTTTACCTCTTGCGGCTCCCCGCCTTCTTTCGAATCCAAGACATCATTCAGAAGCTTAATCAAAGGCTCATTATCGTTAGAACCTTCTTCTCCTGTTTCCTGAATCATATTCAAATATTCTTCCAAGGCATCCAGGCATTGGAACAAAATATCAATCATATTGCCTTTTACTTTTATTGCCCCATTACGTACTTCTGAAAAAACATTTTCCATATCATGGGTCAAATTCTGCATTCTTTTATAACCCATAGTCCCTGCCATCCCCTTCAAGGAATGGGCAGCCCTGAAAATCTCATTTATGGTGTCCGAATTCTCCGGATCCTGTTCTAAGTTTAATATTTCCGTGTTCAGGCTTTGCAAATGTTCTTTTGTTTCATCAAGGAAAATCTCTAGATATTGGCTTACATCCATCCTATATTACCCCCACGTTCATGATTATCTCCTGTGCAATCTGCTCAAGAGGAACTACTTGATTTGTCAAACCGGCTACCGCCACGCTTTTCGGCATTCCATACACCGCGCTGCTTTCTTCATCCTGAGCAATCACATGTATCTTTTTCTTGCCTTTCAGATAAGAGATTCCTTTCGTTCCGTCCGCACCCATTCCTGTCAAAACAGCGCATACCACCGCATCATACTTGCATTCGCTCAATGATTCATACATATAATTAGCACATGGTTTTACGCCCTCCCTGGTCGGCTCATCCGAGTAATAAATTACATGCCTTCCTCCGCTGCTGCGTATTTTTAAATGTTTGCCGCCTTTCGCAATATATACTTTGCCCGGAAGAAGAACATCGCCTTCCGCCGCTTCCTTAACTTCCGCCTCGCTTAAAGAATTCAGCCGGTCTGCCAAAGAAGCGGTAAAACCGACGGGCATATGCTGTACGATAACCACAGGGGCATTCAGATTCGCCGGGATTCTAGGCACTACCGACTGAAGCGCTTTGGGTCCCCCTGTGGAACTTGCAATGGCAACTACTTTATTCCCCTTCACTTTTCCTGCATGGCGGCTTACCAGTTCTACCATTTTTTTGGATTTTTTAGCGTCATCAATGGAAAAAGCTCTGCTAAAAGAAGGCGCTTTGCTTTCCGTCACTGCTGCCAGGATCTGAATCAGGCGGTTTTTAAACAAATCTCTCCGGCACTCCAGCGCACTGACTGGCTTATGTACAAAATCAAGGGCTCCCAGTTCCAACGCATCCAAAGTAGTTTTTGCCCCTTCTTTTGTATCGGTGCTCGCCATAACAACTCTTGCCGCAATTTTATTTTTCTGCAGCTCTTTTAAAAGTTCTAAACCACTCATTTTGGGCATATTGACATCCAGTACGACTGCATCATAGGTATTCTTCTTTAACAGTTCCAGCGCTTCTAAACCATTAGTAGCCTTTTCCACTACTTGAAATCTTTTATCTTGTTCTATTATATCACACAGCACCCTTCTCATAAGTGCAGAGTCATCAACAACTAAAATTTTTTTCATGGTAATCTCCTATTTTGTTTTTTTGCGTTTTTTCCGCTCCGTTTCAAAAATATATTTTATAATTTCTTCCCTGACTTCATCATCAATATCCATATACTGTACCCTATGCTCATATAAACCATTTTTTGTCTGTACTTCCTGGACACTTAAGACTTTCCCTAAAATTTCATACTCTTTCACGCCCTTTCCCGTATCCAGCTGATATTTGCATAAAATAACGCTTTCCTTATCATATGCATGATCCGACACAAAACGCAGGCCGCCCCCGCTGATATCCACAATAATGCTCTGTTTTAAAGGCTCTCCCTCCGACAGCATATCATCCATCATGCCGTCATTCTCCAGTTTCTCGATTTCCTCGCCGTCCAATGCCCTGGAGTTCATTTCCAGCGCACAGCTAAAACGGTAAAATTCCCTTCTTTGATCTTTTCTTAAATTGCTGGTCAGTTCCATTACCAGTAAATAAACATTATTCTTTTTCCCCCGGTCTGCCACCTTTGCTTTGCATTGATATACCCCATTGGAAGAATAAAAATAAATATCATATTCAGCCCCCACGGGTAAAAGCACAAATTTCGTTTTCTCCATGGGCATGACAACCTCAATCCTATCCTCGGATAGCACGTCGTATACTTGACTGAGATATACTTTTACCTCCGGTTCCTCCCCGTTCATTTTCCTTCTTGCCGTCTTTCTTATCTCTACTTTATTTCCCGTTGCCACATATTTTGATAACAATTTACCTGCCATACTTTACATTAACCCCCCATGCCGCCGCTAAACTGCAGCTTTGTTTTTAATAAGAAATTTTATCTTTTCCCATTAAAAAAATGAGAAAAAAATGCCGCCATCCCTCTTCGTTTTACTGTTTCCGTTATTTCTTTGTTTACCAGTTTTGTCACAATTTCTTTATATGCAAGCGCTGATTTTGCATAAGGGTCTTCCATTGACACCGGCTTTTGCTGCATCACAGCTTTCATCAACTGACTGTCCTCCGGCACCTCCCCCAAATATTCCATCGGTGTTTCCAGGTATTTTTCAACCACCACATTCAGTTTTTTATACAGCTCTGCCCCATCCCCTTTTTTCTGCACTTTATTTGCCACCATCTTAATTTTTGTATCTTCTCTTGAATACCTGGGATGCCTGCTAAGAGCCTTCAAAAGAGAATAGGAATCCGTGATAGATGTAGGTTCCGGCGTTGTTACCAAAAGAATTTCCCCGCTTGCCACCAGAAATTCCATCACTGCATCCGATATTCCTGCCCCAGTATCTACAATCACTACGTCTGCGAGGGAATCAAGCTCTGCAAGGCTTTGGACAATACAATGTATATTGTCCTGTGTCAGATTGGATAACCCTGCAACTCCAGACCCTCCCGAAATAAAGCCCACGCCCATGGGGCCTTTCGTAATAATTTCCTTAATATTCTTTCCTTCATAAATTAAATCAGATAAGTTATACTTAGGCAGCGCACCGAACATAATTTCTATATTGGCAAGCCCAAAATCTGCATCTAAAATAATCACTCTCTGACCCATTTTGCGGAACTGTATTGCCAGGTTAATAGATGTATTTGACTTGCCAACGCCGCCTTTTCCGCTGGTCACAGTCAAAACCCGTGCCGCAGGCCTTGATGCATGGTTATTGGCTTTTATAATATTTCTTAACTGTTCAGCCTGATCCATATCCTGTATTTTCCTCCTAATTTTTTCCTCCAAGTAACTGCCTTACCGCATCCTGAGGGCTGAATACTCTAAAATCATCCGGTACATTCTGTCCGCAAGTAATATATGACAAAGATGTTCCTGTATGAAGCTTAAGATTCAGAAGATTTCCCAATGCGTTAGTTTCATCCAGCTTAGTAAAAATCAGTTTAAATTCCGTAATTTCAGAATAAGTATCTACAATTTTCAGCAAATCTTTATACTTTGTCGTCGCACTAAGTACAAGAAATACTTCTTTTTCCGCTTCCCCGTCTATGGAATGCACAATCTGGCTCATGTTCTGCTTCTGTTCTTCATTTTGATAAGAATGCCCCGATGTATCTATGAAAAGATAATCATAACCGGAGAAAATATTTAATGCTTGCACAATCTCTTCCGGCGAATAGACTACCCGGAAAGGCACCTCCAGAATCCCTGCATATGTCCTAAGCTGTTCTGCTGCGGCAATACGGTAAGTATCCGCCGTAATCAGCGCTACCTTTTTCTTTTCATCTACAATGTAAGAAGAAGCCAGTTTTGCAATTGTCGTAGTCTTTCCTACCCCAGTAGGGCCGATAAAGAAGATAACCTTTGTACCGTTTTCAGCCGGCAGAATCCCTTCTGGCTTTCCAAATTTTAAAACCATTTTCTGATATACATTCGTCAGCGCATAATCAAAAGGCATATTAGGTTTCGCACTTTTTTCCATCTCATCAATAATCTGATTGGCAAATTTTTCATCTACCTCATTATCAAGCATCGTATTGTATAAAAGCTTCATCAGCTTTTCAAACTCACTGGGGGGTTTTTCCTCATCTTCCTCTTCAGCTTTTTCCTCCTCCGGTCTCTGTAGCTGCTGTTCCAGCAAAGAATGCAGATTATCCAGCTTTTCTTCCAGCAGGGCGCTTTCCCTCCTGTCCTCTTTCCTGCTCTCAGGCGCAATCCTTTTCACAGGCATGGCAGGCGCAGTTTCTTTCTTTTCCTCTTTCTTTACTGGGGTATATTTTTCATTTTCTTCCTCCAAAGCTACCGTAACCTCTATCAAATCCTTCAGAAAAAAGCTCAGAATCCCTTTTCTTTTTACACTTCTGACATTCATGGTTACGATATTGTTCCCCATTTCTTTTTTTGCTGCTTCTATGGCTTCGTTTTCCGTTTTGCCTTGGAATTTTTTTATTATCATGCTATAGTCACCATCCCAACAGATTGTAATTCAACATTTGATTCTATTTCATTATATGAAACAACAATCAGATCCCTATAATAATCTTCGGTCAGCCGTTTAAAATACATGCGCACAATCGGCGATGTGATAATAATCGGATTCTTCCCCAAATTTTCCAGCTTCTGTACTTCTTCCCCTACTGATGCGATAACTGCTTTTGTTTTTTCCGGATCTAAGGTAAGATATGCCCCTTGTTCTGTCTGTTTTACGCTGTTCATAATTTCCTGCTCCATCTTTGGGTCTAATGTTACCACACTTGTAGTCTCGTTGGAGGGGAAATATTTTCCGGAAATCGCCCGTTTCAGGCTTTGTCTTACATATTCTGTCAGGATATCCGTATCCCTGGTAGTAGCGGCATAATCCGCCAATGTTTCAAAAACCGTAAGCAAATCCCTGATTGAAATGCCTTCGCGCAGAAGATTCTGCAATACCTTTTGTATTTCCCCAATCCCAAGCAGCTTCGGAACCAGTTCCTCCACAAGTGTAGGATTGGTTTCTTTGAGATTGTCGATAAGGCTTTGTACATCCTGTCTCGTAAGAAGTTCAGAAATATACTGCCTGATAATCTCTGTCAGATGCGTGGCAATAATAGACGGGGGATCAACCACTGTATATCCCAAGCTTTCCGCCCGTTCCCTCTGCCCTTCCGTAATCCAGATCGCAGGCAGATGGAAAGAAGGTTCAAAAGTAGGTATCCCTGTAATTTCTTCTTCCACATATCCTGGGTTCATCGCCATATAATGGTCAAACAATATCTCCCCTTCGCTTACTTGTACACCTTTTATTTTAATAATGTATTGATTTGGATTTAACTGGATATTATCCCGCAAACGGATAATCGGCACTACAGTGCCAAGTTCCAAAGCAATTTGTCTACGGATCATAACAACACGGTCTAATAAATCCCCGCCCTGGTTCACGTCTGCAAGAGGAATAATGCCATACCCGAATTCCAGTTCAATCGGATCCACCTGTAAAAGGCTGGTAACATTTTCCGGCTGCCGGATTTCTTCAGCCGCCACCTCATCCATATCAATTTCCGCCTCAATCTTCGATGTTTCGATCGTTCCTGCGATAACTCTTGCGCAGACAATAAATACAAGCCCAAGAGTCAGGAATACTAATGTATTTAATGGCGTCAATATCCCCAGCGCTATAAGAACGGCCCCTACAAAATAAAGGACTTTCGGCACGCCGAACATCTGGCTGACAAGGACAGAGCCAAAATCAGCATCCTTGGAGCCTTTGGTTACCAGGATACCTGTAGACAAAGATATCAGCAAGGAAGGGATCTGGCTGACCAAACCATCACCAATCGTTAAGACCGCATATTTATCAAGCGCCGCCCCTATTTCCATATTTTGGCGGAATACTCCCATTGCAATACCGCCAGCCAGATTGACAAATGTAATAATCAGGCCTGCGGTCGCATCTCCCTTTACGTACTTTACCGCACCATCCATGGAACCAAAAAAACTGGATTCCTCCTGAAGCTTATCCCTCTGCTTCTTTGCTTCTTCGTCCGTTATAGCCCCTGTATTCAGGTCGGCGTCAATTGCCATCTGTTTACCTGGCATAGCATCCAAAGTAAATCTTGCAGTAACTTCCGCTACACGTTCCGAACCTTTATTGATAACCATAAACTGGATAACAATCAGGATAATGAATACAATACCGCCTACAATCAAATCGTTGCCGCCTACGTAATCCCCGAACGTAGCTACTACGTTCCCCGGGTCGCCGGTTGTTAATATCAGTCTTGTGGAAGAAACATTCAACGATATCCTGAATACCGTCGTAAACAGCAAAATTGTAGGGAAAAAAGACATATCCAATACTTCTTTTGCAAACATACAGCCAAACATGACCGTAAAAGCTACTGCAATATTGCAGGCCAAGAGAATATCCAATAACCAGTTAGGAACAGTAATAATCAGCATCAAAAATGCTGACAATATATATATAGCAACCCCTATATCTGCCTTTCTCACGCCTTAATTCTCCTCTCCTTTATACCTTCCCCTGTAAATGATATACAAATGCAAGCACTTCTGCTACAGCCTGATATAATTCAGGCGGTATCAGCTCCCCTACTTCCACATTCGCATAAAGCATCCGGGCAAGGGGTTTGTTTTCTACAATTTCTATATGATTCTCTTTTGCCACATCTTTAATTTTCTGTGCAAGATAATCCTTGCCTTTTGCCAAAACGATAGGAGCATCATACTCATCCGGATCATATTTAACTGCTACAGCATAATGAGTCGGGTTTGTAATTACCACATCCGCTTCCGGCAGCTTCTTCATCATACGCCGCTGGAAGACTTCCATCATACGCCGCTTCTGTTTTGATTTTACCTTCGGATCCCCTTCTGCATCCTTATACTCATCCTTTACCTCCTGTTTTGACATTTTCATATCTTCTTTAAATTTATGTTTCTGATATGCATAATCCGCAAAGCCGACAATCAGGTAAACAACCGAAATACGTATCCCAAGGTTAATGACCAGATCACCAATCAGCCCGATGGCCTGATTCAAGGATATATCATATAATAAAAATAAATATTGGTATTTATCCTTTAAATAGGAATACACAACATAAGTAATCAGTCCTATTTTTAACACCGATTTTAAAAGCTCAACTAAAGCCCCTATGGAAAAAAACTTTTTAAATCCGTTTACCGGGTTCATCTTGTTGAATTTAGGTCTTAGCGGCCTGGATGTGGGTCTCCACTTCACCTGAAGCAAGTCACATATAAAAGCTACCAATACGCCAACCAGAAGTACCGGACCCATAACAACGATCATATTCAACATTACATTTTTTATTACCATAGTAATAGTAGCATCCGGTACCTTGCCTTCATACATCTTTATATAATCCGGAATCTGACTATAGATTCCCCTGAAGCTGGAAAAAAAACTGTTTCCAATTATTCCGATATATAACTTCAAAACTAAAAACAAGGAAAGAAGCCCAAATGCATTAGCAATTTCTTTGCTCTTCGCTACCTGGCCTTCCTTTCTGGCATCCGATAGCTTTTTTTGCGTTGCAGGCTCTGTCTTCTCCCCGCCCGGCCCATCTTTTGCAAAGAACTGCAGATTATATATTAACATCACATCATTCCCTCTACAAATGATACCACGATTTTCTTCATCTGTGTAAAAATAAAAGCAGATGCCTTGGGCAGCATTCCGACGGTCATAAACAGAACCGTCAGCCCTGTAAGAACTTTGATCTGGATACCCACCGCAAACATATTGAGCTGAGGGGAAACCTTCGCCAAGACTCCTAATATGGCATTCAGCATAATCATTACAGCAAACACCGGAAGGCATATACGGAATCCTATAATAATGTATTCACCCAGAAAACGGATAATAGACGTCAAAAAGGAATCCAGGTCAAACACAGCCTTATTCACCGGTATTAAAGTATAGGTTTCCAGTAAAGCTTTTAAAAGATATTCATGCATTCCGCTGATAATCAGCATCAGCATCACCATATACTGATAAAAAACGCCGGAAATACTCGATGATTCCCGGGTTGCAGGATCCATCAGCGTCACCATGGATAATCCAATCTCCATATCGATAATATGCCCTGCAAAAGTTACAATAGAACTGCAAAGGTTAGCCCCGAATCCTATAATAAACCCCGTAACGGCCTCTTTCATTACAATAATGGTAAACTCCAGTATTGTCCGGTATTCCACTGTCTCATGAGGCGTTATGCCATAAAATATCAACAATGATATAAATATGCCTAATCCAATTTTTAACTGCTTCGGCGTATTATTCATCCCAAAAAAGGGGGCTATAAAAATAAAGCAGGTCACCCTGATAAATATAAATAAAAAATATTCAAGATCCGCGTATGAAAAAACAGTGTTAACCATTTCGCATCATGCCCTCTCCTTATCCCTTATGGATCTGCACTCATTGCGCCAGTTTCGTCCCGCACAGCGCTTCTTATCGAATATATAGACTAAAATCTGACCAAAGCCTGGTCATAAATTCTGTCATCCCATTCATCATCCAATGGCCTAAAAGTATAATGGACAAAAATACACAAATTATTTTAGGCACAAAAGTCAGTGTCTGCTCCTGAATAGAAGTAACCGTCTGAAAAATACTTATCGCAAGTCCTACTATTAACGATATGAGCAGTACCGGGGACGCTGTTTTTATAATCAAAAATAGCGCTTCACTTGCAACTGCAGTTACGTCATCAATCGACATATTCTTCCTCCCCAAAATTTAAGAGCCTTGGCATGTCCATTAATAAAATGTCTTTACAAGACTTCCTATAATCAGGTTCCATCCGTCTGCCATTACAAACAATAAAATTTTAAACGGCATGGAAATCGTTGTAGGCGGCAGCATCATCATACCCATACTCATCAGCGTAGATGCAATCACCATATCAATCACAATAAATGGAATATATATAAAAAATCCAATAATAAAAGCATTCCTTAATTCACTTATAATAAAACTGGGGATCAGCACGCTGCTCGGTATGCTTTCCAGATCCCCTCCCCATTCTGTACCGCTTATTTCCAAAAATAAACGGACATCCTTTTTCTGTGTCTGTCCATACATAAATTCCCTAAAAGGCTCCATCCCTATTTTCAAAGCCTCTTCTTGATCAATTTCCCCAGCTTCAAAAGGAATCACTGCATCTTCATAAACAGCCGAAAGCGTAGGCTGCATAATGAAAAAAGTCAGAAACAAAGCTAACCCAATCATCACCTGGTTAGGAGGCGCTGTTTGGGTATTCAAAGCCGCCCTCGTAAAATGCAGGACAATAATAATCCTGGTAAACGAGGTAAGCATAATAATTAATATCGGCGCTAATGCAATCAGCGTCAATGTAATCAGTATCCTAAGCGTACCATGAATCTGCCCGTTTCCATCATTATACGTTATTGCAAAAGTATTTCCGATATTCAATTCTTTCAGTTCTTCCTGCGATTCCGCTTCCCCCGGCTCATGCAAAACTGTCCTTTCATCCGTTGTACCAGTGAGGTTGGATTCCCTTTCCGCTGCATACACAGGAATAGGACAGTATATATACAACAATATGCCTACCGAAAACAGCAGGCATATTATCCTCATTACTTTCTTTCCGGAAAAATGTCTTTTCATATATCTTGCCTATTCTTCATTCCTATGGTTTTTGTCCAAAGTTTTAGCTTTCTCAAAAATTTTTTTAAAATCTGGCATAGAATTTACCGGTTTATCCGGCAAATGAATCTGACCAGCGGGTATTTCTGTAAGCATCGTTACTGTATCCTTACATATTGCTACCGCTAGATACTTCTCTCCGGTTCTAATTATTTGAATATACTTATTTGCAGTCAGACGGTATGTCTCTATCACCTCTATATTCGCCCCGTCATCCCTGCCGCCCTGAAAATTCGCAATCCACTTTGTAGCAATCCATGTAACAACCAGCACAAATATAAAAATAAGAAGCACTGTGCAAAACTGCAAAACTGAGTTTACGCTATTGGATACAGTAAGCAGCATCTTATCCTACTACCTTTTTCACCGCTTCCAATACACGGTCCGCCTGGAATGGCTTTACAATAAAATCTTTTGCCCCTGCCTGGATCGATTCAATAACCATCGCCTGCTGTCCCATTGCAGAACACATAATTACAAGCGCAGCCGGATTTGCCTCTTTAATTTTCTTTAAAGCTTGAATCCCGTCCATCTCAGGCATTGTAATGTCCATAAGCACAAGATCCGGATGCAGTTCATTATATTTCTCTACTGCCTTTGCCCCATTTTCAGCCTCACCGGCAACATTATATCCATTTTTTGTCAGGATATCCTTGATCATCATACGCATAAATGCCGCATCATCGCAAATTAAAATATTTTTTGCCATATCTCTTTCTCCTATTTCCTCTTTTATTTAATAATTTCAGTTACACGAATACCAAAACTTTCTTCAATTACTACTACTTCACCTTTTGCTACAAATTTGCCATTTACAAGAACATCTATTGGCTCTCCTGCAATTTTATCAAGTTCTATAATTGTACCGGGCGCAAAATCCAAAATCTCTGAAATTGATTTGCTCGTTCTTCCCAATTCAACTGTAACCTCTAACGGTACATCCATAATGAGTCCTATGTTCTCATTACTTTGTATCCCACTGTAATCTGCTGAAAAATTCTGGAATTGTGCCGGCTGAACATTCATATTCTGCATATTCATCTGCGGCATTGCCATCTGAGGCATCATCTGGGGCATTGCCATCTGAGGCATCATCTGCGGCATTGCCATCTGAGGCATCCCCATTTGTGACATATCCATCTGCGGCTGTGCCTGCTGCATCATAGGCTGCTCTGCGGCTGGCATAGGAGCCGGAACAGGAGCTGGGGCAGGGGCCGGAGCCGGTTCAGAAGCTGGCTCACCGATCCCTAATTGATTATTCATGAAAGCATCATACAGACCCTTAGCAAAATCAATCGGATATATCTGCATAATCGTACTATCCACCAGATCCCCAATCTGCATGCGGAAAGATATCTTCACGAAAGTCCCTTTTAAAAAGGAAGCAATGTCCTCACCGGATTCAAAATCATTTAAATCAATCAGGCTTGCATCCGGGGGACTAATATCAATCATCTTTCCTAGCATTGTCGAAAGGGAAGTCGCCGCTGAACCCATCATCTGGTTCATGGCTTCTGAAATTGCGCTTAAATGCAATTCTCCCAGTTCCCCCTCTGTATTTGTGCCATCGCCGCCCATCATAAGGTCCGTGATAATCTTTACATCATGTTCTTTTAATACCAGTATATTAGACCCTTCCAGCCCTGCCGTATACTTGATCTGAATGAATACACATGGTCTTTCGTACGCATCCAGCACACCTGACCAATTTGTCAAATCAACGGTCGGCGTTGTAATATTCACTTTACGGTTTACAAGGGAAAACAATGTGGTAGCCGAAGAACCCATGCTTATATTGGCAACTTCGCCGATCGCGTCCTTTTCCACATCGGAAAGCAGATCCTCATCAATTTCCCCGGATTCGCCACCGGATGACGTTTCCATATCATCATCGCCTTCGTCGGACAAATCCATCCCATTCAATAATGCATTTATTTCATCTTGCGATAACATTCCGTCCATACTACTCCCCCTCTCTGATTACCGAGGTCACTCTTACAGCATACTTATCTTTGTTAGACCCCGGCAACGCGGTGAATTTCTTTAGATTTCCGACATAAATATTCAGTTCACTGTCTACGCCCTTATCCAGCCGTATAATATCGCCCGGCTGTAAATTTACGAAGTCATTGACCGAAACACTGCTTTTCCCCAAAACAGCCTTAATAGGGATACTCACCCTTCTAATTAGTGATTCGATATATTCTTCGTAATTCTCACTGCTCTTTGCCTGCATCGTCGAATACCAGAACTTTGTATTCAATTTATCTATAATGTCCTCTAATGTAAAGAACGGAAGACATATATTCATAAGACCCTCAACTTCACCTATCTTTACATTCAAGGTGACAATCGCTATCATATCGCTGGGCGCTATCATCTGAGCAAACTGAGAATTCGTTTCGATTCTCTCCATCATAGGAGAGATGTCCAGCACATTTTTCCATGGCTCTCTCATCATCTGCATACATATTATCATCAGTTTTTCTAAAATAGCCATCTCAATTTCTGAAAAATCCCTATTCTTTTCCAAGGGATTCCCTTGTCCCCCCAGCATCCTGTCAATCATTGAAAATCCAAGATTACAAGACATATCAATGAGAATATTGCCGGGTAAAGGGTTAAAATTAATAATCCCTAAAATAACCGGGTTTGACAATGCATTGGAAAATTCCGAAAAAGTAACTGTCTCCGAACTTGCCACACTAATCTGTATATTTTTCCTCAGATAAACTGCCAAGTTCGTAGATACCAGCCTGCCATAATGTTCATATATTATTTCAAGAGTCCTCAAATGTTCTTTGGAAAACTTTGCGGGACGTTTAAAATCATAATTCTTTACATGTTTCTCTTCTTTTTTCTGTGTGTCATCTACTTCTAGTTCGCCTGTGCTAAGCGCTGCTAACAAGCTGTCTATTTCGCTTTGTGACAGTACCTCACCCACTCAAGTCACCTCCTGCCTATTCATTTAATAGGAGATTATTGGTATTTAATGTCACTAAAGGAAACGCGGAATATAAACTGCGAATCATACATTGACTGGACACGTCTCAATATTTCAGCTTTCGCTTCCTCTTCACCGCCGCTCTTCAATTCATCCATTTTATAACTGCCGATTACCTCAAAGATCACTTCTGTGAGTAAGGATTTCTTTGCATCCATGCTCTCTACACTGCCGAAAGATTTATAGCCTTTGTCTTCCATATTCATAGAGAAAGCAACACCAAGAAGGCACCAATGGGAGCTGCCGTCATCGTTTGGCTGCAGTTCAATTGTCAAGTCGGTGATATTATACACGTCTGTCTGATCCATAGGAACTGTTATTACTTCCCCGTCTTCTCCCCGGATCTCCAGCTTTAATACCGAAGCTATATCCGTTACTAGCTGTGTCGTCTTCTTTGATGCCCCGACTACGCTGAACATCATAATGGATGTCAATACGATATTTACAATCAGCAATGCAAGTATCAATATAGACAATATGTTTTTCTTCATGTGAATTACCCTCCCGCTCTTTTAATAGGAACTTAACGAGTTATAAATGCGGATTTCTACCCTTCTGTTCATCGCCCGGCCTTCCGGCGTCGAATTATCCGCTATTGGCATATACTCGCCTCTCCCTGCATGTTTCATCATTGACGGATCCAAGTTCGTATGTTCTATCAGATAATTAAATACTGAAAGAGATCTTCCCCCGCTCAACTCATCATTATTAGAATATTTAGAACCGGACATCGGTACATTATCCGTATGCCCTTCTATCTCAATTGTGCTTTCCGAATATTTCTCCAGCATAACACCTATCTTGTCTAATACCGGCAAAGATTCTTCTTTCAGGACAGCGCTTCCTGAATCAAAAAGCAGCGAACCCTGCAGCGTAAGCTGTACATACTGCGATGTAATATCAATATCAATCACTCCGTCCAGACTTTCTTCCTCTACAGCCTCTTCCACTTTTTCTGCCAGTTCTTCGGATTCCTCCATCTTTGCCTGTTCGATCTGTGCTTCTGCCTCCGCCAATGTTTCCGGAACAATATCCCCGTCCGAAGCTTTTCCTGTACTGTTCATATATTGATCCAATTCATTCAATTGGCTCACCCCGTTGCTTATCAGGATGCCATCCCCGATTGCAGAAGCCCCTGCTGTAAAAATACTAAAGCTTTGGGCAAAAGATGCCGCCACCTGTTCAAATTTCTGTGCATCCACTGTAGACATGGAAAACAGCAGAACGAAAAAGCACAACAGAAGATTCATCAAATCGGCAAAGGTATTCATCCACGCCGCGCCTGGCTTTGGAGGATCTTCTTTCTTTTTCCTAGCCAACCTCTTCACCTCCGCCTTCTTCTTGCTGTGTTGCCCTATCCTTCGGTGACAAGAATGATTTCAATTTTTCCTCTATAACACGGGGATTTTCCCCTGCTTGAATGGAAAGAAGCCCTTCAATCATAATTTCTTTGACCATTACTTCTTCCCCGTTATTTTCTTTCAATTTACTTGCTACTGGAGCGCATACCCAGTTTGCAAGAAGCGACCCATACAACGTAGTAATAAGCGCAACCGCCATATTCGGCCCAATAGCCGAAGGGTCATCCATTTTATTCAACATATTAACAAGACCAACCAGCGTACCGATCATACCCCAGGCAGGCCCCATGGCGCCCAGCGTATCCCAAAAGCCAATCTTAGCCTTATGTCTGCCTTCAATGCTGACCAGTTCCGTTTCCATAATGGCACGGACTAATTCCGGATCTGTTCCGTCTACAATAAGCAATATACCTTTTTTCAGGAAATCATCATCCAAATCCGCCGCTGCCTCTTCCAGAGAAAGAAGTCCTTCCTTACGGGCAATATTGGATAATTCAATTATTTTCGTAATCATCTGCGGTGTATTTATCGTCGGTGTCTTAAAAATCAGCTTAATGCTGGCAAGCCCTTCCTTAAAATTCTGCAGGGAATAAGACGCTAAGACGCAGAACATAGATCCTCCAAACGTAATAAATATAGACGGGGGATCTACGAAATCACCAAATGCACCTAAACCACCACTGGAAATAATACCAAATACAAATACAACTCCACATAATACTAATCCTAAAACTGATGCTATATCCACGAATCTTCACCCACATTTCTGCGTCAATCCGCAAAAATATCCTTTCTATACGATTTTACTAGATTTTTCACTTCTTGTCTACTTTCTTTTACAATTATTTTGCGTCCTGTAGTGAATGAAATGACCGTGTCTGGAGTCTCCTCCACCAATTCCATCAAATCTGGGTTGATTAGCACCTTTACCCCATTTATCTTCGTTACCTCAATCATCTTATACTCTCCCTCGTGACAAGGTCTCCCTTAAGAACCTTCACCCTATATAACCGTTATGATTGCATAAAAAACCTTTCACAACAGAAGGGGAACCGTTTTGTCAGTTCCCCATTCAGTTGTAGCCTTACCATTATATGTTACAGCAAAAACTTAAACTGTAACTATTATATTACTAACGCTTCAGGTTTGTCAATTCCTCCAGCATGGTATCTGAAACAGTTATAATACGGCTGTTTGCCTGGAATCCTCTCTGAGTGGTAATCATTTCCGTAAACTCCTGGGATAAATCTACATTACTCATTTCCAGGACGCCTGACTGCATCTTTCCTCCTCCTTCAGTAACGTCCTTCCCCGTTCCGTCAAACTCGCCGGAGTTGTTCGTTGCTGTATAAAGGTTATCCCCTACTTTTTCCAAACCGGAAGGATTCGCAAAAGCTGCTGTAGCAATCTGCCCAAGGCATCTGCTCATCCCGTTATCATAAGCTGCTGTAATCACTCCTGACTGATCCACGGCAATGGAAATCATTTCCCCTTCCGGACGTCCTGCCCCAAGGCCGGTACTCGTACCCTTTGATGAACTGATCGTACTGGATCCGTTATTGTTTACATTCGAACAAGTAGAAAAATCCATATTAATATTATTAAAACTCTGACCGTTTGCATTAGCCAATCCTAAAGTGATCAACCCCTGCCCGCTTCCTGCGATGCTGACAAATTTACCGGTACCAGGATTAAACCTTAAGCTAGCTGCCTTATTGACATCTTTTTTTGTCACCGTAATGGAACCGTCATTATGAACTTCTATTTCTTTTACCTGTTCTGCCACAATATCCAGATTATATAGCGCCAGCAAACCGTCCCTGTCAAGAGGCGGATTACCTGGAACCGCCGTTACCCCGGGCGTAAGATTTACCGCAGTGCCATTAGCCGGCGTAACGACTACTGTCGTTACCGTAAGCGTCGGTTCATTCACTGGCGGATAATAAGAAGGGCTTGCACTCGTAGGCTGCTTAATGGACACTCCGCCGTCTTCTTCAAACCTGATTTCCGTAAAAGTTGCTGACACAGCCGGATCTATGCCATACTCATCCTGCAGCAACTGGGTAGGGATCGTTGTAACAGCCTGGTTAATCGGCTGCGTTGAACCGTCTGCAAAAGTCAGGGTTCCCTGCGCTTCCGCCGTACCATTTACCAACGTATACGGAATCGCTGTTTCCACTTCCATGGTAGCGCCGAACTCTACCTTGCTCAATATTTCATCCCCTAACGATGCCCCTGTAGAATCTTTGATATCATCCAACGCAATATAATATTCCCCGTTACTGTTTGTTGCATGGACGCTGAACTTGGCCGTATAAAGATAACCCGCGTTATCATAAAACTCAAAGTTCATAATTCTTCCGGATGAACTATGGACATTTTTATCATTTCTATCCACAATCCCCGTTACTCTTGCTTCACTGGTTCCCTCCGGGTCATAACGCATAACGCTGTCATTCATAATCTGAAGGGCTGTCACAGTATCCGGCTTCGGTTCCCCTGTCTCCTCGTCCACCGGCCATCCCATAACTGTATAACCCGTACTTGTCATAGCAAGGTTCCCCGCCCCGTCAATATAGAAAGAGCCATCCCTTGTAAATAAGTTTTCACTTCCGTTGCTGACAACAAAGAAATTATCCCCGGAAATCATAATATCAAAGGGATTATTTGTTGTCTGCGCGGATCCTTGCTGTGCAATCGCTGTATTAATTGCCCCAGTCGTAACGCCAAGACCGATCTGTCTTGCATTGATACCGCCTAATCCGGTTTCCGCATTTGCCCCGGATGCCGACTGTGTTGTCTGGTACATCAAATCACGGAACGTAACCGATTGTGATTTGTACCCGGTTGTGTTGACATTGGCTATATTATTACCAATAACATCCATCTTTGTCTGGTGTGTCCTAAGACCTGCTACACCAGAGAAAAGTGATCTCATCATAATTCATTGACCTCCTATATCATCGCCTTCGCCGTTTTTACGGCCAAGATGCCGCCATTTTGCCCCTTCCGTCATTCCAGGGCTACAGCCTCCTAATCAGGTCCGGCTAAATAATGATGGCGCCATCTATATTTGTGAATATATTCTCATCCGCTTCTGTCTGGTTCATGGCTGTCACTACCGTATGATTCGGTATATTAACGATAAATGCCAATTGATCCACAAGAACTAATGATTCATTAATTCCTTTCGCGCCCGCCTTCACGGTTCCTTCCTGCAAGCGTTCCATCTGATTATCCGTAAGTTCTATATTCCTCTCGGCCAGACGGTTTGCCGCATGTTTGGAAAATCGCACTTCCGCAGGTTTCTCCGCATTTTCCGCAGTTTTGTTCAAAATATCCTGAAAGCGGAGGCCTCTTCCCACATCCGTGTTTTCTTTGCCTTGCTTTGGCTGCGTAAAATATTTTGCCTGCAGTTGCTCTATGGAAAGGAACTGATTATTTTGAATCTTCATAATCTTCTCCTCCTTGAGAATTCCTTCTCCATTTTCCTATTTATTCACCGGCTTCCAGTTCTTCCATATATTTTGTATATTCTTCCAGTTTCTTCAGATGTTCTTCTGACACCAGGCTCTTTTCAAAGTCCGACATGCCTTTATACATTTCGTTTACCTGGCTGATCTTTTCTTTGTCTTCCAGTTTCAGCTCATCTTTCGGAGGAAGCTCATCCATTGCCGTCATAAAATCACCGATTAAATCT
Organism: uncultured Lachnospiraceae bacterium; assembly: GCA_910576535.1. GTDB lineage: Bacteria > Bacillota > Clostridia > Lachnospirales > Lachnospiraceae > Kineothrix. The sequence goes on along the minus strand of CAJTKK010000002.1, from coordinate 77,943 downwards.
TTTACGAGTTCATCCATTCTGCCGGAAGCTTTACTCAGTTTATCCACCAAAGCGCTTGCCATAAATGATTGCTCATATTTAGACATGTTCTCATAAATCTCTTTCAGCGCATCAACGTCCTCTTTATCATCTAAAGATAAATTCTCATATGCCGGTAATTTCAGGATAGCTGCTGCAAGCGCTTCTGCTTTATCATAAGCCTCCAGATACTTCGTATCCGCAACCCCATATACATCATCCAGGGAATACAGATTGCCTCCGATGGAAACATAAGCTTTACTGTTCTCATAAACAATGTAATCTACCATGCCTTGAATTGTTGTCGTCTTTCCATTGCTGTCAGTAGCATTTACACTGACAGTCTGGCCTACCAGAGTCGATGCCCTGGATAATTCCAGTGTCGCGCTCATATTCTGCATTTGTTCAAGGGCTGAGAACTGTGCATACTGTGAAACAAATTCTGTATTAGAGGTAGGTTCCAGCGGATCCTGATATTTCATCTGTGCTACCAAGAGATTCAGAAAAGCTTCCTTATCCATAGTAGAGCCATTCTTTTTCACACTCTCCGCCAACGATGCTGCGGAATTGCTTTCTACCACTTTTCCGTCTTTAATCTGTGCTATTGCTGCCATATCCAACTCCTTTCCATATGGCTTTGCCATATTTTCTATTAAATCCCTTAATACTATGCAGTAAAGCTTACGGTGCTGCCGTCTATGCCTGCAGTATCCGGTTCCGTTTCATCCGTTTCCTGGCCTTCATCCAAAGTTAAAGCATTCAAATTAACTCGTCTGGCCCCTTTCCTTTTCCCGTCCTGCGCCTGATGCTGCCCATTGCCGTCACCATTTAGATTTCTTTCAAACGAATGGCTGGCCACCGTAACTTCTACAGCCTCTACCTTTAATCCTTGTTCTTCAAAGCTGTTTTTCAGTTGGACAATCTGGCTTTCAATAGCTGCCTTTACTGTTTCATTCTGCGTCAGGAACTGTGCGGTAATTACACCCGCTTTGGAAGTGATATTAATATTTACCGTTCCTAAGCTGGCAGGGTTTAACTGTAATTCCATCTGAGTCATATCGGCTTTTACCTGAACCTTCATATAGTCCATAATCTGATTCATAATATCCTGTGTATCCACCGTACTCTGCACCAGTGTATTTTCAACTGCCGCCGCTTCTGCATTTGCCGTATGGCTGCGGTTTAGAAGATTTTCTATAAGAACATCTCCCCGCACTGTTTCCTGCATATCCTGCTTCTGGGAAGAGCCTTCCTGCTTCGCCCCTTCTTCCTTTTTAGAATCTGCCGCAGTTTCTTCCTCTACGGTCTGGGGTTTCAGGGCTGTTACTTCCGTGCTTTCCGTTTCTCTGTTCCCGTCTACTTCCACGCTGACTTTAACTGTTTCACCATTACGCTCAATCACAACGGTGTAATCCTCTTGGCCTTCCGGAATTTCCGGCTTTTCCTCATGGTTCATATCCGTTAGGGCATCTTTTCTGTCTTCCGGCGCCGTTTCCGTTTCTGGAACCATTTCCTGCTCAATGATGGCTGCTAAATCTTCCATCGTGATGCCCAACTGTTCCCCAAGCTGGTTTACTGTCTCCGAAACAACGCCTAACAAGTTCTGCAAAGATTCATACAAGCCTTCATCTGTCATTAAAGACAGCATATCCTCACCTTCCACAGTCAAGACAAGCTGGGTCATATTGTCTGCAATCAGCAAATCCGCCATTGTAAGCCCAAGGATTTCCATTGCGGCAATCACTTCTTCTTCGGAGACGCCAAGCTCTTCAGCTACTTTTCCAACCAGTTCTTCTCCTGCTTTCTGCACTTCTTCTTTTATGTTGCTGTCCGCTGGCATATCCTGTCCCTTTACTTCCTTGCTGTCAGTTTTGGACACATTGCCGTCGTCCAGCCCCTTGGTATCTTGCTTCTGCACTTGAACCTTCGTACTGCCTTTTACCGGACTGTCTTTTGACAATTCCATGTCTTTTTGACCTGATGCTTTATTAAAAACATCTGAAAAATTGCCTGCCAGATCATCCTGAAGATTTCCTTTTGATTTTACGGACACAAAATTCATCAGCGGGTTGATTCCTTTTACTTGTGTGTTCATCATTCCTTTCCCTCCTTTCTATTATAAAATGAATTTATATAAATGCGGGAACCCGCAAATATATACTAGCTTACATCCCCGGAATACTTTATTCCGGATACCTTTCCATTTATACCGGATATTCATGATTCCTAAGATTCCGGATCCATAATCTTGGTAATGCGGGCCGCTATCTGCGGATCCATTACCCCTAATATCTTACCTCTGTCTTCAGCGCTCATAACGGAAAGTATTCTTGCCGCCAATCCCAGATTATCTGTCATCGCCTCGATAATCCCTGCCGCTGCTTTCGGCTTCATTTCTGAATAAGCCTGCGCATATTCTTTTACTTCATTGCTTTCTTCCACTTGCTGAACTACTTGCTTATATAAATATTCCGCAGTTGCCGGGTCGATACTTTCATAATACTTTTTATATGCTTCCTCCCCTGGGCCATTCTCTGCATAAATCACTTCTTCATAAAATTCTGTTTTAATTCTCTGAAACTCTACTTGATTGTCCTCAAATGTTTTCAGCCGTGCCACTTCCGCTTTCAGCTTTTCCAGTTCTTCTGTATTTTCTGCCCCCGCAGACTGCGCCCTCTGAAGTTCCAGTTCCAGTTCCGTAATATAATCCACCGCATCTTTCAGATTAGTGTAACCGCCGTAATCCTCTTCCTCTTCGGCTATATCTACCGTTACTTCTTCTGTTGCCGGAAGAATCTTGCTGATAACCGGTATATCCTTTAATACCGGCGCAAGGACACCGGAGCCGAAGCCGCCCACATCCAGCTTAATCAGCAGACATAAAATAGCTACCCATACTACTACAATCAAAGCAGTCACAAGGAAAACCGGGACTCCGCCTCCTATTTCATCTTCACCCAACTGCTCTTCCTGCAAAGCAATTTCTTTCGCCCTGCGTTTTGCTTCTTTTTTCTGCTCTTTCTGCTCTGCTTTCAGTCTTTTCTTTTCTTCAGCCAGCCTCTGTTTTTCAGACTTTGAATCTATATCCGTGATTACTTCCGTTCCTGCCATTTCCTTCACCTTCTTTTCTGCCCATAGGTATAACTGACTAACTCATCCACTTCTTTGCTCTCCCTGGCATTCTCTTCTTTCATAAATGCCTCAAAAGCATTTTCCCTCAGTTTTTCCTGGATTTTCCTTTCCTGCACCGCTTCCTGAAGCTTCTGCCGTTCCTTTTCCAGCGCTTCTTCCGCCTTTCTTATCTCGATTTTCTGAACAGCTATGTATTCATCCATTTGCATCAGCGCATTCCCATTATCAAGGATATCCTGAACCTTCAGATTATCTTCCCTCAGTCTTCTGCCTTCCTCTTCATAACCAGCTTTTCTATGAAAGAGAAGAGTAAGCTTATCTTCTTCCTCGTCCAAACGTTTTCTGGCAGCGGCAAACTCCATTTTCTGCTGTTCCTCCAGCTTCAATTTCAGATTCAGTATATTCTGCATCCTATATATGAATTTTGCCATAGCCCCCTCTAATCGTTAAACAATTCTTCCATCATATTTACAGCTTCTTCAAAACTGAATTTATCTTCCACTGCCTGCATCAGGAATGCATTGACAGCATCTATTTTCTCAATTGCATAATCAATATTCGGGTTACTTCCATTTTTATATGCCCCAATATTAATCAGATCCTCCGCTTCATTATAAGTAGCCAGCACATTTTTCAGCTTGCCCGCCGCCTGTTTATGCTCCCTCTCTGCAATCTGGCTCATGCACCGGGAAATGCTTTGCAGGATGTCAATCGCCGGATAGTGATTCCTGTGAGCCAGCTTCCTGCTCAGCATCACGTGTCCATCCAAAATGCTCCTTGCCGTATCCGTAATCGGTTCATTAAAATCATCCCCATCTACGAGTACCGTATATAACCCAGTAATAGAACCGGTTTTGGAACGCCCTGCCCTTTCTAAAAGCTTCGGCATTTCCGAATAAACGCTGGGCGGATATCCTCTGGATACCGGCGGTTCCCCGCTGGCAAGGCCAATTTCTCTTTGTGCCATGGAAAAACGCGTTAGGGAATCCATCATAAGAAGCACATCCTTGCCTTGATCCCTAAAATATTCTGCAACTGCCGTTGCCGTTTTTGCCGCTTTATTTCTCTCAAGCGCCGGCTTATCTGAAGTCGCTACTACAACAACAGACCTCTTCATCCCTTCCGGGCCTAAATCTCTTTCAATAAACTCGCGGACTTCCCTGCCACGTTCCCCAATTAACGCAATAACGTTTACATCTGCTTTTGTATTTCTTGCAAACATGCCAAGCAATGTAGACTTTCCTACGCCGGAACCTGCGAAAATACCAATTCTCTGGCCTTTTCCTATCGTAATCAGCCCGTCTACTGCTTTTACGCCTAAAGGAAGCACATCCTCAATAATATCTCTGCTCATCGGATCCGGCGGCGGCGCTTCCACAGAATATTCCTTGCCGCTTACTGCCACCCCATCCCCTGTCGGTCTGCCAAGGCCATCCAGTGTCTGCCCCAGCAGTTCATCACTTACTTGGATAGATAACGGAAGTCCCGTATTCTCCACCATGCTCCCAAAACCAATGCCCTCTACCGCCTCGTAGGGCATCAGCAGCGTTTTTTTATCTTTAAATCCCACTACTTCCGCCATAACTGGTTTCATCCCGTCTTTTGTATCGGGATAAATCAGGCAGATATCCCCAAGTTTTGCTTCCGGTCCCAGCGATTCTATGGTTAAACCTACAATATTAACCACTTTCCCCTTCATCTTATAAAAAGTGCCTTCCGCTGCTCTCTCATATTTTACAAAATTAATTGATGCTCTCAATTTTAATCCACCCTATATGATAATAGCCTTAACTTCTGTGTCAGTTCTTCCAATTGCGTACCAAGGCCGCAGTCAAAAATCCCCCCGTCTGTTTCAATAATGCAGTCATTGGGTCCTAAAGTAATATCCTCTACCAGCTCTACAGAAGCATTTGATGATACAGAAGAAGACAGCATCTCATTTTTTTTCATGTTAACATAAGGATAATCCTCCTTGGACACATGAATCAGATAATTGCTGTTCCCCTCAATCTTATGCATGGTAGATGCAATCAAATGCATGACTATATCATGCTCCTTGCATAAATCAATCTGAAATACTTTTTCATAAATATCCGTCAAAGTTTCCACAAATTTCGGTTCCAGGCTGCGTACAAGCGCCTGATACTCTTCCTCCATTTGTTTGCGGTCATTCAAAAGCTCCTGCTTTTGCTGTTCTACCTGCTCTACCGCTTCATTATAGCCCACATCATAGCCTTGCGACCTGGCTTCTTCATATGTATTCTGACGTAAAGTCTCAATCTCCGTCTGAGCCTCGATCAGTGCATTGGACTTTATACTGTCTGCTTCCCTGTGTGCAGAAGCTAAGATTTCCTGTGCCTGCGCAGATATTAAGGCCAAGGCTTCCCCTGATTCCTGGGAAGGAGCCGGAGCTTCCTCTTCTTCCTTTCCATTATCAAATTCCCGGATAAGAGCATCTACCTCTTCGGCGTCCAAATCCCCGGAAAAACCATCCAGGGCATCCATGCCTCCGCCGCCAATCTCGCTTAGCATCTGCCCTTCCAAAGCTTCTATCTTTTTTGCAACCTTCTCATTATTATCTATGACAAGCTTATCATCATCCTGGACATTTACCTGATGAAATTTATATATATTATTACTATATAACAATCTCATCACCTCCGCCCCTGGAGATAACAATTTCAGCAGAATCTTCCAGTTTTCTGATAATATTAACAATCTTCTGCTGAGCCTCTTCCACATCTTTCATACGGACAGGACCCATGAATTCCATATCTTCCTTTATCATAACAGCCAGACGCTTCGACATATTATTAAAAATCGCATTCTGCACCTGTTCATTAGAGCCTTTCAATGCAATTGCAAGGTCATTGTTATCCACATCCCTAAGCACTCTCTGAATTGCCCTATCGTCAAGCAGCAGAATATCTTCGAATACAAACATTTTCTTTCTGATTTCGTCTGCCAATTCCGGTTCTTCGATTTCCAAAGTTTCCATGATATGTTTTTCTGTTCCTCTGTCTACCGTATTCAAAATTTCTACTACGGCATCCACACCGCCGATAATGGTGTAATCCTGATTTACTAATGTTGACAACTTGGATTCCAAAACTTTCTCCACCTCTTTTATGACATCCGGACTGGTTCTGTCCATCACTGCAATACGTTTCGCCACATCCGCCTGCCTTTCAGGGGGAAGGGATGATATAATCAGTGAAGACTGTGCCGGGGATAAGTACGACATAATAAGCGCAATTGTCTGGGGATGTTCATCCTGAATAAAGTTTAACAACTGAGAAGCATCCGTTTTTCTGACAAACTCAAACGGTTTTACCTGCAGCGATGCTGTCAGCTTGCTGATAACATCCATTGCCCGTTCGGAACCAAGCGCTTTTTCCAACAATTCTTTCGCATAGCCGATGCCGCCTTCTGCAATATACTGCTGTGCCAGGCAGACTTGATAAAATTCTTCTATAATTTCTTCCTTAAGCTGCGGCGTAACGCTTCTCGTATTTGCAATTTCCAATGTCAGTTCTTCAATTTCTTCTTCTTTCAAATGTTTAAATATTAAGGCTGACCTTTCCGGTCCCAAAGCTATCAAAAGAATCGCCGCTTTTTGTAGGCCTGTAATTTTCTCCTCTGTTCTGGCCATTATCTTTTACCCCCAGTCCTCATTGAGCCAGTTTCTCAGCAGACTGGCAGCCGCTTCCGGATTCTCATCCACAAATTTATCAATTAACTTTCTAGTCTCAGATTGGTCGTCAAAGACAATATCTTCCTTATCATCAGGAACCGACTGAAGCAAAGATTCCACAGACAGTTCTTCGTCCTGGGCTTCTTCTTTCTCCCCACGCATACTCCTGAATATAACAAACCCAAGCAATGCCAATATTACAACAATCAATACAACCTGTACTACATCCGTAGCGGATACATTGAAGCCTTCCCTGTCAAAAAACACATTTTCCCGGTATGCCACAATTGTAATATTATCTGTGCTGATTCCCGTTGCATTGGCAACTACGCTGTATAAGTCTTCATCCACTTCAATTTTGGATCTGCCTTGATTGGAAGCTTTATATTCCTCCCATGAAATGCCGTCCAGCAACCCTTGACTGCTAGCTTCTTCCTCACGCACCACATTATAGTCAATCGCAGTAACGGAAACGGAAGAATCCTCATAAATAATCAGCCCGGCCGGGATACTTTTATTTGTAATCGTCTCATTCGGCACATAGTCCCTGGACTCTTCACTGGTCGTCTCACTGCTTTCCGCAGAATTCTGGAATTGATACGTGGTATTATTTTCAGTATTGGAATCTGTGCCTGGAACCCCTCCACCGGAATTTGTGCTTTCCGAATTAAAAATATCCTCATGGCTTAACAGCCCCTGTGTCTGTCCCTCCGGAGCCGAAAAAGTATGTTCCGTCGATTCGGAAGATGAAAAATCCAACGACAAATTGCTTGCAACCTCAATATTATCAAACTCATTGGTCCCAAGCAAAACTCTTTTTACTTCATTTTTTACAAGATTCTCCGCCTGTGATTTTACATTAAGCTGAGAAGTGGCAGCCCCTGACATCGTATAATTCTCATCCCCGGAAAAAAGCATATTCCCTTCCGTATCAAGAATTACAATATTATTTGTTGTCTTATTGCCGATCGCTGTCGCCACTGCCCTAGCTAAAAATGCCGCATTATCTGCAGAAAATTCCCCATCCAGTTCTAACAGCACACTTGCAAAAGATTCCTCTTCCGAGGCAATCAATGTCCCGTCATTTTCCGCAATGGAAAGCTCCACCCAGGCATTCTTAATTGCAGAAAATCTCCCAACAAACTGCTTTTCCAGCTTATTTTCCATAAAAAGCTGATACTTCTTCTGTTTATCCGACTCCGTTGTGCTAAAGCCGCCGTCTGTCACCATATCAATGGTATATGTATCGGAACGGATATCATTCGCCCCTAGCAGAAGTTCAGCATCCGATACCTGCCTCTCCAGTACTTTTATTTGAAGCCCGTCGTCAGATACCCTATGTGTAATCCCTTCGCTTTCCAGCAGTTCCACCACTTCCGACGCCTGCTTAGTTGTCTCGCACTGCATTAACTGTATATACTGCGGTTTTGTAAGCACGGCTACAATAATTGCAATTGTCAGCACAATACCAGCCGCGGCCGAAACGATAATCGTTTTTTGTTTCGCCGTAAATTTATTCCACCATTCAAGAACTTTGCCTAAAAGCCCTTTCAATCTATCTGCCATCACTAAGTCTCCTTATCTGATTTTTTTTCTATCAGATTTTTTAGATTTGCATCTGCATAAGCTCTTTATACGCTTGCAACAATTTTTCGCGCACTGCAACGGTATACTGCAATGCCGTCGCCGCCTTGTTCATCGCTACAGATAACTCATGGGTGCTTTCCGTCTCTCCAAGCATCCATCTAATCTCTTCGTTTTCCATATCTGACAGATAGCTGTTCGTGGTATTAATATTATCTACTGCTTTTTTAAAAACACTGTCAAAAGACAAGTCCGGTTTTTCCAGCGCCTGCCTTCCGATCGGACTATTCTCTGCCGCCTGCCTTATTGCTGCCGACCCAATATTATAAAGTGATGAAATATCCATAGTTCCCTCCATTTTAAGACCCTTTTACACGTTAATGATCACTCTGTTATGCCTTGCCTATTTCCAGCCCCTTCATTGCAATTGCTTTGCTGGCATTAAAAGCTGTGGAATTCGCTTCATATGCCCTGCTGGCATCAATCATATTCGTCATCTCAGTAATGATATTGACATTCGGGTATGTCACATACCCGCTTTCATCTGCATCCGGATGGGATGGGTCATATACCATCGTCAAGTCCGTCTTGTTATCTTCATACACACCGTCCACTTTTACGCCGTTCCCGGAATATCTGTCTGTCGCCGAATTCAGCACACGGCTGAACGGGGTATGGGAATTCTTTTCCGCAAAAGTAACCACTTTTCTCCGGTAAGGCGTCCCATCCGCAGTACGGGTTGTATTTGCATTCGCGATATTCTCCGAAATAATATCCATGCGGTATCTTTGTGCCGTCAGGCCTGATGAATTAATATTAAACGCTGAAAAAATATTCATGTATTTTTCTCCTTAATCTTATTTCATAACGAGCTGCAAATTCTTAAATTCCTGATTCAGGCAGTCAATCAGCCCGTTATATTTTAACTGGTTAGAAGCCAGCGTCACATTCTCCGTTTCAATATCAACATTATTGCCGTCCAAACGGTATGAATAATTGGCCGAGTCTGTGTATGTACGGGGTTTTAGTCTGTTCATCTTCAAATCCGCCACTTTTGCATCCATGGATTTATATCTGGAATGCCGCAATGCCTTGGATAACTCATTTTCAAATGCAATATCCTGCCTTTTATAACCAGGTGTTGTAGCATTGGATATATTATTAGCAATTACATCATTCCGAATCCATGCCGCATCCGCCGTTTTCTGCAATACATTAATATAATCATATGCACTTGTATTAATCATTTTATTCTCCTTCTCATACCAGCCTAATTAAAAATATTGCCGACCACTCTCTTCTATTATAAATAATTTATAAAAAAAGACAAGATTTTTTTGTAATAAAAAAGGATTTATGACTAATTTCCTAAATCCTTTTCTATTTCCAGACAGCCTCCATGCCATCCATTATTTCTTATTTTCTTCTTTCATTTTTTCAATTTCATCAAAAACTACATCATTAAGCACCTTGATATACGTTCCCTTCATCCCTGAAGACCGGGACTCTATCACTCCCGCACTTTCAAACTTTCTTAGCGCATTTACAATTACTGACCGGGTAATCCCCACCCTGTCCGCAATCTTGCTGGCTACCAGAATTCCCTCCATGCCTCCCAGTTCATCGAAAATATGAGTAATGGCTTCCAGCTCAGAAAATGACAATGTGCTGATCGCAGAACGGACCACCGCCAGTTTCCGGCTCTCCTCCGCACTTTCTTCATTTACTGCCCTCAGCATCTCCAGCCCTACCACTGTAGTTCCATATTCACAAAGAATAATATCATCTATATCATACTGCTGATCGCATTTATAAATAAACAAAGTCCCCAGCCGCTCCCCGGCTATTTCAATCGGCGTAATAATTGCCTGGAACTTCTTCACATCCGTATGCTCAAATCCCAATGTTTCCAGGTTCACATTTTCTTTCGTGGACAGTACAGCAAGCATCCTCTCATTCAGCATAGAGTCGATGAATCCGCCTACCCTTTCGGCAATAAGTTCATTGATGGACTCTACCCCCGGCGCCGCCCCTACCCCAAGGATTTTCCCCTTTTTGCTGATAACAAGCACATTGGAAGATAAGATTTCGCATAAAACATGGCAAATGTCGTTAAAGACCACCTTGCTTGAATTGTTATTATGCAACAGCTTCCCTATTTTCCGCGTCTTATCCAGCAACTGTACACTACTCATGAACCTTCCTCCGTTTTCCCCTTTGCGACAATACAGCATAAATCCATCGCCCAAAAACCTTCGCCTATTATACTTATTGTAGCACAATGTTTTCTTAACATCAACGACTTTAGAAGGAATATTTTTAAAATTTACAGGTTTTTCAAACAATTTCAGAATTCACTATCACTTTTTCCAAATTTGTTAATTATTGGCTTTGCTTGTTACCTGCCCACAGGTTTCATTCGAGCAGACCAGTTTATTTCCCTTTTCCAGCATAATAGAACCGCATACCGTGCATTTCTGGCCAGAAGGCTTCTGCCAGACCATAAAACTGCATTCCGGGTTGTCAATGCAGCCGTAATATTTTCTGCCTTTTTTTGTTTTCTTAAGAACAATATCCTTCCCGCATAAGGGGCAGGCTACCCCTATTTTTTCATAATAAGGCTTCGTATTGCGGCATTCCGGGAATCCCGGACATGCCAGGAACCTTCCATGAGGTCCATATTTGATTACCATCTGTCTTCCGCAAAATTCACATACTTCATCGGACACTTCGTCTGCTATCTGGACATGTTCCAGTTCCTTTTGCGCATTCTGCACCGCTTCATCCAAATCCGGGTAAAAGTTGGAAATTATAGTTTTCCAGTTTACTGTCCCTTCTTCCACCCCGTCTAACAAAGCTTCCATGTTTGCCGTAAAATTAACATCCACAATACTGGGGAAGGCTTCCCTCATCATATGATTTACGACTTCACCAAGCTCCGTTACATAAAGATTCTTATTTTCCTTCACTATATAACGTCTTGCCAATATCGTTGTTATAGTAGGAGCATAAGTGCTGGGCCGCCCGATTCCCAGCTCTTCTAAAGCCCTTACCAAAGATGCTTCCGTATAGTGAGGAGCCGGCTGGGTAAAATGCTGTTTAAAGTCAAACTTTTCCAATTGAAGTTCCGTATTCTTATCAATGCCTTTTCCCAGGGTATTGTTTTCTTCTTTTTCTTCTTCCTGCGTATAAACGCTCATAAAACCATCAAAAATCCTTTTCGATGCCGATATCGTAAAACGGTGATCCCCGCCGTCTATCTTGACAGAAGTAGTTTCATATCTGGCTGGGTTCATGCAGCTTGCCATAAATCTCTTCCAGATAAGCTGATACAGCCTGAACTGCTCCCTTGAAAGGGATTCCTTCAGATGGGCAGGCGTTCTGGAAATATCCGTAGGGCGTATCGCCTCATGAGCGTCCTGTATCTTTTTGTCCGTTTTCTTTCCGTTAACCGTTTCCGCCGCATATTCCGGCCCATACACCCCGCTGATATATTCTTTAGAAGCTTTTTCAGCTTCTTCCGAGACTCTCGTGGAGTCTGTACGCAGGTAGGTGATAATGCCTACCGTCCCATTTCCTTTAATATCAATGCCTTCATATAGCTGCTGCGCCAGGCGCATCGTTTTCTGTGTGGAGAAATTCAGCGCTTTACTGGCCTCCTGCTGCAAAGTCGAAGTCGTGAAAGGAAGCGGCGGTTTCTTGATGCGTTCTCCTTTTTTTACTTCTGCCACTTCATACCGCACATGTTCCAGTCCGGCTATAATTTTTTCCAGCTCCTGTTTTGAAGCAATATTTACCTTGCCGTCTTTCGTCCCATAATATTTTGCCATGACAGGCTTCTTCTCCCCCGGAATACGAAATAACGCATCTAACGTCCAATATTCCTCCGGGATAAATTCATTGATTTCCTCTTCCCTGTCACAGATGATACGCAATGCTACCGACTGCACCCTCCCGGCGCTCAGCCCTCTTTTCACTTTCGCCCAAAGCAGCGGGGAAATCCGGTAGCCTACCATACGGTCAAGAACCCTTCTTGCCTGCTGGGCGTCTACCAAGTCCATATTTATTTCACGGGCATTTTTCAATGATTCCTTTACCGCATTTTTGGTAATCTCGTTAAAAGTAATGCGGTATACCTTTTTCCCTTCCAGTTTGAGAGCCTTAAGCAAGTGCCAGGAAATCGCTTCCCCTTCCCGGTCAGGGTCCGTTGCCAAATATATTTTCTCCGCTTTTTTTACTTCTTTACGCAAATTTGCAAGAACATCCCCTTTTCCCCTTATTGTAATATATTTCGGTTCATAATCATGTTCCACATCTACGCCCAACTGGCTTTTGGGCAAATCCCTTACATGGCCGTTGCTTGCCGCCACTTCATAACTGGAACCTAGAAATTTTTTAATTGTTTTTACTTTTGCCGGTGATTCTACTATCACTAAATATTTTGCCATAAAACCTCCATAGCCCATTGTCCCGTCCATCTATTCCATAGGCTTTGATGTTTTTGTGTTCAATCTGCATCACTATACAATACTTTTTTGTCCGTTGCAAGTCATATTATAAAAAATTTATATTTACATAATAATGTCATCATTTTTCATTTTTTCCACTATACCCTTTTCACAAAATGATTTGCGCTCAGCCGGGACGCTTTTCCCGCCAGGCACAATCTTGTCAGTATCCGGATCAATTGCCGGTATTCGATCCTTGTCTCCTGGATCAGCCCATCCGTATCTTTCGGATAAAAGTCTAACGCATTCAGCACTCTCTTTTCCAGCCCCGTATCTTCACCGGCCGTTCCCCCCTCAGGCTGCATTTGCCGGCATACGCTGTCCTTTTCATCTCCGCCCTGCCCTTTGCTTTCCGGAAGCTTTCCGGTTTTTCTTTGCTGCCCCTGCCCGTTACATACCGTTTCTTTCCTGCAGCTTATTTGCGCAAGCAGCCCGGTTTCCTCTAATAGCCCGGCAACAGAATGGAAAAGTCCGGCTCCCTGTTTTAGCATTTGATTGCACCCCTGGCTCAATGGATCCGTAATGCGCCCAGGAAGGACATATACATCTTTCCCCTGCTCCAAAGCCATATCCGCCGTAATTAACGTGCCGCTCTTCATCCGGGCTTCTATTATGAGCGCCACATCAGCCAGGCCGCTGATAATGCGGTTACGCCGGGGGAACAGTCTAGGGGCAGGAGGGACGCCCGGCGGATATTCGGAAATAACCGCCCCGTTTTCCTTTGCTTTTATATAAATATGACTGTTTTCGGGAGGATAACATATATCTGTACCGCATCCAAGAACTGCATACGTTTTCCCTCCGGCATCCAAAGCTGCCTTCTGGCTGATACCGTCAATTCCTCTCGCCATACCGCTAATTACATTGACTCCGGCTTTTGCCAATTCCCTGCCGCATACCTCAGCCATAAAACGGCCATAGGAAGAGCATTGTCTCGCCCCTATTACCGCTATGGACGGAATCCCTTCTTCGGGCAATTCCCCTTCTACATATATCCCATAAGGTTTGTCAGGAATATTTTTCAGCCGCCGCGGATAATCCGGATGATAAACAGAGTAAAAACAGATTCCCATTTTTTCCAGTTTCTCATACCTTTCCCATATATCATATTCTGTTTTGGCATTTATTAGCGCCTTTGCCTTGCTTTGCGGAAGTATTTCCATCATATCCGGCAGATTCATTTCATAGACAGCCTTTAGGGTTCCCGCATGCTGCAATAATTTTTCAATTGTACGGCTTCCAATCCCTTCCACGCTTGTCAGCCAATAAACATATATCTGCTGTTTCTCCCAGTTTTCTTTATACAGTCTTTTTTTTCCTATATCTCCCAGTGCTTTTCCCCTCCTATCCTGCATTCTAAAGCTTCTTCCAAATGTATTTCCCCTATTTTCTCACTGCCGTCCAGATCTGCAATTGTCCTGGCCACCTTAAGGATACGGTAATACCCCCTGGCGCTTAACTGCATTGATAAAAAAGCTTTCTCCATCATCCGCTCTTCCTTTTTTCCGAGCATACAATAAGATTTTAAATCCGGCTGCGGCATAAGCGCATTGTATTTATAATCCTTCCCCGCATACCTCTCATCCTGCATTCTTCTTGCCTGCATCACTCTATTCCTTATGCAGGCGCTGGTCTCTTCCTTTGTTGCCCATGACAGTTGTGTTGGGCTAACCCGGGATACGCCTGCACATAAATCAATTCTGTCTAAAACGGGGCCGGAAATGCGTCCCTGATATCTTTTTATTTTCTGTACTGTACAGGAACATCTTCCAATGTCAGGGTAATAGCCGCATGGACATGGATTCATAGCCGCCACAAACATGCAATCAGCGGGAAAAATATAATTCCCTCCTAACCGGGCAATGCATATTTTCTTCTCTTCCAAAGGCTGCCTTAAAAGATTAATCATATTAGGCTTAAATTCCGGCAGCTCATCTAAAAATAAAATTCCTTTATGGGCAAGGCTGATTATTCCAGGCCTTACTGTCTTTCCGCCCCCAACCAAAGCCTGTGCTGTTATTGTATGATGCGGATCCATAAAAGGTCTTTGTTTCACCAAAGAACAGGCATTGGATAATAGACCCGCAATACTATAAATAGAAGAAACCTCCAGCTCTTCCTGTTCTGTAAGAGGCGGCAGGATACCAGGAATTCTTTTGGCTATCATCGTTTTTCCCGAACCGGGAGGGCCAGTTAAAAGCAGATTGTGAAAGCCTGCCGCCGCAATTTCCGCCGCCCTTTTCGCTGCTGCCTGTCCTTTGATTTCACTAAAATCCGGTAAGCTTCCCTCCCCTTTTTCCTCCTTTGCCGTTTCTTCCTCCCAGATATATTTCTTTCCGCATTTCAAATATTCTATGGACTCTTTTAAGCCCGGCATTCCAATAATTTCTATGCCGTCGATGAGCATCCCTTCCTTATAATTCTCCTTCGGAAGCAAGCATCTGCGATACCCTTCTTCCTTTGCTTTTCTTACTAACGGCAATACTCCCCTGACCGGATTAATCCCACCGTTCAGCCCCAGCTCGCCCGCTATCATCATCCCCTCCGTACTTCCTCTTGGAATATGGCCAAGCGCCTCCAAAATCCCCGCTGCAATAGGGAGGTCATACGCCGTTCCTTCCTTTTTTATATTGGCCGGGGAAAGATTCACTGTAATCCTCATAGCAGGCAATGTAATTCCTGCATTCTTTAATGCAACTCTTACACGTTCCCCAGCCTCCCTTACCTCGCTGCTTAAATATCCTACCAGCATAAAGCCTGGCAGCCCTTGGGCAATATCCACCTCTACATGAACTAGAACAACATCCATGCCAAGAATTGCCGCCGATGTAATTGTACTGAACATAATACCTCCTTTGTGTTTTTATTTCATTGCAAAATCTTGAAATCACGGGAGAATCCCCAAATAAGACAATGCGTTCTCTTACGGCTGGGCTTTTGCCAGCCGTAACAAAAACGCGGTTAGAAAAGAATAGCAAAATTTCTTCCTTTTTCCTGTTTTTCGCTGCTTTCTGCACGCAATGGTTTTGTGGCAAGCAGCGCGCAGACACGGATCTGGAATGGAATATTTCTAATTTTCAATTTTTTCCTCTGTTTCTTCCATACCGCTTTCCCCTGTTATGTTTTCTTTCATAGCCTCTTCCTGGGCTATGCCGATCTGCATTTCCGCTTCTTTCGGTACCGGCACATGGAAACCATTGTCAATCAAAGTCTGGGTATCTATTACATAACGGTTATCCATCGTTTTCATAATATCTGTAATTTCTATCTCTTTATGATTCTTATCCCCTAAATCTATAATATTATTATCCTTAAATCCTAATACCATGGGCCTAAGCACATTTTCTTCATTATTGCGGATAACAATCGCTTTTTCCTTCGTGCTAAGCTCCACACTGACTCCAGGTATCAATATATTAATAGACTGAATCAGGGCATCTACAATTGCCGGTTCATAAATCTCCGGATGACCCAGCAGATGCTTAATTGTCACAACTTCCGACTCCGGAGGCTGATTCAGGCGCATTGCCGTCATTGTATCATAGGTTTCGGCAACCATAAGCACTTTAGCTCCCAGAGTGAATTTGCCCATTTGATCCAGCTCTCCCGCTTTTGCGCTATTCAGCGCTTTATTCATCTGCACGCAAAGCCTTTTGATAGCAGGCTCCCCGGGAAAAACAGCCCCTATCAGTTCATGCCCTGCCATCTCATAAGTATCAATTACTCCCAGCTCATCTTCATTCAGATTATCTTTCTGTGCGATTGCTTTAGGAATCGACATTTTTCCAATATCATGGACAAGGGCCGCCGTAATAACATCAACCTGTTCCTCCCTCTTCATATTCAGGACATGACCCGTCATCGCACATAAAATAGCCACATTCAGGGAATGTTTATATATGTAATCTTCCTTGCTGCGCAAATTCTGGATAAAATTAATCTTTTTGTCCAAATACCCATATCTTTGCAGGATATTATTGACAATCGTCTGCAGCTTATGACTTTTCTTTTTGTCCTGTTTAATTTTATTCAATTCATCCCTTAAAGCAAACACCGTCATCGTCTGAAAACGTTCAAACAAAATGTCTTCCTGCGTCATCGGAGGCACTGGCTCTGCAGGCTCCAGTACAAACAGCCCAAGCAGCCCAAATGTCCTTATACTTTGTATCCCTTGATATGTCAGTTTGGAATTGCGTTCATAAAGCAAAACCCCATCCTTATTATAAATCGGCCTCGCCAGCCTCATCCCTTGTTTTAGTCTGTCTGTCTTGACAAAAAGCATACGCTTCCCCCCTTATCTGCCGTTTTTACTCTTTTTCAAACCCTTTTCTTAATTTTATCAAAGCCCTTTTCTCTATCCGTGATACATAACTCCGGGATATCCCAAGCCTTTCCCCTATTTCCCTTTGTGTCACTTCTTTTCCTGTAATCAGCCCATACCGCAAAAAAATAATTTCCTTCTCCCTTTCCTCCAGGTTCTGCAATATCTGTCCAAGTTTTCTTAAGTTTACGGACAATTCCATCCTGTCTATTACGTCAATCTGCTCAGATTCTATAATATCCAGCAGATTAATCTCATTCCCTTCTTTGTCGGTTCCTATTGGTTCATATAAAGAGACTTCTTTTGAAGTTTTCTTCTTGGAACGCAGCAACATCAACAATTCATTGTCAATGCACCTGGACGCGTAAGTGCTAAGCTTTCCTTTGCTGGAATCAAAAGAAGAAACCGCTTTTATCAGCCCTATCGTTCCAATGGATATCAGGTCTTCCATTTCCTCATCCACGTTCTGATACTTCTTGGCAATGTGGGCAACCAGGCGTAAGTTGCGCTCAATAAGAATCTCCCTCGCTTCCTTGGCTTTTTCACTGCCCCCTTTTTGCAGCATCTGAATATAATGGGCTTCTTCTTCCGCGGTTAAAGGTTTCTGAAAAGTTTTCAAAAGGCGCCCCCAAAGTCAATTTATTATATTCTATGACTTTACCGCCTTTCTAGTGCCTTTCCCAATTCAGGAATTATATTTTTAAATTTATATATATTATACAAAAATATGGGAAAAATAGCAATATTTTTGGGGTATTTTTTTATTAAATATAAGAAAACCCCAATCCCTTGCTTACATTCCGGCAAGCAAAACCACTGATTGCACGACCTTCTTCCGGAAAGAAGGATTTCCCGTCAAAATAAAAATTCAGCCATCACATAATTACTGATATCCCTTCCATAAGGAGTCAGCTTTATTCTCTCCCCTGCTGCCAGCAGCGCCTGCTTGCATAATTTTTGAATGGTTTCTCCATATATCTCTTCCATTTTTACCCCAAAAGTTTTATAAAACTCTTCCTTTGCAACCCCTTGCGTCAAACGAAGCCCTAAAAACATAAATTCCTCCATCTGTTCCCTTACGCTTAAAGGATGCATATCCTCTTTTACTGCTTCCGGTTCCTGGAATCCTTCCATAAAATGCAGATAATCTGCCATACGCCGGCTGTTTTTCCACCGTACATTCTCTGTCAGGGAAGCGGCTCCCAGCCCAAACCCTGCGTAGTCACGGCGTTTCCAATATCCTATATTGTGCCTGCACTCATATCCTTCCTTCGCGTAATTGGATATTTCATACCGGTTATATCCTCTTTGCCCCAAAATTTCACCGGTCTTCTCATACATCAGCCTCTCTTCGTCTTCTGGAGGCAGCGCCGCCATTCCTTCCTGATGTTTTGCGCCATCCCCATACCATTCATAAAATGGGGTGCCTTCTTCTATCATCAGGCTATATGCGGATATATGCTCCGGCTCCAAATCCGCCACCCGTTCTAGCCCGTCCAGGTATTCCGGAATTTTTTGCCCAGGCAGGGCTGCCATTATGTCCACATTCACGTTTCGGAACCCGGCCTCCCTCGCCCAGCGGTAAGCCTGAAAAAAATCCTCCGGGGAATGTACTCTTCCAAGCATTGCAAGCTCTTCCTCCTGCAGCGACTGCGCCCCGATGCTGATCCGGTTAAACCCTGCTTCTGCACAATCCTGCAGTTTTTTTTCATCTACGGTTCCCGGATTTGCTTCCAAAGTAATTTCCGCATCCTTTTTCATAACAAATCCAGCTTTTAACCGTGCCATAAGCCTGCCAAGCTGTTCCCCTGTCAATACCGTAGGCGTCCCTCCCCCAAAAAACACACTGTCTACCAGATAATCCCTATACCGGACAGCCCCGGCTTCTATTTCTCTCAGCAGAGCTTTTAAATACCGCTCCCGTTCTTCTTCCCCTGCCGGAAAAGATAAAAAATCACAATACAGACACTTTTTTACGCAAAACGGAACATGCACATATATCCCTATCTCCCGCACTGCACCCAATCCTTCCCTATTTATCATCCAGCTTCAGCACACTCATAAAGGCTTTCTGCGGAATCTCCACATTCCCGATCTGCCGCATCCGCTTCTTTCCCTCTTTTTGTTTCTCCAAAAGTTTTTTCTTCCGCGTAATATCGCCGCCGTAACATTTAGCCAGCACATCTTTGCGCATTGCTTTTACTGTCTCCCTGGCAATAATTTTCCCCCCTACTGCCGCTTGCACCGGAATTTCAAACAAGTGCCTCGGAATTTCATCCTTCAGTTTTTCGCACATCTTACGGCCTCTGTCGTAAGCGCTGTCCGCATGTACGATAAAGGACAATGCATCCACTTCTTCGCGGTTAATCAAAATATCCAGCTTCACCAGCTTAGACTCTTCATATCCCTTCAAATCATAATCAAAGGAAGCATATCCTCTGGAACGCGATTTTAATGCATCAAAAAAGTCATAAATTATCTCATTCAGAGGAAGCTCATATTTTAATAAAGCCCTTGTTTCCTCAATATATTCCATCCCCAGATAACGCCCTCTCCGTTCCTGGCAAAGCTCCATAATCGGTCCTATGAATTCCGTGGTCACCATAATTTCTGCACTGACCACAGGCTCTTCCATAAAATCAATTTCTGAAGGATCCGGCAGATTCGTAGGATTTGTCAGTTCCACTATTTCCCCGTTATTTTTATGCACTTTATAAATAACCCCAGGGGCTGTCGTTACCAAATCCAGATTATATTCCCTTTCTAACCGTTCCTGAATAATTTCCAGATGCAGCAGCCCTAAAAAACCACACCGGAAACCAAATCCAAGCGCCACCGATGTCTCCGGTTCGTACTGCAAGGCAGCATCATTCAATTGCAGCTTCTCAAGGGCATCCCTCAGATCCGGGTACTTCGCCCCATCTGCCGGGTACATCCCGCAAAATACCATGGAATTCACTTTCTTATAGCCCGGCAAAGGTTCTGCGCAAGGATTCCGGGCGTCTGTCACCGTATCGCCCACTGCCGTATCCTTCACATTTTTAATAGATGCCGTAATATATCCTACCATGCCCGCCGACAATTCTTCACAGGGGATAAACTGCCCCGGCCCGAAATAACCTACTTCCACCACCTCGGCTTTTGCCCCCGTAGCCATCATCAGGATTTCCGTTCCCTTCCTCACTTTCCCTTCCTTAATGCGGCAAAAAACGATAACCCCTTTATAAGAATCATACAGCGAATCAAAAATCAAAGCTTGTAAAGGGTTGTCCGGACTGCCGGACGGGGCAGGCACTTTTGCTACTACCGCTTCTAATACCTCTTCTATCCCAATCCCGTTTTTCGCGGAAATCATCGGCGCATCCTGCGCCTCCAGCCCAATAATGTCTTCAATCTCATCTTTCACCCATTGAGGCTGTGCGCTAGGTAAATCAATTTTATTGATTACCGGAAATACATCCAAATCATGATCCAAAGCAAGATACACATTCGCAAGGGTCTGCGCCTCGATCCCTTGGGCGGCATCTACCACTAAAATCGCCCCGTCGCAGGCTGCCAGGCTCCGGCTCACTTCGTAATTAAAATCCACATGCCCAGGCGTATCAATTAAATTAAAAATATATTCCTCCCCGTCTTTTGCCTGATAAATAATGCGGACAGTCTGAGCCTTAATTGTGATCCCCCGCTCCCTTTCCAAATCCATATTGTCAAGCACCTGGGACTGCATCTCCCTGCTTGTCAAAAGCCCTGTTTTTTCTATAATCCGGTCTGCCAATGTGGATTTCCCGTGATCAATATGGGCAACAATGCAAAAATTCCTGATTTTACTCTGATCTATACCTGACATTTGCTTCCTCCGTCGTTTCTTCCCGGTTCACGCACGCTGAACACTCCTTTTAATCGGAGTAAGTATATCACATATCTGCCATCATTGTCCATTCTCTGTTTTAGCGCCACCGGTTCCCGTTTACTGCTCTATCTCCACCCCGGCCGCCTCCCTCGCCTGTGCGCCAGTTTCCCCATAAAGCACTTTCGCAAGCACATGCGCCAAAGGTTCGCAGGCATTCATAATTTCTTCTACTGTGTTGGTCTGCGCCCCTAGTTCTATCAGCATACATTTTGCTTTCAGATGCATATTATAACGGTAAGCCTTCAGGTAAATCCTCCTCGCCAACCCTGGATAATATTCATTACAGGCAACCTGTGCCTGAAAAGAAAATGCCAGATTGTCATTTATGTACGGATTCTCCAGATAAGAAATATCCCCCTTTGACCTCGTTCTGCTTAATCCGTTAAAAAACATAAACTGTGCCGTTGGCCTGCCTTGCAGATTTACCATCAGCTTGCGCCCTTCCGCCACCGCATCCCGGTGCAAATCAATCACTACTTCTATGGACGGGTTCTCCGCCAACACCTGCTCGATCGCCGGAAGCGCATTGGAATACGCATAGTCCCTTGCCTCCACATCATACTGCCCCGTATGATGAAGCACGCTAAAACCATATTTTTCCGTTAAGATCCGGGCAAGCCGGTCTCCTGCCCCTACAATAGTCGTGGAAATATCCCCTTCCACAGAATCGGCAAATGCCTCCTGGGAATGCGTATGATAGATCAATATCTGGGGTTTTTCCGTATCTCCCTCTATTTTCATGTCTTTCCCCAGCAAATTTTCAAGATTCAACTGATCGTCTGTAATGGAAGTCGTGCTGTCAATTGCATAAAAAGCGGATACGATATCTTCATATTCCCTAATACTCCCCCAATCATATTCATAGCTCTTCTTCCCTGCTTTTTGAAATTCCATTTCCTCCCCGTTTTTTTCTTTCTCATCTTCCTGCACTTGCACTTCTTCCTCTTCTTCCTTTTCTTCCTCTTCCTCCTGGTTTTCGTTATAAGAATTATTTTCCTCCATCATCGCCTTTTCCAGATCCCTGTCAATATGAAGAGCATCTTCCCCGTATTCCAGGGAGCCGTCTTCCACGCCTTTACGTTCTTCATCCGTCCCTTCCTGACGTATCAGCAAATCATAAGTATCTTCATCTTCTATACTGACCTGCATCCCGGCCTGTTCTTCGCTGTATTGATAAACAAGCGCCTGGTTGAGCAAGATTCCTTCCAGCCATTCCAGAGGGCTTTTATGTATGCCTGTCTCTTCTTCCAGAAAGGCGAAAACAGGCAGATACATCCGGTTCATCTGCCCTTGTATCCAAATGGCCGCTTTTCCCCGGAAATGGTTTCCCCCTGATCTGTCCTGGGTGGAAAATGCCGGGGCTATCGCGCACAAAACCGCCATCCCTACAAGAGCTGCCATACAGCCGGCAATTATTTTACGTTTTATTTTTGCTTTTTTGTCTCTTTTCCCGGAATACAACCCCATCACCTCTTTGCCTGTACAGACACACTGTACTAGGCAATTATATGCCGGAAAAGATTTTATAATTCCAACGCTTCGTTAATAGCATCACATATAATATGGCTGATTTGTTTTACCTGGTAATCCACATCTTTACTGGTCACATACATATTATTTAATTCTGTCAGGTTGGCAGGCGCTTTATCCGCCAAAGCATCATTTACAATAGTGGCCGCATCTACCACCGTGGGGACTCCAATAGCGATTACCGGCACCTTCAGGCTCTCCATTGTCAGTGCATCCCTGTGGTTTCCCACCCCTGACCCGGGGTGAATTCCAGTATTCGTAATCTGCACTGTCCGGTTCAAACGTTTTGTAGACCGGGCTGCCAGCGCATCTATTACAATTACCGCATCCGGTTTTGTCTGCTCCACAACCCCCTTTATAATTTCTGCGCTCTCCATCCCTGTCTTAGCCATCACCCCAGGGACAATGCTGCTTACCATATGCATCCGCGGCTTATTATATGCTGCTTTTCCATATTCCTTTACTACATGCCGTGTAATGAATAAGTTATCCGCCACATTGGGTCCTAGCGCGTCCGCCGTTACATCCCGGTTTCCCAGCCCGACAATTAATATCGACTGTTCTTTTTGTATATCCGGTATAATATCTTTCAACTGTTTTGCCAGCTCTGAAGAAATTTCCTGATGATAGTCTTCCTCCTGCTCCACCATACCTGGCGCTTCTAACGTCACATACTTCCCCATAGGTTTTCCCATAGCTTTTGCGCCGTTTTTCGTTTCTATAACCACTTTCGTTACCTTAATTTCATTCTTCTCGTCATAAGTTTCTTCTACCCTGACTCCCCGGATCCCGTCTTCCGATTCCTTAATGCTTTCTCTTGCCTCTAAGGCTAAGTCTGTTCTTACCTGAAAACAACTCATCTGTCCGCTCCCAAACCTTTTCTTTGTTTAATCTATGCAGGCAAAAAAATGATTGCCTCAAAAAACTTTCTTAAGCCATATTTTTCGCAAAAATAAACAAAATATGTATTGACATAAGGAAAGTCTTACTCTACAATAATATGCGTATGTTTACATTAAAACGTCCGTGTCCGCATTTAATGAAACATTCCCGAAAAAAGATGGATTAATCACAATAGGAGGTGTGGGTCTTGGCTAACATCAAATCTGCAAAAAAAAGAATTTTGGTAAACAGAACCAAAGCAGAAAGAAACAAAGCGATCAGGTCGAGCGTAAAGACGGCAGTGAAAAAAGTGAGAGCTGCGATTGAAGCAAATGATAAACCGGCAGCAAGCGCTGCTTTGACAGCAGCTACTTCAATTATTGACAAAGCTGAAACAAAAGGCGTATATCATAAGAATACTGCTTCCAGAAAAATTTCCCGTCTTGCTCAAGCTGTAAATAAGATGGCTTAAATGCACAAATATAGAGCTTAAAACTTTAAGAGCCTCCATACTGCTATGGGGGCTTTTTCTTTCCCTGGACAATAGAAAGAACTGTTTAAGGAAAAAACTGAAAATATAGATTGTTTTTCAATCCAAAAGTTTGTGTCTGCGCGGCATCCACAAACTAAAAAGCCAAGTTGGCTTTGTGCAGTAAAGCCGCGCAGAAATGAGGGATAATATGGAGAAAATTAAATACGGAACCGCTGCCGCCATCCTGTTTTGCGCACTCATGCTGGCCGGTTGCGGGACGCAAGGAGGCAATGACCCATCTTTCCAGAAGCCTGTAAGGGAAAGCGTAAAAGCCCCTGCAGAAGAAGCGGCGGAAGAACCTGCCAATCATGACACACCCGGATCCAACGAAGAGGAAGATACCACGCTCTCCCCGGAAGAAATGGATTTGGTCAAATTTAACTACTATGTGGACTTAAACAACGATATTGTGGATATTCTCGATTCTATAGGCTATTATTATACTGTCGTCGATTATTCCTCAGAATTTTCCCTGCTGCCGGATACTGGCCTTACCTATGGCTTCCGGGTCTATGGAAAAAACAGTGATATTATTGACGACTGTCTTCTTCTTGCCGACATGGAACCGGACTATGGGGAACTGGATGACTTAGTAAAGGAAATGGCAGAACCTTTGCGGAGCCTGATGGATACTTTCTTAGAAATCAGCAGTTGCAATGATTATGCCGATAACCAATATCAGAAAGCAAAAGACTTCCACGCAATCATTTATGCTGCCGCTGATACATTTGCGCCCCTTGGCTATGAGTACATAGATGCTGTTTCTGAAATGGGCGATGCCAGAACTGCCCAAGAAGAAGAACAGATGAAGGAAGACGGGCTGCTGATTGCATATAATGCCAGCCGCAGCATTTCTATCGGGAAGCAGATATTAGATGACATTTATGAGCAAGGGATTAGCGATGAGACAATTACGGATCTTGACCTTACGCAAATCCGTATTTTACATGATGAACTGATAACCGTTGTCAGCGATTTTGACGCTGCCACTGCAGATAACAGCCAGCTCATCAAGGAATCTTTGAGCAACTCCCGCCCTTTCGACGGCCTTTTGGATTCCCTGATTCAAGCCCTCGAATGGATGATCAAGCAGGTAGAAAGCGGCCAGCCCCTTGATTTAAGCGCTTCCGGCGCGCCTCTTGGCTCCATCGGGCATTTTTCCGAAACCTTGGGCAAATGCATTGACAGATACAATACTGTTTTTGTCGAATAATTCAGATACCAAAGCGCGCGTCAACTATAAGCAAATAAAGCGGAAACAACAGATGATCTGTTGTTTCCGCTTTTTATCATCCAGAGAACATGGTTTCCGCTTGATACGGCTTATCTGCTATGTCCGCCGCCTCCGTGATGCCCCCCATGGCTTCTGCCTCCGCCGCCGCTTCCGCTTCCGCCGCTCCCGCTCCTTTGAATATGCCTTCTTGTTACAATTTTATTTATAAATACATCTTCTTTTTTATAAATCCGTGGGCTGCCAGTGATATAGGTAGAAGGAATAACTGTTTTCTCCCCCTTTTTACCTCCCCAGTGAAGAACAATGAAACTGACCATAGAAAGAAACGCTGCCGCCGCCGGAAGCCAATCAGGCAAAGAAAACGTAAATAACCCGCCGCCCGTCATATCGTGATAAAAACCGTTAATATAAGCTTTGTATGCCAGATACGGATCTTTTTCTATGTAACGGTACACTTCATCCAGCAAATGATCCGTACGCGCACTCGTATATTTATCCTCCGCTTTCCCAACGGCAGTCAGCCACGTGTAAATCTTCCCGTCATCTTCCCTGAACCAGTTATCCACCAGAAGAACCCCGTCCCCTATCGGTTTGTCATAGCCAAATGCGTGGGAATCATAGAATTCCTCTGCATAAACCCGGACAAATTCTTGATACGGCACATATGCCTCCTTTTCCCTGGCATACTCTTTCAAAGATTCATTCAAAGTAACAAGTACGATATCGCAGCCCGTCTGTTTCTCCCTTTTGGCAATCAGGCTGGTTAATTCCTCTTCTTCTTCATCTGAAAGCACATTCCCGTAATCAAAAACCCTTTCTTTTGTCAGCCCTTCTTTATTGGTTCTTTCCGGCGCCGTCCTCATACTATGCAGAAGACAAAGCCCTCCATAACAGAAAGCCATAATGCCCGTTAATACAAATAACCACCGGAAATACCGGAAATACTGCTTCATACTAAATTACCCCCATAATCCCGGACAGAAAAGATAAAGCCATCCATACTGCAGCAAATACAGTGCCGCCATAGGCTATTACTTTCTTTTTTGACACTGGAGCCGATCCGGTAATTTTGCCGGTCTGTCCATTGATGTAAAAAGGATATTCCTTTCCCTGATACTGGTAAATATAACGCCAGACTGGCAGAAGCGTATAATGAACAGCTTTTCTTTCCATACGGATATCTTTATGTTCTGGGACAACGGATGTGTACCCGTGAATTGTTTCCCTCAATAAACTGTCCGCATCCCTTTCCGCTTTCCGGTATGCCCTTTCTTCTAATTGCTCCGCTCCTTCATTATAGACTTCGCCATAAAAACCGGACATGTATTTTTCCTGGAATTCTTCCAGCGCAGCATAATCAAAAGGCTCCATCAGATCCATAATATCATCCGGCATCTCAATGGAAGCATCTGCAGGCACCTTTTGGAAATCAATCCCCATTTTCCGTTCCACCCGGTAATAAGAAGTTTCCGTATACTCCGTGTCCCCGCCTGCCCAAACCCTGACCTTAGCGCCTTTTCCGATATAATCCACTTCTGTCCCATAATCATACATCCAAAACGGGACATACATCCCCTTGAATTCTTCCAATGTAGACTCTTCCAAAAAAGTACCCGGCAGGAAGACACGGCTTTTAAACTCATTCTCCAGCAGCCTCACCGCCTGCCTCATCCCAATTTTAAATGGCAGAACCAAATGAGGCCGATACGCCCCCCTGACTCTTTCCTCTAAAATAATATAACTTCCACAATACTCGCATTTGCAAGTGGAATTAAATTCTTTTATTTCTAAAGGGGCCCCGCAGTTGACGCACTCCGCTTTTGCCCCTGCCTCATCCGCCTTCTCACTGTCAATCCCATCACAATGCGGACAGTGCATCTTTCCCATATCCGGGCTGTACACTACATTCCCTCCGCAGTTTTTACACCGGAACAGCATATCCCCACCCTTTCCCTCTCTTATACTCATATGTCACTTAGCGTAAGCAGCAAAGACGCTTTCGCTGCTAATATATTGTCCGGTCCCTTCCAGCCTCTTTCCCTCTGTACAGTTTTTTATCCACATCGTTTACCGCATAATCAATCCCATGACTGAAATCAAATTCACTTAAGCCAAAAGTCATAGTCACCTTAATAGTCTGCCCTTTGTATGGGATATCCAATTTTTTCAGCCTCCTGTTTAACTCGTTCAAGATAAGCAGCGCCTCATCCCCATTCATATTGCGGAAAATAAAAAGAAATTCTTCCCCTCCCCACCGGCTGATGCATCCTTTTCCTGCCATGCATTCCGTAAACAAAGCAGACAGTTCCTTTAAAACAAGATCCCCGCACTCATGCCCATAGGTATCGTTTATTTTTTTAAAATAATCAATATCCCCAATAGCCAACGCCATATTTTCCATATGGCCATCATTATAAGCCTTCGTCCTTTTTTCCAGATACTCCCTCATGCTTCTCCGGTTCAAAAGCCCGGTCAGCGGGTCTAAGGAAGCCAGTTTATGTAATTTTTCATTATACTGAACCAGCTTTTGCTCCATCTCCATGGAATCCTTGGTAAATACAGACAAAATCCCTGTAATACCGACAAACACAAATATGGTATTAATAATCTGATATACAACGCTTGTTTTATGCTCCAATATATAATTCGGCTCATAAAGATTGGTATAAGCATACAAAAGCAACCGGAAAATACATGCCAAAGCGCTCATGGTAATCTTCCAGGACAGTTTCCGGTAGCTGATCGTAAACCCTAATACCAGCAGAACAAAAATAAAATGCTGTATGCCGCAGTCCCATCCAAATCTTCTGATAAAAATATAAATCCAGTCTACCGTAATGAATACGGAAAAAAAAGCCGCAAATTTTGTCTGATTTAAATATGTAGTATAAAAAGCCACTGCATAAGCACACAGGCAAGGAAGCAGAAGAACAATGGAAGTCCTTTCGCCAGTTAAAAAAAATGTGCCTAAAATACAGCAAAAATAAACAAACATAATAATAGCATTAAGCCTCAATATGACTGAAACTTTTTTCGTTTCATTTTCATTCTCTACATCTTTAAATACTATTGTTATGAATTTTTGAATCATTTCCCATCCTCCGAGCGCAATATTACCTGCTGTCATTTTTACATACATGGATATTATAACGCAACTGGCATAGTTTATCAATTTTTTTTCATATTTTCCATGGAAATCGGCAATTCCGCTTATAAAATGATTCCTCTTCAAAGGAATAAAGCCGGATTTTATAAAAAACGGTTCATAAAATCCTGGAGATTCCCTTTTAATCCAAACAGCTTACCGCCAAAATGGCAATTCCCAGAACCGAAAGCACTGCGCCTACCGCACGGTTTAGTACCGCTGCGCTTGCCCTATTTGCAAATTTAGCGGCAATTCTCGCCCATAAAAGAGTGGAAAGCACGCAAAAAACCAGGCATAAGATGTCCGGCATCCCGCCAATGGCAAAATGGCTCACTGCCCCTGTCAACGCAGTAAATGTCATAATAAACACACTGGTTCCCACTGCTGTTTTCAGTTCATAGCCAAGCACGCCCGTTAAGAGCAAAAGCATCATCATGCCGCCCCCTGCGCCGATAAACCCGCAAATAAAACCTACTGCCATTCCGCTTGCTGCGGACTGGATGATCCGTTTCCCGGCATCCGCCGCCCTCATAGACTCTTTCGTTGCCATAACCGGTTTTACCATGAATTTAATTCCCAGCAGCAGTGTCATAAATACCGAAAAGTTCCCCATAGCGGCATTCGGAACTAAACTTGCAATCCAGCTTCCAAAAAGCGTAAACAGCAAAACCATAATCATCATTACAAAGCCGTTACGGATATCCAAATTTTTATTTTTACCATAAGTATATGCACTCACTGCACTGGCCAAAACATCGCTGGCCAGCGCAATCCCAACCGCCTCATAAGCCGGAAGCCCTAAAAAGGCAATCAGCATAGGGCTGATTACCGCAGCGGCGCTCATGCCCGCAAAACCAGTGCCAAGCCCTGCCCCAATTCCAGCAATAAAACATATTAGAAGTTTATACATCATTCCGTCTCCTCCTTTAAGTGGCGGTGTATATTTCCCAGAATAAACCCGTTCCACTTTTTCATCCTTTCTATTTCTTCTTCCGGTATTCCTTGGAACATAATCCGGAGAAACCTTTCCTGCGCCGCCTTTCCGTCCTCTATCATGCCGGAGGCTTTTTTCTTAATACCCAAATGCATGGTTTTCCGGTTCCCATCCAGATACCCTTTCTCTATCAGCCCTTTCCTTTCCAGTTCTTTTACGGCAGCGGAAACCTGGGATTTAGACAAATATCTGATTTCCACGATATCGGACGCCGTGTCAAAAAGAGGATTATTGGCCAAGAACAACAAAATATCCAGTTCCATGCGGGTTATTCTATGTTTTGCGCAGACAGGTTCCATACATCTGGTATACAATGTTTTTATCGCATTGTGATGTTCCCATGGGTTTACCGGCAACATGTCCCTCCTCCTTTTTGTTCTTTTTAGAACTATTTTATACAATATTGATCCAAATGTCAAAAGCCCTGTTTGGAAATGCTGCCTGATATATTGCGCAATAGGATTTTGCCTAATTCTTTGCACAAATTTATCTGGTATTATTTCCAAACAGGGCTTTTGATACGGGAAACCTACTCCCGTTCTTTTACCCTTACAAAAACTTTATCCCCCGGCTGTTTTCCTATTTTAGCACGGATATCTTTCCGCAGGCCGATAAGATAACAGATACTGCCATCTGCATTTTTTACCCCCATATTGACAATACTGCCGTCATATGGCTCCCCGTCGAAAGTAACATGTACCTTTACGCGCCCTTTCCCAAATTCTTCCCTGATATCATAAGGGAATGCTACATAAGCGCCCCCTGCCCTGTCCGCTTTATAAATTTCAGCCTCATATTCATATACTTTCTGCTTCATCCCTTACCTTGTCCTTATAATTCTTCCCCATTCGTTTTGATTACATGCTGATACCAATAAAAAGATTTCTTCTTTATCCTTTCCAGCGTGCCGCTCCCGTCTTCCTGTTTATCAACATAAACAAATCCATACCGCTTTTTCATTTCCCCGGTCCCTGCGCTGATCAAGTCAATGGGCGCCCACGAGGTATATCCCATCAGGTCTACTCCATCTTCCTCTACTGCTGCCCTCATCGCCCGGATATGTTCCCGGAGATATTCAATCCGGTAATCATCCTCTACATAACCTTCCCCATCCGGACAGTCTGCTGCCCCCAGCCCGTTTTCTACTACGAACATTGGTTTTTGATAACGGTCATAAATTTCATTCAATGTGATTCTAAACCCCAGCGGATCTATCGGCCATCCCCAGCCGCTGAACTTTAAATAAGGGTTTTTCGCCGACTGGAACAAGTTGCCTTCCGCCTTTTCCTGCTCTTTGGATGCCGCAATACATCTGCTGTTATAATAAGAAAAGGAAATAAAATCCACCGGATACTGCCTTAATATATCTTTATCCTCAGGCTGCATTTGGGGGAATACGCCTCTTTTTTCCAGCCGTTTTACGGCATAGGACGGGTAATATCCCCTTGACTGCACATCCACAAAAAAATAATTCTCCTGATCAGTCAGCAAGGCTTCCCATACATCCTCCGGCCTGCAGCTATACGGATAAACGCTGCCTGCTGCAAACATGCATCCTACTTTATTCTCCGGGTTCACCTCATGAGCCAGTTTCGTAGCAAGTGCACTGGCCACTAATTCATGATGCGCCGCCTGGTATTTTGTCTTTTCCTCATCCTCCCCTTCTTCAAAGCAAAGCCCTGCCCCCATAAACGGTGCATGCAATATCATATTGATCTCGTTAAACGTCAGCCAATGCGTCACATAATCTTTATACCGCGTAAACAGGATCCGGCATAAATGCAGATAAAAATCAACCATTTTGCGGTTCCTCCATCCCCCGTAGCGCTCAATCAGATAAACCGGGCAGTCAAAATGGGAAATCGTTACCAACGGCTGTATGCCGTACTTCCTGCATTCTTTAAATACATCTTCGTAAAAGCGCAGCCCCTCTTCTTCTGGCTCTTCTTCATCCCCATGGGGGAATATCCTCGTCCATGCAATGCTCATCCGGTAAACTTTGAACCCCATTTCCCCAAACAGGCGGATATCCTCCCGGAAGCGGTGATAAAAATCAACCGCCTCCGCTGCCGGATATCTATGACTGCCGTCCATCCGCAGCATTTTTTTATGCCCGGTAATCACCGCGTTTCTGTCCGCCCCTGCCGGGCAGACATCCACATTCGCCAGCCCTCTTCCCCCTTCATCTATGCCGCCTTCACACTGGTTTGCCGCCGAAGCGCCTCCCCAGAGAAAATCCTTTGAAAATCCCATCGTTATGCCTCCGTCCTAAAATCATTATTTCAATATTTTCACTAAACTGTCTCCTGGCCGGACTTCGCCTTCCGCCATTTCCACTACATCCAAAAAGTCATCGGAATTTGTAATAATCACCGGGGTCTCCAGGCAATATCCTTTTCCTTCTATCCATTCCTTATCAAAGGTAATGAGAAGCTGCCCCTTTTTCACCTTGTCGCCGCACCGGATCATGGACTCAAAGCCCTCCCCGTTTAGTTGTACCGTATCCAGCCCGATATGAATCAATATTTCCACATCCTCTTCCGTCTTTATGCCAATTGCATGCAAGGTAGGGAACAATGCTGTCACTTCGCCGTCTGCCGGCGCAAAAACCTTTCCTTCCTCCGGCAATATTGCGGCTCCTTTCCCAAGCACCCCGGATGCAAAAGCGTCGTCTTTGATGGATGCCAGTTCCATGGCTTTTCCTTTCATGGGGCTTCCAATTTCCAGCTTCCTGAGCATACCGGAAGTTTCCGCAGCTCCTTTTGCCCCGCTTTCCCTTTTTTCCTCTTCCGGTAGTTCTTTTTCGTTTTCCCCGTCCTTTTCCTTATAAAAAATCATCGTTGCTACAAAAGCAATTACCATTGTAATCACCACGCCTAAAACCGCCACAATCAGGTTCCCCATGCTTCCGTCCGGTTCAATCATTGCCGGGAATTCAAAAATCCCCATGCCTCCCATCATAAATTTACGGAAATTAAATGCCCCGTAAAAACCGCCGCCGATTCCGCCAGCAATACAGCTTATTATAAATGGTTTTTTTAAGGGAAGCAGTATCCCGTAGATCGCCGGTTCCGTTACGCCGAAAATACCGGAAATAAAGTTCGGCAGGGCCATTTCCTTAAGCTGTTTATTTTTTGTTTTAAAGAAAATCGCCAATACAGCCGCCGATGTTGCAAACGTACATGCAAAAAACGGCATCATAACATTATCGTAACCATTCGTCAGGATATTATTGATATAAACCGGGATAAATCCCCAATGAAGACCAAAAATAACCAGGATCTGCCACGTCAGCCCGACAACCGCGCCGGCCAGCATCGGGCTAAAGCTGCGGATTGTCATAACCCCTTTGGCAATCACCGCAGAACCAAAGGAAGCAAACGGTCCAATCAGTAAAAAGCCTGCCGGGATTGCCACCAGCAAAGTAAGCATCGGTACAAAGAAAAACTTCACTAAGTCAGGAATATATCTGCTGAAAAACTTTTCACATTTGGAAGCAAAATATACCACAAAGATAACAGGGATTACCGTCCCTGTGTAATCCATGGCAATCATCGGTATCCCGAAAAACTCCGTATACACTGCCGATTCAAACATAGTTCCTGCAAACAGCGTATACAAAGCCTCCCCGCCCTGGGACAGCGCACTATTCTGCACAGCCGGATAACACATGATTGCGCCGGTTACCAGGCCAATCATGGGTTTTAACTGGAATTTTTTCGCTGCCGTATACCCTAAGAACAGAGGCATAAAATGAAACAGCCCGTCACCGATTGCATTTAACACCAGATACCCTCCCCCGGCATCCGTATATAACCCTATCGCAACAAACAATGCGTTTAGCCCTTTTACCATACCACATGCGGCCATAATCCCAAGAATCGGCTGGAAAATCCCGGAGATAGCATCAATCGCCCGGTTAAAAAGACTCCCTTTCGGCGCATCCTCTTCCTGGTTTGCACCTCCTTCTTCCAATCCAAGCAGCGGCATCACATCCGCATAAACTTCCGGCACATGATTCCCAATGACTACCTGATACTGCCCTCCGCTTTTCATGACAGTTACTACCCCGTCCATGTTCTTTATCACATCGTCCTCCGCTTTTCCTTCGTCCTTCAGCTTAAAGCGGAGCCTTGTAATACAGTGCGTCAAACTGCTGACGTTTTCTTTCCCTCCTACATGTTTTACAATTTCTTTTGCCAGTTCTCCATACTTACCCATGTTTTTTTCCTCCAAATAAATTTTATATTTTTATGAAGGTTTGGCCAACTGAATGTCACCATCCTGGCATACATACTTGTGATAACCGGTTTTTTTTCTTCGGTTTCCCGGCATTTTCATAATATGAAAGGTTAATGGCCGCTTTTATTCACCACACGCTCTGTATGAATCGTCAGATAAAGCTGCTCTTCTTTTGACAGATTGTAGTTGTATTTCGACCCGATGAATTTGGTTATTTTCTCTACACAATGATAAGACTCCGGATACTTTCCTTTTATTACTTCCCATAGGTCTTCCATATCATCTTCCTTGTAAATTCTCTGTTCCACCAGGCGTTGGGCAAAAAATTTTAAATGTGTAATAAAACGGAAATAATATACATCATCCTCGTCAAAATCTATTTTAAAGCAATATTTCACGAGGTTGGAAACCTCCTGTATAATTCTTGTAATTTCATACATATTGTGCATATTTTCCTGATCCATCTGGGCATTTGCCAAATGCAGGGCAATAAATCCGGCTTCGTCTTCAGGAAGCTGTACTTTGCATTTTTCCTGGATGAGATCCAAGGCCCAAAGCCCAATCCGGAATTCTTCCTTATAAAACCTCCGGATATCCCATAATAAAACATTTTTCACCGTGATCCCTTCCAGAAAACGGATAATGGAAGTATGTACATGGTCGATCAGGGAAATATAAACGGTGTCATTCAGCTTTTTTCCAAGCTTCTGCCCTGCTTTAGCGATAATTTCTTCCCCCACTGCGATATGTTCTATTGGAATATCCTGAATCAATTCCTGAAATTTATTGCTGATATCCGCTGCAGAAAGAAAAAATGTCTTATCCACCTCTCCGTCCCGGATATCGTCCCCTGCCTTTTTCTTATAGCAGATGCCCCGGCCCATAACAATTTTTTCCTGCCCGTTTTCATCCATGACCACTGCCACATTATTGTTCAGAATCTTAAATATCCTCATAACCGTCTCCCATTCTATCATAAAAAGGCATCTGCGGAATCACCCTATTGCACAAAAAAACCTATATGCATAAATAGACCTTGAAAACTAAATTCCAAGAAGTATTTCCACATATAGGTTTGGCTTGTTTTACAATCACCATCCTAGCTATTAACACGATATCATAATATAGAACAGAAGTCAATGTTATTGTCTTCGTGTTTTCCTATAAAAAAGAAATCACATTTTTGAGCATTTTGTATACTCCCGCCTGTTCTTTTATCTCATTTCCTGTAAAAGAGACCTGAGCAGCATAATATGGTACTCTTCGTCTATAATAATCCTTTCCAGCATATTCGCAACACAGACATCATTTATCATTTTTATATGCATTTCATATTGACGGATGGCTGCTTTTTCCGCTTCTACATCTGCAAGCAGCATTTTTCCGGCATTCCCCGGTATGTCCAGATACTCCGGCGTCCACATTTTACGCTTCCCGTTCCGCTGTTTTGCCGCAAAGTCAATATCTCCGCCCAGCAAAACAATCAGTTCCCCCAGTTTCTGTAAGTGCATCATCTCAGCCATGGCAATTCCCAGAAGAGTTTTTGCCATAGAACAATTTTCACAGGATAAACGGTTTTCATTGTTAATATATTGAGTAATTGCAGATAGTTCCGAAACAGCGCCGCAATAATCTGCACTAAGCAAATCCGCATATGCCTGGTTTTTTCCTTCCACTTGTACCGGAGGATATGGCAGATCCGCCATAAATGGCCTGATTCCTGAAAAACTGCACCCATTAGTAAAAGTTTTTCCTTTTTCTTCCAAATTTACTATCTCCTCATTCTTCTTATAAGATAGTATATTAGCGGCAAAAAGGAATGTGACAGACAATATGGGCCGGGGCGGTCAAACTATTTTCTTTTCCTTTCCAGGCTTTCCGAATACATACTCGGTATCCGTTGAAAGTTCTTCCTTAAATTCATAGCCAAGACAGCTAAATTCTTTGATTTCCTGCGGCTGCTTAATCTTCCTTTCCGCCATAAAACGAACCATCTCGCCTCTTGCCATTTTTGCATAGGTTCCTTTTACTGTCAGTTTTCCATCCTCTATTTCACCAAACAGGCAAGTAATATAAATATCGCTTCCAGTTAAATATTTTTCCACGCACTTAGAATATTCCTTTGAGGCCAAATTAATAATAATACCGCTTTCATCTCTTACCTGTTCATAGATCAGGCTGCCCCATAGTTCATATAAGTCCTTGGCATCCCCGATTCCCGCCTTAGCGGACATTTCCAGCCGGTACGGCGTTACCCCGTCCATCGGTTTCAGCACACCATAAAATCCGGACAAAATACGTAAATTCTCCTGTACATAATCAAACTGCCCGTCTTCAAACACTGCCGGAGCCATATATTGGTAAGCAATCCCTTCGTAGGAAAGCACTGCCGGCGTCAATCCTTTCCGCAGATCCATAGATTTAAGACGCTCGGCATTCTGCCTTGCAATTTTATCATTGCACCTCCAAAGCCCTTTCAATTCTTCATAAGGTTTTTTCTTCATCCATCCCAAAATCTTTTCCGTATATTCCAGGTATACCGGCAAGCCCATATACGCTAACGTATCCGGGATGGCATTCATCTTTTTTGCCGGGGATAAGATAATTTTCACTCCATTTCACCCAGCATTTTCTCAGGATCATCTGCTGCCTTCACTTTATCATTTGCCTTGATAATTATACCGTTTTCATCAATCAGATAAGTAGTACGCACAACACCCATGGATACCTTCCCATAATTTTTCTTCTCATGCCATACATCATAAGCCTTAATAGCCGTTAATTCTGTATCTGACAGAATCGTAAACCGCAGCCCCTGCTTTTCTTCAAAATTTTTATGCGATTTTACTGTATCTTTACTGATACCGATTACAACGGCTCCTTTTTCCGTAAACTGAGGCAGCCTCTCGGAATATCCGCATGCCTGTTTTGTGCATCCTGGCGTATTATCCTTCGGATAAAAATATAAAATCACTTTCTTGCCCTTATACTCCTCCAATGTATGAATTTTCCCATTCTGGTCAGGCAATGAAAACCCCGGCGCTTTTGTTCCTGCTTCCAGCATATTGTTTCCTCCTTCTTTCCCTTTTCATTCATCCGCTCTTTTGCAGCTTTTTTCTTTTGTATACTATCATAATCTTCACTGCCGCGCAAGCATCCTTCCCATGCCCGCCAAAGCCTTTGCAGGTTCTTTCCCCGGGAGGTTTTCCTGTTATAAAACATAAATTTTCATTTTTTTCCTTGCCATCCCTTACCCTTTATGCTATAATAATTTTCGGCGGTTAAAAGCAGCTAATAGGGGCATAGTTCAAAGGTAGAACAGTGGTCTCCAAAACCATCGATGTGGGTTCGATTCCTACTGCCCCTGTTCATTGCAAGGCAAGGCACTGATAATTGATTTTGTCAGTGCCTTTTTCTTGGATTTATCTATGCGAAACTGCCAAACCAATGGAATCGCCTTTACCGGAATAAAATTCCCGTTTGCCTAAGACTGTCAATCAGAGAAAGGAACATATCTTATGAAACAGACGCTGAAAAAATTATGCCCTATTGCTGCCGCATTATTACTTATTTTCCTGGATCAGTCCACAAAGCTTTTCGCTGCCAGCCGCCTAAAAAACCAGGCGGATTACCCCCTTTTCCCCGGCATCCTGGAGTTTTCCTATTTAGAAAATACGGGGGCCGCCTTCAGTTCTTTTATGGGAAAGCAAAGCTTCCTCATCACGGTAACCGCCATCGCTATGCTTTTCCTTATCCTGAAATATCTGCAGATACCGGAAAAAAAAGCAGAACATTACTTCCCTCTGAAAGCTGCCCTGCTTCTCATTATCAGCGGCGGAATTGGTAATTTGGCCGACAGGGTTCTCAACGGCTATGTGATAGATTTCATTTATTTCGTCCCCATCGACTTCCCCAAATTCAACGTAGCCGACTGCTATGTCTGCATTGGAATGGCCTTT
Organism: uncultured Lachnospiraceae bacterium; assembly: GCA_910576535.1. Taxonomy (GTDB): domain Bacteria; phylum Bacillota; class Clostridia; order Lachnospirales; family Lachnospiraceae; genus Kineothrix. Next base: position 40,258 of record CAJTKK010000002.1, on the reverse strand, counting down.
TTCGCTTATCTTTGTTTCTTCCATTACAAAGAGGAAGAACTGGACTTTCTCTTTACCCTGAAGCGGAAATAAACATCAGCAGGCAAACTGGCTATGATACAGTTCTGCGTAGAATCCGTCCTCTGCCAGCAGCGATTCATGATTCCCCTGTTCAATAATATTTCCGTCTTTCATCACAAGTATAATATCCGCCTCCTGGATTGTCGAAAGCCTGTGGGCGACAATAAAACTGGTCCTGTTTTCCATCAGTTTGGCAAATGCATTTTGTATCTTCAGTTCTGTCCTTGTATCAATTGATGAGGTAGCTTCATCCAATATCAGCATATCCGGCTGGCAGAGCATTACCCTGGTAATACATAAAAGCTGCTTCTGTCCTTGGGAAAGGTTGCCGCCGTCCTCTGTAATTACCGTATCATATCCTTTTGGCATACGTTTAATAAAGCTGTGGGCATGAGCCGCCTTGGCCGCCGCAATAATTTCTTCCTGTGACGCATCCGGCTTCCCCATCGCAATATTGTCCCGGACAGTCCCTGCTTTCAACCATGTTTCCTGCAATACCATCCCGTAAGAGGTACGCAGGCTCTTCCTTGTAATCTGCCTGATATCTGTTCCTTCCACTTGTATGCTTCCCTTATCCACATCATAAAACCGCATCAAAAGATTAATAATGGTCGTTTTCCCACAGCCAGTCGGCCCTACAATGGCTACCCTCTGCCCCGGTTTCACTTGCAAATGAAATCCTTGGATCAGTTTTTTATCCGGTACATAAGAAAAAGAAACATCTTTCAATGCCACATTCCCTTTCACATCTTTCAGTTCCAAAGCATCTTCCGCATCGGGAACCTGAGGTTCTTCTTCTATCAGTTCAAAAATCCTTCCCGCACAGGCCAAGGCATTCTGCAGCTCCGTAATCACGCCGGAAATTTCATTAAAAGGCTTCGTATACTGGTTAGCATAAGTCAGAAGACAGGATAACGTCCCCACGCTGATTTTCCCCTGGATAGCCAACAATGCCCCGGTAATCCCTACTCCAGTATATACAAGACTATTGACAAAACGTGTGGCCGGATTAGTGATGGAAGAGAAAAATATTGCTTTCAACGAACATTCCTGCAGCCTTCCATTGATTTCGTCAAAACGGCCCATTGCCTTATCTTCATATCCGAATGCCTGCACTACCCTCTGATTTCCTACCATCTCATCAATGAATGCCGTCTGCTCCCCTCTTGTCTCGGATTGCAGCTTAAACATATGATAGGTTTTCTTTGCAATAAAGTTTGCCACCAGAAAGGATACCGGAGTAATACAGACAACTACTGCCGTAATTCCCAGATGAATGGTCAGCATAACCGCCAATGTTCCAAGAATCGTCACAACCCCGGTAAACAACTGGGTAAATCCCATTAACAGCCCATCGGCAAACTGATCTACATCCGCAATCACCCTGCTGACCACTTCGCCGTAAGAATGGGAATCAATATATTTTAAGGGGAGTTTCTCTACTTTACGGAAAGCCTCATCCCTGATATCCCGGACAATCCCGTAAGTCATCTTATTGTTGCACACATTCATCAGCCATTGCGCTGCCGCCGTAGCTCCTACGGTTATAGCCATTTTTACAAGAATATCCATAATGCCCTGAAAATCCACCAGCCCTTTATCAATAATCAGGTCAATCGCATCCCCTGTCAATACGGGTACGTATAAAGTCAACGCCACCGTAATGGCTGCCATAAATATGGAGACGCCTAAATAGACCCAATATCTCCTGATATATCCCATCACTTTCCAAAAAATTTCTTTTTTCCTGTTTCTGCCGCTCATTGCCCCCTGCCCTCCTTTTGAAACTGAGAATCATAAATTTCCCTGTATACCCCGCAGTTTTCCAGCAGTTCCTTATGGGTGCCGGTTCCGGCTATCCGGCCGTCATCCATAACAATAATGATATCTGCATATTGTATGGAAGAAGCCCTCTGGGATACGATAAATACCGTCAGTTCTTTTTCCATTTCCCTAAGCGCCTTTCTCAGTTTAGCATCGGTAGCAAAGTCCAGGGCCGATGCGCTGTCATCCAGAATAAGGATTTGAGGTTTGCGGATCAATGCCCGGGCAATCGTAAGCCTCTGCTTCTGTCCCCCGGAAAGATTTTTCCCTCCTTGTGCAATCCTGGCATCCAGCTTTCCTTCTTTTGTCTCCACAAATTCCTTCGCCTGGGAAATTTCCAAAGCCCTCCACATTTCTTCCTCTGTAGCGTCTTCTTTTCCCCATAACAGATTTTCCCTCACTGTCCCTTGAAACAAAACAGCTTTCTGCATAACCATGCCGATTTTTTCCCTTAATTCCTCCAAAGGATATTCCTTTACGTCAATCCCATTCACCTTTACGCTCCCTGCCGCCGCATCATAAAACCTGGGTATCAGATGGACAATGGAAGACTTCCCTGATCCAGTCCCGCCAATAATTCCAACGGTCTGCCCTTTACGCACTTTAAAATGAATATCTGTCAAGGATTCCTCCCCGGCATTTTGGTAAATCAGGCTCACATGTTCAAAGCTGACCGCCTCTTCCGGCTCCATTTTTTCATCCGGCATACTTCCGGAAGCCGAAGCAAGCCCTGGTTTTGTTTCAAATACTGCCTCAATGCGGTTTGCACAGGCAAATGCTTTCGTAACTGTAATGATCAGATTCGCCAGTTTAATCAGCTCCACTAATATCTGCGACATGTAGTTCACCAAAGCCACCACTTCTCCCTGGGTAATATGCCCATTTTCTACCTGCCAGGCGCCTGTCCAGATCAGTGCAGCCGCCGCGCCGTTAATAATAATATACGTTACCGGATTCATCAATGCAGAAATCCTGCCTACAAACATCTGCATTTTAGTCAGGGATTCATTCCCCTCCATAAAACGCTCTATTTCTGTCTCTTCCTTATTAAACGCCCGCACTACCCTGGCTCCCGTAAGATTCTCCCTTGTAATCCCTAAAATTTTATCCAACAAAGTCTGGACTTTTTTATATAAAGGCATACTGATCAGCATAATCCCGAATACAACAACGCAAAGCAGCGGAATCGTCACTGCAAATACCATAGCCGCCTTGACGTCAATCGTAAAAGCCATTACCATTGCCCCAAGAACGATAAAGGGGGAACGCAGGAATAAACGAAGCACTAAGTTGACCCCGGACTGCACTTGATTGACATCGCTGGTCATCCTCGTAATAAGCGTAGATGTCCCTATCGTGTCTATTTCTGAAAACGAAAGCGATTGTATATGGTCAAAAAGAGAATGTTTTAATTCGGCCGAAAATCCCACTGCTGCCTTGGCTGCAAAATACTGGGCAGTAATGGAACAAACCAGCCCGATTATCCCTAGCGATATCATAATCAGGCACATCTGAAAAATAAGCCCTCTGTCTTCCTGCGCAATCCCCCGGTCAATGATCTGCGCCATCACAAGAGGAATCAGCAATTCAAAAGAAGCCTCCAGCATCTTAAAAAGCGGCGCCAGCGCCGTTTCTTTTTTATACCTTTTTAAATATACCAACAAATTTCTCATCGCATTCCCACTTCCTTCATTTCAGTCTTTATATGAGTTTAATAGCATCCTGCACGGATTTTACGCCAATCACTTTCATTCCATCCACTTTCTTCATTCCTTTCATGCAGACAGCCGGCATCATACAAGTTGCAAAACCCAGCTTCGCCGCCTCCTGCAGGCGTTGCTGCGCCATGCTTACGGCGCGTACTTCCCCGCTTAATCCCACTTCACCAAATACAATCATTTTTTCATCCACAATACGGTTTTTATAGCTGGAAACAATTGCCATAACAATCCCAAGGTCAATGGCCGGCTCCACAATTTTCATTCCTCCGGCCAGGTTCACGTACGCATCACAGCCGGAAAGAGGAAGCCCCACCCTTTTTTCCAATATGGCCATCAGCAGATTCACCCTGTTAAAATCCGTTCCAGTGGCCTGTCTTCTCGGAATTCCAAAATTGCTGCCGCAGACAAGCGCCTGAATCTCTATCAGCATTGGACGGGTCCCTTCCATAGTACATGCTACCACCGAACCGCTGGCGTCTTCCGGTTTCCCGTCCAGCATAAATTCTGACGGGTTTTTTACTTCCTTAAGCCCTTCTTCCCGCATTTCAAATACGCCTATCTCATTCGTAGAGCCAAACCTGTTTTTCACTCCACGGAGTATACGATAGGATGCATGGCGGTCCCCTTCAAAGTATAATACAGTGTCCACCATATGTTCCAATACCCTGGGACCGGCTACCGTCCCTTCCTTTGTCACATGGCCAACAATAAAAATAGAAATATTCAGCCCCTTGGCTATCTGCAAAAATACACCGGTAGCTTCCCTTACCTGGGAAACGCTTCCCGGAGCCGATGACACTTCTTCACTGTACATCGTCTGTATGGAATCAACAATCACCGCCTGTGGCTTTAAATGGTGTATCGTCTCTTTTATGATATCCAGATTGGTTTCACAAAGCAGCAGCAGGCGGTCGCCGAACCCGCCAATACGTTCCGCCCTGATTTTTATCTGTTTTAAAGATTCCTCGCCGGATATATATAATACTTCATGTCCCCTATTTTCCATTTTTTGGCATACCTGGAGCAAAAGAGTGGACTTCCCGATGCCCGGATCCCCGCCCACTAACGTTAAAGAACCCGGCACGATCCCCCCGCCCAGTACCCGGTCTAATTCTTCTATCCCCGTACTGGTTCTTTCCTCCTTATCCATGGACACATCGGAAAGCTTTGCCGGTTTTGCCCCTTGCAGGTCTCTTCCTGCTTTTCCGTTCCTTCCTGCCATTTTCATACCCGCACCGATTTTTTCTTCCACAAAAGAATTCCATGCTTTGCACCCGGGGCATTGCCCCATCCATTTTACAGATTCATACCCGCACTCCTGACAAAAAAATACGGTTGCATTCTTAGTCTTTGCCACTTCATATCCCCCATTGTTGTATATTCCTGCCTGAAAATACCGATGGGAAAAGCGCCTTTCATACACTTCTTCATCCAAATTTTCCGGCAACGCTGCTTTTGTCCTGCGTGCATCTGCGCCGGCGCCTTCCGGCATCCCGCGGATAGGCCAGATCTTTTAGGCGAAAAAAAACGGGACTTTCATATATAGATGACTGTCCCGCTTTCAGAACGATTTAATCCCATAGGCAATAGGCCAAATACAGGCGCCTGCACACGGATCAAACAGTTGCTTATTTTTCCACTCTGACGCTTACTTCCCCGGCTCCCGCAAGCTCCACGCTTAAATTGAGTTTCCCTCCCAAATTTGTACGCATTTTACCGATACTTTCATTATTGATAAATACTTCATATTCCGTCTCGTCCTGAAGCCCTACGGTAATCTGGGCATCTTCACTGCCTTCCGCCATAAAACAAATGCCGTCCTGTGTCTCTTTAAAACCGTTGACGCTTGTTCCAGGCACTGATTCATAAACAAACATCCCATTCTTTTCAAGCTTTGTCATCGTCTTATAGGTCTTTACTTTCCACAAATCCCCGCCGAATTCAAAATCCTCTAATTTCGCTTTTTCTTCCAGTTTGTGGTTGCCAAAACTGATCGCCCCTCCGTCTTCGCCACGGAGTAATTCTTCCACCACTGCCATTTCTTATGTCCTCCTAAACCTCTTATGCGCTTTCCTTTTCTACGCATTCTATACTACAGTATAATATATTTTTTCCATTTAATCCACTAATTTTTTGTTATGAAAAACCACTTTTTTCTCCCTGATTCCTACGCTTACATTATCTCCCCGTTTGATACGCCCGGCCAGTATTTCTTCTGCCAATGCATCTTCTATCACTGTCTGTATTGCACGTTTTAAAGGCCTTGCCCCCATTTTATTATCCGAATATTCCTCTACAATAAATTCTTTTAAGGCAGAAGTCAGGACAAGGTCAATGTCCATCTGTTCCTTGCACCGCTTTGCCAGGTTCCTGGAAAGCAGTGCGGTAATCTGCTTCATATTTTCTTTCTGCAGCGGGTGAAATACCATAATTTCATCAATGCGGTTAATAAATTCCGGTTTAAACAAACGCTTTACTTCTTCCATCACACCGGACTTCATCTTATCATAATCTTTCTTGTCATCCGACTGGACAGAGAAACCAAGATTCTTTGGGTCAACAATTCTTTGCGCCCCTGCGTTGGAAGTCATAATCAAAATTGTATTCTTAAAATTAACCTTCCTCCCCTTAGAATCCGTGATATGCCCGTCATCCAGCACCTGAAGCAGTATATTGAAAACATCAGGGTGAGCCTTTTCAATTTCATCAAAAAGAACAACCGAATAAGGGGTTCTCCTTATTTTCTCACTGAGCTGCCCTCCTTCATCAAATCCTACATAGCCCGGAGGGGATCCTATCATTTTCGATACGGAATGCCCTTCCATATACTCGGACATATCCACGCGGATTAAAGCATTCTCCGATCCAAACATAGCCTCTGCCAGCGCTTTGCTCAGTTCCGTCTTTCCTACACCGGTAGGACCTAGAAAGAGGAAAGAACCAATCGGCCGGTTTGGATCCTGCAGGCCGACCCTGCCTCTGCGGATAGCCTTCGCCACTGCGGATACCGCCTCGTCCTGCCCAATGACACGTTGATGGAGAATGGACTCCAGCTTAAGCAATCGTTCGCTTTCCTTCTCTGCCAGTTTTTTCACCGGTATTTTCGTCCACATCGCTACTACTTCTGCAATTTCATTTTCACCCACGACATACTTGCGTTCCTTCTGGTTCTTATCAAACCGCTGCTTCATCCTGGCATACTTTTTCATCAGTGCATCCTGGCTGCGTTTTAGTTCCCCAGCCTGGCCAAAAGCCTCCATCCGGATCGAGCGTTCTATCTGGACATCAATTTTAGCAATCTGCTCCGCTACCTCTTTCATCTTATCCGGCACGTGCATCGTCTTAAGGCGGAGCGCCGCTGCCGCTTCATCAATTAAATCAATCGCCTTATCCGGCAGATTCCTGTCATTAATATACCGGACAGAAAGCTTCACTGCCGCCTCTATAGCATCCTCCTGTATCGTGACATGATGATGTTCTTCATATTTTCCTGCAATTCCCTTTAGAATACGGACTGCTTCTTTTTCGGAAGGCTCTTCTACATTGACTGGCTGGAACCGGCGTTCCAAAGCAGCATCCTTTTCCACATATTTACGGTATTCTGAAATCGTTGTAGCGCCGATCATCTGGATTTCCCCTCTTGCCAGCGACGGTTTTAAAATATTGGAAGCATCAATTGCCCCCTCTGCCCCTCCAGCCCCGATAATGGTATGCATCTCATCAATAAATAAGATTACATTGCCGTCGGATATCACTTCTTTAATTACTTTTTTAATTCTTTCTTCAAATTCTCCCCGGTACTTGCTCCCGGCAACCATACCTGACAAATCCAAGGTCAATACGCGTTTATCCTGTACTGTAAGGGGAACTTCACCCTCTATGATCCTAAGAGCAAGCCCTTCCACTACAGCCGTTTTCCCCACTCCAGGTTCCCCGATCAGGCAAGGGTTATTTTTCGTCCGCCTGCTCAATATCTGGATAACCCTTCCAATTTCTTCTTCCCGCCCGATAACAGGATCCAATTCCCCTTTCCGTGCAAGAGCAGTTAAATCACGGCTATACTGCTCCAGGACAGATGCACCGCCTTTTTTTCTCCCGTTTTGTTTTTTTGCCAGGTCTTCTTTATATAATGCTCCGTCCTGCCCCATAGCGATTAATGTATCTACGTAAACCTTCTGAAGAGATATCCCCAAAGTGTTCAGCAGCCTGACTGCAACATTCTCCCCTTCTTTAAGCAGGGCCAGCAGGATATGTTCTGTTCCTGTCCGCTCTGTTTCAAAACGTTCTGCCTGACGGTGTGCTTCCTCCAGTACTTTCATTGCTCTTGGGGAGTATCCGTCCCTGTCTTTTGCAAGCACTCCTGTATCCGGCGTTATCAGTTCCCGTATCATCTCCAGAAGCTGCGTTTCCTCCACGCCGTTATCTATAAGAACTCTTGCCGCAACTCCCGTTCCCTCCTTCAAAAGTCCTGCCAAAATATGTTCCGTCCCTACATATCCCTGCCTTAAGCCCGCTGCCGTTTTCTCTGAGAGCAGCAGGGCTGTCCTTGCCTTTTCCGTAAACTGTGGCTGCATCAATTGATTCCTCCATAATCTTCATATATTTCATCAATAAGAGCATGTACTTCTTCCCTGGAAATATTCTTGCAGCTTACTTTTGCAAGAATAACTTTTAATTCCTTACGAAGCTCGCTTATCGTCTGCATACGGTCTGCATCAATGGAAATCACAGCCCCCCTGCGCCGGTCCACCTTTATAAACCCCTCCTGCTTCAGAACAGCATATGCCTTGTTCACTGTATGCATATTTATGCCGATATCCCCCGCAAGCTGCCTCACGGAAGGAAGCTCATCCCCCTCCCTGATCCTGGAAGTGGCTATCCCTAAAATAATCTGGTTCCTAAGCTGCAGATATAACGCTTCATCGCTGTTAAAATCAATTTCTATTATCATATTCCGGCACTGCTTTCTCTCCATTAAAACTTTTTGTTATACAAATATTATAACAGCAGCTACATCCTGTCAACCCAAAAGTATTCCCGGAAACAGATAGGGTATACAGGCGTCCCCATATACCCTATCTTTTCGTATTTTAATCTCTGTCATCCATATTCAGGAATTCAAATTCAAATTCATCATCATCAATCAGAAAATTCTTTGCTTTTCTTTTCGGCTGTGATACAACAGGTTTCCCCGGTTCAAAAGGTTCTTCTTCCGGGATATACTCCACATTCTTTATTGTAAGATTTCCTTTCTCTTTCTCTCTGGCTATCTTGACGCTTCCCGCATTATTCACTGCTTTCAGATTATCGGCAATCGTTCTTTTTTTCGGCTTCTTCTCTTCTGCTTCATCGTCATCATCATCATCATCATCATCGTCTTCGTCGTCATCTTCATCATCATCTTCTTCATCGTCATCATCATAGTCGTCATCACCGTACAAATCTTTTATTTTGAACAGCAACAACACCACCGTCACAGCCAGGATGGCTACTGCAACGGCTAAAACGATAATGATAATTTTCTGGGTAGAAAGCTGCTCACTGTCAACCTCCCCTTTATTTGCCCCAGCTTCCGCCGCTGCCTGAAGGTTGGATAATGCCTGCCTTGTCCCGTTAATATTATCATATAAAAACCATTCTTCCACGCCTTCATCGTTCTGGGTAAATACCATCTCATAATCCGGTTTTACCTGAGGTTCTTCCGGAGCCGGTTCTTCTGCCGGCGTTTCCTCCGGGGCAGATTCTTCCCCGCCCTCCCCTTCTGCCGGGGGCTGTGCAGGATCTTCCTCCCCGCCTTCCCCCTCTGCCGGCGCTGCCGGTTCTTCCTTGGGTTGTTCAGGCGCAGATGCCGCTGGCGGATCCCCTACTGTCAGCAGATCCGCTCTTACAAAACCTACGACCTCTCTTCCAGACTGATTCGTATATCTGATCTGATACCATTTCTTCCCATTATTCGCTTTTGCTTCCCCAGTAATAATAACCGGTGTATTTTCTACTACAGAACCCATAATTTCATGGTCAGTGGAAGCTCCTTGGCGCACTACAACGCTTTTATAGTTCACATAAGCTTTTGTCTCTGCAATCGGCGTGGCGGAAGTTGCAGCCGGTTTGCTGGAGGCGGCAGATAAGTTCACCGTCTGTGTCTGGGTATTCGGTGTAGAAACCGTTGCTTTAATCAGCAGGTCCGAACGGATATAACCCGTATTGCTTTCCACTGTCACTTTATACCATACAGATCCTGCACTGTCCGTTACTTCATCTGTAATGGTAACGCTGCTGCCTTTTAGCAGGCTTCCAACTACATCGCTGGAAGTATTTGGCTCCTTCCTTACCTTGGCCGCCGCTGCCGAAACAATTCCTGCCGTCGGCTGATAGGCCATGCTTACTGTTGACATCCCCATAAAAATTGCTATGGCCAAAGCAATGCCTGGCACTATGGTTAATAACTTTCTTCCTAATGAAATTCTCATCCGTACTTCCTCTCTGAACCGTATTTTAGAAAACTATCCTTTATTCCTCGCGGAGGAAACGCTTTTCACCTTTCTGGCGCTCCCTTCTTTCTTCCTCATTCTCCAGTCCAAACCCTTTCATTTTCTCTTTCATCTGTTTTTCTTTTTCTCTATGATAGGTTACTTCACACTTCTGGCAGAATCTGCCGGAACGGATATTTTCCCCACAAAATTCACACTTCATAAATGCTACGGAATCAGAAGTGATTTCCAGTTTTGATTCTTTCAGCATCTGCCTGATTGATTTCTGGCTTACGCCGGTTTTTGACTCAATCTCCGCGGAGTTGGCTCCTGCATGCTGCTCAATATAATTGCGCACCTTGCCGTAATCATCGTAGCCTTTCGTATGGCAATCCTCGCACTGATATTCCCCGCAGCCTTTAAATATCATCATTCCGCCGCATATATCGCATACATACGGCCTGTTGTAGTTTGTAATCCCCAATGCTTCCATTTTAAGAGCTTCTTTTCTCGCTGCATCCATAGCCATAGTACTTATACCTCCTCGATTGCTTTTCCTATATCATGACGCATATACTTATTTTCAAAAGTAACCCACTCGGCAGCCTCATAAGCATTTGCCCTTGCTTCTTTCAGATCCCTGCCTTTTGCGGTTATGCCGAGAACTCTTCCACCATTTGTGACAATCCCTTCTTCTGCTCTTTTTGTACCGGCATGAAAGCAGTAATATCCTTCTTTCTCATCAAAACGGTCCAACCCATGAATTACATAACCTTTTTCATAGCTTACCGGATATCCTTCTGAAGCAAGGACGACGCAGACCGCTGCATTGTCTTCAAACTGTAAATCAATTTCATCCAGCTTCCCGTCTATGCAGGCCTGCATTACCTCTATCATATCGTTTTTCATCCTAGGAAGCACTACCTGAGCCTCCGGGTCGCCAAATCTTGCATTATATTCCAATACTTTCGGCCCGTCTTCCGTCAGCATAAGGCCAAAGAAAATAATGCCTTTAAATTCTCTTCCTTCTGCTGCCATAGCATCCACCGTCGGCTGATAAATATGTTTTCTGCAAAATGCATCCACCTCTTGTGTATAAAACGGGCTGGGTGAAAACGTTCCCATTCCTCCTGTATTAGGCCCTTGATCGCCATCCAAGGCCCGCTTATGATCCTGGGCCGAAGTCATTGTCTTAATTGTTTTCCCATCCACAAAGGAAAGGACAGACACTTCCCGCCCTGTCATAAACTCTTCAATAACCATCTGATTGCCTGCAGAACCGAATTTCTTATCCAGCATAATGGATTTTACGCCTTCTTTTGCTTCCGGCAGATCCTTACAGATTAAAACCCCTTTTCCTAAAGCCAGTCCATCCGCTTTCAGCACTACCGGGAATTTTGCCGTTTCCAGATAAGCTTCTGCAGCTTCTGCATGATCAAAGTTTTCATATGCTGCCGTAGGAATATTGTATTTTTTCATTAAATCCTTGGAAAATGCCTTGCTGCCTTCCAATATTGCCGCGTTTTTCCTAGGCCCAAAAGCCTGCAGACCCGCAGCTTCCAGTTCATCCACCAGGCCCCCCACTAAAGGATCATCCATCCCTACGATCGTTAAATCAATCTTCTTTTCTTTTGCAAACATAACGATTTTATCAAATTCCATCGCGCCGATAGGCACGCATTCCGCCAGTTCGCCGATCCCGGCATTGCCCGGCGCGCAGTAAATTTTATCCACTTTCGTACTTTTCGCCACGCTTGCCGCTATTGCATGTTCTCTCCCTCCGCTTCCGACGATTAATACTTTCATGAAATGATCCTGTCCTTTCTGTTTTTTACAATTCTGCATCTGCCGTCTTTGATTTCCACTTGGTTATTTGCTATTGCATCAATGGCTTCCGGCAAAAGAATCCACTCAGCCTGTTCCATCACCCGTTTTTGCAGTCTCTCCGGCGTATCATCTTCCTCTACTGCCACCGGCTTCTGTAAAATAATCGGCCCGGTATCCATACCTTCATCCACAAAATGCACCGTTGCCCCTGTTATTTTTACCCCTCGCTTCAATACCCCTTCATGCACTTTCAGCCCATAGTAACCTTTTCCGCAGAAAGAAGGGATGAGGGAAGGGTGGACATTAATCATTTTGTATCTATATTCCGCGGTCATCTTTTCCGGGATCCTTACAAGAAAGCCTGCCAGTACAACAAGATCCGGCTTTGCTTTTTTTACTGCCTCAAATAATGCCTCATTAAAAGCTTCTCTGTCCTCATAGTCTTTTGGTGAAATGCTGATGCCTGGAATATTGTTCTCCCCGGCCCGCTTTAAGGCATATGCATCCGGGTTATTGCTGATTACCTGTACAATTTCTGCATTTCTAATCCGCCCGCTTTTTATGTTATCAATAATTGCTTGAAGATTTGTCCCTCCACCGGATACGCATACCACAATCCTTAACATAATACGGCTCCTTTTTCCCCGGCTTCTATATGGCCTATTACATAAGGCGTCTCGCCGGCTGCCCTGACCGCTTCCATGGCTTTTTCTTCCTGCCCTTTTTCCAAGGCCAGAACCATGCCAATCCCCATATTATAAGTATTATACATCATTTTCTCTTCCAGCCCGCCCTTTTCCTGCAGAAGCTTAAAAATTGCAGGAACTTCATAACTGTCTTTCTTCACCGCCGCACATACGCCTTCCGGGAGCATCCTGGGAATATTTTCATAAAACCCGCCGCCTGTAATATGACTGCAGCCTTTTATGGTAATGCCGGACTCTTTTACGGCCTTTAACGCCTTCACGTAAATCTTTGTAGGCTCGATCAACGCTTCGCCTAAAGTCTTCCCCAGCTCCTGATAATAAGTATTCAGGCTGTCCTTTGTCATCTCAAATACTTTTCTTACCAATGAAAAACCATTGCTATGTACACCGGAAGAAGCTATGCCAACTAAGACATCGCCCGGTTTGATTCCCTTTCCGGTAATCAGATCCTTTTCATCCACAATCCCTGCCGCAAAACCCGCCAAGTCATATTCTTCCTCCGGATAAAAACCCGGCATCTCCGCTGTCTCGCCGCCAATTAATGCCGCACCGGCCTGCTTGCATCCTTCTGCCACGCCTTTGACAATCGTAGCGATTTTTTCAGGATAATTCTTGCCGCAGGCAATATAGTCAAGGAAAAATAAAGGTTCACCGCCCGCACATGCTATATCGTTTACGCACATGGCAACACAGTCAATCCCTACCGTATCATGTTTATCCAATAAAAATGCCAATTTTAGCTTTGTACCCACGCCATCTGTCCCTGATACCAGGGTAGGCCTCTCCATATTCTTCATAGAAGCAAGGGAAAAAGCTCCCGAAAAACCTCCCAAGCCGCCAAGCACCTCCGGCCTCATCGTTTCTTTTACATATTTTTTCATCAATTCTACCGATTGATAACCCGCCTCAATATCTACGCCGGCTTTTTTATAGTCCATGATATTTTCCTCATTTCTGTGCGGCTTTGTTGCGTAAAGCCTATTTGGCTTTCAAGTTTGTGGACGCCGCACAGACACAAACCTGCAGATCGGAAATTTCAATTTATCATCTTTTTCTCCGTCCTCACCGCTGCTTTATTTTGTATAATTCTTATATCCCGTTTCCTGAAGCTTTTCGTCTTTTGCCTGTACACTTTCCTTTAAAGAACAGCTATAGTCTTTCAGGCGTTTCAGCAGTTCTTTGTCAGAAACCGCCAGGATTTTCGCTGCCAGGATGCCCGCGTTTGCCCCGCCGTTAATTGCCACCGTAGCCACCGGGATTCCTGAAGGCATCTGGACAATAGAATAAAGGGAATCTCTTCCCCCCAAAGAAGTTGTATGCATCGGGATGCCTATCACCGGCATCGGGAAAATTGCCGCACACATCCCCGGCAGATGAGCCGCCATACCGGCCCCTGCAATCAGCACCTTAAACCCCTTTTCTTCCGCAGTCTTCGCATAATCAAAAAATGTCTCCGGTTCCCTGTGCGCTGAAATAATCCTCATTTCGTAAGAAACCCCTAATTCGTCCAAAACCTCCGCAGCCTTTGCCATAACCGGCATATCCGAATCGCTTCCCATTACAATTCCCACTTGTGCCATAGCTATTTCTCCTTTATATTCATTATCTTGGAACCTTCCAAAGATATTACATACTCTTCCATTTCTTAGTTTACTAAAAAATGTTTCCATACGCAACCCATATTTTATTCATCTTTATAATATTTTAATATTTGTAAGATAAAAAAGCTTAACGCAGCCATAGCTATTTCAGCCCTTCTTCTAACGGGAGGTTTAGCTCTTCGCATCCTTTCAGGATAAACCTTCCTTCTTTTATAATGACTTCTTTCTTTCCTTCTTTATCCACCGCCGCCAGTTCCCCCAACTCATCATATGGGATGGTAATATCCGTATGACAGCCAAAATAAGCTTTCTCCCTGTCCGTCCTGCGCAGTGCAGACACCTCATTCTCCCTGGCAGTAATTGCCTTACCGTCCGGATTATAGGTGAGCATGTCCTCTTCATGGGAATAGCAAGTATCCCCTACTGCGAAATGAGGACCCATTTTCTCTGCAATAAGTATCGGCAATTTATCCCCGATTCCATAGTTTTTTGCCATAGCATAAGCGGCCGTATTGGTCCCAATGGCAAATTCTCCCATAGGCAGCGTATCATGCCGGAACATTACATTGTCTTTCACATACTTCCTGTTTTCTTTTTCCAAAGCAAAATTCATGCACTTGTAACTGCTTATCATCCCATCCGTAAATGTGATTTCCAGATTTTTATATTCCATCCCGTTTAAAAACACACGGCTTACATGCAGCAGCCCTTCCGTACCTTCTAACCGGGGGGAAGTAAACACCTCCCCTGCCGGAATATTCACATCTGCCACACAGTTTTCAAAATTGGTTTCTTTTTCCGGGTTGTCCAGCTTATGCAGTTTTATTTTTAAGTCTGTCCGGTTCCCCCTCATTCCCTTTACCGTTACATAATCGGCCTTGTCCAGGACATTGATCATCGTCTGCTGGATATCCCGGCAGCGTTTATAATCTAATGTATTGATCCGGACTGTTGCGTCGAAGATTTCCTTATATTTTTTACCGATGGCCGGAACCGGGAAAGCAATAATCGTAAAGCTTCTCTCCTCTCCCTTTATATATTCATTCTGCAGCTCCACAAAGGCAGCCCGGCAGTCCACCTCCAGTTTCTGCTGTTTCCCGGAAAGTTTCAGGGTTTCCGGCTTCATTTCCGGTATAAAAGGCTCCTCCCCGAATACTTCCACTACCGCCGGCCCGCCATACACCGCCGCCTCTTCCTTCAAACGCACAAAAGCCTCCCGCATTCCTTCCAGCCTGCGGTTTACCATCTGTCCATCCAGATAAAGAGCTTCATCTTCCTTATGGTCATATTCATATTGTTTATTGGCCGCAGCTCCAAAAAAACCATTTTTACGAATGCTTTTTCCCCTGAGGACGCTTGTTCCTGCCCGGTATATCGCAGTCCGCAGGCCCATCGCCGCAAAATTTTGGACAGCTTCCCGGATCATCCGTTCAAACCCTAAGCTATATTGGATATTTACAGTTTTCTTTTTGGAAATATCCTTATTGCACACAGCAAAACCAATCCGGTACCCTTCCGTATAAGCCCGTGCTATCTTCCCGATTTCTTCCGCCGGCATACAATTTAAATGCCTGGCCGTTTCCAACTCCTGTTCCGTAATATATTCCCCAAAATAATACAGATACCTTAAATCAGTCAAATCGCTGTCCATAATAATCCGTAAAGCAAAGTCTTCTTCCGGGCAAAGCTGGCCCCGCAGCCGCCTTTCCGATGACAGCTCCGAGTAATCGCTGACAAACCAATAAATAATCTGCTGAAGATATCCGTATTCCGGCATCTCTTTCCCCTCTTCCCATGCACAGGCAAATGCCGTAAAGATTTCCAGGAAAAGCTCCATCCGTATTGTCATTTCCCACAAATCCTTTTCATAGGCAAAAGCAATCATGCTTCTTAACTCCGCATATAAAAAAGACAAAAGCTGCCCGTAACCTTCCCCCAATGCTTTCACAGCATAAGCCGGATTCCCATAGCTCTCCCCATAGTTCCCCGGAAGGATGTCCCTATACAACTTCTGATTCCTTTCCTGCAGCTCATCCAGGGAGGCTTCATACAGTCTCCCGCTTTGCGCTTCCTCATAAGCCTGCATCACTTCCTGCAGAAAAACCGCTGTCCTGCAAAAATAAACGCCATATGCATTCCCTATGCCGCCCTCTTTCCCCAACCCATATATCCGCTCTCTTGCCAGCCCATAACGCTCCCGTATATTCTCTGTCATTGAATTGCACCCTGTCCTTTCCTGATCCCTTGATTAACTCATAAACCCGTTCACGCTATGACAATATGCCGTCCAAACGCTTCCTCCAATTAAAGTTCTGCAATCATTGATTCCCTATTCCCGCATATAAAATATAACTGATAACAGCCAGGCAAAATAGATTCAACCCGATGCCCAAATGAGGAAATAAATAATAATTATCCTTTTCCACCCTGGAAAGTATACCAAGCGCCAGTCCTGCCAAAGAAAAAAGCGTCACAAGAAAAACAGCGGCGGCATATTGGGGCTGTGCGTTTCCGCCGTTTCTATAAGTCAGATAAACTGCTGCCCCCACAGACAAAACGGAAAGTATGCCTAATACCGTTGACATAATCCCTTTTTCCGGATGTTTCCGCACTGTAAATATATATCCTCCCTTTTTTCTTCCTTTCTGATTTTTCCTATGGAACATCCTAATAACCCTGCCTTTCCCTAACGCTATCATTTAATTTCCAAATGGGCATCCCCCGACAGGGGATGCCCACCCATATTAAAATAATATTTTTGATTTGCCTGCCAAAAGCTTAGCCCCGCTTATAATAAGAAGCACGCCTCCCGTAATCCCGGCTACCAATGTTGTCACTCCAACCACGAGATTCAAAGCCCCTGCCCCGCTCATTATCTTATAAATCTTTTCTTCCATATAAAACCCTCCGTTCCCGTCTTCCTATTCCGCTCCATACTGTTCATAATATGCATCAATTCTTGCTTTGCATTCGTCGTCAATAGAAACAGCTCCCTCATAAGGCCTTTGGTACAGATAGTCCACGACCTCTTTCATTGTCACGATCGCATGAGCGTCAAACCCATATTTCTCTTTGATTTCATGCAGCGCGCTTTTTTCTCCCTGCCCTTTTTCCATACGGTTCAAAGATACCATAAGCCCTTTCACTTCCACATCCGCCTGGGCTTTTAGAATAGGAAAAGTTTCTTCGATTGATTTACCGGAAGTCGTTACATCCTCAATTATGACGACCCGATCCCCGTCATGCAGCTTGCTTCCTAAAAGAATCCCCGTGTCCCCATGATCTTTCTCTTCCTTCCGGTTGGAACAGTATTTGACATCTTTGCCGTACAGACTGCTAATTGCCATAGCCGTTGCCACGCTAAGGGGAATCCCTTTATATGCCGGTCCAAACAGCACATCAAAATCCAGCCCATAATTGTCATAGATAGCCCTGGCATAATATTCGCCCAGCTTTCTAAGCTGTGTCCCGGTCACATATCCGCCCGCATTCATAAAAAACGGGGATTTACGCCCGCTTTTTAAGGTAAACTCCCCAAATTTTAACACCTGGCTGTCTACCATAAATTCAATAAATTCTTTTTTATAACTCTCCATTCTTTTTCAGCCTCCGTATTTACGGGTTATTTGGCGTATTCCATCCAATAAATCATCCGCCATGGAAAATAGTTCCTCTATTCTTCCAGATTTTATCACATCTGCAGTTCATGTTCAACCATGCAAAGCCGAAACAATATCATCCCGCATCTCTTCCACTGCGGCACGGGCCGCTTCTCCAAAACATTTTTCCCCATACTTCGCATATTTCTCCTGCTGGTATGCGGCAATAATCCCCCTGGAGGAATTCACAATCGCCCCCAAGCCGTCCTCGTTAAAGAAATTAACAAGATCCGCCCCTTTTCCTCCCTGCGCCCCATACCCAGGCACAAGAATATACGCTTTGGGCATAATTTTCCGCAGGGTTTTTCCCATTTCAGGATAAGTCGCACCGACTACTGCCCCCACATAGCTATAGGCATCCCCCATATAAAGTTCTCCCCACTCCGCTACTTTCTCCCCAACGATTTCATAAAGCGGCCTGCCGTCTGCCATGCGGTCCTGAAACTCCCCGCTGCTCGGATTTGAAGTCTTGACTAATATAAAAATACCCTTCTTTTCCTGCCTGCATACATCAATAAACGGTTTCATCCCGTCTGTGCCGAAATAAGGGTTTACCGTTGCAAAATCCTCGTCAAACCCTGCATAAGATTTGCTTCCTACCGTTACTCTCCCAAGATGCCCTACCGCATAAGCCTCGGAAGTAGAACCGATATCCCCTCTCTTAATGTCTCCGATCACTACCAGCCCTTTTTCCTTGCAATAATCCAAAGTCCTTTTAAATGCTTTTATCCCCTCGACCCCAAACTGCTCATACATGGCAATCTGCGGCTTTACAGCCGGAATCAGGTCATAAACATGATCAATGATTTCTTTGTTAAACTGCCAGATAGCCTCTGCTGCCCCTTCTAACGTCTCGCCAAATTCTTCATATGCCTTTTTTGTAATATGCTTAGGGATGTATTTTAACATTGGATCCAAGCCCACCACAATAGGGGCATTGGTTTTTTTGATCTTGTCCGTCAGCTTTTGAATCATTTTTCCTTCCTCTTATCTTTCTAAAGTTCCATATCCTTCAAGTCGTCCAATACATACCTGTTCTCAATAAAATCCGGAAAATGTTCCCGTTCTACCCACTCCCATTCACCGTATTCTTCCCCCAGGACTATATTCCCTTCGTCTTCAATTGAACAGATATAAGCAATGCCTACACATTGGGATCCCCCGATCATATTGGACCAGGTATAGACAATCCTCTCTATTTTCCCTTCTATAGACAGGATTTCCCCAATTGCCCTAAGAACCGCCTCATCCGGCGCTTCACCAAAATTCACTTCCGCATCTACAAATTCCCATAAAAACGGATCCGGGATCCTGTCGTCCACCCATCTTTTGACTAAAAGATATTTGCCGTCTTTTTTTATTATGCCTTTTACCCTTATATAAATTTTTTCCATATTCCTCTCATGCTCCTTTCCATTCTACTTCTGGATCCCTGTTCTTTCACATTGTATAGAAGCTGAAAATTCCTTTCTTGCATCCGCATATTTCTTTATATTGGAAACATTCACATATTTTTTAGAGGCATTGCCATTGACCACTACCAGCGTGGGAGCCTGCATCACTCCATATTTAACCGCCAGTTCCCCATTTTCTTCCGCATCAATGACTACATATTGCTCCCCTTTTAAATATTCCTTTGCTATTTTACAGTTTGGGCATGTCTTTGTCGTAAATAAGTATTTCAGGTTTTCCGGTTTTTGCACTTTCACGTCCCCGTCCCCCGTGCGCCCCGACAAAGTAACCATGCTGGCCATCGGACGTTGTAAACTGGAATTTTCCACATCATATTCCGTCCTGTTTTCATATTCCTGCAATTTCCCGTCGTTCCAGTTCTGTACCGGCCGGTAATATCCTGTAATACGGCTGTATACCTCCGTCGCTTTTCCGCAATAAGGGCATACCTTCTTCTCCCCAGGCAAATAGCCATGCTCCCGGCAAATGGAATAAGTGGGCGACAACGTATAATAAGGAAGGCTGTAATTTTCCGCAATTGTTCTTACCAGGCCTGCCGCCGCTTTCCAGTCCGGCAGCTTTTCCCCTAAAAACGCATGGAACACAGTTCCCGAAGTGTACAGTGTCTGCAGCCCGTCCTGGATATCCAATGCATCAAAAATATCCACCGTATAATCCACCGGTAAATGGGACGAATTTGTATAATAAGGCGTATCCCCCTGTTTTCCGGCAGTCTTAATGGCCGGCCATCTCTTCTTGTCATGTTTTGCCAGCCGGTAAGCCGTGCTTTCCGCAGGCGTTGCTTCCAGATTATACAAATCCCCGTACAGTTCCTGATAATCGGAAAGGCGGTTTCTCATATGGTTTAAAACTTCTTTTGTAAATTCCTGCGTCCTTTTGCTTCTCAAATCTTCCCGCAGCCAGTTTGCATTTAATCCGGCTTCATTCATTCCCACAAGTCCTATCGTGGAAAAATGATTGTCAAAGTTTCCAAGGTAACGCTTTGTATAAGGATACAGCCCTTCTTCCAGAAGCTTTGTAATTACTCCTCTTTTTATTTTTAAAGAACGTGCCGCCAGATCCATCATCCGGTTCAGCCGTCTATAAAAATCATCCTTATTGGCAGACAGATATGCCAGCCTCGGCATATTGATTGTAACTACCCCTACGCTCCCCGTACTTTCCCCGGAACCGAAAAATCCCCCTGTCTTTTTCCTCAATTCCCTCAGATCCAGCCGCAGCCTGCAGCACATACTGCGTACATCGCCTGGCTCCATATCAGAATTAATATAATTGGAAAAATACGGCGTTCCGTATTTTGCCGTCATCTCAAACAGCAGCCGGTTGTTCTCATTATCGGACCAGTCGAAATCCCGGGTAATGGAATAAGTAGGAATCGGGTATTGGAACCCTCTTCCATTAGCATCCCCTTCTATCATGGTTTCGATGAATGCCTTATTAATCATATCCATTTCCGCTTTACAGTCTTTATACCGGAAGTCCATCTCCCTGCCGCCTACCATGGCCGGCAGCTCTGCCAAGTCATCCGGCACAGTCCAGTCTAAAGTAATATTGGAAAAAGGCGCCTGCGTTCCCCACCGGCTAGGAGTGTTTACCCCATAAATAAACGATTCGATGCACTTTTTCACTTCCGGGTAGCTTAAATGATCCGCCTTGACAAAAGGCGCAAGATAAGTGTCAAAAGAGGAAAACGCCTGCGCGCCTGCCCATTCGTTCTGCATAATGCCCAAAAAATTCACCATCTGGTTGCATAAAACAGATAGATGCGCTGCCGGAGCCGATGTGATTTTTCCTGTTATGCCGCCAAGCCCCTCCTTGATTAGCTGCTTTAACGACCAGCCGGCACAATAGCCCGTGAGCATTGACAAATCATGAATATGGATATCCGCATTCCGGTGGGCGTCCGCAATCTCGGAATCATAAATTTCCGACAGCCAGTAATTCGCCGTCACTGCGCCTGAATTGCTCAGAATCAGGCCGCCTACAGAATAAGTTACCGTGGAATTCTCTTTTACCCGCCAGTCTTCCACTTTCACATAGCTGTTTACCACATCTTTATAATCAAGGATGGTAGACTTCATATTCCGCATCTTTTCCCGCTGCTTACGGTATAATATAAATGCCTTGGCCGGTTCCGCATAGCCTGCCTGTTCCAAAACCTTTTCCACGCTGTCCTGGATATCTTCCACATGAACCTGCCCATCTTTTACTTTGCCCTGAAACTCCGCCGTTACACGCAAAGCCAGCAAATCCACAATATCGTTATTATACTGGATATCTGTCGCGTTAAATGCTTTCATAATGGCATCGCTGATTTTTACCAAAGTAAAATCCGTCACTTCCCCATTCCTTTTTATTACCTGAAACATTCTAAGCCCCCTTATTCTGCCTTTTTCCATCCATGCGAAAATGTTTTTCATCCTTTTTTCTAATTTTTACCGCATATGGGCATTGTATCATCACGGAAATAAAAAGTCAACAAAAAGCACAAGATATTATGTAAACATTTTTATGTAAACACAATATCTTGTGCCATGGCATTTTCCCTGGCCCTATACGGCAAAGACCAAATGCCAGTGCATTCTTCCTCTGCCTTCCAATAATCTGACCCTATCTTGTTTTTAAAAAGGAATATTCCCTTTGCGCCACCGTATCATCCGGATACGTAGTCAGATAACTGTTCATAAGGCTGGCCGCTGTCTGGTACTGGCCAAGCCGCTCATAGGTAACGATTTCATTAAATTTAAGCGTCTGCATGATCATACAATTTTCCACGTTCATTCCAGCCTGAAATGCCGCAAGCGCTTCGTCATACGCCTTTAATTCCATCTTGCAAAGGCCAAGGCGGTTATATACGCTGGCATTGGTCTGGTCATTGTCTATAAAACTGCTGTAAACGCTTATGGCATAATTATAGTCGCCCAGTTCTTCATAAGTCTGCCCAAGCAGAAGAACTGCCTCATATCCCTCTGACTTTCTTGCCTTCTCCAAATAGTTCCTGGCATTATCGTAATCGCCCAGATAATAGCAAATCCTTCCCCTCTGATAATCCGTCATGGATTTCGTATCGCTCCCAAGGGCTGTCTGAAAATATTCCTGCCCGGCCTCCTTATATCCATTTTGTTCCAGGACAAGATAAATATCTATCAGTTGGTCATAATCTTCCTTTGCAAGGGAAATCGCCTTGTCAAAATCCTCCTTTGCCCCGTCATAATCGCTGGCTATCCTGACACTGCCCCTTAACCGGTAGGCCAGCCTGTCTTTCGGGTTCATCCCGATGATTGCATCATACACGCCAATGCTGCTGTTTATATCGCCAAGTTTATAGTAAGCGGTAGCCAGGTAATAGTTTATATCATAGTCAATGGCATCTACACGCCCGTCACTGGAAGCCAGGGCTTTCCCAAAAGCCTCCACTGCCTGATCATACTGGGTCAGCCCCATAAAAGCAAGCCCCTGTCCTCTATATAAAAGCCGTAAGTCTTCTCCATCCGCCATCGCTTTGTCAAAACACTGCAGCGCTGTATGATAGTCCAGCGTCGCCACTGCCGCCATCCCTTCATCAATAGAAGACGTCTTGCTTTCCCCGCATCCTCCTAAGATAACGCCCATCAAAAGCGATGCCAAAACGATTGCCTTTTTCTTCTTCCGTCTCTTCATTCTCTATCCTCTTCCGTTGCATCTTTGCTTCCATTTCTTTTCTTATGGAATATACTACTATATTTTGCAGCCTGGCACAAGACTAATTACTTCCATGCATTTTCGTAAGGCGACAATTCAAACCTTATAAAATACCCTTTATCATGATCGCAGACCGGACACTTTTCCGGAACTTTCGTTCCTTCAAAAACAAAACCGCAGTTTAGGCACATCCATGCTGTTTTCACATCGGACACAAACAGTTTTCCTTGTTCTAAAAGTTCTGCCAAACGGCCAAAACGGTCCCCGTGGATTTTTTCTATCTCTGCTATTTTATGGAAGGAAGACGCTACTTCCATGAAGCCTTCTTCTTTTGCTTTATCCCCAAATGCCTTGTACACCGGGTCATGCTCCTCATATTCATTGTGCTGAGCCATGCGCAGAAGCTTTGCCACATCGTCCGATAAATCCACCGGATAACCTCCGTCCACATGGATGGTCCCCCCGGAAAGCTCCTTTAAATGATTGTAAAATACTTGGGCATGTTCTTTTTCCTGTTCCGCCGTATACTGAAAAACCGCACTGACCACATAAAGTTTTTCCCCTTTGGCCTGCCCCGCCGCAAAAGTATACCGGTTCCTCGCCTGGCTTTCCCCTGCAAACGCCCTCATCAGGTTATCCTTTGTTTCACTGATTTTAAAATCCATTCCTGCCTTGAACCTCCTGTATGATTTTTTTATTCTTGCCATCCAGCAGTTTTTTGCCTGTCTGTCTTCTGCTGTTTTCATCATACATTCTGCCCAATTTTTTCTATACTAATCTCCATACAAATATCAAATTCTTAAAAATTGATGAACGCCTGATCAGCCAGGCTCCCCACTGTCCTCCTCTTCATTTGTCAAACCGATTTTCAATACATCATGCAGTTCCGGAAACTGTTTCCTGAGTATGATCGGGTTCCCTTCCCCGTTCAGGAAACAATGTGTGGATTCCCCTACTGCCACAACGCTTTCCGTATAAATATCTTTCATCACATACTTAAGAACCAGTTTGATGCTGTTATATCCTTTGACCTCAATCTCTACCCTTATGCGGTCATTAAAACCCGTGCTTTTTTTGTATTCACATTCCACACTTATCACCGGGGAAATAATCCCGCTTTCCTCTATTTTGTCATATCCCCATCCAATCTGCTCCATAAAATCCACCCTGGCTTCCTCCATCCAGCGGATATAATTGGAATGATGGGTAATCCCCATCTTATCCGTCTCATAATACTGTACTTTATGAATATATGGTTTCATAATGCCAATCTCCTTTCTTATTCCATCTATGCCCAAACCCATCATGTTCCGGCCATATATCCCTGACCATCCCCTTTGTGCCATAGGAACGGCAGCTTAACGTCCTGCAATTATCTCTCTATCTATTTTTTTCCTTATACTTCAATAAGTACCAGCCAATCCCTGCCGCATCCGCGAGCAGCCATCCGACCGGCACGGAAACCCATATACCTGTCACCCCGATCCACGGAACAGCCGACAGCACATAAGCGAGGACAACCCTTGTCCCCAAGGAAATGACAGTCAGCGCCACTGACATTCCCGGCCTGTGTACCGCCCGGTAGAATCCATAAAGCAAAAACAGCAGGCCAATTCCAATATAACATGCTCCTTCTATTCTAAGATAACGCACCCCTTCCTCTATAATCCTGGTTTCAGGCGCCGGTATAAAAATCCCCATCAAAGGCTTTGCAAACAGGCAGACTGCCCCGCTAATGAACACGCAAAAGAAAAATACGGAAATTACGGCGCTGCGGATTCCCTCCCTTATCCTGTCCTGCCTTCCGGCTCCATAATTCTGTGCCACAAATGTGGAAAAAGCATTCCCAAAATCCTGCACCGGCATATAAGCAAACGAATCAATTTTCACTGCCGCCGCAAAGGCTGCCATAATCCCCGCGCCAAAACTATTCACCAGCCCTTGCACCATCAGGATCCCCAAATTCATAATTGACTGCTGGACGCATGTCAGAAAAGAAAGCCCGGCAATTTCTTTCAAAACATCCCTTTTCCATGCCATATGCCGCCTTTGTATGCGGAGCATAGGGACGCACAGCAATGTATATCCCATCATTCCCAGACCGGAAAGATACTGGGACAGAACCGTTGCCGCTGCCGCCCCTTTCACACCCATGCCAAATTCCAGGACAAACACCAGATCCAATATAATATTCAGCGCTGCCGCCCCGCCCAAAAATACCAGCGGCATCACGGAATTTCCTATCGCCCGGAGCAGATTCGCAAAATAATTATAAAAAAAGGTGGCCGGGATCCCCCAAAAAATAACCCATAAATAATCCCTCATCAAAGGGACGATCAAAGCTGGAACCTGAAGCAGCCGGATAATTACCATCAGCCCTGCAAATACCAGAAGAGTCAGCAGCAAAGTTACTGCCCCGATAAAAACGAAGGAAAGAAAAATACTGGATTTTAACTTTTCTTCATCCCTTCTTCCATAACAAATGGAAAAAACTGCCCCGCTCCCCATGCATAAACCCAATAAAATAGAAGTGAGAAAAACCATCAGCGTGTAAGAAGACCCTACAGCCGCCAAAGCATCCGCCCCTAAAAACTGCCCCACAATCCAGGTATCCGCAATATTATAAAATTGCTGCAATAAATTGCCGATCATTAAGGGAACGGCAAAGCGGAACAGATTTGCCGTAATGGGTCCCTGGGTTAGATCTTTTTGCATATCATCTCTCCTTATCTTCCGCTTCTCATAAATAATCTTCCGTTAGCCTCTCTTCTTTTTGCAGCCGCTCTTTTCCACAATTTGACTATCATCATCACAACCGCCGCCATTACCAGCATAACCACAAAAACTGCCCCAACAATCATTGCGGCATAGCGGTTAGGGTTTTTCAGAAGGCTTCTCAGATCCTTCTTATCCTCTGCCACTTTCCTGCCTTGGTCTTCCCCATAATATTCCGGCACATTGGCTATCCCATCTGCTCCGGGTTCAAAAGAAGCCATATATTTTGCAATGCCGGCCCAGGCTTTTAATTCCATATCCCCATCATAAATAATGCAATCCTCAAAATCCGTAACAGGTGTCCCGTCCGCATACTTAGGCTCCAGCGAAAGAATACCGTAGGACATATCCGTTACTGCACTGAGCATCTGACCGGAATATAAATCCGCCACGACCCGGTATAGTTTATCATCCTCTAACTCCATTCTTTCCGCATCGCCTCCGGTTCCTTCCGGCCGCATCAGCCCGTTATCCCCCCTTGTCAGATACACATCTGTTACCTTGTTCAAAATCAGGCGGTTAGGGTTATAAACCATATTCATCCCACTCATGTACAAGCGGGCAGTTTTCATAAAATCTGATATGGAAGCGTCAATCTCCGCCGCCATTTTCAACTCTTTCCCCGTCAGGTATACGCTGACCAGCGGATAACCCGGAATCCCGTCCTTCCCAATGCCTAAAGAAAAGGAGTCGAATACGTTCCTGACAGTAATATCCCCCGGTATATAAGTATCCCTTATCGTTCCGCTTGGCACCACTGCCATATCCACAGGAACCCCATCGTATCCTTTCGCAGTTTCCACTGCATATATATACGCATCCGCCATCAGATTCCCGAGATTATGCTCCGTATGTATCTGTTCCAGATCTTTTACTGTGCTAAAGACATACTGGTTGTGAGCCAATACCTGATCTGCCGTATAGCCGAACATGGATAAGTAATCTTCATCAATCGTCTTTTCAAACTTCTCTATTTTTTTCTTTAATTCTTGATCCTCCGGAATCTGTGCCGTAGTGGGAATCAATTCGTAATCCTCCAACATCCATCTGCCGTCCGGCTTTTCTGTCATGGAAAAAGAACCCACTGCCTTCCCATATTCCCCTGCCGACACAATATAAGTATCCCCATATACCAAAGGCTCTTCTAAAGTCGTATGGGAATGGCCGCTGATAATCAGATCCAATTCGGGTACCTTTTGGGCAATGATTTCATCTTCTGATTTCTTTTTATCTTCATTCGTCCCGCAATGGGAAAGGCAAACCAGCATGTCCGCCTCTTCTTTCGCCAAAACCTCTTCTACCGTCTCCGCTACCGCTTCTGCAGGATTCCGGAAAGAAAGGGCGCAAGTAGGCGCACAAGCTAAAGCATCTTCCCCGAATACGCCGATTAAGGCAATCCTTACCCCATTTTTCTCCACAATTTCATAATCCTTTACCCCATATGCGGCAAAAGCTTCTTTTATCCCTTCCTGCTCCTCCCCGGCATCCGTCCAGTCCACATTACAGACAAGCAAAGACGGAAGCCTTTCCCCGCTTTCTGTTGCCGTACGCAGCATATTGTTCAGCCCTTTGGAGCGGAAATCAAATTCATGATTCCCAAAAGTCGTGGCATCATAGCCCATAGCCCCCATCAGCCTTATCTCCGATGCCTGCGTTTCGTACACTGTCTGGAATAGGCTTCCCATAGAAAAATCACCACCGTCCACCAGCAAAGTTTCCGGGTCTTTTTCCCGCTGCCTGTTTATAATCGTCTGGATTCTGCCAAATCCCCCGATATCCGCATCCTCTCCTTGATATACTGTCCGGAAACTGTTAATATGGGAATGCATATCGTGGGTAAATAATATACTGACATGGCTTCCTTCCTCTGACGCCTCCGCTTTTCCCGCCAGTACCCCTATCCAAAGCACAGCGGATACGGCAATTGCAAACAGCCCCGCCAGACGGTACCTTCTTTTTCTTTTCTTTTCCATCCCGTTTTCACCCCTTTCTGATCTGATCCAGCATTTCTTTTGTTTCCTTTGCCGCCATATCCAAAAGATAATTCCTGCCGCCCTCCTGCTTTTTTGCATAAACAGCACGGGCTTCCTCTGCAGTCCTTTCCACTTCTTCCTTTAACTCCCTCGCAGAAATTAAGGCACATCCCTGTCCTCTGATAATAATTTGTTCCAGGCCGTCCGAAGTTGCTACCGTTATATCCGCCTTCCGCCCATTTTCATGGGCAAATTTTTCAATATACTGGTCGGCTGTTTCCGCCTCTTTCGTATATACTACATGAATGTTATGATAATCCAAAAGTTCAGCCGAATGGCCCTGCACCCGGTAGGCATCGAAAACCAGGATCAGCTCACATTTTTTTATCCCCTGGTAATTACAGAGAATATCCATTAACCGGCCCCTTGCCCCATCTACGCTGACCTTTGCCAGTTCCCTCAAATCATCCCATGCAAAGATGATATTATATCCATCCACCAGCAAATACTTTTTCTTTTTCTCTGTTTTCTTTCCCCCGTGCGCTTCCCCCTTCCCATAGATATAGGCAGAGGCAGAGCCTTTCGCCCCGGCAAAGAGTTCCCCGTCCTTAGCGCCCGTCTCCCGGTTTCCTCCTGTCCGGCTTTTTCCCGGTTTCTTTTTTCCGTTCCTGTTGGCATAGGCCGTCCGGGCTAAAATAGCATCCACTTCTTCCGTGCCAAGCCACCGGGACGCTTCCTCCTCTTTTTTCTTCTTCCAGTCCGGAAAACAGCCATTATCCGTTTCCCTTAAACCGGCCGCCCCAAAAGAATCTTCCCCCTGCCGGGAACCGGAAAAACAGCTTTCTATATGCATAAACTCTTTGACTTTATCCCATTCCACAAAAAAGCCGGCTCCATGAGAGCAGAAAACGGAGCCTGACGGGTTCTCTATATCCCTGTCCGGGTCATAATCCGCCTGCCTGATTACTTCTTCGGCATTATGGCAGCTCCTATAGCCATGAAAAGTACACAGCAGCCTGCCATGCCCTTTCGTATAAGCCGCTATCTCCTTGGAATACCCCCGCATGGAAGCCACTGGGGCATACCCTGTCAGGACTGCCGTTTCCCCTTCCATCACCGGCATCGAGAAAGTTCCGCTCATTTTTTCCATATCTGCCATGGCGCGCCCTATCATTTTCTCCGGCATTTCCAACCGGAAATCATAATAAGGTTCCAAAAGGACAGACGGGGCTTCCATTAAGCCCTGCCGCACGGCCCGGTAGCAGGCCTGGCGGAAATCCCCGCCTTCCGTATGTTTCTGATGAGCTTTCCCCCCTATTAAAGTAATCTTCATGTCTGTAACCGGCGCACCCGTCAACACCCCTTTATGCTCTTTCTCTTCCAGATGAGTCAGCACAAGGTTCTGCCAGTTTCCTTCCAGCATGTCCCTGCTGCAATCCGATGCAAATACCAGCCCGCTTCCGGCCTCGCCCGGTTCCAGCAAAAGATGCACTTCCGCATAATGTTTCAAAGGCTCAAAATGCCCTACCCCTTCCACCGCCGCCCCAATTGTCTCCTTGTATACAATATTGCCCTCCCCGAAGCTGACCGCAACTCCAAAACGCTCCATAATCAGGCTCTTTAACACTTCCGTCTGTACTTCACCCATCATTTTCACTTGTATCTCTTTCAGTGTTTCATCCCATACAAGATGAAGCTGAGGTTCCTCTTCTTCCAGCAGACGGAGCTTTGGAAAAAGTACAGCCGGGTCACAATCCGGCAAAAACCCCATCCGATAGGTCAAAACCGGCTCTAAAACAGGCAGGGGGGACTCCTTTTCCGCCCCCAGCCCCTGCCCTGGCTTCGTATAACTTAGCCCGGTCACGGCACAGACGCTTCCTGCCCCGGCTTCCTCCGCCACATGGTACTTCTCCCCGGAATAAACCCGGATCTGGTTTACTTTCTCTTCCCACTGGTCTCCTTCTTTACCGCCGTGCAATGTTGCCCTGGTTTTTAGGCTTCCTCCCGTTATCTTTAAAAAGGTCAGCCGGTTTCCCTGATGATCCCTTGTGATTTTAAATACTTTTGCGCCGAATGCCTTTGGATATTCTCTTCTTTCCGTATAGCTTCCCAGCCCGGCAAGAAGCTCCTTTACTCCTTCCGCTTTCAAAGCGGAACCAAAAAAACAAGGGAATACCTTACGTTCCGCAATCAATCTCCCGATTTCTTCCTCCGCCACTATCCCTTGCTTTAAAAAGGCATCCAGCGCCTCTTCTTCCGCCATTGCAATATTCTCATAAAATTCCTGTCGTTCTTCTATGGAATTCGTTGCTGTAAAATCAATGCACTCTCCGCTTAACCGTTTTTTCAGCTCCGCCATCAACGCTTCCTGGTCCGTTCCTTTTTGATCCATTTTGTTGATAAATAGAAAGACCGGTATCTTATATTTTTTCAGAAGCCGCCACAGTATCAGCGTATGCCCCTGCACGCCGTCCGCCCCGCTTATCACAAGCACAGCATAATCCAACGCCTGCAATGTTCTCTCCATTTCTGCGGAAAAATCCACATGCCCCGGAGTATCCAGCAGCGTAACGGCCCTGTCCCCGAGCTGAAAAACAGCCTGTTTGGAAAAAATCGTTATCCCCCGGCTTCTTTCCAGTTCATAGGTATCCAAAAAGGCATCCTTATTATCCACTCTTCCCATCCGCCGGATACTGCCGCTTAAATACAGCATTGCTTCTGATAAAGTTGTTTTTCCCGCATCTACATGCGCCAATATTCCAATAACCACCCCGTTATCCCTTCCTATCCTGCCGTCCGCATACTCCGCCTGCCCATTTTTTAAAGACGCATTTTCTTTATAAATTTTTATGAGAAGAATGCCCATACTTTGGACATTCTTCTCAATACCGGATCAATATTCCATTATTTCCCACAGGCAATGAACCAAATATCTTATTGCCTTAGCTGACATAGTTATCAAAATAACCTTGAATTAAGATTACTGGCGTGCCCTTATCCCCGGAACCGCTGGTCAAATCACAAAGGGAACCAATTAAATCCGTCAGCTTTCTCGGCGTTGTTCCCTGAGAAGCCATATCTCCTACTAAATTATCTTTTTTCTCCCTAATGCGTTTTTCAATCGCTTCTTTCAAAGCCTCCCCGGACAAATCCTTAAAATCATTGTCCGCCAGATATTTTAACTTCACTTCATTAGGCGTCCCCTCCAGTCCCGGCGTGCTGGCCGGGGATACACATGGATCCGCCAGTTCCCATATCTTTCCTACCGGATCTTTAAAGGCGCCGTCGCCATATACCATTACTTCCACATGTTTCCCTATTCTATCCAATATTTCTTTCTGGATATCCATAACAAGATCCGTACACTCTCTTGGGAAAAGCTTTACGGAACTTTCCGTGGATTTGTTGGAGCCAAGAAGCCCGTATCTTTCATTATGGCCGCTTCCATTCACCGGGCCATTCAATATATCGTCCAAACCGCATACTACTTCTGCCCCGCAGGCCTTCAAAATCTTCTTTGTGCGGGCGCGGGTATGGATATCGCAGTTTAACACATTTTTCGTATACTGCAGAATCTTCCGGCAGTCATTGGCAAAAACCACTTCCACTTCCGCCCCTTCTTCCCGGATAATATCGCCATAATACTGGACATAATCCACCCCGGTAAAAGGATGCTTGTTCTCCCCAAAAAGTTCCCTATATTTTTCTAATGTCAGCAAATCACTGTATGGATTAATGCCTGCATCATCCAATTTATCTAACGAAACCAGTTCGTTTCCTACTTCATCGCTGGGATAGCTTAACATAAGCACAATTTTCTTTGCCCCCTTTGCAATCCCCCGCAGGCAGATGGCAAAACGGTTTCTGGACAAAATAGGGAAAATAACTCCTATCGTTTGGCCGCCCAGCTTTTCTTTTACGTCCTGGGCAATGTCATCTACAGATGCGTAATTGCCTTGGGAACGGGCAACTACTGACTCGGTTACTGCGATCACATCCCTGTCCCTTAAGGCAAAGCCTTCGCTTTGCGCTGCCTCTAATACGCTGTCTGTTACAATTTTTACCAAATCGTCTCCTTCCCGTATGATGGGGCAGCGGATTCCTCTCGATATCGTTCCTACTCTTCTTTCCATTGTTTACCTCATTTCTGCGCCGC
The DNA here is from genome assembly GCA_910576535.1 of uncultured Lachnospiraceae bacterium. Classification (GTDB taxonomy): domain Bacteria; phylum Bacillota; class Clostridia; order Lachnospirales; family Lachnospiraceae; genus Kineothrix. The sequence continues at coordinate 8,331 of CAJTKK010000002.1, read as the reverse complement.
TTCTTTTGCATGACCGGGTTCGCGGTGACAGCGCGGACACAAACCCTTCGCCTTGTTTATTATAATAGATACGGAAAAGAAAGGGAAGACTTTCCTTGCATCTTTCGTTGGAGAACATTGCTATTGTTGATATTTAGAATCCAGCCCGGCGGCTTTCCAGGATTCTTCCTCCCCTCCATCAAAAGGGCAATATCCCTTTCATTATAGCGTTCCTTTCTTTCCTTTATACAGGTTTACGGCAAATTCACCTCATCGGGATGCCTGAATTCCCGGAAACGCCGGAGCCTGAAATAATACAATACCGTTTTCCATTCTCGGAACTCTCTTTTAAAATATTTATCTTCCCGCATTTATTCCAATTTAAATTTCCCTACTTCCTCTTCCAGCCGTTCCCCAATCTTCTTATTTTGATCCGCCCGTTTTTCAATATCGCTCATACTCTCTGTCAACTGGGAGGATACTTCCGATACATTGACAATTCCCTTTGCATTTTCTTCCACCGCGGAACTTACTGCCTGCAGCGCTTCCTTTATCCGGTTTACTGACTGATCCAACCGTTCCGAATCTTCCACAAATTTTTCCATCATTTCATGGATATTCCGCGCATCTTCCTGATAGCCCTGGCTGGCTCCAAGCAGTTTCCGGTAACCCTCCATCGCCGTTTCTTCCATAAACTGAAGCATTTTCTCCGCTTCTAAGGCCAATTCCCCCACCGATGCGATCACTTGCATACTCACTTGCTTTATTTTGGCCGCGGCAGCCCCCGAGTTGGATGCCAGCTTCCCGATTTCATCGGCCACTACTGCAAAGCCCTTCCCGGCCTCTCCTGCCCTCGCAGCCTCTATGCTGGCATTCAAAGCCAGAAGGTTGGTCTGTCCTGTAATGCTGATAATATTTTCTGTCAGTACATGAATTTCTTCAACGGATTTCGACTTTTGGATCTTTTCATTCACAGCATCCGCCAGCCCCTGAACCAAAGCATGGGCTTTGCTTTGCTCTTCTTCCGCATAACGGTAAATCTTCTCTGCTTTCTCTTCAATTTCCTTGGTATAACGATTTCCGGTTTCCGCCTGTTCGGAAATATAGTTGATGTTGGCATACGCTTCTTCCACAGATTCCCCGATCTGGTTCAGCGTCGCCGTGCTTTCTTCCATGGCAGCGCTCATCTGCTCCATGGCGGCGGAAACATCCATGATATTCCCTCCTGCGCTCTTTAAATTTCCGAATACAATTTTCGTCGATTCATTCAGTTTGCCGGAATTATCTGAAATGTTCAGCATGATTCCACGGATATATTTTAACAGTTCATTGACGTTATCCGCCATAAGCTCCATTTCGTCCCCGGTTTTTACGCCTAATTTCTGTGTCAGATCCCCTTCATTATGCACTAATTCATAAATTTTCTTATTTACTGTCCAGAGGCTACGGGTAATGGTTCTTATGACCAAGTTTAAAATAATAAGCGCCAGGATTATCCCGCCTGTCCCGATCTGCAGCATCTTCACCCGTATGCTGTCAAGCCTCCGTACAATTTCCGAAGCATCATAATCGCTGCCTAAAACCGCCGCCACACGGTTTTCTTTATCTTTCACAGGAATATATGCGGTAATCAGATCCCCGTCTTCCGTAGAATCTATGTAATCCTGCACATAAATATTTCCTTCAAATACAGACTGTAATTCCCCGTAACTGTATTCAAAGGGTTCTCCAATGGCGCGCCTGTTTATCGTCTCATCCGTATCAATCCCATAAAAGACCGTCTGGCCGTCCGTACTAAGCGTGTACAAATAAGCTACGCTGCAAGTATGCTTTGCATCCAAAAGAGCCTGCAAAATCCTTTCATATTCCGGCGTCCCTTCCGCTCCCGGCTCTAAACCGGCCACTGAATCATCTATCCGGCTCACGGCTACCTTTGCGGCAACCTCCGCCTGTTCCACTCCCATGCTGACCATATTTTCTTCCATATTCTTATAAAAACTGAACCCCAGCAAAAGAAAAAGAAAAATCAGCAGCAAGCTCGTACTTAACAGTATTTTAACCCTAATGCTTAAACTCCTCGTCCTTCTTTTCATTATTTATCCTCCATACATTCATTCAGATAAGCGGCCTCCCTCATCCGTTATCTGTTTTATTATACTACTTTATTGCAGTAAAGGCAATGAAGGAAGAATGAAATATAACTGCCCCAAGCGATATCCCGTGCAGCCCTCTTAGATGTGAGAAAATAAAAAAATAAATCTTGCATTGATTTCCATGCCCCATGCCATTTGGGTATTTACGGATAAGGGCAGTTATAGTAAAATGAGGGGTATAAATCTGGAAATCAGGGGGTATTATGGGAAGAGAAGAATATAGTAAGGCATATAAATTAGGAAAAAAAGATTATCAGTCGCGTATGCTCCATGGCGAAAAACCCACCTTGCAAGTCTTAGATGATATCATGCCGGAAAAGGGGGCTTATTCCGAACAGTCCCTAGGGCTTGTACAAATTCCCGCCGATCAGATCGTCGGGACAAAAACCATTGGAAGAAGCAATTCTTTTGCAGGCAATTTTATGCCTATTCTGCGTGAAAATTCAGAATTTGCACAAAAATGGGCTTCCCTTAGCACCAGCCATATCCAAGAAGGAATCCGGGAACCCATCAAAGCTTATGAATATATGAATAAATTTTATGTGCTGGAAGGAAATAAGCGCGTCAGCGTCATGAAATATTTTGGGGTTGTCTCCATTCCGGGAACTGTTACCCGTATTGTGCCAAGACGGACCGAAGAAAAAGAAAATAAAATATATTATGAATTCATGGATTTTTACCGCATAGCCCCTATCAATTATATCTGGTTTTCCCAGGAAGGCAGCTTTGCCAAACTGCAGAAAACGGTCGGAAAAGAACCGGGGGAAATATGGACTGATGAAGATCTGTTAAAATTCAGCGCTTTTTATACCAGGTTCAGCGCCGAATATAAAGCAAAAGGCGGCAATAAATTAAATATCACGCCGGGGGATGCATTCCTTTCTTTTATCTCCCTGCATGGATATGACGCTACCGAAGAAAAAACCACCAATGAATTAAAAGAATTAATGCTTAAGACATGGGAGGAATTCGAGCTTCTTCAGGAAGACCAGGAAATAGACCTGAAGATGAAACCAAACCAGGAGAAAAAACCGCTGCTCAATATCCTGCTTCCTTTAAGCTCCCCTAAGTTGAAGATTGCTTTTATCTATGAAAAGACGCCGGGAACTTCCGCATGGACTTATGCACATGAACTCGGAAGGCTTTATCTGGAGCAAACCTTCCCTGATGAGCTGCATACGGTATATTATGAAAACGGGACGACAGAAAATGTGGACTCCCTGATAGAAGAAGCGATCGCTTCTGGCTGTAACCTGATCTTTACTACCACGCCCGCTTTTGTGCAGGCCAGTGTAAAGGCGGCTATTGCCCACCCGGAAACCCGGATTTTAAGCTGTTCCTTAAATACCTCCCACCGCTATATCCGCACCTATTATTCCCGGATGCATGAAGCGAAATTCCTGATGGGGGCTATCGCCGGAGCCATGGCGGAAAACAACCGGCTGACCTATGTGGCCAATTATCCGATTTACGGTTCTATCGCCAACATTAATGCTTTTGCGCTAGGGGCAAAAATGATAAACCCCCGGGCGAAGGTTTATTTGGAATGGTCCAGCATGAAAGACGTAGACATTGCAGAAAAAATTAAAGAGACTGGTTCCTCATGTATTTCCGGCCGGGATATGGTGATCCCGGAAGAAGCTTCCCGCTTTTTTGGCATCTATCACATGAAAGGCGAATATACGAGAAACCTTGCCATGCCCCTATATCATTGGGGCAAGTTCTATGAACAGCTTATCCGTACCATTATGGACGGGAAATGGAAATATGATGATAACCCATCCTCTACCAAAGCGATTAATTATTGGTGGGGAATGTCTTCAGGAGTTATCGACGTTATCTGTTCCCAGCATTTGCCCATCGGCACAAAGCGCCTGGTAGAACTGTTAAAAGCCACTATCAGCTCAGAACAGTTCAACCCGTTTTCCGGTATTTTGTATTCTCAGACCGGCATCGTTGTGGATAACCCGGAAAAATCCCTTACTCCGGAAGAAATCATGACTATGGACTGGCTGGCAGAAAACATCATCGGGACCATTCCTAAAAAACAGGAGTTGAAAGAACAGGCTGTGCCTGTCATTGATCAGCAGGGCGTAAAAAAGGAAGGATAACACACCTATGAAGATACTGGCGATTGCAGACGAAGAATCGAAATATTTATGGGATTTTTTCGAAAAAAGCAAGCTGGAAGGTATTGACCTGATTATTTCCTGCGGCGACCTGGATCCCCGCTACCTTTCCTTCCTGGTAACCCTTTCCACTGTACCGGTATTGTATGTACACGGAAATCATGATGGAAAATATGATAAAATCCCCCCGGAAGGATGCACGTGCATTGAAAATCAGATCTATGTCCACAATGGGATCCGTATTCTCGGGCTTGGCGGCTCCATGCGTTATAAACCGGGAGCCCACCAATATACGGAACGGCAGATGAAACAGCGTGTAGCTAAATTATGGTTCCAGCTTTTCAGGAAAAGGGGCTTCGACATTTTAGTTACTCATGCCCCCGCCTATCAGCTCAATGATGGGCGGGATCTGCCCCATCAAGGGTTCCAAGTATTCCGGACACTGATGGAAAAATACCGGCCCAAGTATTTTCTCCACGGGCATGTGCATATGTCCTATGGGAGAAAGCATAAACGCTACGATAAATATGAAGACACACATATCATCAATGCCTATGAACGGTGTGTCTTTGAATTTGAGGATGAAAACCCGCAGGAACATCTGCGTTAGGCAGCTTTACTTACATTGCGTCAGGGCATCTTCTGTTCTTCTTACGGGGAATCCCCCAGGGCAGCCAGTAATATTCCTCAGACATCATCCCGTCACTTATATATCATGTTAATAATTTTCCAGCGGAATAAAAGAATACTCCACAAAATTCCCAGCGCTTTGCTCTCCCACAATGCCTCCTCCCTTTCTCATTTCCGGTTCCAGCGTACCGGAAATCCCCAACCCCGCTGCGGTATTTTCTCCTGCCAAATTACATGGATTATTTTCTATTCCAAACCAAACCGGAGGCTAACCACATTCTGTCTTTCCTATATGGTTCAGCTATTATCCTGCATATGGGAAACCCTTTCAGTGAAAGGATTTGGAGCTTATGACATAAAAAATTCAGGCAAGTAAAATTTGCCCGAATTTTTTATATCAGTTTTTTAATTCTTCTTTTTTTGCATTTCTTCCATAATAGGAACTACCTGGGATACCATATTGTCCATATCTTCAAACATGGCGCTTTTTGTCGTTCCCATCTCACTTGCCTTTTCAATATGCTCCAAAACCTTTTGGTATCTTACTTTCATCTGATCAAAGCTATGGCTTAAGTTGTCCAGTTCAGCCTGCGAAGAATTCACCGCCTGATAAATCCGTTCCTGGACAGCATCTGCCCCGCCTGCTGCCACTGTGATCTTATCAAACATATCATAAGTCACATCCACATTTTCAATGCTCCGGCTCAGAGCTTCATGAGAATAGTTAATGGTTTCGTTCAGTTTATCCGTCCCTCTCTCCACTTCCTCCAAGCTGACATGTACCGCTTTTACAAGCCCCTTTATCTCATCCGCAAGGCTTTTGACCTCATCTGCCACAACAGCAAAACCTTTTCCTCTTTCCCCTGCCCTGGCTGCCTCAATGGATGCGTTCATCGCAAGCATATCCGTCTGGTTGGCAATGGTAATTACCTTATTCATGCATGATTTGATTTCCTTTACAGATATCTGGAAATCATCAAAAGTATTTTGAATCTGGCTAAACCGCTCCTGCACTTCCTCCGAACTGCTCTTTAACCCGCTCACCTGTTCTTGTGCCTGGTTGACGGAATCCTCAATTTGCCTTTTCACATCCTCAAATTCGCCGGATACCTGCCCTACGTTCTCAAACACCCCATGGAAAGCATCCATTTTCTCTTTCAGTATATTATTTTCCTTAAGCACCCCTCCGAAAGAAAGCTGCACCTCCCTCAGTTCCTGGAGGGAACTTACTTCTTTTTCCACTACTTTTTTTTGATAATCCTGAATGCTTGAGGCCACATGCAGCAGAGGGTATAATTTGTCCTGCTCCGTCCTATGCCCTTTCCCTTTTTTATCATTAAAAATCATATGCTTCTCCTTTTCCTTCCGCCTGCTTATTATTCAAATACCACACAAGTCATGGATTGGTTGACAAACTGGTTATTATAATGCTCCCCATATCCAATCAGCCCGCAATGGCTGCCCAAAGAGCTCATGGTATGCAAATATTCCGACATATTGCCGTTTTGGCTGAACAAAAGATAACGGAAAAGACAATTCACTGAAAAAACTGCCGAAATATGGGAAAAATCTTTCCTGATTGCTGCTATGGTTTCCGCCACAATCTGTCTATAGTCCCTAAGCTCCAGCAAGGTCAACACATCCGAGTCATTTACCTGCCGGAAACAGCACAGCCCGCTGCCAGATACCTCTTTTATAGAAATAATGCATACGTCCTTACCGCTGATTTTCCCAAAAGGATTCTTAAACGTCTGCGTTGTAATATCGTTTTCATTAATATGTAAAATATCCTGGTATACCTGCTTTGCCGGCCTGCCGTTCAGTTCACCGATATAATATTTGCTTCTGTCTGTTTTAGAAGCAATCAGCCGGTAACCTGCCAAAGGCCTATACATGTTTTCTTTATACACTTTGACCTTGCCCGTCTCGTTTTTGACTAAGGCATAAGCAACGGCATCTTCGTATATTTTACCGTTTACCGACACTTTGCCTCCATCCCCGGTCCCACCCATTAAGGATATTCCCCTTTTTCCAAGAACACTGTACATAGTGGTAAGTACGCAGGCATCATTTCCCGCACAAAGATCAATGCATACTGTGTCCCTTTGTGAAGCGCCGATTTTCTCTACGTCCTGTTCTAAACGCTTTATATATTTCACAGGCATACTGGAAACCTGTTCTAAAAGGTTCGCAACGGCGCTGACCCCTTCCGTGAAAGCAGTTACCCCGACTCCCCCTTCTACTATAATCGTGTCATAACTCATCCCGATACATCCGATGCTTGGCACCTTCGGATAAAGCTTCTGAAGTTCTTCCACATGTTCTTCAAACTGCTTGTCATTTGACATAAGTATAATCAGCTTAGGATTTACAAGACCCCTCACTGCATCCTGCAACTTTCCGCTTTGGCTCATTCCATAAAATTGTTTCACCGGTCAATCCCTTTCTCTTCTCATTTATTCTTTGGAAAAACAAGGAACTTACGCCATTTTCTCTCCTTTCCGTCCCCGATGTCCCTTTTCTCGTATTTCCTCTTAAGATTATTTTCCTATAAAATAGTACACTATGTCAAGACCGTTTTACTTTTTTCAACATATACGGGTTTTTCCGCATCCCTTGCGCTAACCCCGCACGATTTATGTCTTTCTGGCGAGGGAATTGCCTGCCCTTAAGGCCGCCGCCGGATTCACGTATGGGCAGCGGATCAAACAAGCATACAAATATGCTTGCTTGACCTGCTGCCCGTAAAACATTCCATTCTTCATATTCCTTTTTTATTATAAATTCCCCATTCTTTGACCCAGTCTGCGGCATCACCCTTCAATGGCAATATATCTTTTTTCTTCCACCGCAGGCTTCTGCTCTTTCTTTGGAATAGACAGCTTCAAGATACCATGTTTAAACGCCCCTTTGATATCCTCCTGTCCCACTTCTTCCCCGACATAAAATGTTCTTTGGCATTTTCCAAAACAACGTTCCCTACGGATATATTTACCGGATTCTTTTTCCTCTCCTTCTTCTTTTTCCGCACTTACGGTCAGATAACCGTTTTCCAGGGAAACCTTCACATCATCCTTTTCAAATCCTGGCAAATCCATCTCCAGTTCATAACTTCGTTCCTGTTCCTTTACATCTGTCTTCATCAGGTTCTTATCACGGCCGCCGTATAATTTCTTTTCTATTTTTTTTAAATCCTTGCCGTCATAAAACGGGAACCCCAAAAAATCATCAAACATATCCCTTCCAAAAATACTAGACGTCAACATAATTCATTCCTCGTATTATTAAATAGTAGTATTTATGAATCCCTCTCCAGGGATAAATGTTATACTGTTAGAGATACTGTGGATTGGTTCTCATTTCCTACCACATGATGGTTTATTGGAGGCTCCAACCACAGTCTCTTTGCATATTTGTTAATTGGTTAGATACCGCATGAC
>CAJTKK010000001.1 GCA_910576535.1 uncultured Lachnospiraceae bacterium | reverse complement strand
ATTTTCCTGCCTTGCGTGGCTTGTGATATAGGATATTCTTCCCTTGACATTTGGTAGTTTCGACATTTGTATAAATGAATGTCTTGCCATATACTCCTTCCTCCCATGACGGGCATACTCTTTTTGCAACCGATAAATCGGTTGCCGCTGTTTCGGCGGCGTAAGCAGACGGACAGCGAAGAAAACAGCGGGCTGTTTTCTTCTGTATCACAGCGGCGGTGCATTGTCCAAAGCTGTGATACATAGCCCCCTGCAAGGGCGAAATACCCAGAGTACAAATGGAAGATTTGTGCGAGGGGTGTATTTCGCTCTCAAACGCCGAGGGCTTGGAGAATACTTATTCTACTTTGCGGACATCGTTTTCATTGAGCAGATTTCTTCCCTGATTGACGCTCATAAATCGCTCTAAAGTATCCCTGCGGATAATCGCTTTTCTTCCGACCTTGAGGACGGGAAGTTTGCCCCAGTCTACCAACTTACGCATTGTATTTCTTCCGATACCCGTACATTCTGCTGCTTCTTCTATGGTTAAACCCATTTTGATGTTACTCATTTTATCAACCTCCTTTCAAAATGCGCATTTTGCAACTATGTACCTGTAATTATACTTATTTTACTATCTCTCGTCAACTTGTTTTGCAACTGATTAAGAAATATTTTTGCCTATTATTAAATTTATGGTTGCAAAATAGGTTTTGTTATGTTATACTATTAGCAATAGGAGGTAAAAACCTTGAAAAAAGAAATTACATTCACCGCAAAACAGGTCGGTGAACGAGTGAAAGAACGCCGAACAGAATTAAACTTAACAATGCCCGAACTTGGTAAGCGTGTCGGGGTAAACAAATCTACCATTCAAAGATATGAAGCGGACGGAGTAGACCCGAAACGCACAATGATTATCAACGGGCTGGCAGAAGCACTTCTGACCACTCCCGAATGGCTGACAGGTCTTTCCGAAGATAAGGAATACGACAGCCACACTTTATGTGCAAAGGATATGGAGGAACATATCAAAAAATATCTTGATACGGTTTCTTCTGTTGTAAAGGGAGAACCGCACCAACAACTGCTCACGACATTCCTCGGAAAGATGATTGACCTCTATACGGTTATGACTTATCACTTTGCAGACGCTATGGCTGAGGTTGACCGTGTAGCGGAGGACGAGGGCTTAAAGCAGTCCTTACGCCGCTATGCGATTGAGTCAGGGGCGATTATGGAAAGGGTTTACCGTAAAGAAATGGAACTTCCTATCGAGGATATGAAGCAGTTTTTAGATGGGATTTTACATATCTACGATGAGGGACGCACCGCTGTAAAGATGGGCGACCTGTTCGGGATAGCAACAGCAGCCGAAGAAAGGGTTGCTGAAAAAGAAAAATTCCGTGGCTCTTTGACAAGTAAAAACGATGGCTGACACTCATCGGCATAAGTAACCTTATTACTTTACGCACACCATATGTCACAGTCCCGATTGCCACGGATAGAAAGGGGAAATTTATCTATGGCAAAAGGTTCTGTAAGAAAAAAAGGTAAAAAGTGGTACGCACGCTTCTATATCGAAGATGAAAGCGGCAGAAAAGCACAGAAAGAGTTTGTTGGAACAGAAAGCAAGTCTGAAACAGAAGCTCTGCTCAGAAAAGCAATCGCTGACTATGAGGAAAAGAAATTCGTTGCGAAGTCTGAAAACATCACGGTTGGTATGCTGTTCGATCTGTGGGTGGAGGAAGAACTGAAACCCGGCAATCTCAGCAATGGTACGGTAATGTCCTATCAGGGAACGGTCAACCGTATCAAACAGCACCCGATAGGAAACCGAAAGCTGAAAACCGTAACCGCCGACTATTTACAGGCGTATATAGACTTTCTCAGCTTTGGAGGCACAAATCCTGACGGCACAACCGCAAAGGCACTCAGCAAAGGGTATCTCCGATTGTTTTCGGCTGTTTTACAAGGGGCGTTCCGTTTTGCAGTATTCCCGAAAAGGCTGATAACCTTTAACCCGATGCAGTATGTGGTATGGCGAGGAAAGAAAGAAGAATACGAACTGTTCTCGGACGAGGATGGGGAAACAACTTCCACACCAATGCTCAGCTATGACCAGTATCAGAGGTTAGAGGACTTCCTGAAAAAGAAAAACAATCCTGCACTTCTGCCTATACAGATAGCCTATTACACAGGCTTGCGTATTGGAGAGGTCTGCGGTCTGACTTGGCAGGACATCAACCTTGAAGAACAATATTTGACAGTACGCCGCAGTATGCGTTACAACGGGGCAAGGCACAAAACAGAAATAGGGGCAACAAAGCGTAAAAAAATCCGCACCGTGGACTTCTGCGATACGCTTGCCGCAATTCTGAAAGCTGCAAAAGCAAAACAGCACAAAAACCGTTTCCGATACGGGGAATTGTACAGCCTTAATTACTATTTGGAGGTTAAAGAAAAAGACCGCACCTATTATGAGGTTTACAGTCTGCCGAGGTCGGAGGAAGTCCCAGAGGGGTACAAGGAATTATCCTTTGTCTGCCTTAGACCTGACGGGGCATTTGAAGCACCGAGTACGGTGGGGATTATGTGCAGGACAGCAAGAAAAAAGGTGGAGGGATTGGAGGATTTCCACTTCCATATGCTCAGACACACTTATACAAGCAATCTGCTTTCAAACGGTGCAGCACCTAAAGATGTGCAGGAACTTCTCGGACACGCTGATGTCAGTACCACAATGAACATTTACGCTCACGCTACAAGGGAAGCGAAGCGTACTTCCGCAAGACTGCTGGATAAGGGAATCGGCGGAGAATAAAAAATTTCCCTTGTTTCGGCTCATAAGGGCAAAAACAAGGGAAAATACATAAGGTTTGAACATTTAATAGGCAATATGCCTTGAAAATACAGGGTTTATAGAGGATTGAATAGATAAACCGGAATTTACGGAGGTATACTTATGGAATATATTAGAGTAACAAACGAGAATATAGAAAAAGAACATATCTGTTGTGCAATTTCAAACAATCATGATATTCAGGTGACATCAAAAAAAGATTGGTTAAAAGAACGTTTTGATGATGGTTTAGTTTTCTTAAAAAGCGAACAACGGGGAAAATGTTTTATTGAATATATACCCGCTGAAAATGCGTGGAATCCCATTGTCGCAGATGACTACATGTATATTGACTGTTTATGGGTAGCGGGTTCCCTTAAAGGACATGGTTATTCAACGGAACTACTGAATGCCTGCATTGGGGACAGCAGAAACAAAGGGAAAAAAGGGCTATGCATATTATCTGCGGTAAAGAAAAAACCATTTCTGGCAGATCCTAAATTCCTGAAATACAAAGGGTTTACCATCAGTGACGAAGCGGATAATGGTATTCAGTTATGGCATTTGCCTTTTACTGAAAATGCCCTATTGCCAAAATTCAAAGAATGTGCAAAACATCCCCATATTGATGAGATGGGATATGTTCTGTATTACACCAGCCAGTGTCCGTTTAATGCAAAATATATTCCGATAATTGAAAACATTGCGGAAGAGAAATCTATACAATTCAAGTCTGTTCACTTACAGAACAAGAAGGACGCACAAAACGCTCCGACGCCAATTACAACTTACGCATTATTTTCAGATGGCAACTATGTTACCAACGAGCAGATGAATGACAAGAGATTTTTGAAATTATTAGAAAAGTAACTTCCCGTCTGCAGATGATAGCCGACGGAAAATGAAACAATAGATTGTAGCAACTGCTATGGTTATATCGGTAATATTCTTATTTGCAGGCTGCGGAACCAATACACCAGAAGAAGCAGCGCTTAATGCAGTGGAAGAAGAAACATCAAATAATGAAAGCTTGGTGACAAAGAATGATATAAAAGAAGAAAACCAAGATAAGGAAATAACAAACGGAAATGATGTAACAGACAATCAAAAATCACCTGCTGAAAATATGAATATTTACAATGATGTTCTGGCATAATATTCCGGCTCATTCCATGAAAAGGGCAGCTGCACGCCAGAACAGGAAGAATGAATCCGGCTCTGTAAGGAAAACCAGTAGCTTAAAATGGAGAACAGCATTTTAAAACAAGCGGTGCTGATCTTAGGACGAAAGCAAATGTGATCAAGGCATATCTGTCTGGCAAATGCCCACAAATACCCTATATCAGCAATGTGCCGCGTCCTACAGATAAGTCGAAGCTCTTATTGCTATGAAACAAAGCCGAAGCTTGGTGAGTCTGGTCTTTCCCCTGAAACTGTTGAAATTTTTAGAGCCAACCGTAATAATTACGGCACAAGTAAAATAAAGAAAAAGCTGATGAAAAGCGGAAAACGAGTATTCAGACACCGGGGCGGGCAGATTATGAAGTAGGAAAGGCTGGCATTCAATTACACAGTAGTACAGTACAAACTGCAAAAAGATATCTGTAGCGAATCAAAAACAGAAAACGTCTTGAACCGCCAGTTCCAGAACCGGGAATATAGGGATGCTGTGATAAGCGGTCTGACGCATGTAAGGGTAGGGTCACGATATGATTACATATGTGTGCTTGTTGAGCTCTATAATCAGGAAATCATAGGATACAGTGCAGGGGGGACAACGGCAGGGCTTGTGAAAGAAGTGTTTCAAAGCGTGGAAGGAAGCCTTGAAGATATCAGCCTGTTTCACATAGACTGAGGAAATGGATTCAAAAACCAGGCAATTGAGGAACTGAAACTAAAGTTATCGGATTATATACACTGGTACAACCATCACAGAATACATTCCTCCTTGAGGTATTAAACACCAATACAGTACAAGGGAAACAACCTTAAAAAAGTTGTCTAAAAAAGTGTTGGCAACCCATTTTACGTTGAAAATGCATAGACCATGTCAAGGTCTTTAGGGATGGGGTATTGTTGTTGGCGTTCTTTAACGGAACGGAGGTTGAATGTAAAAATGAAGGGGAATAAGAAGAGAAGTTGATTGGGAGTTGCAGTTCCTGATTGGTTTTATTGTGTAAAGAGGCATACTTAAAATGTTGAAAACGTAAGAAAAGCAAAAAATGTACATTTATTTGCAGGTTTGTCAAACATAAGTTACACCGACCGCAGATAATTTCTAAGTACCTCATTCGGTGATTTCCAGCCCAAAGGCCGCATAGGAAGGTTATTGTAATCCCTGCGGTTGTAAAGTTTCAGTTGTCTGCTGATGTTCTCAAAGGAATAGAAAGTTTGAGTAGCATAGAAACGCTCATTGTCTTTGCGGTGGCTTCTTTCTGTCTTTCCATTGTGTCTGGGGGTAAAAGGCCGGATCAACTTATGTTTGACATCAACCTGGATGCGCTGACCGGGATACTGCATTTGCTCATAGGGCTTAGCAACGTATTTGGGGCTGGCTGGTTTAACAGCCATAATACCCTGCTTACGAAAAAGCGGTATAATCCGGGAATGGAGCGGGAGCAGCCGCGCTGCATAAGCTTTATCCAGAAAACGACCAGGCCGGCATCAGGGTTGCGTCTGCGCATAGCAAGGATGAGTTTGATTTCAACAGGGGTATGCTGATTGGATGGTGGTGTAGCCTTCTGGAACGGTCACGCAGGGACTCGATAGAGCCGTTGTAACGGCTTTTCCAGCGGTAGATATACTGCCTGTTGGTTTTGTACTTGACAGCGGCTTTGGTAATCCTATATTTGTCAGCATACTTAATAAGAGATAGACGGTACTTCATATCCTGTGTTATACTTGCCATGCAGAAATACCTTCCTTCTGGTTAGATTTTGGTTTGGCGATTAAAATATAACACAGAACAGGTATTTTCGCTTTTTAAATATTCAGTTGTAACATATGTATTGTAATCCAACAACAAATACATATATTGAAATTGACGAAAAATGAGTAGAATGTTATTCTAGTAATATGAGTTTCACTTGTTTAAGGAGGGAAAACATTGGAATTCAAAGCAATGGATTAAATAGCAGAAAAGATCAAACAAGAAGTAAATGATTACTGGAAATTGGAAATTTCAGAAGAGAAATTGACTTTGGAAATATCAAGTATTTTTTTGGATACTGTAAATAGAGGATTAGTTATGAGAGAACCTAATTTTAAAGCAGGGTTTGAACGCAAGTTAGGGGAGAAAAGAATTAAAAAAAATATTAATAAAAATTAATGGGGAATTATATAAAAGATTAGTTAAATAAAAATAGGATATAAACTGTTAGGAGAATATAAAATGTTAAAGGAAATTTCAATAGAAATCATTAGAAGGTGTCCTAATAAATGCGTACACTGCTCGTCATTTTCTTCAGAAGAGTGTAAAGAGATAATTTCTGTTGAGAAATTTAAGGAAGTTATAGATAGTGTAAAGGCATTAGGGCTAAAGACAGTATGCTTTTCTGGAGGAGAACCTTTTTTGCATCCGGATATAGTGGAAATGATTGATTATGTATATAGTAAAGGGTTAAATTGTTATATTTATAGCAGTGGGATCTATATAGATTACATGAAAAATAAAATTTCTATTCCAGAAAAAATATTAGATAAAATATCTGGGAAAGTAACAAAAGTTATATTTAATATTGAGGCGGCTGATGAATGTATTTATGATGCTATAATGGGAACACAAGATTGCTTCTGCCTTTTGAAACAGTCAATAAAGAATGTTATAAGTAGAAAGATAGTTGCAGAAGGGCATTTTGTTCCGATGAAGCTTAATAAGAATCAGATTGAGTCTGTAGTTGATTTTTGTGAGAGATTAGGTGTTTCTAAAGTTAGTTTTTTGCGATTGGTTATACATGGAAGAGCATTAAACAATAAAGACAGTTTGTTATTATCAGAAGAAGAATTGAAGGATGTAGAAGAACGGTTGATACAATTATGTAAGAGTAAACCTTCTTATATTAGGATAGGGGTTCCTCTGCTAGGAGAAACAAAGGAAGTTCATTGCGAAGCAGCTAATGGAAAATTAAATATAAGATATGATGGAAATGTTTATCCGTGTGAGGTATTTAAAAATCATAGGATTGACATATTGGAAGATATTAAACCAGGAAATATTTTTGAAGAAACAATAGAAGATATATATAAGGATTCTCAATACTTGCATAAAGTAAGATTTTTAGTTGCTCAATTTTCATGTGAAAATGGTTGTGAGAATTGTATTGGTCAGTATTATATGAATCTAAAAAAACAGGAGGGGAAAAATGGCTAATAGAGATTTGCAGTTAATTGAATCTGTAAAAGAATATATAAAGGAAAGAGTGCCGGAGTTTTTAAAGGAAGTTAATATTCCGGAAGAAAGAAAAGTACCACATCCATTGGATGGCATGATTGTTGAAAAATTAGATGTTTTTGAGATCCGTGAGGATGATGATGATTATAGGATATTCTATTATGTGAATGAAATAAAAGAGATTTGGAAGTTAATAATTGAAAGATCAATAAAATGTCTCCGGTTTTTTGATGGAAGGGAACCATTCCTTGAAAATAAATCGAAAAATCCAATTGCATATGGAGTAAATGAATTGAGTGATTATTTTGAAAAGTACACACAGTTTGAGACTATGTTATATGGAGGTGGAAAGTATTATCGAGATCATGTGGTACACGTATTCAGAGTATGGTTATTAGGGTTGGATTGCCTTTTAGATAATGAGGGAGAGTATCTAAAACGTATAAATATACAAGAAGGGATATCGGTAAATAGTTTTGAAAAAATAAGTATATGGTCGATGATTGCACTTACGCATGATTTGGGCTATCCTTTAGAAAAATCACAAGGAATTATAGAAAAAACAAAAGATATGATGAAATCATTCATATCAAATCCAACAGTATCTATGGATTTATCATTTGATGGCATTCAAAATAATATGAATGACTTTGTTGTGCGATTTATGAGTTCAAAAATGCATGAGGTGGATAATAAGTGTCCAAAAGTGGAAACAGTAGTTAAAAGTGAAAAACCATTTGTTGCGCGTTTGCAGCCAAAGTATTATTTTAAATTTCAAAAATCATTAGAGAGTTACAATCATGGCATTTTAAGTGCAATAATTATTTATAAATTGTTAATATATTTTTTAGAGTCAGACTTTAATATAAATGAAGATTATAAATTTGATGAAGAAGAGGCAAGACAATTTTATATCAGAAGAGAAATTCTTAGAGCAGTTGCTGCTCATACTTGTCATGATGTTTACCATCTGGACATGCTGAATTTCGGGTTTTTGCTTATAATGGCCGATGATGCACAAGAATGGGGCAGAAAAAGAATATCAGAATTGTATGTTAAACAAAGTACAAATTATGAATTTGACAGCATAACTTCATCTTTTGATGTTAAACAAAGCATATATAAGAGTTTGTATGGCGAAAAAGAAATTAGCATACATAAGTTCATTGCCAAGGAACAATTTAAATTTCCAAAAGGAGAATTAGAGAATTTAAAGGGGATTTTGTTTAGTCTCATGAAGCAGAGTAATGGATATCAAGAGATATTCAGAGATGGACAAGATACGGCAAAACGTAATTTTATTTTTGAAAAGAATTGCGATGTTTTATATGAAGAAAGCAAAGCAGTAAAATTTAGTATATGTTTTGTGATTTCCAATGAAGAAAAACCTACATTTGAAGTGACAGTATCTTCGGCCAATAAGAATGCTGTAAATCAAATATATGGTGAAGGTTTTCTGAAAGGAATTTATAAGGGGTATAAGGTAAATCAAAAAGACAAGCATGATAATGAGGCAAAGTATGAAATTACCATTGAAGAAGAATGAGTATCGTTTAAAAGCGCATACACCTCATGCAATTATAGAATATGCATGTGAAGAATGCTTGGTTGAAACAAAATATTTAGAGCAGTTTATGAATAAATCATATTTTGACAAGCTTTGCGAAGAAAGGTGTCCAAATTATGGGAATAAATGGTCTTGTCCTCCATATGCGCCTGATTATATGAAATTTGTAAAAAAATATGAGTTTATTGATGTGTTTATGCTTTATATAAAATTGGAACAGCTTGATTATATAAAACAAGAGTATTTAAAGATAAAAGCAGCTAACTCTATTTTGAAAAGCAGAATGGATAAAGCCTTAAGAAACTCTATGAATGAAAATGAGTTTTATATTTCGACAGGTAGCTGTCGATTATGTAAAAGCTGTAAGAAAAAGGCCGGGAAATCTTGCGCTTATCCTGAACGTCGAACATACAGTTTTGAAGCGCTGGGCATTAATGTTTCATTATTAGCTGCACATCTTTTTCATAGAGATTTATTGTGGTACAAGGCGAAGAACCTGCCAGAATATACTTCGGTAGTGGCTGGATTGTTAACGAATAACGGAATAACCGATATAAAAGTTATTGACCGATTATTAGAACTGAAGTAATCTTTAATGTTTTGTATGAAAAACAGACTTGTGTTTTTATGGGAAAATTAGATGGAAATGAAAAATTTTATTTTAGGTGGGGAAAAACAGGGTTTTGTGATATACTGAAAAGACGGAAGCCGGAGGTTGAAAAAATAGGAAAAGCTGTATTTTGAAATGGTAAAAGGCATGGGCAATTGGGAAATAATGCTCATGCCTTTTCTGCCAGGAGAATTTGGGATGAAGATGCCGGAAACAATAGAGCCTGCTATGTTTGCGCCTTACGGGATAAACTGTATCGCCTGGATTGTATGAAAAGGGGATTCCGGGATAACAGATGTGTGCTGTATGTATTTCGCTGTGCAGTATATTGTGCAGAACATGGGAGGCATGAGCCGGCAAAAGGTTAAATAGGGCGGAAGGAGGGACATTTTGAAGAATTTTATGAGATCAGATTTATTATTTTCCCTATGCGGGTTAAATTGCGGGTTATGTCCTATGCATTTGGACGGGCATTGTCCCGGATGCGGCGGCGGTGAGGGAAACCAGTCCTGCAAAATAGCCAGATGCAGCCTGCAGCATGGGAACCCGGAATATTGCAGCCAATGTCAGGAGTTTCCTTGTGAAAAATATGAAGATATTGATATGTTTGATTCGTTTGTCACGCACCGGAACCAGAAAAAAGATTTGAAAAAACAGCAAGAAATTGGTGTGGAAGCGTATCGGAAAGAACAGGAAGAGAAAATTTGCATTTTAGAATGGCTGCTGCAAAACGGTAATGATGGGCGGAAAAAGACTTTTTTCTGCGTGTCTGTAAATCTTCTGGAATTGGAAGATGTGAAAAATGTAATGGAACAGATAGAGTCAGCCGGGAAATTGGGAGAGCTGCCATTAAAAGAAAAGGCTGCTTACGTGACCGGGCAGTTTCAGAAAGAGGCAGATAAGAAGGGCATTGTGTTAAAATTGAGAAAGAAAAAGTAATTTTGCCCGGAAGGCCGTCATGGATAGAAAAGAAACTGTGAAATATTTTATAAAGTTGTGGTAACGAATCCTTTGCTGGAAGAAGTCGGGCAATATGTATCGGAGGGCTGTGTGTTTAAAAGTGGAGAAGAAATGATTCCAATAGGAATGGAAGGAATGAGAAGCCATCTTATCGCAGTAAAGAATATAGATTCCGATTATTCTATGAAAATTATCAGGCAGTATTGCGACGGTGATCATGTTATCTCTGAGTTTATCATGAAAGGGACGCATAAAGGCGAATGGCTGGGAAGGAAGCCGTGTTTGAGGATGATATAGAATTAAAGTTGGCAGATTGTCCGGAACAGGTAGCTGCTATGGTAAGAGAAACAATACAAAAAGTATATTCTAACTATTACCCGCCAGGCGCAGTGAAACTCTTTCTTGATCTGTACAGTAAGGCAAGGATAGATGAATATGCAGGGAAAAATAATGAGTACGAAGATGGGATTTTTTCATTTTCCTAATATTAAAACAGGGAAGAGATTCAGTTCCTTGTTTTTTGCTGTACATGAGTATTATGACAGGAAGTATGAGGATATGAAAGACAGGCAGGATATCTTGTATGACCGTATATCAGAATGCAGAGCATCCAGAGGAGATGATAGTAAAACGGCGGTTGATGTTATAAATCCTGAATTAACCGTTTCCTGACTTGCGAAGGAGTTGCGTTAAAGTGTTCAAAGAATATTCTGCGGAATAGTTTGTAATTGGTAAAACCGTGACGTTCCAGAATATCCCGCAGAGTATCATTTGTTGTAATCAAATCCTGATAAATATGAGATATGCGTACTTCATTCAAGTATTCCAAAAACGTAAGCCCCATGTGTTTCTTAAAAAAACGGCAGAAATACCCTGATTCTAAAAAAGCTATTTGAGAAATCTCATCAATTGATATGGGGCGGTTATAGTTTTGGCTGGTATAGCTAAGGATGCTATTTAGACGGCTTAAATCTTTTGCTTTATGATTAAGATTAGCCCGGAAAACTTTTACGCTGAAATTGTGATAAAGCTGAAATAATACTTCAAAAAGGAGACTGTTAAAGCGTAAAAGATAGCCTTCCGGACGGATATCATTGGCAATCTGCATTTGTATCAGCGTTTCTTTGAATATATCAAGTTTTGTTTGCCGGATGGGATTATCGCTGGGATCGTCTAAAATAAAATGCAATTGCTGTACATCAGGAATATAAATTTTTATAAAATCCATCGGGATCTGAAAGACGATCCCTATATTGGGGGAGGTGCATTTTGTTGAATGAATGACACAAGAATTAATTAGAAAGCATTGCCCCTCATTTAGATGATAACTGGAGGATTCTACAGTCAGATTCACTTCGCCTTTTACCATATATATAATTTCAATTGCGTCATGCCAGTGGTTAGGGTAGTAGCTTCCCGTATCATGATCTGTAAAAAAACGGACTCCTGTAGTTTCAGGAACCTGGATGACTTCATAAATATGATTAGTTTCCTGTCCGGACATAACACACCTCTTTGCATTCATAGAAACAAGCATTTTCTTTACGGATACTATTATAGATCATAAAAAAGATGTGTCAACAAAAAAGATAATATTGACCTATAATTAGGAGAATATATAAACTACCGGAAACAGAGTAAATATAGTAATATAATATCGTAAAGAAATGATATTCAGTGCGCACAGAATGCAGACAAAAAGAGAGGATTATATCATGGAAAATAAGAATAAATTAACTTTGTCAAAAATTGTGGAACGTTTTTCCTACGGGTGCGGTGATTTTGGATGTAATATTATTTATACGGCAATGTCAGCATTTCTGATGCTCTATTACACAGACTATGCGGGTGTAAGTGCGCTTGCCGTTGGCACAATTATGATGGTATCCCGTGTTTTTGACGGAGTAAGTGATATTATCATGGGCGTGATTGTAGACCGGACAAAATCCAGGTTCGGGAAGGCGAGGCCGTGGCTTTTGCGCATGTGCGTTCCATTTGCGGTGTCCGGGGTTCTTCTTTTTTCTGTGCCGGTTTCATGGGCTCCAACGCCAAAATTAATATATGTTTTTATTACATATAATCTCGTATCAACAGTAATTTATACGGCAATTAATGTGCCATATTCCGCATTGAACGCTTTGATGACACAGGATCCATATGAAAGATCCGTATTGAGTATTTTCCGGAATCTTTTGGCAACAGCAGGAACTTTAACAATTAACATATGTACGCTTCCATTGGTGGAGTATTTTGGCGATAATGCATCCGCATGGACAAAAACATTCTGTTTTCTTGGCTTGTTAGCGGTCGTGGCATTTGTAATCAATTTCTTTGGAACGGAAGAACGTGTAAAGCCGGCTGGCACGGAGGAAGGGATAACAAAAACAGTTCCATTTGCAACAGGAATGAAAGCTTTATTTAAAAATAAATATTGGATCATGATGACGGGAATGCTTGCCTTATTTTTCTTAATGTATTCCGTAAATGGAGGCGCAACTGTTTATTATGCAAAGGATATTCTGGGAGACAGGAATCTGGTTGGAACAATTAACGGTATATTCAATGTTGTCCAGATTGCAGGTATGTTCTTTATCGCAATGCTGGTAAAGAAATATGGAAAACGTAATGTATTTGCACTTGGTTTAGCGCTGGGTATTATTGGAATGCTGCTTTTGAACTTCTCAAATGGCACAATGAGTCTGATTGTAGTGTCCAGTATCATAAGAGGCGCCGGAAATGCCTGTGGCGGCGCTACTATGTGGGCAATGGTTTCAGACACCATTGATTATGGTGAATGGAAGACAGGGGTCCGCACAGAAGGCCTGGTAAACAGTGCGTGCAGTTTTGGATATAAGATCGGTAACGGGATCGGTTCGGCCCTTCTCGGATTGATTTTGGAAATGGGCGGTTATGTTGGCGAGGCGGCGGCGCAGACTGCTTCAGCGCTTTCATCCATCCGTGTATGCTTTGTATGGATTCCGGTCGGAGTTTATATTGCAGGGCTGATCATTATGAAATTTTATCATCTTGATAAAGAGTTTGCAGGAATTATCGAAGATCTGAAAAAGCGTGAAAATCAAAGGAGGTAAAATAGGATGAAAATCAAAGGGGTAAATCTTGGAAACTGGCTGGTTTTGGAAAAGTGGATGAGTCCGGCTTTGTTTGAGGGAACCACGGCGGAAGATGAATATTATCTTCCGCGCCAGCTTTCAAGAGAAGTGTATGAGGCGAGGATTCGGGTTCATCGTTCAGAGTACATTACGGAGAGAGATTTTGTGGCGATTAAAGCCATGGGCATGGAAGCAGTGCGGATTCCTGTTCCGTATTTTATCTTTGGGGACAGGGAACCGTTTATAGGATGCATAAAAGAACTTGATAAAGCATTTAACTGGGCAGAAAAATATGGGCTGGAAATTTTGATTGATCTTCATACAGCGCCTATGGGTCAGAACGGGTTTGACAATGGGGGGATATGCGGTGTATGCAAATGGTCGAAATATCCGGAAGAAATAGAATTTGTCCTTTCTGTTTTGGAAAGGCTGGCATCACGCTATGGAGCCAGAAAAGGGCTTTGGGGAATCGAAGTATTGAATGAACCAATTACGGATAGGGCTTGGAAACTGATGGATGTCCCGAACCGTTATCCGGCAGTAGATCAGGAAATGGCAGAAGGTTCCGGGCCAAATACGATGGAATTTCTAAAAGATTTTTATTGCAGGGCTTATGACAGAATTAGAAAATATATGCCTGAAGAAAAATATGTAGTGATTCATGACGGATTTGAAATTCTGGCATGGAAAGATTTTATGCGGGAAGAAAAATATGTGAATGTAGCGCTTGACACTCATCAGTATCTGATGATGGCAGAAGCAGATGGATGTCAGCAGAATTTGGATTCGTATTTGCGCTATATTCAGGAAAACTATGAAAAGAATATGGAAGAAATGCAGAAGTATTTCCCGGTCATATGCGGCGAATGGTGCCTGTTCAACTCACTGGCCTGCGGCTGTGATACGAAAGGCGGGCAAAGTGTATTGAATGGCGTGGACGGAAGTTCAGAAGAGCAGATGGATGGGGAAGAAAAGAAAAAAATATACCGCGCAGTTGCGAATGCGCAGATAAAGGCATGGAATAAAGGCAGCGGATATTTTTATTGGAGTTATAAGCTGCTGACAGATACCGTAAACGATAAAGGCTGGATTGGATGGGATAGCTGGGATTTGGGAAGATGCGCGGACTTTGGCTGGTTTCCCGTAGAAAGATAGAGCAAGGAGGAAAAGATAATGATTCAAAATCCAATATTTCCGGGATTTAATCCTGATCCCTGTATCTGCAGAAAAGGGGAAGATTATTACGTGGCAGTATCTACTTTTGAATGGCTCCCCGGCATCCCGGTGTACCATTCGAAGGATTTAAAAAACTGGGAATTACTCACACATGTTTTGACAGACGATGAGGAAGTGGATCTGAAGAAACTTCCCAGTGCAAAAGGAATCTGGGCGCCGTGCCTGACGTACTGCGAAAAAGAAGATCTGTTTTATGTTGCGTACGGGGTGATGAACTCAATGAATGCACGTTATTTTGATGTCGATAATTACCTGATCACCGCAAAAGATATCCAAGGCCCGTGGAGCAAACCGGTATATCTGCACTCTTCCGGCTTTGATGCATCTATTTTCCATGATGATAATGGAAAGAAATATGTGGTTTCCCTGGAATGGGAGACAAGGGAAGGATATGAAAAGCCTGGGGCTATTTGCATGGCGGAGTATTCCACGGAGAGGAAAGAAATTGTGGGATACCCCAAAAGAATGTGGAGGGGAGGTACTGACCGGGGATGCATTGAAGCCCCCCATCTCACCAAAAGGGGGGAATACTATTATATCATGTGCGCGGAAGGGGGAACGGGATATAATCACTGTGTAACGATGGGACGTTCCAAAAATGTGTGGGGACCTTATGAAAAAGATCCGAAGAATCCAATTGTCACCAGTATTCCGGGAGAATCTTATGAACGCCAGGATCCGGATCATTTAAAACCAAAGTATTATAATCCGGACTCAGCGCTTCAGAAATCGGGACACGGGAGCTATGTGGAGCTTCCCACAGGAGAAGTATACCTGGTTCATTTATGCGCGCGGCCGTTTGTGCCGGAACTTCGGTGTACCCTTGGAAGAGAGACGGCAATCCAGAAAATGATGTGGACAGAGGATGGATGGCTCCGTATGGCGGACGGCAGCAATCTGGCCAAAATGGAGGTTCCGGAAAGTTCTCTCCCGGAAGCGCCAATGCCGAAAATACCAGATTTTGATGATTTTGACGGGGAAGAATTGGGAAATTATTACTATGCACCGCGTATTATGCCGAAAAGGTTCGCAGATGTGAAAGCCCGCCCGGGATATGTAAGACTCCGCGGGCAGGAATCCAGGGCATCCTTGAATAAGGTCAGCATTCTGGCACGGAAATTGACCAGCGTATATGCAAGAATTACGACAAAGATGGAGTTTATCCCGGAAATTTATCAGCACAGCGCCGGATTGATTTTATATTATGATAATATGAATTATATCAATCTGAGGAAATACTACAGTGAAACGCTTGGCCGGAGCGCAATTTCTATTATCCATTTGGAAAATGGCGAAAAAACAGAATTCCTGAATACAAGAATTCCTGTAGAAGACCGCCCCATTTATTTCCGGCTTTATATTAAAGGAAGAAAATCCTGGTTTGAATGGAGCTATGACAATGAAAAGTATGAAAAGATAGGAGGGATTTTTGATACTACGAAATTTTCCGATGAGTACTGTAAATACGGAGAATTTACAGGAACTATGGTGGGAATTACCTGTGCGGATAGAGTGAAGCATCAGCATTACGCGGATTTTGATTTTTTAGAGTATATTTCAGATGAAACAAAAGCGGTAGATTAAAACAGGACGGGGGCGCTTTGCCATATGGTAATTTTGCCAAAAGGAAAAACGAATCGAAAAAAAATATAAGGAAAGAAAGGTCAGGTAAAAACTATGAATAATATGCCCATATTAAAAATTGGAGTAGTAGCAGTGAGCAGGGATTGCTTTCCGGAGAGCCTGTCCGTGAACAGGCGCCAGGCTCTTATGAAAGCTTATATTGAAAAATATGGAGAGGAAGAAATTTACGAATGTCCGTTCTGCATCGTAGAGAGTGAAATCCATATGGTACAGGCATTGGAAGATATCAAAAAAGCTGGATGCAATGCGCTTGTCGTTTACCTTGGCAATTTTGGCCCTGAAATTGCGGAAACACTTCTTGCAAAACACTTTGACGGACCAAAAATGTTTATTGCAGCAGCAGAGGAACGTGGAGATAGTCTTATCCAGGGCCGTGGTGACGCATATTGCGGCATGTTAAATGCCAGCTATAACCTGAAGCTTCGTGGTATAAAGGCATATATTCCTGAATATCCCATTGGAACGGCAGAAGAGTGTGCAGATATGATTCAAGGATTTGTACCGATTGCAAGGGCGGTGGTTGGCCTTAACAGCTTAAAAATCATCAGCTTTGGCCCGCGCCCGCTGAACTTCCTGGCTTGTAACGCCCCGATTCAACAGCTTTACAATCTGGGGGCAGAAATAGAAGAAAACTCTGAGCTGGATCTCTTTGAGGCATTCCAGAAACATGCCGGAGACAAAAGAATTCCCGCTATCGTGAAAGAAATGGAAGAGGAATTGGGAGAAGGTAATAAAAAACCGGAAATCCTTACAAAACTGGCACAGTATGAATTGACGCTGAAGGACTGGGTAGAAGAACATAAAGGCTATCGTAAATATGTTGCCATTGCAGGGAAATGCTGGCCGGCCTTCCAGACACAGTTTGGTTTTGTTCCCTGTTATGTGAACAGCCGCCTGACTGCCCAGGGCATTCCGGTATCCTGTGAAGTTGATATTTATGGCGCACTAAGCGAGTTCATCGGAACTGTAGTCAGCCAGGATATTGTTACGCTTCTTGACATTAATAATAATGTACCGGCAGATATGTATGAAGAGGATATCAAAGGAAAATTTGAATATACACATAAAGATACATTCATGGGATTCCATTGTGGAAATACTGCCTCCCAAAAACTATCTTTTTGTGAAATGAGATATCAGCTCATCATGGCGAGAAGTTTGCCGGAGGAAGTGACGCAGGGAACTTTGGAAGGCGATATTATGCCTGGCGATATTACATTTTTCCGTTTGCAGGGTACAGCCGATTGTAAACTTCGTGCTTATATCGCGCAGGGAGAAGTGCTTCCGGTTGCAAGCCGTTCGTTTGGCTCCATTGGTATTTTTGCAATTCCTGAAATGGGAAGATTCTACAGACATGTACTGATTGAGAAGAATTTTCCTCATCATGGCGCGGTTGCTTTTGGCCACTATGGAAAAGCTTTATTTGAAGTTTTCAAGTATGTTGGCGTTCCGGTAGAAGAGATTGGCTATAACCAGCCGGAAGGAGTAAGATATCCAACAGAGAACCCATGGAGATAAAAGGAGGATGCGAAATGCTGTACATAGGTATTGACCTTGGTACATCTGCAGTGAAATTGCTGCTGATGGATCAGGATGGGAAAATTGAAAAAATTGTCTCAAAAGAATATCCGCTTTTTTTTCCCAAGCCGGGATGGAGTGAGCAGAGGCCGGAAGATTGGTGGGAACAGACCAGGGCAGGAATCAAAGAATTGACTGCGAAATGTGATAAAAGCCAGATTGCCGGTATTGGTTTTGGCGGTCAGATGCATGGCTTGGTAATTCTTGATAAAAATGATGAAGTAATCCGGCCGGCAATCCTCTGGAATGATGGAAGGACGGCAAAGGAGACGGATTATTTAAACGAAGCAATAGGGAAAGACAGATTGTCTGAGTGTACGGCAAATATTGCGTTCGCCGGGTTTACTGCGCCAAAGATACTGTGGTTAAAGGCAAATGAACCGGATTGCTTTGCAAAAATCAATAAGATCATGTTGCCAAAAGATTACCTGGCCTATCAATTGAGCGGAAGCTTCTGTACAGATTATTCGGATGCTTCAGGAACGTTGCTTTTGGATGTGAAAAACCGCTGCTGGTCGAAAGAAATGATGGACATATGTGATGTCAGGAAAGAACAGCTTCCGGCGCTTTTTGAAAGTTACGAGGCGGTAGGCGAAATCAAAGCAGAGCTGGCAGAGGAATTTGGCTTTACAACCCATGTGAAAATTGTGGCAGGAGCTGGTGATAATGCAGCGGCTGCTGTAGGGACAGGGACGGTTGGCGATGGCGGCTGCAATATTTCTCTTGGCACGTCGGGGACGATTTTTATTTCCGGTAAAGAATTTCGGGCAGATGAACACAATGCGCTGCATTCATTTGCTCATGCAGACGGGGGCTTTCATCTTATGGGTTGCATGTTGAGCGCGGCATCCTGCAATAAATGGTGGATGGAGGGAATCTTAAAAACAGAAGAATTTGGAAAAGAGCAGGAAAACATTATAAAACTGGGTGAAAACCAAGTGTTTTTTCTGCCATATCTGATGGGTGAACGTTCCCCGCATAATGATCCGGATGTAAGAGCGATGTTTATTGGGATGTCTATGGACACTAGCAGGGAAGAAATGACCCAGGCTGTACTGGAGGGGGTTGCTTTTGGACTGCGTGATTCTTTAGAAGTGGCGAGAAGCCTGAATATTCCCATCAGCCGTACAAAAATCTGCGGCGGCGGTGCGAAGAGCCAGCTTTGGAAAAAGATTATTGCAAATGTTCTGAATTTGAAAGTAGATGTGGTCGAAAGCGAAGAAGGCCCAGGATACGGTGGCGCTATATTAGCGGCAGTAGGCTGCGGCGAGTATGAAAATGTGCAAGCGGCGACAGAGAAAATAATAAAAGTAGTTGATACCATTGATCCGGATGTGGAGCTGGCAGCAAAATATGAAGAGAAATATAAAAAGTTCCGTCAGATTTATCCTGTCGTGAAAGGGTTGTTTTGATGGGATAAAATCCGGCGAGATGTCGTCGGCCCGGGGTTTTGCCAAAGATTTGTCCATAAATATAGTTCTTATCAGAGGCGGAATGTCGGCTGTTATGGACAGGGATTATTGTGCCATATAAAAAAATAAAAAAATTTGCGTTATTATGAAAGGATTCTGTTCTGCCGGACGTATTATTTATGAAGCATAAAAAAGGAAAAGAATACGGAGGCAGAAAATGAAGAAGAAATTGGTGAAAGTTGTAGCAGCGATGGCAGTGGCGGTTACTGTGATGGGGAATATGACAGTGGTGGCGGAAGCACATCATTCCAGGTCGTCAAATGCGCCGGTGCAAAGCGCAGTTTGCTATGAGAATGGCTATTGTACGGAGAACGGAAGCTGCGATGTAAACGGTGTATGCCAGAATGGCGGTAACTGCAGCGGGACGGCCTGTTATCAGGATGGGAGCTGCGATGTGGACGGTGTATGCCAGAATGGCGGCAACTGTGACGGGACGGCACATCACACAACAAGGTATAGCGGCAGCAGATCAGGACATCATGGGAGAAGTCATAGATAAGTAAGCTTCCCGTTACGGGAAAAGAACGGGGTGAAACCTTTGAAAAGCGCAGAAGAGCTGAACCGCGCCATGGAAGCTTATGCGGACATGGTGCGGAGGATATGCTTTGTACATTTGAAGAACAGACATGACACAGAGGATGTATTTCAAAACGTTTATATGAAATATATGCTCTATGAAGGTGCTTTTGAAAATGACGGGCATGAAAAGGCGTGGTTTGCAAAGGTAACGATGAATGCTTGCAAAGACTGGCTGCGGTATCTTGCACGGAGAAAATGGGTGCCGTTAGAACTGGTCAGCGAAGAAAAAGAAGCGCTGGATGATACTTCGACGGAGGTTATCGAGGCTGTCTGGGGGCTTCCTGAAAAATATAGGAATGTTATTTACCTTTATTATTATGAAGGGTATTCTGCTGTGGAGATTGCCGGAATACTTGGAAAGAAAGAAAATACCGTTTATACATGGCTTGCCAGGGCCAGGGATATACTGCGGGAAAAACTGGGAGGTGAATGGGCATGAATGCGGTTCGGGAAAGTATGGAAAGGATACAGGCTCCGGAAGAATTAAAACAATCGACTTTACGGTATTTGGAAGAACAGCGGAAGCAAAAAGGAGATTTTCATGCCCATCCCGTTTGGAGGTATGTTTTGGCGGCGGCATGTTTGTTTTTCTTATTGAGCGCCGGGGGATATTCTGTTTACTTCAGGCCTGTTTCCTATATTAGCATAGATGTGAACCCTTCTATAGAGCTGGGGGTTAACCGGTTCGGGAAAGTGGTATTGGAGAAAGCGTATAATAAAGACGGCCAGGATATTTTGGAACATGTTTCTTTAAAGAATATTTCTTATGTCCAGGCAATTAACAAGCTGCTAAACGATGAGAACTACAGCCGCTTTCTGGATGGGGATCCGCAACTGGTTTTTACTGTTATTTCCGACAGCCCGGATACGATGATGGAAAAAATAAATGCGGCCGGATATCTTCAGGCATACGGGGCTAAAACTTATACGAGCGACAGGCTATGTATGGAGGAAGCGCATCAGCATGAAATGTCGTTCGGAAAATACAGGGCTTATTTGGAACTTTCCCAATGGGATCAAGGGATTACCGTAGAGGACTGTCATAGTATGACGATAGGGGAAATCCAGAACAGGATTGAAAGCTGTAAGGGGCATGGAGTGGAAGGCGGTTCTAAGGGAACCGGAAAAAATCACGGGCATCATCATGGAGACAGGCATTGACCCGGGGAACGGATATCAAATCAAGCTCAAAACTTTCTCATATATTTCTTTATCTGTGTCTTTCCATATATTAAATATGATTTTTTCGATAGAATTTCATTCTTCTGCAGCAGAACCTTGCCGGAGATTATTTTTGGCGTATGGATATTCGCAGAGGAATGGCTGTTTTTTTCTATAAGATAAGTATCCGTTTTCCGATACACTTATTCGCCCTTTTCATTTTTTGACGGGAAACAGAATGTTGTCAAATAGGAAATGGAAGCTGCGGGAAAATAGTACCAATGTACTAGTTTTTTCCGCTATTCGTTGACTTAACCGGAGAATAGTGTATAATTAAAATATTACTATACTAACAAAAGCGAGCAAATATGAAGGGCGGGGTTCAATGGAAGAAAAAAGGAGTGTTAGGGCGCAGGGGACAAAAGGATTTCGGAGTTTGACAGCTATGCTGATTTTAATGATCTGTATTATGGTTTCTATTCCAACCATTGGGTTAGCATGTTTAGGTGTCTATTATCTGAAACAGTCGATGAATGAATCAATAGAATCATATGAAGAATCTATGACAGACGGTTATTCGATGGAGATTAAATCTCAGGTGCAAGGGGCGTTATCTGTGATACAAAGCTATTATGACAGGAGCCAGGCCGGGGAGATCACGGAAGAGGAAGCGAAGAAAATGGCGGCAGATGCAGTCCGCGCTATGCGTTACCGCGATGACGCATCGGGATATATCTGGATAGACGGGGCAGATTATGTATTAGTGATGCATCCGATCCTGACAGAGCAGGAGGGTGATAACAGATATGATCTGACAGACCAGAATGGCGTGAAAGTGACGCAGAGCGTGGTGGCTGTTGCGAAAGCCGGAGGCGGATACAATGAGTTTTACTTTACGAAATCTGACGGCGTGACCGTTGCGCCTAAAATAGCTTATGCAGAGATGTTTGAGCCATGGGGCTGGGCGGTTGCTACCGGAAACTATGTAGATGAAATGAATGAGAAGATTGACAGCAGGAAAGAGCGTATTCAGGATGAGTTTTCCGACATGCTTTTGATCTATGGCGTTGCGGCAACGGCAATGCTGGCGGCTGCATTGGCAATATCGGCTATGAGCGGGATAAAGATTACGAAAGATATCAAGCTGGTAGAAGGGAATCTCCGTCAGGCGGCAATGGGGGATCTTAGTTTTACGGTAAACCCTGCTTTATTAAGACGGGCAGATGAGATTGGGGCGATGGGCCGTTCGTTGGAAAATGTCCGGCAGTCGCTGGCAAGTATGCTGGGAAGCATGATCCATACAGGAGAAAGCCTGAACCAAAGCAGCGAAAGGTTTAGCGGGAAATTTGAGTATATTTCAGAAAGCATAAGGAATACGAACCAGGCAATTGAGGATCTGGCGCAAGGCGCCACCAATCAGGCGAATGAAACTGAAACAGTAAATGAAAAGATTGTAGAGCTGGGCGGTGTGATTGAAGTAGAGAAAAATGGCGTGAATAAACTGGAGGAAGCAGTATCGGCCATGATAAAACATTCTGCCGGGGCTTCCGAAAGCATCAAAGAACTGGATCAAATTACTAAGATAACGATCGAAGCCATTGAGACGGTATCGGAGCAGACGAATAAAAATAATGATTCCGCTGCAAATATTAATAAAGCAATAGAAATTATTAAGGGACTGGCAAACCAGACTAATTTGCTGTCGCTGAATGCCAGCATAGAGGCGGCCAGGGCCGGCGAAGCGGGCAAAGGGTTTGCAGTAGTAGCAGAAGAAATCAGGAATCTTTCGGAAGAATCTTCCGGCAATGCGAAAGAAATTGAGGGAATTGTAAAAGAGCTGATTCACAATGTGGAAATTTCTGTCAGCAAGATGCAGGAAGTAACAGGAAATGTGCAAAAACAGCAAAAATGCCTGGATGAGACTAGGACGGCATTTAATAGTCTGAACGAAGAGGTTACATTAGTAGAAGAAGTTACGAAGGAGATTGGCGGACAGACAGAAATTTTAGGTTCGTTAAAACAGATTGTTACAGACTCTGTCAACAGTCTGGCAAGCGTAGTGGAAGAAAATGCGGCATCTACGGAGGAAACAAGTGCAAGCATGTCTCTTCTTTCTCAGACGATTGGCGAATGTACGGAGGATACGCAAGGACTGGTGGAACTGAGCCGCCGGCAGAACGAAGAGGCAAGCAAATTCCGCTTGTAAAGAGTATAGAGGAGATATCATAATGATTATGTGCTGTCAGCCATTGGCTGACAGCATTTTTGATATAATAGGAGATTGCTCCAAAGTGTTGCAAAAGAGGAATCGGCCGTTGGGACAACTTTTTTTGCCTTATCGGAAAGCTCCTCGCCTGAAGAATATAAATTAACGAAGAACCGTAAGTTCATCATGAAATGGCAAAGCTGCTTTTTTATCCGATAGGGTTAAAGGGAGAACATCGCCGCCGGACAGATTGTATAAGATCCGTTTGAATTTTTAATGAAGGAAACCAGTTACAGCGGGCGGTAAATAAACCTCAGTGAGGAGACGTGCGGAAAAAAAGCTGTGCTATGAAAAACGTGATTGTTTATTGGTAATATTGTTTAAAAATATTATTTTGTATTTGGTGATTGTTCTGAAATGCAACGGATGGGGGAAAACAGGATTGACGCATATTAGAAAGCGAGGTATAATTCATTTCAAGAGGAAAACCCTTTCCCAAATAATTCTGAATGAAAGGCGAGATAAGGATGGCAGTTACAATTGAGGATATTGCCAAAGAAGCAGGGGTATCTATTTCAACCGTATCAAGGGTTATGAATGGCACAAAGCCGGTAAGTCAGGAATTAAGGGATCGTGTTTATGAAGTAATTAAAAAAAATAAGTTTAAACCTAATACATTAGCCAGAGGGCTTGTCACCAAGAAGACAAATATGATCGGTGTAATTGTATCCGATATTTCCAACGTGGTTTTTGGAGCCATGACAAAGGGGATTAACAGTGTCTGCGAAAGCAAGGGATATACAATTATGATCTGCGAGTCCGGCGGTGAGCTGGAACGGGAACTTAAATTGCTGGAGCTGATGGAAGATAAGCAGATTGACGGTGTATTGTTTGCGGGAATTGACGTAAACCATGTGCTGGTGGATTCAATCTTGAAAAGAAATTATCCGACAGTGCTGGTAACCCAGGAGGCTTCCATTGGCGATGGCATTGTGGATACTGTAGTACATAATAATACGAAAGCCATGTCGGATGCGGTTCAGTTCCTTTTGGATAACGGACACCGCAGGATCGCTTATCTGGGCGGGCCGAAACATGACTTTTCCTCCGGGAAAAAGCGTCTGCAAGGTTATAAAGAAACACTGCAGGCGGCAGGGATCGAGCTTTTGGATTCCTACATTGAACAGGTGGAGTTTTCTTTCCGGGCCGGATATGAAGGGATGAAAAAAATATATGAAGAGAACAGCATTCTTCCCACGGCCGTAGTGGCAGGCAGTGATGTAATTGCAGTTGCGGCGATACAGTTTTTGCGGAATGTGCATATAGATGTTCCGAATGATATTTCGATTATGGGATTTGATGATTCGGACTTTTCCACTTACTTCCAGCCTGAACTGTCCACAGTGAGGATTTCTTATTATCATGAGGGCGAGATGGCGGCTCAGGAACTGATACGGTGGATAGAAGGGGAGACTGCGGAAGTGAAGACTTTGTATGTGCCTCACAAAATTATCCGGCGCAGTACAATTAAAGCATTGAATCAGTGACACAGAGAACAGATGTGCAAAGGCCGCGCCGGGAAAGACTGTTGGCGCGGGAACGGGGGAAGAACATTCGGATAAGAAATAGTTAGCGGGGGATTTTCAGGCGCGGCTATTTTTTTATCCCTCATGGGAAAACGTTTACCTAAAAAATAATGGGAAAAATAACCATATAAAAGGAAAAAATAATGGGAAAAATATCATATATATGCAAAAATAGGAAAAAATAAAAAGAAAAGGAAAATGATAGGAAATAGTTTTCCTAATAGAGAAAGCAGATATGAGAATTCTATGTGGGAGGGGAAGAACCCCCGCGCATCAGCGGCGGAGTGAACAGTGGCGGTATACGAAATGTATAATGCATAAAATTTTATTTACAAGGAGGAAAAAGAAACATGAAAAAGAAAATGTGGAAAAGAGTAGTAGCTCTTGCGGCAGCATCCGTTATGACATTGTCATTGGCAGGATGCGGGGGAAGCGCTGATGCAGGGACTCCAAGCAATGCCGGAAGCACAGAGAACACGGAAAGCGCAGCCGTAGCGGAAAGTGCGGAAGCGCCCGCAGAGAATGCGGAAGCTCCGAAAGAGGACGGAGGAGAAAAAATTATTTTGAAGTTCTCCTTTGACCAGGGCGTAGGAGAACCTACGCAGAAGATTGTGGATAAGTTCAATGCCAGCCAGGACAAGATCCAGGTGGAGACAGTTATCCTGCCTCAGGATGCTAATACGGTACACGATGATTTTGTGAATAAACTGGCATCCGGCGATACAAGCGTAGATATTATGGGTCTTGATGTGGTTTATGTGGCGGAGTTCGCATCTGCGGGATGGCTTGCAGACTTAAGCGGTTATCTTGGTTCTGATATTACGGATCAGATGCTTGCAGGAACAGTGGAAGCGGCTACTTATGACGGAAAGCTGGTAGCTGCCCCTTGGTTCACCAATTCCAGCGTTATGTTCTATAGGCAGGACGTATTGGATGAATTAGGAGAAGAAGCGCCGTCTACATGGGAAGGCTGGATGGCTTTGGCAGATAAAGCGGTAGGCGTAAACGGGATAGAATACGGCGCTGACTTCCAGGCTGCACAATCGGAAGCGCTGGTAACGAACTGGGTAGAATATGTTTGGAGCAATGGCGGCGATATTCTGGATGCAAATGGGGCGCCGGTGATCAATTCCGAACAGAATGTAGAAGCTACTGAAATTATGAAAAAACTGGTGGATGAGTACGCGCCGGAAGGAGTTACTACTTATACAGAGACAGAGAGCGAGCAAGTATTCAAAGAAGGCAAATGCCTGTTTATCCGTGACTGGTCCGGTTTCTGGACGAGCGGGCAGGGGGATGATTCCAAGGTGACCGGTAAGATTGCGGCAACGAAGCTTCCGGTAGGCCCAAGCGGCACAGAATCCCATACTTGTCTTGGCGGGCTTGACCTGGTGGTAAATAATAATATTGACGATGTGCAGAAAGATGCAGCAGGCGAATTTATTAAATTTATGACAAGCGAAGAGACACAGAAAGAGATGACATTAATCTCTTCCCAGCCTCCGGTAATCAAAGCGGTTTATTCGGATGCGGAAATTCTGGAAGCAATTCCTTTCTATTCCGATTTTTATGGCATTATTGAAGGCGGAAAATCCAGGCCCAAATCTCCCCGGTATGCAAAGGTTTCTGATGCGATCCAGAGAAATATCCATCAGGCTATGACGGGTGAAATGGAAGTAAAGGCTGCATTGGATGCTCTTCAGGCAGAAGTGGAAGAATTAAGCAAATAAAAAGGCAAAAGCAGTTTGGGGTGTATGCCGGTGGCTGCACCCCATTTTTGCACCATGATAGAAACCTCCGGGTGTACCGGATCCGGTAGCTGAAAAGAGAAAGGATGGAGGGAATGATATTGGGGAAAAAGAAAAACAGTTCCATAATGAAAACAGAAGCAAGAGACGCATGGATTATGATGGCGCCTGCAATCGTTGTTTTATCTGTGGTGGCGGTATATCCGATTATCAGGACTGTGTGGCTCAGCCTTCATGAGATGGTTTTGACAGATCCGGGAAGCGGGTATCCGTTTATCGGGATGAAAAATTATACGGCAATTTTCAAAGATAAACGTGCTTTGGAATCTATTGCATTTACGTTAAAATTTACTGTAACAACGGTGGTTTTTGAATTGCTGATAGGGTTTACGGCAGCATTGATTATGAATAAACCCTTTAAAGGAAAAGGGGCGGTAAGGGCAGCGATTCTGATTCCCTGGGCAATACCTACTTCTGTTTCTGCGATGATGTGGAAATTTATTTATAATGATCAGTATGGGCTGTTCAATGACATCCTGTTCCGTTTTGGCATTATTGATAAATACAAAGCGTGGCTTAGCACATCGGACGGATCTTTTATGGCGCTGGTTATTACTGATGTCTGGAAAACGGCTCCATATATGGCATTGCTTATATTGGCTGGTTTGCAGATGATCCCGGAAGAGCTTTATGAGGCAGCGGAGATAGACGGCGCCAATGTGTTTCAAAAGTTTTTTTATGTAACATTGCCTACAGTAAAAACGACAGTATTAGTTGCTTTGCTGTTTAGGACACTGGATGCATTCAGGGTATTTGACTTGATCTCGGTTATGACCGGAGGGGCCAATGGAACAGAAAGCGTATCGGTCTATACTTATAATCATTTGATGAAGTTTTTGGATTTTGGTTACGGTTCAGCTATGGCTATGATGATATTTGCCGTCGTATTTATTATCAGCCTTATTTATATGCGGGTTCTTGGCGACCAGATAACGGATAGGTAGGAGGCGGGAAGATGCAGAAAAAGAAATCTATATGGAAAGAAGTCTTATTTTACTTTTTTGTCTGTTTGTTTGTAGGTATTATTGTACTGCCTTTTTTCTGGCAATTTTTAACCTCGGTGAAACCTTTATCTGAAATTTCGGCCATTCCTGCAAAATGGATCCCAAGTTCGGTACACGGGCAGTTCTATGTCAATGTTTTTGAAAAACATCCTTTTGCGAAATATTTGCTGAACAGCCTTATTGTGGCTACGGCAACGACAGTGTTAAGTATATTGATAGGGGCATCGGCGGCTTATGCATTGGCAAGGCTGCGTTTTAAAGGGAAGAAAATTATGCTGATGGCTATTTTAAGCATTTCCATGTTCCCGACAATAGCGACGTTAAGCCCGATTTATCTGCTGCTGAAACAATTAAAGCTTTTAAACAAATATGCAGGCCTTGTGATACCGTATATTACATTTGCGCTGCCTTTGGCTATCTGGCTTTTGACCAACTTCTTTTCCCAACTGCCTAAGGGGTTTGAGGAAGCTGCATCCATTGACGGGTGTTCGAGGGCAAGAATTTTTTTCCAGATTATGCTGCCTTTGATAAAGCCGGCTATTTTTTCGGTAGGACTGATCGTATTTATTAATGCTTGGAATGAATATATTTATGCATTGACATTTATGACAGATGATATGATGAGGACTGTTCCGGTAGGGATTGCATTATTCCCTAGCAATTATGAACTGCCTTGGGGGGATATGGCGGCTGCCTCAGTCGTTGTCACGGTGCCGCTGATTATTTTAGTATTGATTTTCCAGAGAAAAATCATTGCAGGGCTGACGACAGGCGGCGTAAAAGAATAAATATAGGAGAGTGAAGAAACATGGATTATGTAAAATTTGGAGATGACCTGAAGCTGTCCCGGGTAATTGCAGGATGTATGAGGGCGAAAGACGCGGGCATGGAAGGGGAACGTATGCTGCGGTTTGTGGAGGAATGCCTGGATATGGGCATTGATTCTTTCGACCATGCGCCAGTATATGGAGGATATACTTGTGAAAAGCTGTTTGGGGATGCCGTGCTGAAGAAGAGGCCGGAATTGAGACAGAAAATGAAGATTGTAACCAAAGCCGGAATTGTGCTTCCCGGGGTTGAAGGGAATAAAACAATTTATTATAAATCGACAAAAAAAGAAATTATGAAAGAGCTGGAGGAATCCTTGGAAAAGCTGGGGACGGATCATGTGGATCTGCTTCTTGTACACCGTCCGGACCCGCTGGCGGATCCGGAAGAAACAGCGGATGCGCTGGGAACTGCCGTAAAAGAGGGAAAGGCGTTGCATATAGGCGTATCTAATTTTATGCCTTCCCAGATAACGATGCTTCAAAGCTATTTGCCGGTTCCGCTGGTGACCAATCAAATGGAATTGTCTGTGAAAAATGTAGATAATTTCTTTAACGGCGTTTTGGACGATGCTTTTACGAGAAGGATGACGCTCATGGCTTGGTCGCCTCTTGGAGGAGGAAGTGTGTTTTCAGGGGAAGATGAACAGTCGGTGCGCCTCCGCGGGGTATTGGGTGAGATTGCGCAAGATCACGGTACAACGATGGATGCTGTTATGTATGCCTGGCTGTTTGTGCATCCTGCAAGGATTGCCGCAATTACTGGAACAATGAACATTGAAAGAATCAGGACGGCAGTGGATGCGCAGGGACTGGATTTGTCTTATGATGAATGGTACCGGATTCTGGCGGCATCCCGGGGTTTTGATGTGCCTTAGAAAAGAAAAGGAGGCAGATGATGGGAAGAATTCGTTTTGGGCTGATTGGCTCGGGGTGGAGAGCGGAATTTTATATACGGATTGCGCAGGCTGTGCAGGATGTATTTGAATTGACTGCCGTGGTAGTGCGGGATGAGAAAAAGGGCAGGGATTTTGCGGAACGCATGAAAGTAAAGGTAGTCAATACCTTGGAGGAACTGCAGAGGACAGAACCGGAATATGTAGTTTTGGCAGTGAAAAGAGGGATTATTTCAGAATATCTGCCGAAGCTGTTTGAAAAAGGAATACCGGTGCTTTGCGAAACGCCGCCGGGGGAAAAGGTAGAAGCGTTAGAGTCTGTCTGGAAAAACTATAAAAGGTTTAACGGGAGAATACAAGTGGCGGAACAGTATTTTGCCCAGCCTCTGTATGCCGCATGGTATCAAGCTATTGTTGACGGGAAACTGGGAGAAGTCCAGAACATTAATATTTCTGCTTTGCATGGCTATCATGGCGTTAGCATCATCCGCCGGTTTCTTCAGGCAGGGTGGGGAAACTGCCGGATTTATGGCAAGCGCTTCTGGTTTGACGTGACGGAAACGTACGGCCGGGAGGGGATGGCATTTGACGGGAAAGTATTCAAATGTTCCAGGGACCGTCTGACGCTGGAATTTGAGAACGGAAAAGTTGCTTATTTTGATTTTTCAGATCCGGCTCAATATCATTCCTTTATCCGTACAAGG
This sequence comes from uncultured Lachnospiraceae bacterium, assembly GCA_910576535.1. GTDB lineage: Bacteria > Bacillota > Clostridia > Lachnospirales > Lachnospiraceae > Kineothrix. The sequence goes on along the minus strand of CAJTKK010000001.1, from coordinate 379,274 downwards.
CAACTGACTGTGCAGGGGATACGGGGGGAGATTGATGATATGACAATCCGCTATCTGACGGATGAAAATGTGCCTGTTACCCAGGAATTGAACAGAATTGACTTAGGGGTATATAACAATCAGGAATGGTCTCATTTTGGGATTATGCTGGGGGAGGAATTTTTATATAAGACGCCTTTTCCGAATGCGCGGCTCAATGATGATGAAATTGCCGTGGCTACATGCATGTTAAAAATGAAGGAATATCTGGATACGGGGACAGACTTTTATAGCTTGCAGGATGCTTTGCAGGATATGTATTTCAGCTTGAAAATGGAAGAAGCTTTGGGGGAACCTAACCGGGAAGTCCGTACAGAATCCCGGATATGGGTATGATAAGAGGATATGATAAGACGGTGATTGATCAGCCTGTCCGGCGGATGCTGGGCAGGCTGAAATAGTTTGGCGCGGGGAGGCTTCCGGGACGCGCCGTTTTCGGACGGAAGGCGCAAAATTGTGCGTAGCCGTTGTGAGCAAAGCAGGTATCGGAAGGTTAGTTTTGGCTTTTGGTTGTTTCCTGGATAGAGATATGATAAAATAAAAACGGATCTTGGAAAGAATGGGAGGACATGGTTATGGGAATTGTATTAAAGGATATATTGGCGGTGCTTCCCGGGCGGGAAAAGGACGAGGTGAAAAAGACCAATATATATATTGAAGGGAACCGGATTGCAGCAGTGGGGGATAGGCCGGAAGGCTTCCGGGAAGAGAAAGTAATTGACGGAAAGGACAGGCTGGTTATACCGGGACTGATTAATTGTCATACCCATTCATATATGGCCTTTATGCGGAATGTGGCAGATGACCTTTCTTTTATGGACTGGCTTTTTGGGACGGTTGATCCGATTGAGCAGCAAATGACGGACGAAGACACTTATTGGGGCGCCTGCCTTGCCATAATTGAAATGATAAAAAGCGGAACGACTTGTTTTAATGATATGCAGATGAACATTCACCAGACGACTAGGGCGGTGAAGGAGTCCGGTATGCGTGCAGTAATCAGCAGGGGGCTGATTGGGAGCGGCCATGATGAGGCGGGGCAGATGCGGCTGCGTCAGGCTTATGAGGAAAGGGATGCGGCGAAGGACTGCGACAGGCTGAGCTTCATGCTGGGTCCTCACGCACCCTATACTTGTGACGACGGGTTTATGAGGGTTGTGTCTGATGAAGCGAAAAAAAATGGGATGGGGATTCATGTCCATTTGTCAGAAAGCCTTAGCGAAATCGGGCAGATCCAGGAAAAGTACGGTTGCACGCCGATTGAAATGGCAGATAAGAACGGGCTTTTTGATGTGCCTGCAATCGCAGCTCATTGCGTACAGATAACAGATAGGGATATAGATATTTTGAAAGCAAAGGGAGTCAGCGTGGTGACTAATCCAGCCAGCAATATGAAACTGGGAAACGGTTTTGCGCCGATAGCCAAACTGTTGGAAAAGGGCGTTAATGTCTGCCTTGGAACGGATGGGGCGGCATCCAATAACAGCCTGAATATGTTCCATGAGCTTAGTCTTCTTACATTGATTCATAAAGGGGTAAATAAAACGCCTCAATGTGTCAGCGCGCGGGAAGGGTTCCGGATTGCTACGATAAACGGTGCAAAGGCGCTGGGGATGGAACAGGAAATCGGTTCCATTGAAAAGGGGAAAAAAGCAGACCTTGCTATCCTGAATTTGAATACCCCGTCTTTGACCCCAAGGAATAACCTGATTGCAGGGCTTTCCTATTCTGCCAATGGTTCGGAGGTGGAAACTGTGATTATTGACGGCCAGACCGTGATGGAAGACCGGAAAGTTTTGACGATGGATGAGGCATTAGTGTATAAAAAGGTGAATGATATTATTGTCCGCATGGGTCTTGACAAAAAGGAATACTAACGGATATGTGACTGCTATGCAGTAACTATAAAAGTGATGATAGGACAGACGACCATCACTATAATAAAAATTCGGCTGAATCATCTCAAATTTTATTGGAGGACAGGAAATGAGCAGTGAAATCAGAGACATTAATTTAGCCGGATCCGGCGAACGCAAAATTGAATGGGTGAAGAGGAATTGTGATTTGCTCCGTACCCTGGAAAAAGAATTTTCAGAAACAAAGCCTTTTGAAGGGAAGAAAATAGCGCTTTCCGTACACTTGGAAGCGAAAACGGCTTATCTGTGTAAAGTGTTAAAAGCAGGCGGGGCGCAGATGTATGTCACAGGTTCCAATCCCCTTTCCACACAGGATGACGTGGCGGCGGCTTTGGTAAAAGACGGGCTGGAGGTACATGCATGGTATGACTGCACTCCGGAAGAATATGAAATGCATATCCGTCATGTGCTTGAGGCAGGTCCGAATATCATTATTGATGACGGCGGGGATTTGGTGAACATGGTTCATGCCCATATGCCGGAATTGATCCCGGCGATTATCGGCGGCTGTGAGGAAACGACAACAGGGATTATACGACTGGAAGCTATGAATAAAGCAGGGGAGTTAAAGTTCCCTATGGTACGCGTCAATAATGCGGATTGTAAGCATTTGTTTGATAACCGGTATGGCACGGGACAGTCTGTTTGGGATGGGATAAACAGAACCACAAATCTGATTGTGGCAGGGAAAATTGTAGTAGTGGCAGGCTATGGCTGGTGCGGCAAAGGTACGGCTATGAGGGCGAAAGGGCTTGGCGCGAGAGTGATTGTGACCGAAATTGACCCTATCAAAGCGATTGAAGCTGTTATGGACGGGTTTGATGTGATGCCGATGAAGGAAGCGGCCAAGGTAGGCGATTTCTTTGTGACGGTTACCGGCTGTGATAAAGTAATTGACGAAGAAGATTTTGCCGTTATGAAGGACGGGGCAATCCTATGCAACGCAGGGCATTTTGACTGCGAAATCGACATGGCAAGGCTGCGTGAAATCGCTGTAGAAACAAGGGAACAAAGAAAGAATATTATGGGTTATAAATTGCCGGGCGGGCAGTGGATTTTTGTCCTCGCGGAAGGAAGGCTGGTAAATCTGGCGGCAGGCGATGGCCATCCGGCGGAAATCATGGATATGAGCTTTGCAATTCAGGCGCTTTCCGCAAAATATCTTGTGGAACATGGTCATGAACTGACGGAAAAACTGATTGACGTGCCAAGAGAAGTAGACATGGATGTGGCAAGGCGCAAGCTGGCATTCCTCGGCAAGGAAATTGATGTGCTGACAGCAGAGCAGGAAAAATACCTGAACAGCTATAGTTTATAATCGGTGTCTCTGTTTCCGGTATTTGGAAGAGGATATCCCTTGCTGCTTTCTAAATATCCTGCTGAAATAAAGTGGGTTTTCATATTCCACGATATTTCCGATTTCTGTGATATGGTAATTATATGTTTCTAAAAGCATTTGGGCATTGGAGATGCGTATGGAGACGATATACTGCATGGGCGTGATGCTGGTGTACTGCTTAAAATTGCGGATGAACCAGCTCACGCTCATGTGTCTTTTGAAGAGATATCTTCTTTGGAAGAGGCTCAAAGATGATGAGTTAGGTGGGGATTTTTAGCGTCTGGCCGATACTTAACATGTCGCTTGTAAGGCCGTTTAAGTTCTTGATTGCATTTACGGTAGTGTTATATCTTTTAGAAAGCAGCCAAAGAGTGTCGCCGGGGCGTACTTTATATACAATATAAGGAGCTTCCTGGGAAGCGGGTATTTTCAGCGTTTGGCCGATGTTCAGCAAATCGCTGGTCAGCCCATTCAGACGTTTGATGGCGTCTACTGTGGTGTGGAATCTCTGGGCAATCAGCCAAAGGCTGTCTCCTGGGCGGACAACATAACTGCTGATGCCTGTTTCCGGCCCGGGGGAAGGAACATTCTGCCCAATGCCCAGATAGGCATCATATAGAGCTTTCCACGTGAGGGAACCTACGATCCCGTCAGCCGCCAGCCCCATAGATTGCTGGAAGGCAATGACTGACTGGCGGGTTCCGCTGCCGAAAATACCGTCCTGGGAAGGGCTTGGGATACCGGGATAATATTCGGAAATGACATTTAAAAGATATTGCAGGGTAATCACATCCTGCCCGCTGGAACCCTGGCGGAGCGTTGAATCGGGAGGGACAGTGCCGATTCCGAGAGCGGTTCCTTCGCTGTTTAGTTCGGCCAGCCTGGTGACTGCAGTATAGAGACTGGAGATTTTATACCATGTGGCCTTTCCTACAATGCCGTCGGGGGTTAGCCCGAAAATACTTTGGAATTTGGTGACGGCGGATTTGGTGCTGGCGCCGAATGTCCCTGCCTGGTCGGTAATGGCGGGAATAGCAGGATAATTGCGGCGGATTCTGTTCAAATAGGTCTGGATAGTCTGTACATTAAGCCCGGAGCTTCCGGTTTTTAAAGGAGTTCCCGGATAGGAAGAAAGAGAACCGGTTATAATATTTGTCTGTGCAATTTCGATATCTTTTGGATAATAAGAGCGGAGGATCTGCAAAGGGGAGTATCCTTGATTTGCTAAAGTAACTGTTCCCCATTGGGATAAACCTTGGCAGGAAACAGTGGTTCCATTACAGAAAGAAGTAAAGTAAGGGGCATTCTGCCCTTTCCTCCGGACGTATTCATTAAAAATCCTGTCTACAATCCGGCTGATGGATTCATAAATGGGTCTTCCGTAAATAAAATATTGGTCATAAGCAGTGCTATTAGTGATATCGAAGCTGTAACCCCGGTTCCGGTACCGCGGAATCATGAATGGCGCAGGAAAGGAAAGGGTTGGGAGCAGCGCAGGTGCAATAAAAAAGCCGGGGGATTAGGGGATTTCCGTGAAAAAGCCGGCGCGTATTTTTAAACGGATTGTAACCGCTCCGTCTGTGACGAGGATGGAATCAATCAGGGAAAAAAGGAGCATTTGCTTTTGGGCGGCATCGGCTTTCCGGAATTCCTCATGCCAGTCAGGGCATGGGAGGGCCAATGTGTCCAGGCAGCTCTTGTTTTCATTTTCCTGTTGTATGGCAGTACATAACTTTTTTTCCTGCTGCCGCAATTCTTTTAGGGTAATTTCCTTTTCTTTTAAAAGAGAGGACAATTTTTCTGCGCTGAAAACATAATCCCCCCGGATAGCGGCCGGTATCTTTGCTTCTAATGCGGAAATATCAGACTGCAATGCTTTGATATTTTTTTGCAGGCTGCCATATTTTTTTTCCAGGTTCTTGCTATGCTGCATCTGCATTTGCCTTAAATCATCCCTGATATCTACGTTTTTTAGCTGTTTTAAATACCGTTCCACTGCTTCAAATACCGCATATTCCAAATAGTGTTGAGAATAACAGGAACGCTGGGCGCATTTTTCGGGGCAAAGGTATCTTCCGGTGAAAGAAACTTTTTTTTCGCCGGATTTTGTCTGCCAGCGGTTGTAATAACTGCCGTTTTTCAGTTTTTTCCCGCAGTAACCGCAGAAGGCCAGCCCGATGAGCGGGAGCCTGCCGGATGTACGCAAAGGGGCGGCTTTTAAACCGGCGGAGGGCAAAGCGGGATGTCTCTTGGATGCGTTCATCCCGGCTTTTCTTGCTTCCCGGATTTCCTGGGCTTTTTCCCAGTCTTGTTTGCTGATAATGACCAGTTCCGGTATCTGTTTGCTGGAATAGACCCAGTCTTTCCGGTCCAGCCTTGTAAAACTGTCATGGTGTATTCTCCGGTTTAATGCGTAGTACCCCATATAAACAGGATTTTTTAAAATACTGGCTATCGTTGAGGGTTTCCACTGCGAGGCGGTGATGGGGGAGATGCCTTCGTCATTTAAAGCATTTGCAATTCTGCTATATCCCATTCCCTGATGTATGGCTAGGGAGTAGATCTTTTTTACTACTTCTGCGTCCTGTTCTACGATTTCCAGTTTTTTCAGAAGACGGCCATGATTGCTTATGATGCCGGAAGGTATCAGCCGGTAACCAAAGGGCGCTTTCCCTCCGACAAATTTTCCTGATTTGACTAACTCGATCTGATTATCCCTTACTCTCATGCCGGTTTTTTTGCTTTCTCCCTCGTTTTGCCAGAAGCGTATGTAGTTTAGCAGTTTGTCTATATGTTCTTCTGTTTTGAGCTGGCCGTCTTTAATCGTCCAGACTTCTATCCCGAGGCGGTTCAGGGCGGCTACGTAGAAGCTGTATTCTTCCTGCCTGCCGATTCTGTCTGACATATAGGTGAGCAATATGTCGAATTGACGTTCCCTGGCATCGGCAAGGATTTCCATGAGAACTTCTCTGTCTTTTGCGCTGTTCTTATAAGCAGATACTGCTTTTTCAATGTATTCTTTATCAAATTCCCAGCCCGGACGGCCGGAAATATATTGTGCGGCTTCCGCTCTTTGAACAGGGATATCATCGTTATGAAGCTGCTGTCTGGAAGATACTCTTAATAGAGTTCTGACTTTTTTGGATTCCGGGTTCATATCATGATCCCCCTTTTTTTGCTGCGTTATCGTAGGATAATGCGAAACGGTATGGGCTTTGCGGATAATTGTCTTTGAACTTCTTCAGATAAAGTTCTTTCAGATATCCGACAAATTCTTGTTCGGTCTTTGCGTCCTGTTCTTCAGGAAAAATGACGGTGACCTTAATTTCTTTCTTTTGGGGCTTGCAAATAAAAGATTGGGAAAACATAGAATATTCCTTCGAAAGTTTCCGGTTTCTATTATTTTATGTGTTCTGAACCGGGGTATTCCGGGCTGACATGAAAAAAATATGTAGAAAAAGTCTTGTGCTTTTTCATGGTAAAGGATGATTTCCCTACCATTCCGTATAGACCCTGTTAAGCGCAAAAGTGATGATGGCGTAAATATTGGCGGTCAGGGAAGCTTCTGGCCATGTGGGATAAATCTCGCTGCTGGCTACATTTTTTACATAGTCAGAGAATGATACTTGTATATTGGAAGCGGCTGAGTCAGGGCGGCCAAGATGTACCGTAATGGGATTCGGGATGACGACTTGCCGCAGCACATAAGGTTCTGCTGTGGTTCCCTCCTGCTGCCGGGCGGCCTGCATGGCGACGGCAGGCTTTCCGACAGAAATTTCTGCCTGGAGCGGGCTGCGCTGGGATTCCTGCATTGGCATAAGGGCCATGGGCAAAAGAGCCGTTTCCCCTTCATAGATAGGAATCTCCGAGACATAAAGGGAGTTGAACCCAGATGCCTGGGCAAGGACATGGTAGCTTATAAAGGGGTTCCCGGAATAATAGGGATTCTGGGAAAAGCTTTTATCGGCTGTTTCCAGAGGGACTTTCGGAATTTCTCCGTTTTCGTCTGTGGATAACACATAAACGTTATTTCCCCGTCCGTCCATAATTCTTATCTGCACACCGCTTAATGGGATTGCATCATGGGCAGTCCGGGCTTGTATTGTTAAATAACCAATTGCCATAAGTATCAGATTCTCCTTGCTTTCCATATTGAAAAAGACATTTGTCTGTTTATTGTATAGATATGAAAAGGAAGGGGGATCAGTTACATTTTTTGCACTTTGCTATCGCAGAAATGGAACGGGGTGTGGTATAATAAGAAAACGCAAATATGCAATGACAACTGTATGGCAGCATAAGCTTTGCTGGGAGGAGAAGGGAAGCAAAGGAAATGATGCGGAAAGAGAGGAATGGGGTTATGGACAAAATTGAAAAAATCAGAAAATTATGTGAAGAAAAACAAATCCGTATGATCGACTTTAAGATGACAGATATTGACGGACGCTGGCGGCATATAACGATTCCGGTAGAGCGGTTCGGGGAGGCTACTTTTACTTATGGCATCGGTTTTGACGGTTCCAACTACGGGTATGCCCCCATTGAAAAAAGCGATATGGTATTTTTGCCGGATCCGGAGACTGCTTATATAGATCCGTTTGCAGCAGTCCCTACGCTGACAATGTGCGGCAATGTATGCACGATAGGGAAAGGGGAAAACAAACCTTTTGACCAGTATCCCAAAAATGTCAGCCTGCGGGCAGCGGAATATATGAAAGAAAGCGGTATTGCGGACCGGATGGTCATTGGGCCGGAATTTGAATTTTATTTATTTGACAGCGCGCGCTATGAAGTAACCCCGCAGCAGTGCGGATACCGGATTGATACGAAACAGGCGGATTGGAACTGCAGCCTGGATAATGCAGGGAATAATGGATATGAAGTGCCTTATAAAGGCGGTTACCATGTGGCTGCCCCGCAGGATGTCGGCTACGATCTGCGCAGCAGGATGTGCATGATGATGGAGGACTGGGGAATTAAAGTAAAATATCACCATCATGAAGTAGGCGGGCCGGGGCAGATGGAAATAGAAGTGGAGCTGGCGGATATGCCTGCCATGGCGGATAATACTATGATTATTAAATATATTATTAAAAATATGGCGGCGCAGGAAGGCAAGACGGCGACATTCCTTCCAAAACCGATTTATCAGGAGGCGGGAAGCGGTATGCATGTTCATATGCTGCTGCTTAAGGACGGGAAACCTTTGTTTTATGATGAGAACGGTTATTCAGGATTAAGCCGGACCGCACATTACTTTATGGGCGGCCTGCTAAAGCATATCGCATCTTTGTGTGCATTTACTAATCCGTCTACCAATTCATTCAAACGGCTTGTCCCTGGATATGAAGCGCCGGTAACGATTGGCTATGCAACTTCTAACCGGAGTGCCGTTATCCGTATTCCGGCTTATGCAAAATCGCCGGAGACAAAACGGTTTGAGCTGCGCAACCCGGATGCAACGGCAAACCCGTATTATGCATATGCGGCAATTTTAATGGCGGGGCTGGATGGCATTGAGAATCAGATTGACCCGGCAGAAAATGGCTGGGGACCTTATGATTTTAATTTATATACGCTGTCTGAAGAAGAACAGAAAAAAATCAAAGGCCTGCCAAAGTCATTGGGCGAGGCTCTGGATGCCCTGGAAGCGGATCATGAATATCTGACAAAAGGGGGAGTATTCCCGCAGCGGCTGATTGATGTCTGGGTAGCGCGTAAGAGGGCGGAACTGAAAAAATTAGAACAGATCCCGAATCCTGCTGAGTTTAAAATGTATTATGACCTATAAAGGCAGAAAAATATGGAGAATAGGACAAAGCTTGCTTTGGAGGCATCGCTTAAGAAACTGCTGCTGCATAAGCAGATGGATAAAATAACAATTAATGATCTGACGGAAGACTGCGGTATCAGCCGTATGACTTTTTACTATCATTTTAAGGACATTTATGACCTGGTGGAATGGGTGTGCGTGGAAGACGGGAAGCGGGCATTGCAGGGAAAGAAAACATACGATACATGGCAGGAGGGGATCGGGCAGATTTTTGAGGCTGTGATTGAGAATAAACCGTTTATTCTGAATGTATACCGCTGCGTCAGCCGGGAGAGGATTGAGAGTTATTTATATAAGCTTACATATAGCCTGATTGCCGGGGTAGTGGAGGAAAAATGCCAGGGAAGCGATTTGGCCGGGGAGGACAAGATATTTATTGCAGAGTTTTATAAATACGGTTTTGTCGGGATTATGCTGGACTGGATTGGCCACGGGATGAAGGATGATTACAAACAAATTGTGGAAAAAATGAGCATTGCCCTGCGCGGGAATATTGCTCATTCCATTCATAATTTTGAACAAAGAAAGAAAAATTAAGAAAAGAAGTATATTTTTATCAAAAGAAGCAGAATGATAAGTTTTTAATCATTCTGCTTCTTTTGTAAGTGGCGGAATATATGGGAAAGAGATAAGATGGGTGCATGACAAAGAAATCCAATGGCATGGCACAATACAGAAGGGATTTCCGTGAAATATGATTGTCAGGGTATTTGGAAAATTTATGGGTAACAGCCCGTTTGCAGGAAAGGAGATATGGATATGGCAAACAAAAAGAATATAGGAATCGGTATGGCAGCAATAGCAGCAGGGGCAGGAGCAGCGGCAGCGGTTGCAAAGAAACGCAGGAACGGGGATGGGAAGAAAGGGAAAAAAGCAGCAGGCGTTCAGGCGCAGAAGCAGGAATATAGGAACACAGAGATCGGAAAACAGGAAAAAAATGAAAAAGGGATTTATTATACCAACGGAAATTATGAAGCTTTTGCAAGACCCAGGAAACCGGAAGGCGTAGATGAAAAAAATGCATATATAGTAGGAAGCGGCCTTGCTTCTTTGGCGGCGGCCTGTTTTTTGGTAAGGGATGGGCAAATGCCGGGTTCCCACATTCATATTTTAGAGGCAATGGATATTACAGGAGGAGCCTGCGACGGTATTTATGATGCTTCAAGGGGTTACATCATGCGCGGGGGGCGTGAGATGGAAAATCACTTTGAATGTCTTTGGGATCTGTTCCGCAGTATTCCTTCCCTGGAAACGCCGGGGGTGTCCGTATTGGATGAGTATTATTGGTTAAATAAGGAAGACCCGAATTATTCCCTATGCCGTGCAACGGTAAACCGGGGGAAGGATGCCCATACGGATGGAAAGTTCAACTTAAGCCAGAAGGGCTGCATGGAAATCATGAAGCTGTTCATGACGAAGGATGAAGACTTATATGATAAGACGATCGAAGATGTTTTTGATGATGAAGTGTTTGATTCTACATTCTGGCTGTATTGGAGAACGATGTTTGCCTTTGAGAATTGGCACAGCGCTTTGGAAATGAAACTTTATTTCCAGAGATTTATCCATCATATTGCAGGGCTGCCTGATTTCAGCGCGCTGAAATTCACAAAATATAACCAGTATGAATCATTGATACTTCCTATGCAGAAATATTTGGAAGATGCAGGAGTGGATTTCCAGTTTAACACAGAAGTGACAAATGTGGTTTTTGAAATGAAAAACGGAAAAAAGGTTGCGAAAGCGGTGGAGTGCAAGGTAAAAGGCGTAGAAAAAGGAATTATGCTGACGGAAAATGACCTTGTGTTTGTCACCAATGGAAGCTGTACGGAAGGTACGATATATGGGGATCAGAATCATGCGCCCAATGGGGATGCGGAAGTAAGAACCAGCGGCTGCTGGAGCTTATGGAAAAATATTGCCAAACAGGACAGTTCATTTGGTCACCCGGAAAAATTCTGTTCGGATGTGGCAAAGACAAACTGGGAATCGGCGACAGTGACTACCTTGGATGAAAAAATCCTGCCTTATATTACGAATATATGCAAACGCGATCCGAAGAGCGGCAAGGTGGTAACTGGAGGGATCGTAAGCTGTCAGGATTCAAGCTGGCTGATGAGCTGGACGATTAACAGGCAAGGGCAGTTCAAAGAGCAGGACAAAGATAAAGTATGCGTCTGGGTATATGGATTATTTACGGATGTGCCGGGCGATTATGTTAAGAAACCGATGAAGGAATGTACAGGAAAAGAGATTACGGAAGAATGGCTGTATCATCTGGGCGTCCCGGAAGAAGAGATCCCGGAACTGGCGGAAAAAAGCGCCGTGTGTGTTCCTACAATGATGCCTTACATTACGGCATTCTTCATGCCGAGGGCAAAAGGGGACAGACCCGATGTCATTCCCGATGGCTGCGTGAACTTCGCCTTTTTGGGGCAATTTGCGGAGACGCCCAGGGATACCGTATTTACTACAGAATATTCGGTAAGGACAGCTATGGAAGCGGTGTATGGATTGCTTCATGTGGACAGAGGCGTTCCGGAAGTATGGGGCAGCGTTTACGATATCCGTGAACTCCTGGAAAGCAGCGTAAAGCTCATGGATGGCAAATCACCGTTGGAAATCGAACTTCCCGGTTTGTTAAATGCCCTGAAAAAACCGGTTCTGCGCGTGATAAAAGGAACCGTGGTAGAAAAATTAATGCGCGACCATGGCGTTTTAAAAGAGGGGATGATTTAGATAAGATCCGGGTGTCAAAAGCCCTTTGGCCAAATGTTTTTGTGCAACCTGCCAAGCAACATTTCAGATTTTAGAATAGGGATTTTGACACCCGGATCGTAATAGAAAATTGCCCCATAATCCCCTATGATACAGAACTCTCCGGGGGATGCATATTCTGCGCATAAGAAAAACGGCTGCATGGCATTAGTGAAAAGCCGGACGCCTGGTTGCATTATCCTGGAAGCGGAAGTAATCGGGTCTGTGGCGGGACTGGGTGTATTCAAACATAATCCCGTCGCTGTTATAAGTCTGGCTGCAGACTACGGCGAGGCAGTTGTAATCGCCAAGTTCCAGGTATTTTTCGTCTATCTGGGTCATTTTTTCCACAGTCATAATTCTCTTGCTTGTGACGATAGAAATATGCAGGGTGTTTTCCAGGTATTCGTAAATGGAATTTTCTGCAATTTCCGGGGTAAGGGAAGTAACTACACTTTTTAAAAAATAATTGTGGTTCAGGATTAAGGCTTTGCCGTCCAGATAATGGAGCCGCTGTAGATAATAAAGCTGGGAACCTTGCGGGAACCCAGTTTTTTTTGCAATTTTTCCGTCTGCCGTCAATTCGGTAAAACAGATTACTTTTGTGGCAGGGATCTGATGATTGCGCAGGGCAGACTCTTTGAAGGATTCAATTCCTCCTAAAGTAAATGAAGTCTGCTGGGCTTGCTCAAAGATATTGCGTACTCCTTTGCCCTGCATAGTCTGGACATAGCCGTTCATAACCAGGGAATGGATGGCGCGGCGGACAGTATTACGGGAGCAGCCGTAATGAAGAACCAATTGGTTTTCGGAAGGGAGAAGTTCCTGGAATTCATATTCCCCATTTTCTATTTTTTCTTTTAAATCTTTATAAATATCATCATATTTTGCTTTCGGCATAGAAAAACCTCCCACCTATCTTGTTTAAACATTATAATTTTATTATATGACAGGGGCTTAGTTTGTCAATGGGGTAATAAACGGGAGGCCGGGCGTTAAAGATTTCCGGTTGGCTGTTCCGGGGATTGAAATGTTGGGGAAGACAGATGAAGAAATAAAGTAAAAAAACATTGACATGTTTAAACAAGTATGATATAAATAAAACATAGAACTTGTTTGAACAAGTTAAAAAGCGGTTGATTCAATATGGAGGAGGATAACTTATGGGCAAGTATGCGGAGGATGCAAAGGAACTTCTAGGCTTAGTGGGAGGGAAAGGGAACATTGCAGCGGTGTCGCATTGCATGACGCGTATGCGTTTTGTTTTGAACGATCCGGCAAAAGCGGATGTAAAGGGGATTGAAGCGATGAAGGCAGTAAAAGGGAGCTTCACCCAGTCCGGGCAATTCCAAGTAATTATAGGAAATACGGTAGCGGACTTTTATAATGATTTTGTTGCTGTGGCAGGGATCGAAGGCGTGTCCAAAGATGCGGTAAAGCAGGCTGCAAAGCAGAACCAGAACGTGCTGCAAAGAATTGTAACGGCGTTAGCGGAAATATTTGCGCCGCTGATTCCGGCAATTATTACAGGGGGTTTGATTTTAGGGTTTAGAAACTGTATTGACAGTTTGTACTTATTTGAAAACGGAACAAAAACATTATGCGATATCAGCCAGTTTTGGGCGGGGATTGACAGTTTCCTCTGGCTCATCGGGGAAGCGGTGTTCCATATGCTTCCGGTGGGTATCTGCTGGTCGGTGACGAAGAAAATGGGTACTACGCAGATGCTTGGCATTGTTCTTGGGCTTACGCTGGTATCAGGGCAATTGCTGAATGCCTATGCGGTAGCGGGAACGGCGGCAGAAGATATTCCTGTATGGAATTTCGGCGGATTTCAGGTGAATATGATCGGTTATCAGGCACAGGTAATTCCGGCTATTCTGGCAGCGTTTACGCTGGTGTATCTGGAAAAATTTTTCCGGAAGATCACGCCTCAAGTGGTTTCTATGATCGTAGTGCCGTTCTGCAGTCTGCTTTTGGCGGTCATCGCAGCGCATTTTGTGCTTGGGCCGGTTGGCTGGAAAATCGGTTCCGTCATTTCCGCAGTGGTATATGCCGGGATTACAGGTTCGTTTAAAGTTATTTTTGGGGCGGTTTTTGGTTTTGTCTATGCGCCGCTTGTTATCACAGGTCTTCATCATATGTCGAATGCCATTGACCTGCAGTTGATAGCGGATTACGGCGGAACAATGTTATGGCCGATGATTGCATTGTCAAATATTGCGCAAGGGTCTGCGGTTCTAGGTATGATTGCACTGCAAAGAAAGGACGCGGAGGCGCAGGAGGTTAATGTTCCGGCTTGCATTTCCTGCTATCTTGGCGTAACGGAACCGGCAATCTTCGGTGTAAACTTAAAGTTTGCTTATCCTTTTGTCTGCGGTATGATTGGTTCTGCCTGCGCAGCAGTTGTTTGTGTGGCTACCGGAACTACGGCAAATGCAATTGGAGTAGGAGGGCTTCCCGGAATCCTTTCCATCCAGCCAAAGTATATGGCCAGCTTTGCAATTTGTATGATAATTGCGGTAGGTGTACCGTTTCTTCTTACTTTTATGGCCGGGAAAAGAAAAATGGGAACTGCAGGAGAAAGTACATGGAATAGGAAAGCTTCGGCCGGAAACAGAGATGGGGAAAGTACAGAAAAAAGAAACGGAACAGACGGTTTGCCAAAAGCAGAAAAAGGGCCAAAGGAATGGAAAGCTTTTTTAACGGGAAAGGTAATTGGGCTCAAAGAAGTGGGAGACGGCGTTTTTTCGGAAGGAATTATGGGAGAAGGGCTTGCAATCGTGCCGGAAAATGATATTCTTTATGCACCAGTAGACGGCGCCATCTCGGTATTGATGGAAGAATCCCGACATGCCTGCGGCATGAAGCTGAAAAACGGCGTGGAAATCCTGTTGCACATAGGGATTGATACCGTGGATATGAAAGGGGACGGGTTTGAATATCTGGTAAAAGAAGGGGAAGAAGTGGCGGCAGGGAGTCCGCTGATCCGGTTTGACAGGGATAAAATCAAAGCGGCAGGGCATCCGGATACCACCGTCTGCTTAATTACGGAACCAGGGGAAGGAAGGGGATTTTCTTTCCGCACGGGAATAGATGCTTTGGCCGGAAAAACGGTAGTTGTTACTTTGGATGAATCAAGGGATTAAATATATTCTCATATCTGGAGGAATGGAAAATGACGGATTTTAAAAAAAGTGTGGTATATCAGATATACCCCAAATCATTTTGTGACAGCAATCATGATGGCCTGGGGGATTTGCAGGGGGTGATAGGAAAGCTGGATTATATAAAGGAATTGGGCGTGGATTATATCTGGATGACTCCGTTTTTTGTATCCCCGCAAAATGACAATGGATATGATGTGGAAGATTATTATCATATTGATCCCCGTTACGGCACAATGGAAGACTTTGAGAGACTTGTCCATGAAGCGGATCAAAGAGGGATCCGCCTGATGCTGGATATGGTATTCAACCATACTTCCAGCCGTCATGAGTGGTTCCGTAAAGCTTTGGCCGGGGATGAAAAATACAAAAAATACTATATTTTTAAAAAGGGGAAAGAACAGGGAAAAGCGCCGACCAATTGGGAGAGCAAATTTGGCGGGAGCGCATGGGAATATGTGCCGGGGATGGATGAATATTACCTGCATTTATTTGATGTCTCCCAGCCGGACTTAAATTGGGATAATGAAGAAGTCAGGCTGGAGCTGCAGAAGGTTATCCGGTTTTGGATGGAAAAGGGGGTAAAAGGATTCCGGTTTGATGTGGTGAATCTGGTCAGCAAAGGGGAGTTTGCGGATGACGAGGAAGGGGATGGGAGGAAATTTTACACGGATGGGCCGAATATCCATCGGTATTTAAAGGAATTAAATGCCCAAAGCTTTGGAAAAGATGCAGAGATTGTGACGGTGGGCGAGATGTCCAGCACGTCTTTGGAGAATTGCTTTCAGTATGCGGGGGAAGACAGCGGGGAATTATCCATGGTGTTCAGCTTTCATCATTTGAAAGTGGATTTTATGGGAAATGAAAAATGGGTACTGGTTCCGGCTGATTTCATGAAGCTGAAAAAAATTCTGTTTGACTGGCAGGCCGGAATGGAAAAGCATAATGCATGGAATGCGGTTTTCTGGTGTAACCATGACCAGCCGAGGGTAGTTTCCCGGTTTGGAAGGGAAGGGAAGTATTGGAAGGAATCGGCAAAGATGCTGGCTACAGTCATCCATGGTATGCGGGGGACTCCTTATATTTATCAGGGGGAAGAAATCGGTATGACCAATGCGGGCTTCCATGACATTTCCCAGTACCGGGATGTGGAGAGCCTGAATCATTTCAGGATTCTGCAGGAAAAAGGGCTGACACAAGAGGACGCGTACCGTATTCTGCAAGTGCATTCCAGAGATAACGGGCGTACTCCTATGCAGTGGAATGCGGATAAAAATGGAGGCTTTACAGATGGCGGCCCGTGGATAGAAGTGAATGGGAATTACAAGGATATTAACGCGGCACAGCAGATGGGGGATGAAGATTCTATTTTCCGCTATTATCAGAAGTTAGTAAGTCTGAGGAAAGAATATGATATTATTGCGTATGGAAGTTTTCAGGCTTTAGATGAGAGAAATCCTTCCGTGTTGGCTTATATGAGAGAATATGAAGGACAGAAGTTAGTCGTCGTCTGCAATTTCTATGAAAAAGAAAGGAATTGGAAATGTCCGGTGGGGCTTTGGGGATACCGCTGCCTGCTGGGAAACTATAAGGACAGGAAAATGGAAGTTGGGGAGGAAGCAACGCTTAGGCCATATGAGGCAATGATTTTATATAAAGAGCGTTAAATGGATAAAGATTCATATGGATAGACAGAGATAAGAGTATTTTTCGGCAAGGAACACGGCGGCAGCAATTATCTTCCGGCATAAATAAATGTACGTATTGGGTATGCTTATACTGGAGGATAATTGCTGCCGCCGCGTTTTTTTATTGCTCCAGGCATTGATTGGATGGTACGTCTTTTCGTGTAAAGCCCTGCCGTTTGTTTCAATTATATTTTTATACCATTGGAAGCTTTTTTTCTTATATCGCGTTAATGTCCCGGAACCATCATCGTTACGGTCAACATAAATGAAGTCATAGCGTTTTTTAAGCTGCGCGGTGGATGCGCTTACTACATCAATGCAGCCCCAGGCAGCATAGCCCATGACATCTACGCCCTCATCCAGAGCCTTTTCCACTGCAAGAAGATGGTCTTTCATATAGCCGATCCGGTAATCATCCTCCACGGTAAAGCTGCCTCTGTTGTCTGCAACTAGTTGATCAGCAGCCCCTAACCCGTTTTCTGCTATGAAAAGAGGTTTTTGGTAGCGGTCATAAAAATAGTTCAGTGTGTAGCGGAGGCCTTCCGGGTCGATTTGCCAGCCCCATTCGCTTTCTTTTAGATATGGTTTTTTTACGCCGCTGGTTAAATTTCCCGCGCCCTTGCTGTATTGGGAGCAGTCCGCGGCTGTGCATTTGCTCATATAGTAGCTGAAAGAAATATAGTCCACAGTGTGGCGCAGCAGGTTTTCGTCTTCTGGTTCCATCTGGATGCAGATGTCTTCTCTTTCCCAGAGCTTTTTCACATAGGAAGGGTAATATCCTCTTGCCTGGACATCGGAAAAAAACATTACGTTTCTGTCAGCTTCCATCATAGCGGTCATATCTTCCGGTTTGGGAGTCATGGGATAGCTGAGCGCACCCAGTACCATGCATCCCATTTTTGCATCCGGGATGATTTCATGTAAAAGCTTTGTGGCCAAAGCGCTTGCTACGAATTCATGATGGGCGGCCTGATATTTGTCCTGTTTGGTAAGCTGTTCTTTGGGTGTCCAGATGCCTGCGCCCATAAGCGGGAAATGCCATATGGCGTTAATCTCGTTGAAGGTCATCCAGTATTTTACTTTATCTTTGTATCTTTCAAAAACAACCCGGCAATAGTGTTCAAAGAAACCGATGAGACGGCGGCTGCGCCATCCGTCATAAGTTTTAGCAAGGTGAAGAGGCGTTTCATAATGGGAAAGGGTTACCATAGGTTCGATGCCATGGGCTTTGCAGACATCGAATACTTTGTCATAAAAAGCCAGTCCTTTTTCGTTCGGTTCTTCTTCATAACGGTGGCAGAAGTCAATGCCGGCCAGCTTCAGGTTTTCGGGAACCGGTTCTTCCGAGACAGAAGAAAATTAAAATATGATGATTGACAATGTTTTGTAGAAATGTTATTATATCTACAGAAAATATATTTATATGAAATAGGTTTGTTACTCTTTGAGGCTTATCCTATCTGCATATTTTGCAGTGGATGTTGCCTTAAGGAGTTTTTTTTATGCATTTGATTAAGAGGAGAGCCGTATGTTTGATTTTTTTAAGAAAAAAGAGACAGTGAAAGAAGTATTATTGTATGCTATTGGAAACGGAACAACAATTCCAATTGAAAATGTTTCTGATAAGGTATTTGCAGCAGGGCTTTTGGGGGATGGAATCGGCTTTGTATTCGGGGGTGATATGATTTATGCCCCTTGTGATGGAACGGTTATGATAGTAGCGGAAACTAATCATGCAATTGGACTGAAAGCGGAAAATGGCGCTGAAATATTAATTCATGTAGGGATTGATACTGTGAATCTGAATGGTAAGGGTTTGTATCCTCAGGTTTCTTGCAAGGATAAGGTTAAAAAAGGGCATCCTTTATTAAGGGTGGAGCGTCAAATGCTGGAGGAAAAAGGGGTCGATTTGACCACGCCCATTATTATAACAAATGGACAGGGCTATATACTGACAAAAGAGAAAGAAAACGATACTGTGAACGAGAATGACTGCATTATGAAAATTATAAAAAGGTGACAGCCATGAAGGTTATAAAAAATATAAATAATAATGTTTCTCTTTGTCTTGATAACAAGGGGCGGGAAGTCGTTGCCTTTGGCAAAGGGATTGGTTTTACAAAGCCGCCATATGAGATTCCTTTGGATCAGATACAGCGTACCTTTTACGATATTGATGAAAGTTATTTAAGCGTTATGGTAGCTATCCCGGAAGAAATGCTCAGTGTAGCGGCAGAGATATATGATTATGGAAATCGGAAAATGAATAATCGTTTTTCGTCTAATGTGGTATTTACTTTGGCGGATCATATCCGGTTTGCGATGAAAAGGGAAAAAGAAAATATCAGCATTAAGCTTCCGTTGTTTTATGAGGTTCAAAATCTTTATCCGGAAGAAATAGAAATTGGTATTTATGCTTTAAAGCTCATTAATGAAAAATTCAAGGTTAAACTTCCAAAAGAAGAGGCTGCAAGCATTACGTTACATTTTGTTGGATACCGGTTAAATGATAGTTCTTATTCGGGAAAAAATGAGAAAATAATTTTGGATAAATGCACGGGAATTGTAGAACAGATGATGGGAATCAATATTGACAAAAAAGGTTTTAATTATTCCCGGTTCCTTACCCATCTTCACTATCTACTGGATCGTGTCAGAAATAATAAAATAATTGCGACAGAAAATGGAAAAGTATACGAAGAACTGAAAAAACAGTATCCCAAAACCTATGAGTGTGTAAAAGAAATAGAAGATTTTTTGTTGACAGAATTAAATGATGAAGAAAGATTGTATTTAATTTTGCATATTAACCGTTTATGTGCTTATGAAGATTTTTATTAGGGAACGGATCGTCGGTATCAGGGAGCTTATGTTAACAAAATCACAGTATGGGCGCGCAATGCTGTGTTGTTTGTATAAATAATAAGGAGAAGAAAAATGGGAAAAAAAGAAAAATATCAGGAATTAGCAGAGAATGTGGTTGCCATGGTTGGAGGAAAAGATAATGTTTCTTTTTTTACACACTGTATTACCCGTCTGCGCTTTAATTTGAAGGACCGGAGCTTGGTGAAAATGGAAGAGATTGAAAATTTAGCAAATGTTGTAGGGGTGCAGCAATCAGGGGAGCAGCTTCAGATTATTATAGGGCAGGAGGTAGGCGATGCTTATAAGCTGATTTGTGAAAAGTCAGGGCTGGAGGCTAGGGCTGCAATTAATGAAAATTTAGATAAGGAACCAGGGAAAAAGGATTTAACGGCAAAAGGGATTGGAAGTGCAATTTTAAACAGTTTGTCCGGGTGTCTGACACCCATTATCCCTATTCTGATTGTATCTGCAATGTTTAAAACGTTGACAGCTGTTTTTGGTCCTAATATGTTGAATATAATGCCGGAAACAAGTAATCTTTACATTTTATTTAATTTTTCAGGCGATGCGGCATTTTACTTCCTGCCTGTTGCAGTCGGCTATACTTCCGCGAAAAAGTTTGGAGTGAATCCTGTCCTTGGCATTTTGATGGGGGCAATTTTAATCCATCCCACATTAAGCGGAATTGCAGAAAGTGGAGAGGCTTTTACCGTATTCGGGATTCCTTGCCTGGCGCAGAATTATACTTCAAGCATTTTCCCGGCAATTTTATCCGTATGGGTGATGTCTTATATAGAACGTTTCTTTAACAGGTATACGCCGTCGGTGTTGAAACCAGTATTTGCTCCTTTTTTGACAATTTTTGTTATGCTTCCGGTATCGTTGTGTATTTTGGGTCCGGCCGGTCACTTTTTAGGAAAGTATATTTCTGAATTTTTCTTGTGGATGGGCAATTCGGGAGGAATTGCTAAGATACTGGCAATTGCGATCGTGGCTGCTTTATGGCAGTATTTGGTAATGACTGGTATGCACTGGCTGTTAATTGCGACGACTATGGTTGTGATGGCGGAAACAGGGCAGGAATCCTTTGTACTAGCGTCGAGCTGTTCGGCCTTTACCGTTGGCGGCATGTGTTTGGGGGCATTTTTAAGACAGAAGGATGGTAAAAAGAAATCTTTGTCACTTTCCTATATTGTGGCGCAGATCATTGGCGGAATTACGGAACCTGGGTTATACGGCATTGGGTTACGGTATAAAAAACCTTTACTGGGAATGATGGCCGGAGGATTTGCCGGGGGATTATACGCTGGGATTACAAACCTGACGGCTTATCAGATCGTTCCTGTTGGAAACTTTTTGAGCCTGCTTGATTTTGTTGGCGGGCATAATATGAATTTTATTAATGGTATTATTGCTGCCGTGATTGCTTTTGCAGTTGCAGCCATAGTTACATATCTGTTAGGCCTAGATGAGAAAAACCTGGCTGATTAAGTGTATATGAGGTGTATATGAAAAAGATTATTTTCAGAGCGGACGACCTGGGATATTCAGAAGGTGTAAATCTGGGAATAGCGAAAACAGTAAAAAAGGGTTTGGTACGGACAGTAGGATTGATTGTAAACTTGGAACATTCTAAGGAAGGGTTTGAGCTGATTAAGGAGAATGATGTTTGTTTAGGGCTGCATGTAAATATTTCTTATGGTAAACCGGTTTCGCCTTCTTCTGCCCTGCCTTCCCTTTTAAATGAAAATGGGAGATTCAAATCTTCCGGAGAATATAATAATGCTATGGCTGATTTTGTTTCTTATAATGAGGTTTATAGAGAAGTTGAAGCGCAATATCTATGCTTTAAGCGGATGACTGGGCGGAATCCGGATTACATAGAAGGGCATGCGATAATGAATCAAACTTATTTCCGTGCCATAGAAGCAATTGCTGCTGCATATCATCTGCAGTATATTCCTGCATTACTGTCTTCCGATGATTATTTCGTTATTAAAAAAGAACGGCTGTATTTTTGGATGGAAAGCATGAATGCAGATTATGATCCATATCAAATGTTTTTAAGAGTATGTTCGGTGGAAAGGGAAGGGATTGAAGTGATGATTTTTCATCCCGGGTTTATAGACGATGAATTATTAACCCGGTCTTCCTTGCTCTTGCCGCGGGTCCGGGAAGTCCAGTTTTTAACAAGGGATGATCTGGATTCTTTTATTCAACAGCGGAATATAGAATTAACTACATATAAAAAATTGGAAAGAAGGTAAATTGCTTGGAATTGTCCGTCTTGGTAATGCAGATGTTAATTTTATTTTTTTTGATCCTTTGCGGATATATATCCGGAAGGAGCGGGCTGTTAAAGAAGGAGGATATTCCTTTATTGTCAAAGATTGTATTGAATATAGGAATTCCTGGTGTGGTTCTATCCTCCGTGGGCGGCGGATGCCAGCTGACTGTTTCCGAAGTTTTTTTATGTCTGACAGGATTCTTTGCTTTTTCTATTTTGTGCGCCTTGTTTGCAAAAGCGACTGTAAAACTATTGGGAATAAAGGCAGACAAGAGGTTGTATGAGTTTATGTATATGTTTTCGAATGTGGGATTTGTCGGGCTTCCGGTGGTGCAGGCGGTTCTGGGGGAGAAGGTGTTGGTTTACGCCTTGCTTTTTCTGATTCCTAATAATTTATTGTTGTTTTCTTATGGCGAATATTTGATGCGGGATACGAAGGGGTTTTCTTTAAGAAGCTTTTTGAATCCTCCGGTTATTGCGTCAATTCTTGCAGTGGGTATCTGCCTTTTTGATATCTGCTTTCCATATCCGGTTGCAAAATCCATATCGTATATGGGGAACATTACTACGCCGCTGGCAATGATTATTACTGGAATTTCTTTAAATGGCGTGCCAGTGAAAGAAATGGGAAAAAACAAAGAATTGCGGTTGTTTTTGGCTGTGAAAATGCTGCTGTTGCCTCTTGTGGGTTATGCAGTTCTGCGTATTCTCCGGGTACCAAATATGATGGTTAATATTTTGATTTTAATGATGGCAATGCCTATTCCGTCTAATACGGTAATTTACGCAAGCATATATCAAAAAAATGTATCATTGGCAAGCCAAGCTTCTGTGCTGACAAGTCTTGTATGTGTGGTTACCATACCTATTGTATTTTCGCTCATATCGTTGCTTTAATCTGCAGTTGCAGTCCTCTCCCGGTACTTGTTTGTGAAACGGTATGAAAAACTGTAACGGGTTATCCTTGAAATCGCCGGTATGAAATAGTATACTGGAAATAGGAAAAAAATGTGATCCGGCGGAGAGGAGGAGCAAATGACATACGAAGAAATAGTAGCAAATGTAAAGGCGGCATATGCGGATGCGGATGCAAGTAAAGTACCGGGGCATGTAGCCTTCCAATTTAATATAACAGGGGAAGGGGAAGGCGCATTTTATGTGGAGATTAAAGACGGCAAGGTTCATGTGGAGCCGTACGAATACCATGACAGGGATATTCTGGTCACTGCAAATGCCGATACAATCATAGGGCTGGCCAATGGCAAGATAGATCCGGTAAAAGCATACCTGATCGGCAAGCTTAAGGCGGAAGGGGATCTGGGAAAGGCTTCTTTCCTGAAGCAGCTTTCCGACAAACCGGCAAAGAAAAAAAAGTAAAATAGCGAGGATGTTTCAGGGTATCAGGGTACCGTTTATTTTAGGCTGCCTGTGTGTCTTTGAAGCATCCTCTTATTGTTTATAAAGGGGAATGCTTATGCCTATAACGCATGAAGAAAGAAGAGTAATTGATGCAGCAATTACAGAAAGGTTTTTAAGGGACAACAGAAATTTGGTAAGGCGTCTGACAGAAAATTTTGCAGCCTGGATGGATGCTTCCGGTTTCCGCTATTATTTAAAAGGCGGTAATGCGATTGCGATATTAAATGGCGGGGATGCAGACCATATCAGCGGGGATTTTGATTTCCAGCTCCAGCTCCCCGAGGCGGATTATAGGATTTGGGCCGGTATTTTTGACCAAAGGGACAGGGAGTTGATCCATGTATTGAAGCATACTGTGGATGCTGCGGCAGAAGAGCCTGGGATAGAAAGGTTTCATACAGAGTGTTTCCAGCCGGATATCATAAGGGAACTGGTCCGCGGCAGGGGGATCCGGCTGGACGGGCTGACTTATGTGGAGAGGCATAATGATATTATGTGTATCGGCAGAAGGTTTGGGGAAATGTCTTATATTGATGTTGACAGATACGGAGGGGGCGGCCGCATTGAAGAAAGAGGACTTGCCAATGTTTCCGACATAGAATTCAGTGAAGCGGGAGCCGGGTTTGGACCGTCGGTTTATGTCAATTATACAATTCCGGGTTTTATTCTTTACCGGATGGTGTATAGCTGTCAGTATGAGATGGATGGGGAGAGGTTCAACCTGAAATCGGAAATTATAGATTTAAGCCTTCCCCGGCTGGGCAGTGCGGAGGTACATATATCCCAGGAAGGCGTGGTAACATTTTTCAGGGATTCCGGCCTGCCGGAATATCCGTTCCGGATTCCCGGATGGGGGTATCATCTTTATGAAAATATTAATCTTTTGCAGGAAATTGTATTAGGGGTGAGCGGAAGCCCGCATAAGAAAAGGAAGAGGGTTGAGCGGCTGCAGATGGCGCTGGAGGTGTTGGAAAGAGCGAATAACAGGAATGGAAGGCCTTGCCTGGACGATATTCTGAAAGAGAGAATTCATGAACCTTCCAACAATCATACCTATGAGGGGCCATACGGGGAAATTTTAGGTTATTATGGGGCATTGGCTTATAACATATCGGATTACCGGAATGCGTATTCCAGGGAAGCAATGGAAGGAGTAAGACATAGTATTTACCATAATATAATCAGCTATTATAAGAATCTATGTATCTGGTGGGGGACACGGTACGAGGATTGGGAAAGGGTTGTTTATTTTAAAACGGATCCAAAGATTGACCTGACTTTCCGTACGGCTGATGAAGTAAAAAGGTGCGCCGCCCGGTTTATTGCTGGATATACGCGCCTTAGCCATGAGCATCCGGGCGTTAGGATTGGAATGGAAGAAGGGGCGGATTACCAGTATATTTCACCGCTGTTTGCAGGGGATGAAGTTTCTTTCCCGTTTGACTACTTTGTGGTGCAGATTGCAGCTAAGCCCATTGGGGGAGGGGAAGACCTTTATGGGGGGTTCAAAGAATTCTGCAGAAGAACCGTGAGCCGGCAGTTTACGGATTATGGGGATGCTTTTACTTGTGTTATCCATGAGATGGGGGATGTCCGCCTCAAAGTGAAACGGGTGTATGCGGCTGTTTTCCAGAGGTATGCCGGCATCAGGCTTCCGGCTGCGGATGCACATGTGAAAGAATTCCTGATACAGAGCATTCTGGAATCCCAGCGTTGCCCGTTGGCGGAAGTATTTCAAAGATAGATAAAACAGGCGGAAAACAATGCATTGGGGAATGGGGGATAAAATGGAAAAAAAGGCTGTATCAAAAGAAATAAGTTCCATTTTCAGTTTGCTGAAAGAAAATACAAAAGAGTGTGCATTAAAAGATATTTTTCCTGGTGTGCCGGGGTATTATAAGGAGGAAGAATGGGAGGCAGTCCATCCAGAAGGGGAACAGCCGCTTTATCACTGCCTTTCGGATTTGACGCTCTGTGATCTGGAACTTCCGGGGGAGCCGTCTGAAAACGGTATTATATTTTATGGGGAATTGAAAAAGCTCCCGGATTTCCTGCAGGAATCGGCCTGCTATAAGGAAATTGCCGGTATCCGCAGAATCTTATGCCATATTACGCAGGATGAATATGGTGAAATTGTTTTTGCGGGTATTTATCAGGATTTGCAAGACATATCCATACAAATATCTTCTTTGGGCTTTGCGTTGGAAAGTCTCCGCTTTTTTAGCGGTACAACTAAGGAAACCCGTTTTTTGCCCGGGTTTACTTATGATTGTTTTCTTCTGTCACATCAGACAAAAAACAGGATGACGGTGAATCAGATATTGGGGAACGGGCATTATTCGGTTTATGGCGTTTTTCCTTCGTGTGAGGAATATACGGCAGAGCAGATATTTTCTATGTTTCAGGTGAAAGATATTGAAATAGGGGATTATTTGCCGGAAGGATTTGCCCGCTCTGTTTTTGACCATTTGAAGTTAAAGGAAGTCTTTATAGATGCTACGGAAGAGTCTGTACAAGCTTTTACGGCATGTCTGGCTTCGGATCATGCTTTAACGGTGGCATCGGGTAAAATTACATTTACTCCAAGTATTCATTTCAGTGTGAACCAAAGCCTTGCCTCAAGCGTGTTCATGTTTTATGCCTGTGGGGAATTCCGCATTGGCGGCAGCTTATATGAGGTTTATGTGGATCCGGGCCGGATGGAGATCGGCCTGGGGTTAAAAGAAGGCAGTCTTCTTGACTTTTCTGCGGTATCAGAGCTTTTTCTTAAGACGGAGCTGCCGGAATTAACGTTTGACCGGCTTTCTGCCCGGATGGGCTTTGGCTCCGGCCGATATGCATTTGAGCTGGGAGCCAGCGATGTCCTGCAGTTTGATATAGGCCAAAAGAAAATGGCAATAGAAAAAATATTTCTTCAGGTAACGTATGGTTCCGGCAGTTTTTCCGTTTCATTAACGGGCAGCTTTTCTATCTGCAGTGTGGGATTTGAAGTTTCAGGCAGTTATTTAGGGGGCGGTAATTACCGTTTTGCATGTTGTATTACGGAAAATATAAACATGCATTTATCGGATTTATTTCATGACTTTTTCGGCAGTAGCTGTTTGCTGTCAGAAAGCTTTGATTTTGTTATTTCTTCTCTTGTTTTTGACTGTGGCCTGGAAGAGAATCCTTCTTTCCGTTTTGCGATTTCTGCAGGATTTAGCGGCAGCGATAAAACTTTAAAAAAACTGTTTTCTTTTATGACAAGTGTGAAAGCGGTGTCGGTGAGGCAGGAAGGCGGTTGGCGTCATTCCATTGATATTGCATGTATGCTGGAGATAGGGGAGAGCCAGGACGTAAGCTGCGTTTACCGGTATGATAGCGGATCCGTAGAGCATAAAAGCATGATTTCCATGTCCTATCAGCCTAAAAGGCCGGGGGATACCGTGACTTTTGAGGATTTGTTACATGCAGTGGGATTTATGGATATAGAAGAAAGCTGGCATTTTATTACACAGATAGGGCTGAGTCATGCGGGGCTTACTTATGATTTTGGGAAAAAAAGATTGACCGGGAGCGTACGGGCAAGTTCCGGCGGAGAGATAGAGATATCCATTGATTTTGGGGAGCGGACAGAATACCGCATCGCGGTTTCCCTGGGCATAGACCTTTCTTTTGCGCGTCTTCCGGTAGCAGGAGGCCTTGCGGGTCAGTTTTCCGTAAAGAAGGAAGATTTTGGGGTTAAGGATATTGGTGTTTATATCCTTACATCCCCCGATGAGTCAAAAGAAATGCCGGCAGGGGTCAGGATGGAATTTGCTGTTTTTGGAAACAGACAGCAATGGCAGATTTATGAACCCGGGGAAAAAGCCCTTTTGCAGCAGGGGGATGTTGTTAGCGTTGGAGAGGGCTTCCTGCCGGCAAAGGGGGATTGGGTTCTTACGTCCAATCATGCTTCGCCGAAAGTTTTCTGGCTTAAGATAGAGAAATCCCTGGCTATTTTTTCACTGCACAGAATCGGGGTGGGGATAGAGGGATCCCGCCTTATCTTTAGGATGGATACTTCGCTGAATGTACATCCTTTGCGGTTTGACTTGTTTGGGGCCGGGATAGGCGTATCTATGACGGATTTTTCCATTCGATTTTCTATTTCAGGGTTTGGGATTTCTTATACGGGCAAAGGGCTTGGTATAAACGGGGCTTTGATGAGGAACGGGGATACTTATTCCGGGCTGCTGACCATACAGACAAAGCCATTTTCCCTTTCTGTGGCGGCGGAATACAAAAAGGACGGATATCTGTTTGCTTATGGGATCATTTCTGCGGATATCGGAGGACCGCCCGCCTTCTTTGTGAAAGGCCTGGCTTTAGGGTTCGGATATAATAAGAGGCTGGTTATGCCGGATATTGAGAGCGTGGCGGATTATCCGCTGATTAAGGCGGCAGCAGGAAAAATAAATGAGGATGGAATGCTTGCAGAACTGCAACAGTACATACAAGATGAGAGCGGGCAAAGGTTCCTGGTCTTCGGGATTAAGTTCAGTACGTTTGAAATTGCATTAAGCGATGTGCTTTTATCGGTGAGTTTCGGAAACAATGTGGAAATCGGCGTGCTGGGGATTTCCGGTATCACCATGCCTCCTGCGTGCAGCGGGGAGAAAAAGGTGATGCCGCTTGCCTATGCGCAGCTTGCCTTGAAAGCCCAGGTGAAGCCGGAGGAAGGTTTTTTGGGGATAGAAGCCAGATTGACTTCCGAATCTTATATTCTTTCCAAGGACTGCCATCTAACCGGGGGATTTGCTTTCTTTATGTGGTTTGGGGGAATACATGCGGGGGATTTTGTAATATCGCTGGGAGGGTATCATCCGAAATATGAAAAAAATAAACCCGGACATTATCCGGACGTACCCCGTGTGGGATTTCATTGGAATATTGGGGATTCCGTAAATATAACAGGGGAAGCATATTTTGCGCTGACGCCAAGTACGGTTATGGCCGGCGGAAGATTGAGCATGACTTATACGCTTGGGAATTTAAAGGCTTATTTTATTGCAAAGGCAGATTTTCTGATTGGGTGGAAGCCGTTTTGCTATGATATTGAAATAGGTATCACATTGGGGGCTTCCTACCGGTTGAAATTATGGTCCATTTCCAAAACAATTACAGTAGAGCTGGGGACGGATCTTCATATATGGGGGCCGGATTTTTCTGCAGTTGCGGTTATTAAAATATGGGTTCTTTCTTTCAAGATTACCATTGGCGCAAATGCTTCCAAAGAGGCTGGGGAACTGGACTGGCAGAAATTTTGCGAATCCTTTTTGCCGGCCGGGGATGGAAAAGAAAGGCAGCTTGGCCAGCGGGAGGCGGGGACGGCGGAAACGGAGCCTTTGAAAATAGTTCTGGCTGGCGGTTTAAATGGAAAAATTACGGTAGGCAAAGAGGAATTTTATACTGTATCGAAAAATGGGGTTACGATTTCTGCCGAGACTGCAGTGCCAGTGACGGATGCCTGCCTCAATGGGGAAAAAATAGAATTTACTCCTGCCGCTGTGAGAGTAAAACCTATGGGGGGGAAGGGTGACAGGCTGGAAACCGGTTTTACGGTAACAGTGACAGATGAAGGAGGAGGCAAAGCAGCCTTCCATGGTTCGGTTATCCGCAGGAACCTGCCCTCGGCGTTATGGGGCGGGGAGGGGGAGCTTGTCCGGGATGTTCCCTGCGGCATGGAGGTCTGTTCCCCCGAGCCGGAAATAACGATATTCCCGGAAAAAAATGATATTTCTCTTGAGGATTTATACCGGAAAGGGACAAAGAGGATTGCGGATGCCTTCATTTACATGGAGTTGCCTGTCTGCCCGGATTATACGGATAAGGAGACAATTGCTGTTTTTGCCAGGACGGTAAATTCCCCCGGGGTACAAAAGAAACGGAGGGAATTCCTGGAGGGTTTGGGGGTGGAATTAACACAGGAGATTTCCTTGGCTAAATATGCGGCTGAAGCTGATGATTATTTTGATGAGGAGGTAGTTATACCGGTATATGGATAATCAATATGATAAAAATGAAAAAATGAAACTGATTGGATTCCGAAAGCCTGCGCTGGGCAGCGGCAGGCATAAAGTGGAAGTGACACAGAAGGTTAGGAAGCCTGCAGAGGATACGTTTAAAAAAACGGAATATTTTTATGTTGCTTCAAGGGCGTATACTTTGGATGCGGACACTATTTTCAGCGTTTCCCCGTCAGAAAACGAGTGCGGGGATTTTTCCAGGCAGATCCCCTTCATCACATTGAAAAACGAAACGATGCCATGGGAATATACAATTGCGGAAGAGATAAACGGCGTACCTGTGCCGTGGGCGGCACTCATTGTGATTGCGGAAGGGGAGGAGGCGGAAGAATCCGATATAACGGTGGAAAAACTGCTGGGTGATAAACAGCCTCGTCTATTTTTTCCCGACCGCTCCCTGCTGCCAAAGGTGACGGCAGAAAAAGGGACGGACTGCTGTCATGTTGTAGATATTTCCAGGCAACTGTATCTGTCCATTATGCCTACCTTTGAAGAAATGACTTACCTGACCCATGGAAAAAGAGTGGATTTGGCGGACACGGAGGATGAGGTGACGGCAATGAACGGGGATTTTTCAGTGATTATGGCAAACCGTTTTATTCCAACAGGGGAAAAAGAGATGCAAAAAAGTACGGTTCATCTTGTTTCCATGCTGGGAATGCCGGAAAAAATACCGGACGGATATGATAAGATCCGCCTCGTATCGCTTCACCGTTTTTCCGTATTTTCTGCCCGCAGCCAGTCGGAAACATTTGCATCGCTGATTGAAAAATTAAGCCGGAATACGGGAGTCATAGGGTATGATCAGGAAAAGGAAGTCCTGAAGAAAGGTTATGTGCCTAAAAAACATTATACGAGGAGCGGGGAAATGACTTATTCCCTTTACCGTTCCCCGTTTCTGCCTTATGAGGGTCCGGGAAGCCGTATAGGGCCTAAGCATACGGCGGACGGCTATCTCGTTTACGACCCGGAAAATGGCATTTTTGATGTTTCTTATGCTGCGGCTTTCCAGATGGGGCGGCTGGCTGCCTTGAGCCGGAAGCCGGAGGGGGCGTTAATGGTTTCTTACCGGAAAAAACAGAAGCTGAAAATGCACAGGAGGATGCTGGAGGAGAATTTGAAGCCAGCGGATATCTATGAAGCTGTGAAGAATATGCCTGGAATGTGAAAGGGGTGTGAGCATTTCTATGAAAAGAATTCTGCTGGAGCCTTTACAGACGCGTCTGCGGAGTAACTTTTGCTGTGATGAGGAAGATGGGACATTGCAGGAAATCTGCAATTTTGTTTCGGAACTAAGACTATTGAAGGACGTTCCTTTTTCTTACCTGGTTCCTGATGAGAAACTTCTTCCGCCGGAGAGCATACGATTTTTTTACTTGGATGAAAACTGGCTGGATGCTTTTACGGACGGGGCAATGTCCATTGGCCGCGTGGCGGAGGCGGACGCTCTTATTGATAACGGAAGTTTTGGCTTTGTGGCATCCGCCGCTACGCAACGGCTTTCCCGTTCCCGCTTTTTGCATATGCATCCGAATCACCGCCGCCGCAGGGATGCATTGCCGGTATCAGGGAAGGCAAGGACAGGATTTATTCTGCGTTCGGAACTGGTAGGCAAATGGAGGGGCTTGGAGGCATTTGGGTACAATGGGGAAACCCTCCTTGAAATTTTAAGAATGGATGCGTTGGCCAATGATATCCTGCTGTGCATTTTTGACGGGGAACTTACAAAGTTTGTCATTTCCGAACCGAAGACGGGACTGCGGTTCGGGGTGGCGGACAATGAAAATGAACTTGTTCTAAAAAGCGTAAAGGAGGAGGATTTTGGGGTTCCAATAGAAAAAGCAAGAGTGGATGTAAGGCAGTTTACGGGAGCAGGGGGAAAAATAGATGTCG
The DNA here is from genome assembly GCA_910576535.1 of uncultured Lachnospiraceae bacterium. Taxonomy (GTDB): domain Bacteria; phylum Bacillota; class Clostridia; order Lachnospirales; family Lachnospiraceae; genus Kineothrix. The sequence continues at coordinate 348,024 of CAJTKK010000001.1, read as the reverse complement.
TTGGACTGGCAAAGCGCATGGGAGAATTGCTTCAAACGGATGTGAGGTCGCCGGAACTGGCGTTTGAGCTGATAGCTGTAGCGAAAAGGGCAGAATTTCTGAAAGGAGGCGGGACGTTTGGGGAATCTGATTATTCCGATGTTTGTTGAAGCATATGCGTCGGGCAGCATAAGGACGTCCCAAAGGGATGTTCCGCGGATGGCGCCTGATTATAAAACGGTAATGGCCAATTCCGTTTTAGGCAGCAGGAATACGCCTGGCGCCTTTGAAAAGGAAAAGCCGTTAGAACCGGGCGTGCATCTGCATTTTATATTGCCGGATGCGTTTACTCATTCCGCCGATGGGGAGGATTACCCTGCGGCGCCTAACCGTTATGCGGTAACGAGGATATGGGGCGGGCATGAGGGGGATAAATTGCAGGCAAAATGCTTTATAGTGGAAAGCGATTTTATTTCCCTGGACAAGTCTTATGGGAAAAGCATCACTATCCCCTTTTTTGAAGATCCCGACGACAGGAGGAAATGGAGATATTTGGGGAGAAGCTATCCGGCAGGGCAAGGGAAGGAAATGGGAGACAATGAGGGTTATTTGGATAAACTGACGGCGGTAGGGGCGGGCGATATGCTTTTTGCCGCTTACTATCCCAACTGCCGCAGTGTTTTTGGCTTTCATGACGATCTGTCCGATTTGCCAATCCAGGATGAAATCAAGCTTACTTATTTTGTCATGGGCTATTTTTCGGATGAAACGAAAGACCCGTTTTCCGGTGTAAAAACGGTGGATGATTTTGAAAAAATTCTTCAGGCTTATGGATTGTGCGCAGACGTAGAAGAGGGGATAGGCAACCGTACGATAGTTTATGGCATGATAGATTCCATTTTGTGGAAAGGCTTTTCCCATGATTATGCCAAAATACCGGAAGGGAAAGTAAACATTGTATTTGGGAACAACTCGGCAGAGGCATTGTCAAAAATGATGAAAAAATTTCTGGATCCGGACAGCCGGATTACAGAACGGATGCTTACTGCGCTCCAGTATGAGTTATATGACGGGATGGGGCGGGAGGACGGGAATTTTTTCATTGACGATCAGATTCATTATCACAGGTTTGCCAGATATGATAGCCTGGATTCCAGTATCCATATTTCCGTAGATCAGGATACCGGGTGGGATAGCAATAAAAAATCAGGTTCCTGTATTTCTGACATAAAGAAACTGGGAAGGGAGACCGGTGATTTAAAACGCAGGCTTCTCTTTTCACGGGGGGTGTTATTTACTTTATGGGAGCAGTATGTTTTATTGTATGAAGACGGGGAAGGGGAAAAAGAGGGGTATCTGCCGAAGCAGGAGCTATTGGATGAGATGAGGAAGACCATCCGTTCCATCCGGGATCTGGAAGCGGATATCAAGAAAAAAGAAGAGGATTATAAGGCGCGGATCCATACGCTTTCCGACAGCCTGCCGAAAGGGGCGGAGTGTGAAAAAAACGGAAGTGAATTTTTCTTTGCGGCAAAGGATCCCGCTCTTTTGTTAAGTGGGGAAGGGGTCCGGCGCACGTTTGCTTTTGGCGAAGACGGAAGGTTTACACCGGACGGCTTGCTGGAATGCCAGATAGAGGCTGTCCATACGGATATAGGAAGGGAAGATTTTTTGGAAAAATGCATGGAGGGAACCTGCAGTGACAGCCAGCTTCCGCCGGCCTATGCTGATTTGCTTATGCAGACTTGCCTGCTGGGAAAAGCAACTTTGGAAGCGGTAAGTTCTCTTATTGGGGAAATAAAAATAGAAGGCCGGCGTCCCAGCCGGATTGCCGTCAATGAGGATCCTTTTGATTTTGCCACGCTTTGCATGATTTGGGGGATTGAGTATTATCCTACCAGGACCAATGAAGAAAAAGACAATACTTTGGACGGATGGCGGCTGGAATATGGGGATACGGATCTGGTCTACCAGGGCGGCCTGACGCCCCGGCAACTGAAAAAATATAAGATGTCCGGACAGATATTGCTGACGCCCCATGCGGTAAAAACATTAGGAAGCGTGATGGAAAGATATGCCGGAATAAACCAGGAAGAGGAATTGGGGGAAATGGCGGAAAAAGTAAAAAATCTGCCTGTTATTTCACAAAGCTTAAGTGGGTTTGGTGAATTTTTCGGAGGATTCTGGCAGGCGCTGCAATTTCCGGTGATGGGAATCGGCGGGGATGAGGAAATGGCAGATCTGGTTTCGGCCTGCATTGGAGACAGCAGAAAATCTATTCTGCCTCATCAGGATCTGCTTCCTATGCATGGGGGATACGTGAAACTTACGGATTTGGCCTTGGTGAGTACCTTCGGGCTGACGCAGCCCCTGGTACAGAAATCATACTACAACGGGTGCGAGGTTGATTTTGCGGAGACGGTTTCTTGTGAAGAAGAGGATTATGGGCTGCTTAGGCCATCCTTTTCGGATTTCGTCAGGCTGAATGCTGATTTTACGGCAGCAGCGGATGATGAAGTCTTGAGCAGCGCTGCGCCGGAAACATCCCCTGTCTGCGGCATTGTAATCCCGGAAATATTGAACAGGAGGCTGTTGATCTACGATGCGGACGGAGATTATAAAGGGATGGTAAAGACTGTTTACCGGAACCGGATGCCGGAGGCGAGGTGGATATCTGCTCCGGATGGAAGCGGCGGTTTTGCAGGAGCGGATTTTGGAAATGACATGCTTCGGGATTTTGTAAAAGCGCTGCTTCAGTCTAAGAACGCATTTTATGAATTTAATGCTTTAATGGATCGTTTCCTGGATTCCAAACACGGGACAGGGCGGATTCTGTGGGGAAGGCCGCTGGCATTGGTACGGATGAAGGTTTGCTTTGAATTTTATGGACATCCTCAATATAAAAAGGGATTTGAGGATATTAAGAAATATGACCGATGCGGCATTGACGATGTGAAGTTCGGGCTGGGTATTGGAGACATGGGGCGGATATCGGACGGTGTGTTCGGTTATTTTGACGGCAATGATTTTTCAAAACTGTATCCTCCTTTTGGGGCGGATCATCCGCATAACTTAGGGGACTACGTGCAATATGGACAGAATATCTATCTTTCCAGCAATGGAAAGGACAGATATCTTACGCTCTTAGCAGAGCCGGATTCCCCGATAACCATACAAACGGGGCTGCTGCCAGTAAAGACGGTGCAGATAGAAGCGGCTCATACCAAAGTGTTGGACCGCCTTTCTTTGTCGGCGGAGATATCACCTTTGCTGAAGCCAGGCTCAGAAGCTGCCATGCCTGCATTGCCTTTGTCTGAGGAAGGGGAGCCATATCAATGGTATTATGTGGACGAAAAAGGGCATCAAAAACAAAAAGTGATACTGCCGGCAGTTTCTTTTGATGAGACAATTCTGACGGATGGTTTTATTATGAAAGACTTTGCCCGCAGGAAGAAAGGGAGGAAATAATGTGTCGGCGAATGTACGTGTAAAAATACCGGAAAGGTGTTTCATTTCCCCTAACCCGGAAAAAGAATTCCCCTCTGCTTTTTCTTTTGTCATTACGTATGGGCAGATACCGGAAAAGGAGTGCAGGCGTCTAGGGGCGGGAAAAGCACAGGCGGTAAAATATCCTCAGATTACGGTAAGCGGCATGGACAAATTGCTGCTGGATCCGGAGGAAATAGAAAGTTTTATGAGGAACCTGAAAAAAAGCGGGGATGACGATTGGGTGACCGGAAAGACTCCGTCCGGCAGCGATATTTTTTTCCGTTATACCGGCACAGGGCTTTCCCCTGATTTTTACTTCAGCGCATCGACGGAAACAATGATTTCCGATACAAAAGAAAATGAAACCGTAACGATGACAGTTACGGTAGAGAATTTTGACGGGATAGAGGATAACCAGTATGAAATATGCACGAAGGTGGATTATGCGCCCTGGGCAAAGTCGGTTGCTTTTAACAGTTCCCCTGTGGAGATAGGATCCTGGGTGGAAGTAAGTTATGATTATATGGGGGATCACGTTGATAAAAGGCTGATGCATAATGGCATCGCTGCCGACACTGCACGTTCGCCATATACGGCGTTGATTGACAGGCCGGCCGTATTCAGCCTTGAGGTGTTTAATCAGTGGGGAATCAGGGATACGAAGCAGGCATTTCTGGATGTACTGGCGCCGGAAATCCTGTCATTTACCGCGGATAAATCCTGCTTTTTCAAAGGGGAGGCGGTTACACTGCATTGGGAACTGCATTCGGTTTCTAATTTTTCCATTGATCCTATAGATAAAGAAACGGGTCAGGGGAAGGAAGGGAGTGCAATAGTCTACCCTGTGGCTTTTGAAGGCTCCCGGACGGCGGTATATACGCTAAGGGCTAACGGATACAAAAACGGTGTGCCGGCATCTGTCTCAAAAAGCGTTGCCTTACAGCAGACGATGTGGGAAAATGCCGGTTCCCAGACCGGATATTTTACGGGTGAGGTTTACGGGGATATGGACTATAACAGCCGTATTTTTCCAGAGGAAGACGGCTATTATTGCTATGCCCATCCTGATTTATACAAAAGCGGCGATGGACTAAACTGGGAAAAGTATGCATCCAATGACAAGGCAGACGAAGCGTTTATATGCGCTGCCGCGGATTGTTGGGATCATGTGCTTTATGTGATGGGGAAAGAAGGAAAGGAAGGCAGGCGGCTATTTATAGGAAGATATGATTTCAGAAAAGGAATATGGGATTATGGACCGGCATATCAGGCTTTCTGTTCGGCTGCCGGCAGCTTTGCTTTTTCAAAATCGGTGAAAGCTTATACTCAAGTGATGGAAAACGGCCTGATGATTTCCCGCTGCGGGGAAGACGGGAAATGGAACAAGGGAGGTTCGGCAATTCTTGCCCCAGGGGGGAAATGTGTGAAAGGCGGCGATTATTGTTTTTATAAAAATAAATTTTACGCTGCCATATTATGCGACGATGCTTATGTTTATGTATATGACTGCGATCAGTCAATGGAGGATGTATTGTACAAAAAGAAGGTGGAGGAGGGAGGCAGATTTGTCAATTTGATTCCCACAGTCAATCATTTATACATAGTGACGGCAGGCAGCGTAATTGATATGAAAACAGGTGATGTGACAAACAATTTTTCCCCTATGGGAACCGAGAGGGAAAAGCGCATGTGGATAGGAAAGGATCGCAAGGAATGCCTGATAGGGATTTATCCTGACAGGAACCTGTGGAAATGGGAGGAGGAATGATTCCCTGCGGGCAGCGGGATAAGTGGCAGCTTAAAACCAGCAGAGCAGCAGATTAGAGAAGCAGTTAAACGAATAGGTTTGGATACTTGACGGTTGCTGTGAGGCTGCTGATCTGTTTTACAAAGGATAGAAACGGAAATATAAGAAGGAAAGGAAGGGTTCGTAAGATGGATGAAAGGAATGGGGTAAAGGATCTGCATATTAGTAATAAGTTTCAATTGAAGCCGGATGGGAAGGCACATTATGGCAACGTGCTGATTTCAGGGGATGGCTATTTTTACTTGGAAGGCGGCAATGAGTTAGAGATAGACCGGCTGGAAGTAAAAAAAGAGTCCTTCCATACGCAGTATGGCATTCTGGTCAAAACGCCGGATGGAAAAGACGGGGCGGAAGGAGAGCCGGGAGGCAATGCAGGGGAAGCGAATAGCGTCTGTATCACGGTACACAATTTGGTGAACAGTGTTTATGTGAAAGGCATAGGAGGCAATGGCGGTAAAGGAGGAAAAGGAAGAAAAGGAAGCTGCGGCGGAAAGGGAGGAGATGCTGTCTGTCATGATACGCTGGGCGGCAATGGAGGCAATGGAAGCCAGGGAGGAAAAGGGAGCTGCGGCGGAAGGGGAAGCGATGGACCCATGGTAACTATTATCTATGCCCCGGCGGATGAAAAGGCAGAAGTAAAAGCGCTGTCCAGGGATGATGAGGAAAGCCGGGAGCAGAAATCCTACGGCGGCTGCGGCGGAGAAGGAGGCTGCGGCGGCGACGGCGGGACAGGGGGGAAGGGCGGTTTAAACGGCGATGGCCTTACCTATGCGGAAAATGGAACGGATGGAAAAACAGGGCCGTCCGGGGAAAGAGGGGAAGATGGGAAAGATACGGAAATGGTGATCCGGCGGATGGATGACTGAAGAAGAAGGAAAAGGAGGAAAAGGTATGTCGGCGGAAACATTGAAAAAAAAGCTGGGGAATCTGAAAGGAAAATATATTTTTGATTTCCAGAATGAAGAGGACTGCCAGTATTTGTTTGAACAGTATGGGGGAGAGGAGAAGATGAGGCGGGATTTTCCGCAAAGCTATCATGCCTTCCTGAAGGCAAAAGAGGATATGGCGGTAAGGGCGGAGCCGCAAAAAGAGGGGAAGACAGATGTTTTTTCCGGGGAAATTGGAAAACTGACTATAGAGAGATCTAAGCATGTGAAAGACGGGGCAGAAGGATCAGGGGAAACGGGCAGGCTGAAAACGAGGCTGAGCTGCTTTTTTGTGGACGGGACAAAGAAAGTCTGTGAGGGGAAACCGGCGGAGACATGGAAGGGGATATCCGTGCAGGCTAAGATCAAAGAAGCAAATTCGCCGAAATATCTGCTTAGGAAGAATTTTGTGGTGGAAAGTACGAACCAGTATGACAAAGAGATATATACGGGAGAGGATTACGTGTCGGAGTTCTCCGATAAACGGTATCATGTTTTATTTGAAGTGACAGGAAAAGACCCGTCGGGGAAGATGAACAAAATGTGCATAGGGGATGAATTCTGCTTAGGGGAAGGGGAGAGCTTTAATATTTATAATGTAGTGGTAGAAGACCCTGCTCCCAAAAATGACGTGCATGATAAAAGCAATGAAATTGTGATGCTTTATGGAAGGGTTAATGAACAGACAATATATAAAGATGCGGATTATAAGGGAGGGGATTATTACGATAATACTTTTTCCGGCGGGACAGTGCATTTGCTGATGCCCATAAAAGGATATATGACATTAAATTATGGAATAAAGCCGGACGGGCTGTATCAACCGGAAGAAGGGGAAGCATTTTCCCGTTCCACGGCAACCTATGATTATAAACAGCAGATTTTTACTTACCGTCCGGATTTAAACGATGAGAATTTGTACAAAAGCATGAAAGACTGTTTTACCCATGGGGAATATAATCCTGGCATTATGACGAGGGTAAATTTTGATCTGAAGATTCCAATGGAGGGGAGAAGCAGCCTGGACTGGCATTCCGATATTGAAGGAATCCAGAACGGGGAGCCGAAAACGGTTATGCTGGATGCCTGCTTTACTTATTCGGTGGTGAATTCATTGGGGGCAGGCGGCGAAGAACAAATAACAATTAAGAGCAAAGATAAAAATTTTATGGAGACGGCAGGAAAAAAATACTATGATTTTGACAAGGAATGCAATACCGTTTATATTCCTCCCATTACAATTTACTGGGGATGCTTTGCAAAGGATGTGCTGATTACAATGTCTGACGGCAGCCGGAAGAGGGCTTGTGAGATTGGGATTGGGGATATAATCCTGGGGTATGGGAACAGGGAATTGACAGTGGAGGATGTGGTGTCCGGCAGGGATAAAACGGTTTTTGCCATTCAGACAGAGGGAAACGGGGAAATCAAGGTGTCCGGCGGGCATCCCATGATGTGTGAAGGAAAGATGAAGCGGGCGGCACAGATAAAACCTGGCGACCGGCTTAATCTTGCGGACGGGAGGCTGGCTAAGGTGGCCGCTGTGGAAACCGTGGATTATGACGATATGGTATACAATTTTACTTTTGACGGGGAAGAAACGGGGGCGTACTTGATTGCAAACGGTTTTTATGCCGGTGATTTAAAGATGCAGAATAAGAGGGAGAAGGCAAAGGAAATACCTTTGACACAGGAAGACCAGGAGTTTGTGGAAGAAATGAAACGGCTGCAGGAAAGGATGGTTTAACCGGGGGATCCGGGCATGATAGCTTTTTAACGGAGCTTTTATGCCCGGATTTTTATATATGGTGGATAGAGGATATGTGATTGCTCACAGGCAGGCTGTTAATTTTCTGCTGAAAACTGGTGACATATAAAGGGTTATATACTAAAATGTATTATATCGGATTTTGATGAGCGGGATGAGGCAGGAAGGAGGACGGGGGATGAAGGTTTATGAAATGATATTCAGCCCTACCGGGGGAACAAAGAAAGCAGCGGACTTTTTTACAGACCGATTTGCCCCGGAGCATATTTGTATAGATTTGGCGGACAGGCATCTGGATTTTTCGTCTTTTGTATTGGAAGAGGGGGATATTTGCGTAGCGGCTGTGCCTTCGTACGGAGGAAGGGTGCCAAAGCCGGCTGTGGAAAGGATCAGACAGATGAAGGGGAATGGAGCCAGGGCAATTGTGCTGGTCGTTTATGGAAACAGGGAATTTGAGGATACTATGGCGGAATGGGGGGACGCGTTGGAGGAAGCCGGTTTTTGCCCGGTGGCTGGCGTGGCAGCGGTAGCGGAGCATTCGATTATGCATCAGTTTGCCAACGGGCGTCCGGACGGGCAAGATAAAGAAGAACTGGAGAGGTTTGCAGAAATTATCCGGCGGAGGATGGAAGACGGATGCATTTTAGGGAAACCGGAATTTCCGGGGAACAGGCCTTATAAAGAATATCATGGCATTCCGATGAAACCTAAAGCAGATAAGAATTGCCTGAAATGCGGGATTTGCGCATCAGCCTGTCCGACAGGGGCGATACCGGAAGAAGAGCCTGCGGGGACGGATCATGGGAAATGTATTTCTTGTATGCGCTGTATCGCCGTCTGCCCAAATCATTTCCGGAGCGTGAATAAGGCGCTGTTGGCAGCCAGCGTGCAGAAGCTGAAAAAGGCCTGCGGCGGGCGGAAAGGGAATTTTTTGTTTGGGATGGGAGAAGAATAAGACACTTTGCGGTATGAAATGAGGAAAAAGGGGGAAGGGGGATTCGACGCTGTAAAAATAGGGTAAAGGATAGGAGGCGCGTTTATGGAAAATACAAAGGGTATGGCAGACGGCGGCAGGATAGAAACGGAAGGGGAGGAAAGGCGGATCATTGCAAAAGAGGAGCTTTGGGGATTGATCACGGCCGGCCAGGGGAAAACGGTCTATACTGCGAAGGGGCTTCCGTTCACTTACCGGGTAAAAGGCGGGGAGCTGTTTGCAGACAGGAAGAAAAAATCCATAACACGCGCTACTTTTGAACAGGCATACCAAAAAATCATGGATGATACGGAACATAAAATCACAGGTCCCAAAAGCCTCAATTGCTTTGGGGGGCCTTATGTATGGGCGGTTTTTAAATCATTGGGCGTAGTGTGAAACCCCGTGAAGCAAAAGAAAGCGGAAAAGTGTAAAAAAAGCTTCTGAAGCTCATGCCAGAGAGCATTTTGCCAAGAAGCGTTAAGTTTTACGCTGCGGATTGGAAGCGCAGCGTAACGGGCGGAAGTAAAGAAGGTGAGGATTTTGAAAAAAGCAAGGTCAGGCTTGATGCTTATAGGATATATATTTGTGATATGGATATGGTGGGCAGATTCCGGCGTTGCTTTTGCATCTTCGGGAAATAAAGCAGCGGGGACGGTAAAAGAGGGGCAGGAAGCCATAAGCGGTGCGAAAGAAGCGGAAAAATATGATGAGTATAAACGGCGGCTGGAAGAAATTGAGTACCAGAATGATATTGCCGGCCGGGGGTTTGATGTTATAGAAGACCAGATATTTCCTATTGAAATGGGGAAGTTTGGCGAGGTGTTTTTTATCCCGGCATTGGATGCGGAATATAACCGCCTTATCCTGCTTTTTGCAGCAAAAGATGGGGAAATTCTATGTAAAACTGAGCAGCTTGAGACAAATGCCCGGAACAGAGGGAGGATTATGCAGCCCAATCTGGGGATCTCGGCGGTTTCCTTTCAGGATCTGAATGGGGATGGGCTGATGGATATCGTATTGATTACTTCCTGTGTCAATGAAGAGGGGGGCTATGCAGGAAAAATATATAAAGTAGGGGATGTGCTTTTCCAGGACAGCGATGGGACAGGCTTCTACCGCGATTACCGTATTTCAGATAAAATTAACCGTTTTGGCATGAATAAGAGCATAGAGCTTATCGCTTCTTTTGTAAAGGACGGATATTCCACAGAGTTTTTATATACAGCGGCAACCTTGGGCGAGCTGCAGGATGCGGGCCTGCAGATTATTTCGGAACAATGTTATTTCCGGAATTTTGAAAAGCTGGGGAGGCTGCAGGTGGTTCCGGGGATTTACAGTATATCGGATTATAACATCTTTATGATTTATCTGGTCAATGAACAGGGATATATTGTATGGAGTCTGCAGCCCATGGGGGAGTATGACAACCTCTATGCATTAAAAGGCATCAATTGCCGGGATGTTGACGGGGACGGGTTAAAGGATATTATCGTGCTGGCGCGCTATAGCTACGAGGGGAGCGGCCATGAACTGATTGTGAAAAGCGACTACGCCATTTATTACCAGAGAACCGGGGGATTTTCCGCAGATACGGAAATGAAAGAAAATTACCGGTGCAAGGATGAAGATACAATGGAAGAAGTTGTGGAAAAGGCAAGGGCTTATTGGGGGTGGAAATCAGAAAAATGATACAGATATTGATTGTAGATGATGAAAAACCGATCTGTGATTTGATTGATTTGAATTTGTCCTCGGCAGGATATCATTGCGTTGCTGTGCAGGACGGTTTAAAGGCCATTGATATGATAGAAGAGGAAAATTTTGATTTGATCCTTTTGGATATTATGCTTCCGGGGGCCGATGGTTATGACGTGATGGATTATATCCGGCCTCTTGGAATCCCCGTTATCTTTATTACGGCAAAGCATGAGGTAAAGGACAGGGTGAAAGGCTTGAAACTGGGGGCGGATGACTATCTGGTAAAACCTTTTGACGTGGTAGAACTGGTTGCCCGGGTGGAAGCGGTCCTGCGGCGGTATAGTAAAACGGAACAGCATCTGACGGCAGGGGATGTGGTAGTGGATGTGGAGGCCAGAAGGGTAACAAAAGGCGGCGTTCCTGTGGTGTTGACAAATAAGGAGTTTGGTCTTTTGCTGCTTTTTATGAAAAATAAGAATGTTGCATTATTTAGGGAAAAACTGTACGAAACGGTCTGGGAAGGCGAATATTATGGGGACAGCCGGACTCTGGATCTCCATGTGCAGCGCTTAAGAAAAAAACTGGGGTGGGAGCATAATCTGGTAGCGGTATATAAAGTAGGATACCGCTTAGAGGTACCGCAATGAAATTTTCATTAAAACTTCTGCTGTGGACCATTATTGTTATGGCAGTGGCCTTGGGGTTCAGCGGATATTATTTTGTTAATTATGTATTTGAAACATCGCTTGAGAGGGAAGTGAGGCAGGCGTTGGATGAGAACAGCATCTTAAGCTTTGCGTTTGAGACGGCTGCTCTGAATGTACCCGCAAAATATGATATTTTACAGGACAATACGGTGGAAGAAATCGCATCCAACCTGGAGGCGGGGGGACATGGCGCCAGCCGGCTGATAAGGATTTCCGATGAAAATAAGGGAATTTTGTATGGCAGTGACGGTTTTGAGGCGGATGGCATTCTGCAGGAGCTGGCAGATAAGAACATAAAGGCATACCGGATCATTCAAATGGCGGAGGGGTACTATGTACAGACAGGAGCTGTAGTGAACACTTTGGACAGAGTCTTGTATTTGGAGACAATGAGGGACATATCGGATGTCTTTATGGAACGGGAACTGGGCTTCTCCGTATACCGGAGGGTGACGGCCGCTATGCTGGTAGCGGGAACTCTTATTATGCATTTGATTTCCTCATGGCTGACAAAACCGATCCGCTTATTGACAAAAGCGACAAAGAGGATGGCGGCAGGGGACTATTCTTATCGCGCAAAGCAGGTCAGCAGTGATGAATTGGGGCTGCTGACAAAGGATTTTAACCATATGGCCAATGCTTTGGAAGAGAATATCGGAAAGCTGGAGGAAGGAATCCAGGACAGGGAGAACTTTGTGGCGGCTTTTGCCCATGAATTGAAGACGCCGCTGACAGCGATTATAGGCTATGCGGACATGCTCCGTTCGCATAAACTGGACGAGGAAAAGAGTTTTATGTCGGCGAACTATATCTATACGGAGGGGAAGCGCCTGGAAGCGATGGCTCTGCGTCTGCTGGATATTATTGTCACAAAAAGGGAAGAGGCCAAATTCCAGCGGATTTCTGCGGAGACGGTTTTTCATTATTTAAAAGACATGTTTGCAGGCACAGAACAGGAGTTCCGGTATCATTATAAAGACGGGGCAGTGTGGGCAGAGGTGAATCTGATTAAAACTGTTTTGATTAATTTAATGGATAATGCATGTAAGGCTTCGGAAGAAGGCGGAATCATAGAAATTACCGGTTACCGGACGGAAGCCGGCTATCGGTTTGAAGTAAAGGATTATGGGGTGGGGATACCGGAAGAAGAACAAAGAAATGTGGTAAAGGCTTTTTATATGATAGACAAATCACGTGCCAGAAGCAGGAACGGAGCAGGGTTAGGGCTGGCTTTATGTGCGGAAATCTTACAGATCCATGGCAGCAGGCTGGAAATAGAAAGCAAGATGGGGGAGGGGACATGCATTGGCTTTACATTGCCGGACCGGAAGGAGGAGGGGGCAGATGAAACATATCAGGCATATGGAAGATAAATTGGCTGTATGGATGGGCAGACCCCTGCGGAGGGATATGCTCACCGCCTGTTTTCTGTTCTTTGCTGTTCTGGTAATTGTCGCGTCTGTATGGGGGCCGGAAGCCTTGGCAAGATATAACGATAAGTCGGTCCTGAATGAAATCCACCTGGAAGAGACCGGGGCAGCAGGGGAGGGATACCGGTATACGTTGAACGGGAATGAGAGATTGTATATTCTTTCCCAATGCTTAAGCAGCCAGACGCTTCCCGAAAGCGAGCAGAATGCATGGACGAGAAATGATGTGCCGGATACCGATCATCAGAACCTGGAAGGGACGTATGCATTTGTCGTCAATCATAGAGGACCTTCCGGGGAGGAAATTACGGATGAGGAAATTTATGAGACCTGCAACGAAGGACTGGATACGCTGAATGGCCTGGGAATTCTGCCGGATAGCGTAAAAGAGGTGGAAAAAGGATCTTATAATGCGGTTCTATATTCGGCAATTGATGTGCTGGAGCCGAGGAACAACGTGGCAGTCTGGAAATTGAGCCTGTCTGACAGCCAGAAGAATGCAAATAAAGAAAACCGGTTGATTGATGCTTATATTGATGCGGACAGCGGTAAGTTTTATGAAGTTTATGTCAGGACTTCCCTCACATGGGAAGATATCAATCCGGATGAAATGATAAGGAAGTGGAGCGGATACATGGGAATAAGCGAGCCGCAGCCTTATGAGTCTGTAAACCCTTTGCTGGAAACAACGCCATATTACAAAAAATATGTATTTCCCGGGATTGGCGGGGGCAATACGGTAGTTACGGTCGGATTTTATGAAGGGATTAATGAATTGTTTATAAAAATTTCAAAATGATGCAAGTTTGATGCAACTATGATGATACTTTGATGCAGCCCTTGTGTAATCTATGAATGAACAGTGAGAAAAAGGAATAGATTATGCAAGGGCATCTTTTCTGGAAGGAGCATTGAAGTATGTACAAAAGAATATCTTATGCACAAATGAAAAAGAGGGAAAAAAGGAGGAAAAAGGCAGTCAGGATTGGCTGCGGGTTTGTTATGGCCGTTGCCGCCGCTGCGGCATCGCTGGCCTGGGCAGTTAATGCATTGGCAGCGCCGGAAGATCCGGCGGTGGAGGCGGCAGCCAATGCAAAGGAAGAACTCAGAAAGACGGCGGAAAGCATATCAGGCAATGTCCCTCCTGTGGAGGAAATAGAAATAGAGCCGGGTGTGCCGGTAATTTTTATAGACCCTGGTCATGGGGGGGAAGATGAAGGCTGTGCGCAGGGCGGCATACAAGAGAAAGATATTAATCTGCTGGTGGCCAGGATGGTGGAAGATAAGCTTGTGCAATTAGGCTATCAGACTATTATGGCGAGGGAAGATGACAGATATATTGCGAAAGAAGCGCGGGTTCAGAATGCCAATGCGATAGGCGCGGATATTTATGTGAGCATACATCAGAATACATTTGAAGACGGCAGCGTGGAAGGGATAGAGACATGGTATGACGGAGGCGGCGTAGAAGGCAGCAGGAGATTAGCGCGGCTGATCTATCAGGAAACAGGGAAAAGCACAGGCGCGGCCATGAGGGAGCTAAGGGATGATTCGGAATTTTATGTGACAGGGAAAACCTCCATGCCCTCCTGCCTGATTGAAACGGGGTTTTTGTCTAACCCGGGAGAGCGGGAGAATCTTTCTGCGCCGGAATACCAGGAACGGACAGCGGAAGGGATTGCCCGGGGGATCGACTTGTATTTCCGCCCGAAAACAATGTACTTAACTTTTGACGATGGGCCTTACGCAGAAAATACGGAGAGAGTATTGGAAATATTGAAAAAAAGAAATATAAAAGCTACCTTTTTCCTGGTAGGGGAGAACGTGGAAAAGAATCCGGAGGTGGCAAGGAAGATTGCGGAGGAAGGACATACCATAGGAATTCATTGTTACAGTCATGATTACAAAGAAATTTATGAGAGTGTGGACAGCTATATCCGGGACTTTGAAAAAGCATATGATTTAATAAAGGAAGTAACAGGCGTGGAAGCGGAATTTTTCCGTTTTCCCGGCGGGAGCGTAAATGCATATAATAAACAAGTATGCAAAGCGATTGCGGAAGAGATGACGGGGAGGGGATTTATTTATTATGACTGGAACGCCAGCTTAGAGGATGCGGTAAAAGATCCTCGGCCGGAACGTCTGATTGCCAATGCGATGGAATCCATACAGGCGAAGGATCATGTAGTGTTGCTGGCGCATGATGTAGTATATGCTACCGGGATATGTTTGGACGATCTGTTAGAGCAGTTGCCGGAATACCGGATGGAGGTATTGACCAGGGATCTGGAACCGGTGCATTTTAGGATGGAATAACAAGCCGGGCTTTTGCAAGCCCGGCTCGGATGGGTTCAAAATGCATGTGAAAAACAATGACCGCATTGCGGCAGGTTTATTTTCAGTTTCTGTGCGGAAAGGTCAGTCTTCTTTACGGATGACCCCGCAGCCGATTTTTTCGCCGGAATCCCCGGCAGGCTGAGTCGTGAAGTCATCCCTCCCGGAGTGTATAATGACAGATTTGCCAATAATTTCATCAATTGTGAACCGTTTGTCATAAAAAGCGGTCCAGGCATATCCTTGATTGCCAAGCAAGGGAATCATATCCCCTGCATGTTTCGGATGGAAGGTGTTGGAAGGGTTGAAGTGAGAGCCGGCTTTTTCAAAAGAACCGGAACAGTTGCCATATTGATGGATATGCATTGCATAAAAATCAGATGATCCTTGTGTGGAAATGTTAGGAAGCCCAAACACTTCCGCTTCTACAAGCACGCCGTCATAAGGCGTATCATAAAATTTGACAAGCCCGCTTAATTCAGAGTATGAACCTTTGCCGGTAACCCATGCTACGGCTGCAGGGCGGTTTTTTTCCAGAATGCGGACGAAAGTCAGACGGGGAGTAAATTGATACATAAGGAACCCCTTTGCGATAAAAACTTTTTATTAGTATATGCATTGGGCTTGAAGATGCCAAGGATATGAAAGAGAATCATGCGCAGTTATGGGCGCAGGATGAAAGCTGCGTTAGCATGGAACGCCGGATGTGAAGATGCGCACCCTGTTCCCGGAAAAGGTAAATAGGACGGATGAAGACGTATCCAGGCATTGGTATGAGTCAAATGTATATTTCATTATACGGACTGGGCAGGATAAAGGGGGATGGGGATGAAGAAGCTAAGGGAAGCCGGGAACCGGTTTAACCGGATACGGAAGGCAGATTGTTCAGGTTATTATTTTCCGAGCCGTCAGGCAGGGATTTTAAGTATTCCGTATCTTTGCGGTGGGCGATGCCGACTCCCTTGATTTCTCCCTGTCTTGCAAGATCCACCCCTTCCTGCTTGGAAACGGTGGAGCCGTCGGAAAGCTGGTACCCCGTGACCCGCCCGCTGCTTTTTACCAGTCCTACGATTTCTTTGGCATTGCTTTTAGGGCTGGGGATATCATCCAGCGTATTTCTGGCCAAAGCTTCTGTGAAAGCGCTGTTCTCTTTATCTTTCATATTGCATTACCTCCTATTTCTGCTATAATTGTTATGGTTTTTATAGTACTGGGGCAGATAAAAAATTTGCCTCATGTTATAGTCTGTGCAATTGGGCAAAATATATTCGCTGACGGTTGCTGTGACAAGATAAAGGGAGGATAAATGAATGAGTGGGATTCCTAAGCTGGAACGGAGGCTTGTGATTTATGAAACGAGAAGGCTTTTTGGCGCTATTGGCGGAACCGCCTTGTATGCGGTGGGCATGAATCTGTTTGTAGTTCCGCACGGGCTGTATACTGGCGGGATGATGGGGTTTTGTCAGGTGATCCGTACGCTGCTGGTAAATTATGCAGGGCTGCCTTTGGAAAATTTTGATATTGCCGGCCTGATTTATTATATTTTTAACATCCCGCTGTTTATTATAGCCATGAAAAAACTGGGAAAAATATTTTTTACGAAAACGGTCGCCTGTGTAACAGCTATGTCATTTTTCCTGTTTATCATTGCTGTCCCGAAGGCTCCGATTATGGAAGATATCTTGGCTTCCTGCCTGATTGGGGGTATTTTATGCGGTTCAGGAATAGGACTTTCCTTAAAAATGGGGAGTTCCGACGGAGGGACGGATGTGCTTGGCATATTGCTGATACGGTGGAAAAAGGACTTTAGCGTAGGAAAAGTGAATTTGATTGTTAATATTGTGTTATATTCCATTTGTCTTTTCCTTTTTGACGTGGAAACAGTAATTTATTCCCTGATATATGCTTCCGTCAGCGCGTTTGCAGTGGACAAGGTGCATTCCCAGAATATCAATGTAGAGGTAAATATTATTACGAAAAATGCCTGTCAGGAAATGGAGCAGGAAATTTTTTGCAAAATGGAAAGAGGGATTACAAAGTGGAAAGCGTTGGGGGCATATACGGATGAAAATACCGAAGTGCTTTATATGGTAGTATCGAAATATGAAGTGGGCAGGCTGAAACATATTATCAGGAAATATGATCCAAGGGCTTTTATTGTTGTGAATGAAGGGGTGAACGTGGACGGGCATTTTCTGAAAAAACTGTAGATATAAACGGATAAACGGAAGGAAAACATGCTTTTAGGTTTTCGTTTGATTTCTGGTAATATTCCGGGCGATGATGCGAAACCATCAGGAAACGCGCTGGAACCTTATAAAGCAAAAACCGTGGGAAACAATGGCGCCCACGGTTTTTGCAGATTTATAGATCTTTAATGAAAGATGGTATTTGTTTCATAAGCGGGTTCGCAGGTCAGGTGCATCCCGAGCCGCCGGAAAGTCTTTTCGTCCACGGAGGAAAGGATAACCGTGGAATGGACTTCGCATCCTTTCAGTTTTGGAAGCTGGGCGAGAGCCAGTTTGGCAGCATCATCGGAAGCGGCGCTGATGGATAGGGCGATCAGGATTTCGTCCGTATGCAGCCTTGGATTGCGGCTGCCCAGATAGTCCGTTTTTAATGCCTGGATAGGTTCAATGGCTGCCCTGGAAACTAAATGAAGCTCATGGTCGATACCGCCCAGCGTTTTTAACGCATTGAGAAGCACGGCAGCGGAAGCGCCCAGGAGATCGGAAGTTTTTCCGGTAATGATCCGTCCGTCGGAAAGCTGGATAGCTGCCGCCGGATGGCCGGTATTTTCCTGGCGCATCATAGCGGCAGGGATAACTTTACGGTCTTCGCTGGTAATGGAAGCTTGTTTCATCAAAAGTTCCAGCTTATATACGATTTCTTTTGAACCCATAATGTCTTTTTTCTGGTTGCATAATGCTTGGTAATACCGGCGGATAATCTCTTGTTTGGAGGCTTCCTGGCATATTTCATCGTCAATTATGCATTTTCCCGCCATATTGACGCCCATGTCGGTTGGGGATTTATAAGGGCTGCTGCCTAAAATCTGCTCAAAAATGGCATTTAAAACGGGGAATACCTCTACATCCCGGTTATAGTTGACAGCAGTTTCCCCATAAGCTTCCAAATGAAAGGGGTCAATCATGTTCATGTCATTTAAATCAGCAGTGGCGGCTTCATAAGCGATATTGACCGGATGCCGCAGGGGGAGGTTCCAGACCGGGAATGTCTCAAATTTGGCATACCCTGCTTTAATCCCCCGCTTATGCTCATGGTAGAGCTGGGAAAGGCAAGTTGCCATCTTACCGCTTCCCGGGCCGGGGGCTGTGATAATGACAAGAGGCCTTGCAGTTTCAATATAATCATTTTTCCCATAACCTTCATCGCTGACGATATGGGAAATGTTGCTTGGATATCCTTCAATAATATAGTGGAGATAGGATTTGATGCCAAGAAGAGACAGACGTTTGCGGAAATGATCTGCCGCCGGCTGCCCGGAATATTGGGTAATGACAACGCTTCCTACATAGAAATCCATAGAACGGAAAGCATCAATGAGACGGAGTACGTCCATATCATAGGTAATGCCTAAATCCCCTCGGATCTTATTTTTTTCAATCGCATCGGCGCTTATGGAGATAATGATTTCTGCCTGGTCTTTGAGCTGAAGCAGCATTTTCAGCTTGCTGTCCGGCTGGAATCCGGGCAGAACCCGGGAAGCGTGATAATCGTCAAAAAGCTTTCCGCCAAATTCCAGATATAGTTTGTTGCCGAACTGGGTAATTCTTTTGCGGATATGTTCTGACTGCAGTTTTAAGTAAGTATCGTTATCAAATCCTAGACTCATGTTATTTCCATCCTTGTGCTTTTGTTTTTTGTAACGGCAGTAAAGCCATAAAATAAAGGGTGAGGGAGGTAATTCCTTTTCCAAGGCCGGAAACAGCCCCGCCTCTTACGGACATTATTTTATGGGCTTTTTTCCTTTTCAATAGAAACTGAACTTTGCAATAACCTATGTATTATACAATGGATAAGGGCTAAAAATCTACCATTTCAAAGAAAAAATTTAGAAATCTTTTATACATGGTCAAATATTTTCATAATTCTCTTATTGATTTATCGAAAATCAGTCTCTATAATAAATAGAAGCAGCCGGAAGGGGAAAAGCGGATGCAGATGAACATAAAATAAGGGCAGGCTGTGAAATAGCTTGTAAATAGGAGCAAATATGGATGAAAACAATTTAAACCAATACGATGGCGGCGGTTATAACAACGGCAATCGTGGAGGGAATCAGAATAATAATGGAAATAACGGGCCGGGGGGAGGCGGGGAGGATCCAAAGAAACAAAGTATTCTTCTTCTTTTGGTTGCTTCCCTGATTACGCTTTTTTGCATGAGTTATTTTATGAAAGCGTTGACCGGCAATGCGGAGAAAGAGATTACTTATAATGAATTTATCCGGATGGTAGAAAGCGGCGAAGTGGAAAGCGTGCAGATAGAGTCTGACCGCATTACCATTAAACCGGTAAAAAAAGACGATGCAGTAAGTATATATGGAGCTCCGACGGTTTCGTACTATACGGGGAGGATTGCGGATGATGGGCTGACGGAACGTCTGCTGGAGAATAATGTGGATGTAAAAGGGGTGGTGCCGGACGGTTCCGGGATGATTCTATCCATTATTTTAACTTATGTGCTGCCTGTGCTGCTTTTATGGCTGCTGCTTAGTCTGCTGTTCCGAAAAATGGCGAAAAGCGGCGGCGGAGTCATGGGCATTGGAAAAAGCAATGCCAAGGTATATGTGGAAAAGGAAACAGGCGTCAGCTTTAAAGATGTGGCCGGAGAGGATGAAGCGAAAGAATCTTTGCAGGAGGTTGTGGATTTTTTGCATAATCCGGGCAGATATGCGAAAATTGGCGCGAAGCTGCCAAAAGGCGCCCTTCTGGTGGGACCTCCGGGAACTGGAAAAACCCTTTTGGCAAAGGCAGTGGCGGGGGAGGCTCATGTACCGTTCTTTTCCCTGACAGGTTCGGATTTTATTGAAATGTACGTGGGCGTAGGCGCCTCCCGTGTCCGGGATTTGTTTAAGGAAGCGACCAAAAATGCCCCATGCATTGTATTTATTGACGAGATTGACGCCATAGGAAGGAGCCGTGATTCCAAATTCGGCGGAGGAAATGAAGAGCGTGAGCAGACGCTGAACCAGCTTTTGTCGGAAATGGATGGTTTTGACACATCCAAGGGAATTTTGATTCTGGGTGCGACTAACCGTCCGGAAATATTGGATAAAGCGCTTCTGCGCCCAGGCCGTTTTGACCGCAGGATCATTGTGGATAAACCTGATTTAAAGGGGCGTGTGGAAATTCTTAAAGTCCATGCGAAAGATGTGCTGATGGATGACAGCGTGGATCTGGATGCGATTGCGTTGGCGACCAGCGGCGCGGTAGGATCGGATCTGGCTAATATGATTAACGAGGCGGCGATTAATGCGGTACAGAAGGGAAGGAACTATGTCTGCCAGCAGGATTTGTTTGAAGCGGTAGAACAGGTATTAGTAGGAAAAGAGAAAAAAGACCGTATTATGAGCAAGGAAGAACGTAAAATTGTGTCTTACCATGAAGTAGGCCACGCTTTGTTAAGCGCTCTTCAAAAGAATTCTGAGCCGGTGCAGAAAATTACGATTGTCCCAAGGACAATGGGGGCTTTAGGCTATGTAATGCAAGTGCCGGAAGAAGAAAAATACTTGAATACAAAAGCGGAACTGCATGATATGCTAGTGGGCTATCTTGGTGGACGGGCAGCGGAAGAGATTGTATTTGACACGGTAACTACCGGGGCTGCCAACGATATAGAAAAAGCAACAAATATTGCGAAGAATATGGTGACCCGTTTTGGCATGAGCGAAAAATTCGGCCTGATGGGACTGGCAACGATAGAAAACCAGTATCTGGGAGGCGGCGCCAGGCTGGACTGCAGCGATGTGACGGCGGCGGATGTGGATACGGAAGTCATGAATATCCTGAAAGGCTGCTATGAGGAAGCGAAAAAGCTGCTGTCCGAGAACAGGGAGCTGATGGATAAGCTGGCGGCCCATCTGATAGAAAAAGAAACAATAACCGGTAAAGAATTTATGAAGATATACCGTGCGGAGAAAGGACTCCCGGAACCGGAAGAAGAGGAAGGGAAAGCGCTGGAAGAGAAGAATGCAGTAAAAAAAGAAGGAGAAGAGGAGCCGGAAGCAGTGAAGCCGGAAGGGGAAAGTCCTGCGGAGCCGGAAAAGAAGCCGGGGTATGATACATTCAGCAAGGCGGTTGAGACGGAACAGGAAAAATTCAAAGACTGTTTTCCGGACGGGGCGGGAGAAAAGAAAGAGGCGCCGGCCAATGCAGGAAACGCATCCGGAGGGCAAAATAATCAGGAAAACCAGGATTCATCGGAAAAAAAGGACGGGAATAACCGCGGTCAAGGGCAAAGCGGCGGCCCGGTAGGGCGTTTTTCCAATGCATCGGGAAATTTTGAACCCTGAAAGACGGGGAAGTGATGGGAAAAGGCTCTGATATAGGTAAGGAATGACCGCGTGCCGGGCATTCCTTGCTGTATATTGGAGCTTTTTTGCATATTAGAAGATTGCGGGGCAGGGAGAAAATGTTTGATTTTGATGAGGAACTGAAAAAATTACCGGCAAAACCGGGCGTATATATTATGCATGATAGGAAGGACGCCATAATTTATGTGGGGAAGGCGGTCAACCTGCATAACCGCGTCAGGTCTTATTTCCGGAAAATTGTAGGGAGGGGACCTCAGATTGATAAGATGGTGGAACAGATTGCCCGGTTTGAATATATCATTACTGATTCGGAACTAGAGGCGCTGGTGCTGGAAAATAATCTGATTAAAGAATACAGCCCCCGGTACAATACGATGCTTAAGGATGATAAGACTTATCCTTATATAAAAGTGACAGTGGGGGAAGAATATCCCCGGATTTTGTTTTCCCGGGAGATGAAAAAAGACCGTTCCCGGTATTTCGGGCCTTTTACCAGCGCGGCATCGGTGAAAGATACCATAGATTTAATCAATAAGCTGTATATGTTAAGGACGTGCAATAAAAACCTTCCGAAGGAGGCGGGGAAAGATAGGCCATGCCTGAATTACCATATTAAACAATGCGCCGCACCTTGCCAGGGTTATGTTTCCCAGGAGGAATATAAGGGGCAGGTAGGGCAGGCTTTGGATTTTCTGAACGGGAATTTTAGCCCCATTTTGAAAGATCTGGAAAGGAAGATGCAGGAAGCGTCTGAAAATATGGAATTTGAAGAGGCGATTAAATACAGGGATTTGCATAATAGCGTAAAACAGGTGGCGCAAAAACAGAAGATTACCGATAGCGGCGGGGAAGATAAAGATATCATTGCACTTGCTTTGGATGAAAATGATGCAGTGGTGCAAGTGTTTTTTGTCAGGGACGGAAAGTTGATAGGCAGGGAACATTTTTATATGACGCATGTGTCGGGAAGTGGGAAGGAACAGGTATTGCTGGATTTTGTAAAGCAGTTTTATGCCGGCACCCCGTTTATTCCCAAAGAGCTGATGCTGCAGGAAGAGATTGAAGACATTGAGATCCTGGAAAAATGGCTGTCGGCCAGGAAGGGGAGCAGGGTTTATATCCGTGTGCCGAAAAAAGGGACAAAAGAAAAGCTGGTGGAACTGGCGGCAAAGAATGCGGCGCTGGTACTAAGCCAGGATAAGGAGAAAATAAAGAGGGAGGAAGGGCGCACGATTGGCGCCGTAAAAGAAATTGCGGCTTTAATCGGGGCAGAAAGCATCAACCGGATGGAAGCCTATGATATTTCCAATATCAGCGGCTTTGCTAATGTAGGCTCTATGGTAGTTTACGAGAAGGGGAAGCCAAAAAGGAGCGATTACCGTAAGTTTAAGATAAAGACAGTGTCGGGGCCGGACGATTATGCCTGCATGAAGGAAGTCCTGACCAGAAGATTTGTGCATGGCATGGAAGAGCAGAAAGAACTGGACTTGAAAGAGATGGAAAAAGAGTTCGGGAGCTTTACTAAGTTCCCTGACCTGATCTTAATGGACGGCGGGAAGGGGCAGGTTAATATTGCGCTGGAAGTTTTAAACGAACTGCATATAGATATTCCGGTATGCGGTATGGTAAAGGACGACAACCATAGGACGAGGGGGCTTTATTTTAATAATGAGGAGATTCCTATTGACCGGAATACGGAAGGCTTTAAACTGATTACGAGGGTGCAGGACGAGGCGCACAGGTTTGCCATTGAATATCACCGTTCCTTAAGGGGGAAAAGCCAGGTGAAGTCAGTATTGGATGATATCCCGGGGGTCGGGCCTTCCAGGAGGAAGGCTTTGATGCGGCATTTTAAGTCCATAGAGGAAATTAAGGAAGCGGATGTGGAAAAATTGATGGAGGCGCCGGAAATACCCAGACATATTGCGGAAGGGATTTACCGGTTTTTCCATCAGGAGGGATGAATGCCATGGGATACCCCGGACTGCCAAGGACTCTCTTTTGGAAATATGAGGCTGCCCGGCGCATGGAAGAGGGCTGGAACCAATCAGGCAAATCCCGTGCAGGAAAATACCGAACTGCACTGGTAATAAAACTACGGAAACTCAACCGAAAACCGCGTTGCCTTTGTCTGGCTTCTATGATAAAATTTATACTTAGGATAAACGGAAAAATTGAATAAAGAAAATCGAAAAACGTCACGGGAAAAGGAGAAGGTTTATGGCAAGCGTAAGTTTGAAGGACATTATTGCAAAAATGAAACTGGAAAATCTGACACCGGAACTGGATATTTCCAAGGTGAAAATCACCCAGCCGGATATTAACAGGCCTGCTTTGCAGATGGCGGGGTATTTTGAACATTTTGAGGCGATCCGTATCCAGATTATCGGCTTTGTGGAATACACGTATATGCTGGGTCTGCCGGAAGCAAGAAAAAAGGAAATTTATACAAAACTGTTATCCTGCGATATACCGGGGATCGTATTCTGCCGGGAACTGCAGCCGGATCCTCTGTTCCTGGAAATGGCGGTAGCGAATAAAGTTCCTCTTCTTATGACGAAGAAGGCGACTTCCGCATTTACGGCGGAAATTATCCGCTGGCTGAATGTAAAGCTTGCCCCCTGCATCTCCGTTCACGGAGTATTGGTGGATGTATACGGTGAGGGTGTGCTGATAACGGGCGAGAGCGGTATCGGTAAGTCGGAAGCGGCTCTTGAACTGATTAAAAGAGGACACCGTCTTGTAACGGACGACGTGGTGGAAATCAGGAAAGTGAGTGACGATACCCTGATCGGTACAGCGCCTGATATCACGAAGCACTTTATTGAATTGCGGGGTATCGGGATTGTGGATGTCAAGACTTTGTTCGGTGTATCCAGTGTAAAGGATACCCAGAATATAGACCTTGTCATCCGGTTGGAAGACTGGGATAAAGATAAGGAATATGACAGATTGGGGTTGGAAGAAGAATACACGGAATATTTAGGCAATAAAATCGTGTGCCATAATATTCCTATAAGGCCAGGGCGTAACTTGGCGATTATATGCGAATCTGCGGCAGTTAATCACCGCCAGAAAAAAATGGGTTATAATGCCGCGCAGGAATTATATACCCGTGTACAGAATTCTTTGGCGAGACGCAGGGATGAGGATGAAGATTAAAAAATAATGGGAGGATTAAGATGGGCAAATATGTTTTTGGCGTAGATGTGGGCGGAACCACGGTAAAATTAGGTTTTTTTGATATAGAAGGCAATCTCCTGGATAAATGGGAGATTGCCACAAGGCCGGAGAACGGCGGGGAGTGTATTCTCCCCGATGTGGCGGAAAGCATTAAAATGAAAATGGAAGAAAAAGACGTGCTGAAAAAGGATATTGTAGGCGTAGGCTTAGGAGCGCCGGGTCCCATTGACGCAGAAGGCACTGTGTACGGCGCAGTGAATTTAGGCTGGGGGACTTTCAGCATCCGCGATACTCTTTCCGAATTATTGGATGTGCCGGTAAAGGCAGGGAATGACGCCAATGTGGCGGCTCTCGGGGAAATGTGGAAAGGCGGCGGGCAAGGCTGCAGGAACCTGGTAGCGGTGACGTTGGGAACCGGTGTTGGCGGCGGGATTATCGTAAACGGGGAAATGCTTACCGGCGCAGTAGGCGCAGGGGGGGAAATCGGGCATATGCATGTGGAGGACAATGAGACGGAACGTTGTGGCTGCGGCAATACCGGGTGTCTGGAAGAGTATGCCTCTGCGACAGGGATTGTCAGGCTGGCGAAGAGAAAACTCCAGGCTGGCAGTGATTCCAGCGTGCTCAGGGATATCCCGGAGGCAGAGCTTTCAGCAAAAGCGGTGTTTGATGCAGTAAAGGACGGGGATGAACTTGCGATTAAGATAGCGGAACAGTTTGGCGAGTACCTTGGCAAGGGGCTGGGGACGATTGCCAGCATTATTAATCCTGAGATTATCGTAATTGGCGGAGGCGTGTCTAAGGCTGGAAAGATCCTGTTTGAATATATTAGCCCTTACTTTTATAAAACCGTGTTTAAAGGGTGCGGGAATGTGAAATTTGCGCTTGCAACCTTAGGGAATGATGCCGGTATTTATGGCGCGGCAAAATTAGTATTGGAATAAGTTGCTGCCCATTTACATACCATAATAAAAAACAGGCAGGGAATCTAAGGTGAGCATATCCATATTTGATTATATTGAAAAGATAGTACCAAAGGAAAACATATTGTTTCATGAGCCAATGAGCAGGCACACTACGTTCCGGGTAGGAGGGGAGGCTAAGTGCCTGATAAGAATAAGCGGGAAAGAGCAGCTAAAAAAGTTGGTGCCTTACCTGCACGCTACGGGGCAGAAGTATTTTATTCTTGGGAATGGAAGCAATCTTCTGGTTGGAGACAAAGGATACTCCGGTATTGTGGTAAAGCTGGATGACGGAAACGGGAGCGTGACGGTGGAAGGGGAAAAAGTAAAAGTTTCTGCCGGAACGCTCCTTAGCAGGGCGGCGGCGGAAGCAAAAGAACATAGCCTGACAGGCATGGAATTTGCTTCCGGGATACCGGGGACGGTAGGCGGGGCTATTGTCATGAATGCAGGAGCCTACGGAGGGGAAATGAAGCAGATTGTGGAGTCTGTGGAAGTGATGAACCGGGAAGGTGAAATATTAGTGCTGGATAATGACACGATGGAATTCGGATACCGTACAAGCGTAATGAAAAACCGCCCTTTTATCATTTTGGAAACTGTGCTGGCTTTAAAAAGAGGGAAGAAGGAAGAAATAGAAAGCAGAATGGAAGAGCTGGCAAGGCAAAGAAGGGAAAAGCAGCCGTTGGAGTATGCCAGCGCAGGAAGTACTTTCAAGCGGCCGGAGGGATATTACGCAGGGAAGCTTATTATGGATGCCGGGCTGAGAGGCTTTCGCATAGGAGGAGCCAGAGTATCGGAAAAGCATTGCGGGTTTATTATAAACGATGGCAGCGCTACCGCGGCGGATATACGGGAAGTCATTGAGGAAGTCCAGCAATGCGTAAAGAAAAAATTCGGCGTTATGCTGGAACGGGAAGTTATTTACTTAGGAGATTTTTAAAGAATCATGATGCGGATGCCGGTTTTTAGGGATTTGATAAAGTGAATAAAACCGGAAAAGTGAAATACGGAGGAGAACAGAAAGCAAATGAGATTTGTAGTGGTGACCGGAATGAGCGGCGGAGGAAAAAGGACAGCCCTGAAGATGCTGGAAGATACAGGGTTCTACTGCGTAGATAATTTGCCGGTGCCTTTGATCGAAAAGTTCGTGGAATTGATTGCCGCTCCCGGATCGGAAATAAGCAAGGTCGCCCTGGGGCTGGATGTCCGGGTGGATCAGCCGTTTGGAGAGGCGATGAGAATCCTGGAGAATTTGAAAAACAGCGGATACAAATATGAAATACTTTTTATGGATGCCTCCCATAATGTCCTTTTGAAACGTTATAAAGAAAGCAGGAGGCTCCATCCCCTCTCGCCGGAAGGCAGGGTGGAGGACGGCATACGCAAGGAAAGGGATATCTTAAAAGACATCAAAGAAAATTCGGATTATGTCATTGACACTTCCAATCTTCTGACAAGAGAATTGAAAAAGGAGATTGACCGTATTTTTGTGAGGAATGAGGAGTATAACAGCCTTATGATTACGATTCTTTCTTTTGGCTTTAAAAATGGCATCCCCGCGGATTCCGACTTGGTATTCGATGTGCGTTTTCTTCCGAACCCTTATTATATTGATGAACTAAAGCCGAAGACAGGGAACGATAAAGGGGTTCAGGAATATGTGATGAGTTTTCCGGAAGCAGGGGAATTTTTGATGAAGCTGGAGGATATGATACGTTTTCTCATACCTAATTATGTAAAAGAAGGGAAATACCAGCTAGTCATAGGGATCGGCTGCACGGGAGGAAAGCATAGGAGCGTAACATTGGCAAATGAATTGTACAAGCGTATGAAAGATCAGGGAAACTATGGCCTTAAGATATATCATAGAGATGTGGGACAAGGGGTATAAATATGTCTTTTTCAAGTGAAGTAAAAGAAGAACTGGCAGGCCATGTCAGTTCTTCCAGGCATTGCCAACTGGCAGAGCTTGCAGCGATTATTTGTTTTCTTGGCAAGGCGGAACAGGATGGGGGAGAGGGAATCAGCTTGGGGCTGCAGACAGAAAATGAGACAGTTCTAAGAAAGTGCTTTACATTATTGAAAAAAACATTTAATATAGATACGGATGATTCATGGATGCTGCATGAAGAAAAGAAAGGCCATACATATGTTGTCCTTACAAAAGACAGCAGCGAAGTGGACAAAATACTTCAGGCTATTAAGATAGAAAAAACAGATAGCGTGAAGAAAGCGGGAGAAACGGGAGTCAATCCGTTACTCATTAAAAATGCCTGCTGCAAAAGAGCTTTTTTGAGAGGAGCTTTTTTATGCATAGGTTCCATGAGCGATCCTGAGAAAAGCTACCATCTGGAATTTGTATGCACTCATCAGGAAAGCGCGGAGCAGATAAAAAAGCTGATACAAGGCTTTGAGGTAGATGCCAAAATTGTTGCCAGGAAGAAATATCATGTCGTATATTTAAAAGAAGGCACAGGGATTGTGGACCTTTTAAATTTAATGGGGGCTTATGTGTCTTTGATGAATTTTGAAAATTATAGGATTGTCAAAGAAGTGCGTAATTCCGTTAACAGGAAGGTGAACTGTGAGACGGCTAATATTACCAAAACAGTGAATGCATCATCCAAACAGATAGAGGATATCCTCCTCATTAGGGAACGCTATGGATTTCAAAATCTACCAGATAACTTAAAAGAAACGGCTGAAATAAGATTAGAATATCCAGATGCAACGTTAAAAGAACTGGGACAAATCTTAAATCCAACGGTTGGAAAATCAGGGATGAATCATAGACTGAGAAGATTAAGTGAAATTGCTGATAGGCTTAGAAATTAAAAGGAGGAGACATTATGATTGAAAAAAGTATGCAGGTGCAGTTGCCGTCAGGGTTAGAGGCGAGGCCGGTTGCGGTCTTGGTGCAAGTGGCAAGCAAGCATGAATGCAAGGTGTACATCAAGTCCGAAGGGAAAAAAGTGAATGCGAAAAGCATTATGGGGATGATGAGCTTAGGGCTTGACAGCGGTGAAACCATTACTGTTATTGCAGATGGGCGGGATGAGAAGCAGGCAGTTGAGGATATTGAAGAATATTTATTAAAAGGAAAAGTAAGTTAAAACCCAAGGAGCATCATTAGATGCTCCTGTTTTCGACTTATAGGAAAGTCCTCTGCCAGAAGATTATGAATGCAGCATTGCACTGTGGCGGTAATAAGAATGGAGGGTTTTGTATGGGAACACCGAAAATATTATTTGTTTTTAATCCCAGGGCGGGAAAGGCTAAGATACGGAATAGACTATGCGATATCATAGATGTTTTTGTGAAAGCGGGATATGAGGTGACCGTGTATCCGACTCAGGAAGAAGGGGATGCCATACGGGCAGTCAGGGATAAGCGGGAGGACTATGACTTATTGGTATGCAGCGGAGGCGACGGCACACTGGATGAAGCGGTAAGCGGAATGATAAAGTGCCGGAAGCAGATTCCTATCGGGTATATACCGGCGGGAAGCACGAATGATTTTGCCAAGAGCCTGGGCATTCCGAAGGATATGGTAAAGGCGGCAGAAGTAATTGCGGCGGGGCAGGATTATGCCTGCGATATCGGGGCGATGAATGAGGAATGCTTTGTTTATATTGCGGCATTTGGGCTTTTTACGGATGTGTCTTACGAAACGAGTCAGGACGTTAAAAATATTCTTGGACATATGGCTTATATTTTGGAGGGCATGAAGCGTCTTCCCTCCGTAAAATCTTATAAACTGAAAGTAAATTATAAATATAAGAAAGAAGGGGAAGATGGATCGAGGAAGCTTTATGAAGAAGCGGAGCTTGAGGATGAATTTATTTTTGGAATGGTGACAAATTCCATTTCTGTCGGCGGTTTTAAGCGCATTACCGGAAAATACGTGGAATTGGATGACGGGGAGTTTGAGGTGACTTTGATCCGTAAACCATCCAATCCCCTGGATATTAATGTAATTATAGCAGCTCTTTTAAACCGCAGAATCAATACGGAGCATATGTACTGTTTTAAAACACCGGAAATTGTTTTTGAGTCGGCAGAAGAAATCCCTTGGACAACAGACGGGGAATTTGGGGGCAATCATAAAAAAGTAAATATTAAAAACAAAAAACAGGCAGTGAAGATCAGGGTTCCGGAAAAATAATTTTTTGTATGTCTTATGGCGTACTGTATCAGCATGGGGATCCGCAGGCGGCAACATAAAAAGCCCCCCTTTCGTTAGATTTTCATTTTTGCCTAACGGAGGGGGTCTTTTTAGGAAAGATGTAAGTTAGACTATTTTTAATAAACTATTTCCTTTTTAAAAAGAATGTATTATAATAAATTCAGGAAATTTTATAAAATTCATATGGAGGTAAAGAAAATGTTAGTATCAGCAACAGAAATGCTTCAAAAAGCAAAAGCTGGCCACTATGCAGTAGGACAGTTTAATATCAACAACCTTGAGTGGACAAAAGCTATCCTTTTGACGGCTCAGGAAAATAATTCCCCGGTTATCCTTGGTGTTTCTGAAGGTGCAGGTAAGTATATGGGCGGATATGATGTAATAGTTGGTATGGTAAATGGGCTTATCAAGGATCAGAACATTACAGTTCCGGTAGCTCTCCACTTGGATCACGGCAGTTATGAACACTGCTATAAATGCATTGAAGCAGGCTTTTCATCCGTTATGTTCGACGGTTCCCATTATCCGATTGATGAAAATGTAGCTAAGACAAAAGAAGTAGTTGCAGCAGCGCATGATAAAGGAGTTTCTGTAGAAGCGGAAGTCGGCTCTATTGGCGGCGAAGAAGATGGTGTTGTAGGTATGGGCGAATGCGCAGATCCGAATGAATGCAAAGCTGTTGCAGATCTTGGCATTGATTTCCTGGCAGCAGGCATCGGCAATATCCATGGCAAATACCCTGAGAACTGGAAAGGATTATCCTTTGAGACACTGGACGCTATCCAGAAACTGACAGGGGATATGCCTTTAGTGCTTCACGGCGGTACAGGCATTCCGGCTGATATGATTAAGAAAGCAATTTCTTTAGGGGTAGCTAAGATTAACGTAAATACTGAATGCCAGTTAGCTTTTGCGGCAGCGACACGTAAATATGTGGAAGAAGGAAAAGACCAGCAAGGGAAAGGGTTTGATCCCCGTAAGCTTTTAGCTCCTGGTTTTGAAGCGATTAAACAGACAGTAAAAGAAAAAATGGAACTTTTCGGTTCTGTAAACAAGGCTTGAGAAATAAAGCCAGTTTGATAAACAAAAGGCTGCCCGTATGGACAGCCTTTTCAGATGAAGGAATATAGGAATGCTGTTTATGCCGGTGCAGGCAGCATGGACAGGGGAGGGTAATCATGAATATATTTAAGGAAATGGCGTTGTCTGTTTATAATTTTAAAGATTATAAGGAATTTCTTAAAAATAAAAAATCAAAAGTTTTTTTGTTTTCAGTTGTTGTTATGCTGGTTTACTTTCTGATAAAGATAGTGGCGCCATTTTTGATGCTGAACGGCGCTGGCTTATCTTCTGCGATCAGAGAAAATGTACCTGATTTCAAGCTGGAAAATGGCGTTTTGCAGGTAGATGAGGTGATTCAGGTCGATGATGGGGATATATGTATCTGGATTGATACAAACCCGGAAGAAGTATTTTTTGGCGCAGAGGATATGGCACAATATTATTATGGATATTCCAGTGTTCTATTGATGGATTCTGAAAAACTTCTTGTGCAGAGCAACAGCAGCGGGATGCAGGAATTTTATTTCAGCGAATGGGACGGGGCAAGCTTTTCTAAAGAAGATCTTATGGATTTTGTTCCTTCCATATATTTTCTGATAGGGATCGTATTGGTGATCTGTTACATTGTTATGACGGCGCTTTTTTTCTTTGGCGTTTTGTTTGTGGCATTAATGGGAATGATCGTAGCTTCCTGCATGAAATATCAGCTTACGTTCGGCCAGTTATATTTGCTTGGCGTCTATAGCAGAGTCCTTCCTTTGCTGATAAAAGCGCTTGTCTCCTTCCTGCCCTTTTCCATTCCGTATTTTTGGGTGATAAACTTTGGAATTTCCGTTGTGATTCTTGGGCTGGCGATCAAAGGTATGAAAGACAGTTTGTTGCAGCAGCAAAATGAATTTGGTTCATCGGGAAATATGACATGGATGCAGTAAAATTTTCATTTCTGCAGCAGCAATCTGCTGATGAAGAAAATTACAGCAAAGAGGAAATTTCTGATATTTAACATTTATGGCGAAAGCCGCATACCCCGCCGCTTGCGGCGGGGTTGCTGAATTTATTGCGTCTTTTGGCCGCTTACTGTTTCTTTTCCTGATTTTACCCGGGATATATATTCTTTCGTCATGGCAATGACTTGGCCGGATAAGAGGGTAATGGCTATTAAGTTGGGTAATGCCATAAAGCCGTTAAAAGTATCCGAAATATCCACGACTAATTTCAAGGAAGCATTGCATCCGATGAAGATAATAAGAATAAAGATTAGTTTGTAAACGGGAACGGCTTTTAAGCCGAATAGATATTCAATCCCTCTTTCTCCATAATAAGACCAGCCGAGAATCGTGGAGAAAGCAAACAGCATAACTGCAATGGAAATAAATCCGCCGCCGATGGAACCGAATACGGATTCAAAGGCAGCGCTGGTAAGGGCGACGCCGCTTTTTAAGGTTTCGGGAAGGTCTGTGCCTACATACTTGGCGTATTCTGCATAATTATAAACCCCGGAGGTTAATATGGTGAGGGCAGTTAAGGTACAGACTACCAAAGTAT
Source organism: uncultured Lachnospiraceae bacterium (assembly GCA_910576535.1). Lineage (GTDB taxonomy): Bacteria > Bacillota > Clostridia > Lachnospirales > Lachnospiraceae > Kineothrix. Next base: position 315,410 of record CAJTKK010000001.1, on the reverse strand, counting down.
CCGCAAATACCTCAAAGATACCCCACATGCCCTGAACGACAGGTTCTTTTACGTTAGAAGCAGAGTGAACCATTACGGATGAACCGAGTCCGGCCTCGTTGGAGAAGACCCCCCGGGAAATTCCCCGTCTCATTGCAACCATAATGGTAAAACCAGCTACGCCGCCGCCGACAGAAGAAAAGTTAAATGCATTGGAGAAAATAGATCCAAAAGCCCCGGGAACCGCAGAAATATTGGAAAAAATAACAATCAGGGAGCCGATAATATATGTAACGGCCATAAAAGGCACCAGCTTTTCCGTAACAGAAGCGATACGTTTGATGCCGCCTACGATAACCAGGCCGGCAAGCAGCATGACAATAAGGGAGGTTGCCCATTTGGGGACGGAAAAAGAATGATATAATCCGTTGGCAATTTCATTGCCCTGGGACATATTGCCGATACCAAAGGAAGCCAATACGCAGAAAACGGAAAAGATAACGGCAAGCCATTTCCAGCCAAGACCTTTTTCGATATAAATCATTGCGCCTCCAACCCAGTCGCCTTTTTCGTTTTTATAGCGGTATTTGATACCGAGAGTGTTTTCGGCATAATTTGTCATCATCCCTAAAAAAGCGGAAAGCCACATCCAGAAAATAGCGCCCGGGCCGCCCAGGGCAAGGGCGATAGCTACACCGGAAATATTCCCCACGCCAATGGTTGCGGCTAGGGCGGTACAAAGTGACTGGAATTGAGAAATCGCATGTTTATCGTCCGTTTTTCTTACATGTGCCGAATCCCTCTTAAATAATTGGAGAAAGGTTACGTCAATCCAATATTTAAAATGGGAAATTTGGAATACTTTTGTGCGTACGGTAAACATAAGGCCAACAGCAAGAAATATAACCAGCATGACAGGACCCCAGATAAAATCGTTCAGGACGCCATTGATCTTTGTTACAATTTGAATAAATCCATCCATACATTTTCATGATATAATAAACGGCAGGTGGAAAACCGGTCAGATGCCTGCGTGATTTATACCATGATACACCTCCTTCATAATCAATATTTGAGTATCCGCAGAAAAATCTGAAAAGGATACCAGACAAGGCCGGGAAGCGAAAAATTCCCCGCCCACAAAAAAAGAGCGCATATTATTACGCTCTTTGTAATATAATTATATTTTATTATGCTAAAGTGTATATGTCAATAAAAATATGACGGAACCGGCTTATGTAAATATATGGGATATGCAAAAACTGCCTTCGGCAGACAGAGAATTGCCTGCGCCTGCATTTGTACGTGGCGTGCTTTCTTTTGCCTTGCGGTAAATAAGGATTGGAAAATGCTGCAAGGATGCCGCCGGACAATGGAAAACCGCAGCAGCCAAAGAACTTGTAAGCTGCCGGTTACGGGCTGAAAATGAAGGGGGTTCAAAATCAATCAAAACCCCTTAAAAGGGAGGATGCCAAGTAAAGCAGTCTTTACTTGGCATTTATTATGAAAAAGTTATTTAAAAAATCAATTAACTCTAGCTGTCATGTTGTTGTTTATCTTATGAATTTAGTATATGGGAAATAAATGTCTAAAGAATGTTATGAAGTTGAAGTTTTTTTTAAATGAGTATGAACAAAATATGAACGGAAAAATGAAGAGCCGGAATGCAGGATCATATTTTCCTGTTTCCGGCTTGGATGTTTATCCGATGAATTATTTTTTTAGGCTTTTTCCGGTTCGGGATACTCTGTCCCAAAGCAATCTACGGTGACGCTCTTGATTACTTGGTCTTCCAGAGGCCGGTCGGAATAATCGGTGCGTGTTTCTGCGATGCGGTTTACAGACTCCATCCCTTCAATGACTTTCCCGAAAGCAGCATATCCGCCGTCAAGATGAGGGGAATTTTTGTGCATAACAAAAAACTGGGAACCGGCTGAGTCCGGATGCATGCTTCTTGCCATGGAAAGAACCCCTTCTTCATGCTTTAAGTTATTTTCCACGCCGTTTTGGGCAAATTCCCCTTTGATGCTGTATCCGGGACCGCCCATACCGGATCCTTCCGGGTCGCCGCCCTGAATCATAAAACCGCGGATAACCCTATGGAAAATAAGGCCGTCATAAAAATTTTTACTGATTAAAGAGATAAAATTGTTTACGGTGTTGGGCGCAATCTCAGGATATAATTCTGCTTTGAAAACATCCCCGTTTTCCATTGTAAAAGTGACAATCGGATTCTGTGCCATTATTTTGCTTCCCTTCTTTGATAAATTATTTTATGATATTACTATATCTATTGTAGACGAAACCGGCGGGTTAGTAAATAGGGGGAAGCATGTTAAAAAAAATAGTTTTTCTTGTGGAGGATGAAGGGCAGAACGTTGCGGTTGAAAAACTGAAAAAAAATATGGGATCTGACCATAAAAAAATATTTTATGGAAATCTTAATAACTGGAAAGAGGAAATAAAGGGATGTGCAAAGGATGATATCTTGTTTATAACGGATTCGTCCGCCTTGCTTTACGAGTTAAAACAAGGCGGAAATTTTGCAGTCGCATTGCTTCACGAAAATAACCGTTCGGAGGATTTGTCGGAGGCTTCTTATGCGGTTATGGATATAGAAGAGTTAAGCTGGGAATCCTTTGAAAAGGCATATCTGCGCATGGCTGGGAAACCATGGGGAATTGTGGAAACAGACCGCTGCATAGTACGGGAGACGACGGTGGAAGATGTAAGGGAGTTTTACGGCATATATGCGGAGCCGTCCATTACTTATTATATGGAAGATTTATTTCCGGATCCGGCGGATGAAATAGAATATACGAAAAAATATATTCAGGAAATCTATGGTTTTTACGGCTACGGCCTATGGAGCATCGTACACAAAGAAAGCAGGGAAGTCATAGGCCGGGCCGGGCTGAGCTGGAGGCCGGGGTTTGATATGCCTGAGTTGGGTTTTTTGATTGCCGTGCCTTATCAGGGGAAAGGGTATGCTTATGAAGTATGCCTTGCTATTCTTGGATATGGGGAGAAGGAACTGGGGTTTGAGAAAGTACAAGCGCTGGTCAGGAAAGAGAATAAAGCATCGGTCAGCCTTTGCGTGAAATTAGGATTTGAGCGGAAGGGCAGGGTAGAGGACAAAGGGGTATGGTATGATTGGTATGTAAGGGGTTAGCGTGGGATGACAGAGAAAAACCGTAATTATATAGCAATAGATTTAAAATCATTTTATGCTTCTGTGGAGTGTGTGGAGCGGGGGCTTGACCCTTTGGATACACATTTGGCAGTCGCCGATATAAGCCGGACGGAAAAAACGATATGCCTGGCAGTCTCCCCATCCTTAAAAGCTTATGGGATCCCGGGGCGGGCAAGGTTGTTCGAGCTGGTGCAGAGAGTCAAGGAAATGAATGCCCGGCGCAGATATGAAGCGCCTGGCCATGTACTGACAGGATCTTCCTGCAGCAGTGCGGAATTAAAGGCAATGCCGGGGCTTGCTGTTTCTTATATTACCGCCCCGCCCAGAATGGCTCTTTATATGGAATATAGTACGAGGATTTACAACGTTTATCTGCAGTTTGCCGCCCCGGAGGATATTCATGTATATTCCATAGACGAAGTCTTTATAGATGTAACATGCTATTTGGACGCTTACCGGATGAATGCACGGGAACTGGCGAAAAAGATGATTCAAAAGGTATGGGAGGAAACCGGGATTACGGCTGCCGCAGGCATCGGTACGAATCTCTATCTTTGTAAAGTGGCCATGGATATTGTGGCAAAACATGTGGAGCCGGATCAGGACGGCGTGTGCATTGCAGAATTAGATGAGATGGAATACCGGAGGCTTTTATGGAGTCATCGGCCGATTACTGATTTCTGGCGTGTGGGAAGAGGATATGCCAGAAAATTAGAGGAAGCCGGGATTTTTACGATGGGAGATATTGCAAGATGTTCCGTTGGGAAGCCGATGGATTTTCATAATGAAGAATTATTATATAAAATGTTTGGCATAAATGCAGAGCTTCTTATTGACCATGCCTGGGGATGGGAGCCGTGTACGATGGACGACGTAAAATCGTATCAGCCGGAAAGCAATAGCTTAGGTTCCGGACAAGTGCTCCAATGTCCCTATGATTTTGCAAAAGGAAAGCTCATTGTGAGGGAGATGACAGATGGGCTTGTCCTTGACTTAGTGGAAAAAGGGCTTTTGACGGATCAGATTGTGTTGACGGTGGGATACGATATAGAAAACCTGACAAATCCGGAGATTAAGAAAAAATATCAAGGTCCTGTTACCGTAGACCATTATGGACGCAAAGTTCCGAAACATGCCCATGGGACGGTAAATCTGAAACGCCGGACTTCTTCCACAAAGCTGATTATGGATGCTGTTACGGAATTGTATGACTGTATTGTGGATAAAAATTTGCTGGTTAGAAGAGTAAGCGTAGCGGCAAATCATGTAGTGCGGGAAAGCGAGGCCGTAGAAAGCGTTGTGTTTGAGCAGCTTGATCTTTTTACCGATTATGAAGCGCTGCAGAAGCAAAATGAGGAAGAAGAGGAAGCGCTGGAGAGGGAGAGGAGGATGCAGAAAGCTATGCTGGATATTAAAAAGAAATTTGGGAAGAATGCAATTTTAAAAGGTATGAACTTAGAAGACGGAGCGATGGCTACGGAAAGGAACAGGCAGATTGGCGGACATAGGGCATAGGCTGGAAGGAGGAAACAATGGTAAGCAATGTGTACCGGGAGGGCGGTGACAACCTTAATTCAAATGTAAGAAGCTGTTATGACGATATTATTCATTTGCCTCATCATGTTTCCACGGCTCACCCGCCTATGCCCAGAACGGAGCGTGCGGCACAGTTTTCCCCTTTTGCGGCTCTTACCGGATATGAAGAGTCCATCAAGGAAACCGGGCGGTTGACAGAGGCAAAGCGGGAGTTGGACGAGGATGAAAAAGAGATTCTGGACGGAAAAATGCGGGAGATCAGGGAACGGGTCAAGGAACACCCTAAAATTGCAATTACGTATTTCCTGCCGGACAGTAAAAAGGACGGCGGGAAATATGTGACAGTGGAGGGCCATGTAAAGAGGATGGATCTGTATAGGAATATTTTGCAAATGCAAGATGGGACAGAAATTCCGGTAAAGGAAATTGTGGAAGCGGAAATGATAGACTGAAGTAATGCATCGGATAAAACAGCAGTGCATGGGAGGCCGTCAAATATTTTTAGGGACAAAAATATGATCAATGATCCGCTAAAATAAGCTTATGGATATAGGAGTGCTATGAAAAGAAACGAAATTTTAGCAATTTATGGGAATGAACATATAAAGATGACAAAAGAGCTTTTGAGAGAGGCGGATTTGGCCGGGATGATTGGGGACAGAGGGAAAAGGATCGGGATCAAACCCAATCTGGTATCTCCGGTTCCGGCATCCGAAGGGGCGACTACGCACCCGGAAGTCGTGGAAGGCTTGCTGCAATATTTGCAGGAATATGGTTTTAAGGATATGGTTATTATGGAAGGAGCCTGGGTAGGGGCTAAAACGGAAGAAGCTTTTGCCGTATGCGGTTATAAGGAACTGTCAGGAAGGTATGGGGTCAGGCTGGTTGATATGCAAAAGGAAAAAGCGGCAGCGGTAGACTGCGCAGGAATGGAGCTTCATATCTGTAAATGCGCATTGGATATAGATTACATGATTAATGTGCCAGTGATGAAAGGACATTGTCAGACGCGGATTACCTGTGCGCTCAAGAATATGAAAGGCTTACTGCCTAATGCTGAAAAACGGCGGTTTCATGCTCTGGGGTTACATAAACCAGTCGCCCATCTGGCGCTGGGGATCCGGCAGGACTTTATTCTGGTGGACAGTATTTGCGGGGATTTAAATTTTGAGGATGGCGGGAATCCTACGGTTATGAACCGGGTTTTTGCAGCGGCGGATCCGGTGCTGTGCGATAGTTATGTATGCCGTTTGCTGAAGTACCGTATGGAGGAAGTTCCTTATATTGGCCTGGCGCAGCGGCTTGGTGCGGGAAACGGGGATTTATCCAAGGCATCTGTGAGGGAAATAAATGCTCCGGCTGGCGCAATGGCGCTGCCGAATAAAGAACGGGTTATGAAATTGAGGGAGATGGCGGAAGAGGTGGATTCGTGCAGCGCTTGCTATGGATATCTGATACCGGCGCTGGACAGACTGGAAAAGGAGGGGCTGCTTTCCGGTTTCCCGGAAAAAATATGTATCGGGCAAGGATACCGGGGAAAAAGCGGAAAACTTGGAATCGGAAATTGCACAAAAGATTTCCGGTATAGTCTGAAGGGCTGCCCTCCTACGGAGGAAGAAATATATCAATTCTTAAAATCAAAGGCAGGGATTTTACCCTATCAGGATTAAGGGGAACTGTACTTGCAGCCTTCAGAAGGGTTTATATATTGCTGCATTCATCTATTTTTTTAAGTTCATCCTCTGTGAACGGTATGCCTTCTAAGGCTTTCAGGTTATCAGTAATCTGGGATGGCTTTGATGCGCCGATAAGCACACTGGTGATGACATCATCTTTTAGCAGCCATTTTATTGCCATCTGTGCTAAGGATTCCCCCCGCGATGCCGCAATCTGGTTTAGGGATTTGATCTGTTCCAGCTTTTCCTCCGTCAGAAGCTGTTCTTTTAAGAAACGCCCGTCCGTACGGATACGGCTGTCCTGGGGGATCCCGTTTAGATAACGGTCTGTAAGAAGGCCTTGGGCAAGGGGGCTGAACGTAATAATGCCCTTTTGCATTTTGGCGGCAGAATCTTTCAGCCCGTTTCTTTCAATTGTCCGGTCAAAGATAGAATAACGGTTTTGGTTAATAATAAAGGGACATTTTAGATCATTCAGGATAGCGGCGGCTTTTTCCATCCGCTCGCCGTCATAGTTGGATAGGCCGATATACAGTGCCTTGCCGCTTTGGACAATGCTGTTTAGCGCTCCCATCGTTTCTTCCAGAGGAGTTTCCGGGTCAGGGCGGTGGTGATAGAAAATATCCACATAATCAAGCCCCATGCGCTTTAAGCTTTGATCCAAGCTGGCAATCAGATATTTTCGGCTACCCCAGTCGCCATAGGGGCCGTTCCACATAAGATAGCCTGCCTTGGTGCTGATAATCAGTTCATCACGGTAATCTTTCAGTTCATTTTTTATAATGCGCCCAAAGTTTATTTCTGCGCTACCTGGTTCTGGCCCATAATTATTGGCTAAATCAAAATGGGTAATTCCGTGTTGAAAAGCGGTAAAACACATTTGTTTCATATTTTCGTAATTGCCGGTATCGCCGAAATTGTGCCATAGGCCTAAGGAAAGGGCAGGCAGTTTTAGCCCGCTTTTTCCGCTGCGGCGGTAAGCCATATGATCATAACGATTGTCAGATATTGGTTGACTCATGTTATTTGTCCTCCATTTGTTTAAAATGCAATTAGTATTTTCCCAATCAGTTCTATTAACTGAGGCATATTGACCGGCTTGGCTAGATGGGCATTCATGCCGCTTTCCATGGAACGGCGGCGGTCTTCATCCAAAGTGTTGGCGGATAATGCAATAATTGGGATATTGGCTAAGGCAGGGTCTTCGATCTGCCGGATAGCCATTGTGGCATGATAACCGTCCATGACCGGCATTTGAATGTCCATAAGGACTAAGGCGTAATCGCCGGGTTTGGAATTGCGGATTTTTTCTACGGCAATGCTTCCGTCAGTGGCTGTATCAACGAAAAATCCTACGTCCTGAAGCAGTTCCACTTCAATCTCAAGATTGATTTCATTATCTTCCACCAGAAGGATTCTGCGGCGTTCCGGCAGATGAATGGGGGGAGTCTCCTTTGGGGCAAAAGGCTTAAACTGCCTGTCTTGAATACGCAGATTAAGCGTAACGGTAAAGACGCTGCCCTTTCCGGCAGTGCTTCTTACTTCGATTGTCCCGCCCATCATATCGACAATGTTTTTTGTGATCGTAAGCCCCAGCCCGGTGCCATATACGCCGCTTAATGTAGTGTTTTTCTGCCGTTCAAATGGTTCAAAGATATGTTCGAGGAAGGCTTCGTTGATGCCGATGCCGTTATCTTCGATGATAAACTGGTAGGTAGCATGGTGATGTTCCGTTTCCCCCATTTCCTGGACGGTAATGGTGATCCTGCCGCCCGGTTCCGTATATTTTACCGCATTGCGCACAAGGCGCAGGATAATCTGCGTCAATTTCTGCTGATCGCTGTAAACGGTGTAGTGCTTCAGGCCGGCAATATTCAGGGAAAGGGCGATATCTTTGGCTGTTGCCCTGGGCAATATGGCTGATTGGATATCCTGTGCAATATCAAGAAGGTTACATTCATTTTCTTCAATATGAATCTTTCCGGATTCGATGCTGGATATTTCCAGCACATCATTCATCAGCCGCAGCAGATGATCGCTGGAAGTCTCTATCATATCCAAGTAATTATGGACTTTCTTTTTGTCATCCAGATGTTTTTTGGCAAGAGCCGCAAACCCTACGATAGCGTTCATCGGAGTCCGGATATCATGGGACATATTGGATAAAAAGGTGTTCTTGGCAATATTGGAGGATTTTGCCTGTTCCAGCGTTTCTTCCAATATTTTTTTCTGTTCCATTTCATAAATAATCTCGTCGTCTACGCTGCGGTAACCCATAACAATCTGGGATACATGGCTGTTTCCTGTACTGACATTGACAATGCGTAGCTGCAGGTATTTAATTTCCCCGTTTTGCATAATCCGGTAATTGACATGAAACAGTTTGTTTTTAGAGAGTCTGCTGCGGATATATCCGGGTTCAGTGGCTTGTGAAACACGCCGTCTGTCTTCCGGGCAGACCCATTTCTTAATGTAATCGGAATCAAAGCCGGTGAACTGGGTGACTGTGCAGTTATTGGAGAATTTTTTTCCGAACCGGTGGCTGACTCTGTATGCTTGGATTCGATCCAAATCCAAATCGGCATAAAAAATAGATTCAAAGTCAATACTAAGGCCCTCGATCATATCAAGGCGCCTGAGCTGCTCCTGGAGCTGTTCTTCTTTTTCCTCCATCTGCCGCAGTTTGCGTTCCGTTGCATCCACCACAAATACATAGAAGATATCGCCATCGTTGTCGCTTTGGGTAAAATGCCCATAGTCTTCCAGCCAGCGGATATTTCCTCCTTTTTGGATAATCCGGTATTCTACGTAATCTAAATCATCTTCGTTCCGGGAAAGCTGTTCGTTGATGCTGCGTTCTACCTCGTCCAGGTCATCGGGGTGTACAATCCCGCGAAATGAATTGCCGGTCAATTCCTGGAATTCTTCCATGCTGGAGCAGTTGAAAATCCGCAGCATGGATTTGTTGGCATAAATAATTTCCTGGTTTCCTGTAGCGCGGTAAATAAAAAATCCGCCAGGCATTTTGTTGGCTAATGTCCTCACATAATCTACTGCAGGCATGTCGATGGATAAGTTATTTTTTGATTCTCTCTGATGATTCAAGCTGTATCCCTCCAACTCCGTTTGTCCCCGCAGGCAGCAAATCAGGCAGAAATATCTGTATGTGCCTTCAGTGGCTGCCTGGGGTATTTAACAACTTTATCATAACATTTTCTAAATCATCTGTCATCCTTTTCTTCTTTGTAGCGAGGAAATCTATGTGGTGTTATATCTTGCTGGAAGGAAGAAGAAAAGATGTAATAAACAATGGTCAGGGAAACGGCAAAAGGGAAAAGAGGATACAAAATGCTGAAAGTGCGTAATCAGGCCTACGAGATTATGGAAAACGGTAAAAGGTTACGATTGCGAAAGATATGGTTTTACAGTGGAGGATGGGGAAGATATTACAAGCATGAACATGGATGAGAGGGCGAATGCAGGAACCGGGTATGCATTCCAACAGCCTCCGGTTTTTAAAGGGATGACCGTCCGGCAGCTTTGAAACTCCGCTCTTTTGGGCTGACGGAAAGGGGAGCGGAGGCTGTGATTATTGACAGTTTCTTAAAATAGGAAAAAGAGGATGTCCCAGGTTTTTATGCGATTAAAATCTGTCATTTTTTAATTCTCACATAATATTTATTTTCATCTTCATATTTGATATATCCGCCATTATAGAACATCACTTTCAATGAAGCCGGATTGTCCTTATTTACGCGTAAATATATTTCATCTTCAGGAATAATTGTCCTTGCTATTTGTAAGGTCTGCCGAAGCCCTTCCTTTCCATACCCTTTATTTCGAAACTCTTTTTTAATAAAATATCCGATATGCCCCCCGCCTGTTCTTAAAGATTCACAAAGATAATGCCGTATACGAAACTGCCCTACAATTTCATCGCCATTCCACAAAAAAAGAAATGTTTCCGGCACATAGCCTTCCGGTAAATTTTCCCCTTTTGAAAAGGCGGTCATCTCCGTGAATGCTTTATTCCTAAAATCTTCACGCGAAATGCCATTCCATTTATTTGTCAGACCATTTTCATCAATAGGCATATTACGGACAAATAAATACTCTTTTTCAATATCTTCATAATTTATCTCTTTTAAATATAACATAGGAATCTCCATGCCGCCTCTGGCGGCTCAAATAGCAGGGCCGGCCGCTCTTGTCAACAGTTTTGCTTTGGGGTTCCTTTGCTTTGCCCGCCGTTGAAAAATATGTTTGTCCCTGCTTGTATGATAAGCAAGAGAACGGAAGCAACAAGCGCTTCCGCCCCGCATATTATGTATTTGCATGTATCGTTTTGCATCTTTGCAATCAGTTTATCAAATCTTATTTTTTATTTGATATACATATCTACTTTCTGGATATGGTTTATCAGCCAGTTAATCAGAAACTGCAGAATGTTTTCAACAGTATCGTTCTGGCTTCCAAAGTCATGTTCTATTTCCTCCAGATCTATCTCCAACAGGCTGTCTTCAAATTGGCGGTGTTGTGCAGCATGTGCCTCCAGATGGGCGTAATGGATGCTTTTCTGGTAAGCTTCTTCATGTGAGAAATGGGTTTTTGTGTAGTCGATAAGTTCGGATACTAAATGTACAATCTGGTCAGACTTATCCTGCAGAAGATCATCGTAAAGCAAATCATGGGTCTCACGGGCAAGTTCAAATAAGCGCGCATGCTCTTTGTCAATAAATTCAATTCCGGTATAATATTCTGGTTTCATTTCATACATAACATTATCTCCTTCATCTGTTTATAATAATTCCATTTTTTTATTTTAATTCTTTTCCATAAAATCTGCAAGATGAAAAGAGGTTCGGGGGGATTGAGCATCTTATTTTATGGCATGTCTTTTTTGGTAAAAATAAAGCAGCTTATTTTGTACATCATATAATTCCAGGCAGCCGCAGGGATAGGGGAACAATAGAACAGGGCGGTTTTTAAATTCTCCGTTAAGTCAAGCCCGAGGAAAAGGAAGGCATGGTAAGCGGCGTAGCATAGCCCGGCAGGAATCAGGAAAGAAACGAGTACAAGGATTCTTCCCTTTTCCGCCCCGAACTGGATGGCCAGGGGGATGGATATGCTCCCGAAAACAGTGGAACACGATAAAGCGGTTAATGCCATAAGGGGAAGAGGGATGGCAGCGGTATCTTCCGCCATCTGAAAGAAATTTCCGGCAACTATGTTGCCTGCAGTTCCTGCAATAATGCCGAAGATAATTCCGATAAGGGAAAAGGCAAAAAGAACCGCATATTTGCCTGCCACAATATCTTTTTTAGAAACAGGCATAATCATGGCATACAATGGCCAGTTGGAATGTTCGTCGAAAGAGAAAGTAGTGATAATCATCATGCTGCACAAAATGGCGCATATAAAAATATAGTTTTGTATGCCGGAGGATGGAAGGAATACAACGGCAAAAACCAAAAGGATGACAAACATTGACCGGGTATTGCGGCTGATATTATAAAAATCTTTTAAGATAAGGCTTTTCATTCTTTATAGTCTCCTTTCACGTAAAGCAATAAGATGTCGTCCAGCGTGACATCATCGACAATTGCGTCTCGGTACCGGCGCTTGGCCTTTTCCTTATCTGCAACAAGGATGTCCCATTGGTACCCGTCTTTGCGGCAGGCCAGGATTTCGGATTTGTCAACGGTATTGAAAAACTTTGTTTTACAGCGGATAATCCCATAACGGTATTTTAGCTCGTCCTTCGTTTTGCAGAAGAGGACTTTCCCCTGATGGATGAACGTAATATAGTCCGCTATCTTTTCTAAATCGGTGGAAATATGGGAGGACATCAGGATCGAGTGGTTTTCATCCTGGACAAATTCCAGAAAGACATCCAGGATATCATCCCGCATCACCGGGTCAAGGCCGCTGGTTGCTTCGTCAAGGATGAGCAGCTTAGGGGCGTGGGAAAGAGCCGTGGCAAGACATAGCTTTGTTTTCATGCCTTTGGAAAAGGATTTGATTTCCTTATTGGCCGGAAGCTCAAAACGGTTTAAAAAGTCGAGATAGAGGCGTTCATCCCATTGCCGGTAAGCGGCTTTTGAAATATTCCCGGCTTTTGTGGGCGTTAAGGTCTCGTAAAAATTGATGCCGTCAAAAACAACGCCGATATCTTCTTTGAGATGTTTGGACGAGGACAGTTCTTGTCCCCAGAAAGTAACGCTTCCGCTGTCTTTTTTGATAAGGTCAAGGGCGGCTTTGATTGTTGTGCTTTTGCCCGCCCCATTTTCTCCGATTAGTCCCATGATTGTGCCTTTGGGGATGGAAAAAGAAACATCGTCCAGCAGGAACCCGGGGTATTGTTTGGTTAAATGGTCAATCTGTAAAATTGCGTCTGTCATTTTTTTACTCCTCCTCTTGATAGAACATAGTCAGAAGTTCTATCATTTTGCCCAGCGGGATTCCGCTGGTACGTGCGATGTCTGCGGCTTCCATTAAATGTTCCTCTGCGCGTTTTTGCTGCTCTTCCTGAAAAAAATCTTTGTTCTGAGCAGATATAAAACTGCCCCGGCCTACTGTAGTCTCGATAAAGCCGTCTCTTTGCAAATCCTCGTATGCTTTTTGGACAGTAATGACACTGACATGAATGGACTTCGCTAATGATCGCATAGAGGGGATCGGATCCCCTGTCCGCAGTTCCCCGCTCATGACCATCTCTTTTATCTGCGAAGTGATCTGCTCATAAATAGGTTTGCTTGTATTGCTGCTGATTATAATTTCCACATAGCTGCTCCTTTGTATATAATGTACTTATTGACTAAGTACATTATATACAGTAAAACACTTTGTGTCAAGAGGGGAACATAAATTGGGCGGTTTTTCCTTTCATTGAAACATCTGAAAGTTTATGATACTATTAGGACATAGGAAAACGAACGGAGGATGTGGATGAAAAACGAATTATTTTCCATAGGCCCTTTTACCGTATATGGTTACGGGCTAATGATTGCAATTGGTATTTTGGCAGCTTATTTTGTTGGGGAATACCGGGCAAAAAAATATGGGCTGGAGGCGGATCATGTATTTAACTATGTAATCTGGTGCGTAGTGGGAGGTTTTGCAGGCTCGAAACTTTTGTATTTTGCAACGAATATAAAAAATATTTTGGATAACCCGGATTTTCTGTATCATTTAACGGATGGATGGGTGGTATATGGGGGAATTATAGGCGGGATTTTTTCGGCCATGCTCTATTCTAAGATCAAAGGACTAAAATTTTTAAAATATTTTGATATGCTGATACCTTCTGTGGCGCTGGCCCAGGGATTTGGAAGGATCGGGTGTTTTTTGGCGGGATGCTGTTATGGGAGGGAGACAGATAGCCCGTTTGGAATTATATTCCATGAATCCCAATATGCACCCAATGGGGTCAGGCTTGTGCCGGCACAGCTTATTTCCAGCGGCCTTGATTTCCTTCACTTCTTTATTTTGATCTGGTATGCAAAAAGAAAGAAGGCGGATGGGCAGATTGGCGGGCTGTATCTGATTTTGTACAGCATTGGAAGGTTTATACTGGAATATTACAGAGGGGATCTGATCAGAGGGAATGTAGGAATTTTGTCCACATCCCAGTTTATTTCTGTTTTTACGGTAATTGCCGGGATCGCTTTGTTTGCCATAAGCGGAAGGCGCCGGGATCCTGTTAGTAAATAAGGAAATTTTGTATAAGAAAAGCTATGCTTGGGAATGGAAGATTCCTATATACAATAAGGTAAAAAGGAAGCAGGCGATAAAAATGCCTGCTTTTTAAGCTTATAGGAAAGTCTTTCGTCAAAAGGACGTAAATTGAGGAAGAACCGCAGGTTCTTTTTGAAGTGGCGAAGCCACTTTTTAACCATATAGGAAAATCCTTCGTCAGAAGGGAATAAATTAATAAAGAACCGCAGGTTCTTTTTGAAGTGGCGAAGCCACTTTTTAACCAAGAAGAAAACTTGAATATAGAAGAAAGGGATATATCTGCGGGTGCAGATGATGTCATGCGGGAAAGAAAGATGAAAAAGTACGATGTGATGATTATAGGGGCAGGGGTAAGCGGCAGCGCTATTGCCCGCGAACTGTCTGCCTATGACAGAAAAACGGCAGTGCTGGAAAGAGCTTCCGATATCTGTGAAGGGACTTCCAAAGCTAACAGCGGCATTGTCCATGCAGGGTATGATGCGGAGCCGGGAACGAAAAAGGCGGCTTTGAATTTAAGGGGAAATACTTTGATGGAAAAGCTTGCGAAGCAATTGGATTTCCCGTTCCGGAGAAATGGTTCATTGGTTCTGTGCTTTGAGGAAAAGGATAGGGGAAGGCTGGAGAAGCTGCTGGAAAAAGGAAAGAAAAACGGGGTGGAAGGTTTGCGGATTCTGGAAAAGGAAGAATTGCTTCAACTGGAACCGGGTCTTTCCAGTAAGGCGGCGGCAGCGCTGTATGCACCTTCAGGGGGGATTGTATGCCCTTTTGGGCTGACGGCTGCGCTGGCGGAAAATGCATACGTCAATGGGGTGGATTTTTATCTGAATACGGAAGTGAAAGCAGTGAAAAAGACAGCAGAGGGATACCGGCTGGAAACGGCGGATGAAGTATTTTTCAGCAGGATCGTCGTTAACGCGGCTGGGGTATATGCGGATGAATTGCATAATATGGTAAGCGGAAAAAAGCTGCATATTACACCGAGAAAAGGAGAGTATTGCCTGTTTGATAAGACGGTGGGGGACTCTGTTTCGCATACTGTTTTCCAGCTTCCTACGGAGTATGGCAAAGGCGTCTTAGTAACGCCTACCGTTCACGGCAATTTGCTGGTTGGGCCTACCGCTATGGATATTGAAGAAAAAGAAGGGGTAAATACTACCGCGCCGGGGCTTAAGGATGTGCTGGAGAAAGGGGGGCTTAGTGTCCGCGCTTTGCCTGCCGGGAAGGTGATTACTTCTTTTGCCGGCCTGCGCGCCCATGAAGACGGGGGGGATTTTGTGATAGGGGAGGTCAAAGACGCAAAGGGCTTTATTGACGTGGCGGGAATTGAATCCCCTGGGCTGACCTGCGCCCCGGCGATTGGGGAATACGTGGCTGCAATTGTCCAGGAAATGATGCCGGCAGCAAGAAAGAGGAATTTTGTGGCGGAAAGAAAAGGGATTGCGCTAATTGCAGGAATGGATAATAGGGAAAGGCAGGAAAAGATCCGGGAAAACCCTGCTTATGCAAATGTAATCTGCCGCTGCGAACTGGTGACGGAGGGGGAAATTATGGATGCTATCCACAGGCCGTTGGGGGCGGTTACCTTGGATGGGGTCAAACGCCGTACAAGAGCCGGCATGGGGAGATGCCAGGCAGGATTCTGCTCTGCAAAGACAGTGGAAATATTGGCGAGGGAATTGGGGAAGGACATTGGGGAGATAACAAAGGCCGGCGGGGGATCTGTGTTCTTGTCCGATTAGGGTTAAGAAGATAAAAGGCCGGTCCGGCGGCATTGTCAGGCAGATTGCCGTTTGGATTCTATGAGGGAAAAGGATTTAGGGTGCGGATGAAGGATAGCATCTGAGGAAACGGAGGGATGAGAGGAAATATGTTTGAAAAAGCGGATATTGCAATTGTAGGGGGCGGTCCGGCAGGGCTGGCGGCGGCAGCGGCGGCCTGCATGGAAGGGATAGAAGCGGAGAAAATTCTGATCATTGAAAGGGGAGGGGAACTGGGGGGAATCCTGAATCAATGCATCCATAATGGCTTCGGGCTGCATACATTTAAAGAAGAGCTGACAGGGCCGGAATATGCGGCAAGGTATATTGAGCAAGTGGAGGAAATGGGCATCCCGTGCCTGCTGAATACAATTGTGACGGATATCCGGGCGGATGCGGACGGGAAGAAAAGAATGACAGTTATGAACCGGACAGACGGTTTGTTTGAAATAGAAGCGGGCGCAGTGATATTGGCGATGGGATGCAGGGAGCGTCCAAGAGGGGCTTTAAATATTCCCGGCTACCGCCCGGCAGGCATTTATTCAGCAGGAACAGCGCAGCATTATGTGAATATAGAAGGACGGATGCCGGGAAAAGAGGCAGTTATTCTGGGATCCGGTGATATTGGGCTGATTATGGCAAGGCGCATGACCCTGGAAGGGGCAAAAGTGAAGCTGGTAGCAGAGCTGATGCCCTATTCCGGCGGGCTAAAGAGGAATATCGTGCAGTGTCTGGATGACTATGGGATTCCGTTAAAGTTAAGCCATACCGTTGTGGATATTGATGGCAAAGAAAGGGTAAAAGGGGTGACAATAGCGAAGGTGGATGAAAAACGCAGACCGATTCCCGGGACGGAGGAATATATCGGCTGTGATACCTTGCTCCTTTCTTGCGGGCTGATCCCGGAGAATGAATTGTCTGCCGGCATGGGGGTTAATTTGAACCCGGCGACTTCAGGCCCTGTGGTAAACGAAAGCATGGAAACCAATATTTCCGGGGTATTTGCCTGCGGGAACGTACTCCATGTCCATGATTTGGTGGATTATGTATCGGAAGAAGCAGCAAATGCTGGAAGACATGCCGCCTCCTATATCCAGCAAGAGGCAGAAGAAAAGAGGAAGAAGACACAGGAGGGCAGGCTGGGGATTGATGGCTCTTGCACGGTAAAAAGGGGAATGGGATGTCAGGAGATTACAATAAAGGCTGAAAACGGTATCCGTTATACGGTTCCCTCCGTGATACGCCTTGCCCATATGCGGGAGGAGGAACTGATCCGTTTCCGGACAGGGGATATTTACAAAGACGTCAGCCTTGCCGTCCGTTTTAATGATACTGTCGTTATGCGGTTTCATAAAAAAATTATGGCGCCTGGGGAAATGGAGCAGATCAGGCTGAAAAAGCCGAAGCTGGAAGCATTTGAAGGTCTGCGTGAGATTACATTATTTATAGAAGGACAATAGCGGCATTTTTCCGCCGGCAAACCGGAGCGGAAGAGCAACCTAAAAATAAGTACATCTATAAATAATAGAAAGGGCATGGTTATTCGTATGAAAGAAAAGGATGGGACAAAAGGGGAAATAACGGAGCTGACATGTATCCGCTGCCCTATAGGCTGTATGCTTTCCGTAACATTATATGCGGACGGGGCGGTTAGCGTAGAAGGGAATACTTGCAGCAGGGGGGAGGAATACGGGAAAAAAGAATTGACAAATCCTACAAGAATCGTGACAACTGTAGTAAAAGTAAGAAATGGGGACCGGCCGGTGGCGCCTGTCAAGACAAAGGGGGACATCCCAAAAGGAAAAATAGGGGATTGTATGAAGCTGCTGAAAAAAGCAGAGGCAGAGGCTCCCGTCAGGCTTGGGGATGTGATTTTGGCGGACATCGCAGGAACCGGGGTGGATGTTGTAGCAACGAGAAGCATTAAAAGAAGAAATTAGCAGGCCGGCATAGCGGCAGATGGCTGCAGTCTGGCCTTTGGCGGAAAGATATGGGGATTGGAATATGGGAAAGTATATCATGGCATTAGATCAAGGAACCACAAGTTCCCGGTGCATTTTATTTGACAAGCAGGGGAAAATTATGAGCATGGCACAAAAGGAGTTTTCGCAGATTTATCCCAAACCGGGATGGGTGGAGCATAATCCGATGGAAATATGGTCTTCGCAGTTGGCGGTGGCGACGGAAGCGATGGCAATGGTAGGGGCGCGGGCAGAAGACATCAGCGGGATCGGGATTACCAATCAGCGTGAAACGGCAGTGATATGGGATAAAAAGACAGGGCTTCCTGTTTATCATGCGATTGTGTGGCAGTGCCGCCGGACAGCGGACCGGATTGATGCTTTGAATAAAGAGGGATACAAAGATGTGATAAGGGAGAAGACGGGGCTGATCCCGGATGCGTACTTTTCCGCTACAAAGATAGCATGGATACTTGAGAATGTAGAGAATGCAAAAGAGCGTGCGTGGGCAGGCGAACTGTTGTTTGGGACAGTCGATACATGGCTGATCTGGAACCTGACAAAAGGGGCGGTGCATGTAACGGATTACACCAATGCTTCCCGCACGATGCTTTTTAATATTCACGAACTTTGCTGGGACGAGGAATTGCTGGATAAACTGGGCATCCCTAAATGTATGCTGCCCCAAGTGAAGCCTTCCAGTTGTATTTACGGTTATACGGACGCAGGGGTTTTAGGCGGTAATATTCCTATAGCCGGTGCAGCGGGGGATCAGCAGGCTGCTTTGTTCGGGCAGTGCTGTTTTGGGCAGGGAGAAGTGAAAAATACTTATGGGACAGGCTGCTTTCTTTTGATGAATACGGGGCATAAGGCTATTCGGTCCAGCCATGGACTGTTAACCACAATTGCAGCAAGCGCAGGGGGGAAGGGGCAAGTGGAATATGCTTTGGAAGGCAGCGTATTTGTAGCCGGGGCATCCATCCAATGGCTGCGGGATGAAATGCGTATGATTAAAGATGCTGCCCAGACAGAAGAATATGCCAAGGCAGTGGAAGATACGGCAGGAGTTTATATTGTCCCCGCTTTTGCAGGAATGGGGGCGCCTTATTGGAATCAGTATGCGAGGGGTACAGTGACGGGGATCACAAGAGGGTGCAAAAAAGAGCATTTGATACGCGCTGCGTTGGAGTCTATTGCATATCAGACTGCTGATGTGCTGCGCGCAATGGAAGAGGATTCAGGGATTCGCCTGAAAGAGCTGAAAGTAGACGGGGGAGCCAGCGCCAATAATTTTCTTATGAAGTTCCAGGCAGATATTATAGATACAAAAGTATACCGGCCGGAATGCATTGAGACGACGGCGCTGGGAGCTGCATATCTGGCGGGGCTTGCCACAGGTTATTATAAAAATAAAGAAGAAATACGCGAGAACTGGCAGTTGGGGAGGGCTTTTACCCCTTCCATGGAGACTGGGGAAAGGGAAAAACTGCTGAAAGGATGGGAGCGGGCTGTCCGCTGCACGCTTGCTTACAGTGAAGGGGAATAATTGTCCGCTTACAATTTCCGCACTTCCTCAATATAATGAATGGTCTCCCATTGGCCAAGCTGGTGGATGATATCGGAATGGAGATATTTCCCATGCAGATCAAGTTCCAATTGAATCATCAAATCACCTTCCGGGGAGGCCATATGCTTTTCGAGCTGCAGAACCTCGTAATTTTTTTCCGAAAAAAAATTTATGATCTGCTGCAGCCCTATATGTTTGTCTATTTCCATATAGATGGTAATCACGCGGTTATATTTTTCCAAGCGTTTACTGATGGGGGACATTACAATAATAATGAACATCATAATAGTAAATGCGATGAAGCTTGAAACGACCATGCCGGCGCCGGCAGAAAGCCCGAGAATGGCGGTCGCCCATAAAGTAGCTGCGGTAGTAAGGCCCCTGACCCGGTTCCTGGCTGTCATAATAATGCTTCCCATGCCAAGAAAGCCTACGCCGCTGATGACTTGGGCGGCAAGGCGGGCGCTGTCGCCGGATCCGTACTGGCCGATTAAGTATTCATTAATAATCATGGTAAAGGCAGAAGCAACGCACACAATGGAAAAAGTGCGCAGCCCGGCAGTGCTTTTTTTTGAAGCACGCTCGTAACCAATGACAGTCCCCATAATCATGGCTATAGTAAGCCGGATGATGATGGAGAAATATTCGCTGGTACCCATAATTATAACTTGGTGAATCATCAGCGTATCTCCTTATCTATACTGTCTTCGGATTCTATCCCGGATACAGGAACCGTTCCGGGGGCGCCAGCATCCGGCGATTTCGTTCTTGTACAAGCCAGCAGGATGATGAGGATGATTAAAGAAATAATAAATCGTTGTTTTTTAGTAAATTTGTATTTCATTGTTTTTCTCTCTTTTTTATTATTCATTTTATTGTAACAGAAGGTGTGTGTTTGTGTCCACTTTTTTGTGCAATTCGCCAAGGCTTATTTATGGTTAGGGATTTTATATTGAAAACTATGTGATTGCAATGGTAAAATAAGAAGAAATGGAAGTAAGGGGTTATGTTTCATTGGCTGGAAAACAGAAGAAAGCGATAGGTTTGGGACTGGGAACAGAGGTACAGATCAGGAGGATTGTATGGGGATAACAAAAAAGTTTGTGCCAGGTACAAAGGGAAAATGGGGAAAAGCGAAGGAAGAACGGATCAAAACGAAAAGAATTAGGGTAAAAGACATAAAGCCGGGAAAGGTGAAACCAGGGATGGCCAGGCCGGCGAAGGAAGGGAAAGGGATGCCCTTTTTTCCCATAGGCGGTTTGAGTAATAACAGTATCAAGGGTACTTTATGGAAGGCGTTTCTCGTGCCGGTTCTGCTGATTATTATTTTGGGCAGTGTTTCTTACATAACGGCATCTACTACAATTAAGGATAAGGTGGAAGAATCATCCAGGAATACGATATCCGCTGTAGGAATGTATGCGGAACTTTTGGCAAGCAATGTATCTTCAAAGGCTCTGGAGATGGTAGTGAGCGAAAACCTTTCCTACTATTATGATATTTATTATAAAGTGGAAGATAACAAATCAATGCAGTACTGGCGCGGTGCAAAAAAGGATCTGACCCAGATGAAAGCCAGCGTGCAGTATATTTACAGTTTTCACGTCATACCGGAAGAGGGGATTTATTTAACATCCACCTCTTCCAGTATGGGCGAAAATGTATGGCAGGAGTTTATGAATTCGGAGGAAGGGGAATATTTGCAGGGGAATTCCATGCAGAATACGGCATGGCTGGGTTACCATAGTTATCTTGATAAGCAGCTTTCCATTTCACCGCAGCGGTATGCCGTTTCCTTTTACCAGAAGTTTCCGAAATCAAATGCTTATCTTGTCCTGGATATTACAGCAGAAGCGGTGGAGGAAATGCTGAATGAAATGGACTTTGGGGAAAACAGCATCAAAGCGCTGATTTCCTCTGACGGGCGTGAAGTGGCGCGCATACAGAGTGGGGAAAAAGGGGTTGCCTTGCAAAGCGGGGAGGCTGTTTTTACAGACAAGGATTTTTATGCCGGAAGCAGGGAAGCGGAAGAGGCCGGAAGCTGTTATGTAACATATGATGGAGAAAAGTATTTATATGTATATGCGCCGGTGGGCAAGACAGGCATGATGCTTTGCAGCCTGATCCCCCAGGACAATATTGTAAAGGAAGTGCGGTTTATACGGAACTTAAGTATATTTATGATTATTTTAGCCTCTGTCATCGCTTTTATCATTGGAAGCAGAATCGCTAGGGGAATGAGCGGCACAGTAAAAGTGATGACGGAAGGAATGGGGAAAGTGGCCGAAGGGGATTTGACCCAGGAATTCCAAGTAAACCGCAAGGATGAATTCGGTATTCTGGCGGCAGGGATGAACAAAATGCTTTCCAATATGCGGAGATTGATGTCGGATATGCAGAAGTTTGGAAATCAAGTAAAAGAAATGGCGGATGGGGTGGCAGAAAAATCGGATACGATCCATTCCTCCATCCGGGAAATTTCGTCGGCAGTGGATGATGTGGCGGCAGGGGCGCAAAAACAGGCTCATGAAGCGGATATGAGCAATAGTATGATGACCGGGTTTGCGGAAAAAGTGGACAGTGTATGTGCCGGGGCTGACGATATGGGCAATGCGATTGATAAGGCGACTGCGGCTGTGGAGCAGGGGAGGGTCATCGTTGATGAGCTGAATAAAAAAACAGAAACAACAGTGGCTATTACGAAAATATTAGTGGAAAATATTAGTGATGTGCAGGAACGTACTTCTGCAATCGAGGGTTTTATTAACACAATCAACGGTATTGCAAAGCAGACAAACTTGTTATCCCTCAATGCTTCCATCGAAGCAGCAAGGGCAGGGGAGAACGGCAGGGGATTTTCTGTTGTGGCAGAGGAGATCCGGAAGCTGGCGGATGAATCCATGCAGGCAGGCAAAAATATCAAGAAGATTGTGGAAAATATTATGGTAACGACTGGGAAGACGACGGAATCCGCCAAAGATGCGGAAGCGATTGTCTTTGGACAGGCAAAAGCATTGGGGGAGACAGTGCAGGTGTTCGGGGAGATTAACCGATGCGTGGAGGATCTGGTGAATGGGCTGAAGGATATTGCGGATAATATGCAGATGATGAGCGGGGAAAAAGAACAAGTGCAGGACTCTATGAGCCATATTTCTGTTGTAACAGAGCAGGCGGCGGTGGCTACGCAGGAGATTACATCTGCATTGGATGAACAGGTAAGAACCGTTTCCGGTTTGTCGAAGAATGTGGAACTGCTCAAACAGGAGGCGGATGCCTTGGATCAGTCTATCGGCAGATTTACCGTGTAGGGTTTGAATCATATAAATAGAATATAGAATATGAATAAGCAGAAAAACAGCAGAGGCATTCCATATGTTTTTGCTGTTTTTCTATGCAGGGGCAAGCAGGGAAATTAGCAGCGGAAGCGGCGCACATCCCGCGCGGCGGGTCAATTCATATAGATTTAGGGCGCCAAAAGGCCGGCTATCCGCTTATCACATAAAAGCCTTGGGCAATGATTCCATATTCCATAATACCCAGCATTGTGATAGAATGTATTCGTTGGATTTAGACCATGGAGGACAAATGGAGGTAAGGTAGAATATGATTGCAGCTCAATATAAAGAAATGTTAAACGGGAAATCGGTGATCAGGGAACTTTCGGAATATGCTGCGGCCAGAGGGAAAGAAATAGGGTATGAAAATGTATTTGACTATAGCCTGGGAAACCCTTCTGTGCCTGCGCCGGAAAGGTTCAGGGAGGCGATGATAAAGCTGTTGACGGAAGCTGATTCCATGGAAGTGCATGGCTACAGCCCCAGCCTTGGGATCGTTCCGGTAAAAGAGAAGGTAGCAACGTCTTTAAATAGAAGGTTTGGGATGAATTACAGCTACCGGCATATTTTTATGACAGCAGGGGCGGCAGGGGCAATTGCCCATGCGGTCCGGGCGGTGACGGAACCAGGGGATGAGGTGGTGACATTTGCCCCATTTTTCCCGGAATATCATCCATATATTAATTTAAGCGGGGCGAAACTTAAGATAGTTGCGGCCGATACGGAAGGTTTTCAGGTGAACTTTGATTGCTTCCGCGGAATGCTGACGGAAAAAGTCATGGCAGTGCTGATCAATACGCCCAATAATCCTTCCGGGGTTGTATATACGAAAGAGACATTGGAAAAACTGGCAGATATTATGCGGCAGAAGGCACAGGAGTATGGACATGATATTTATCTGATTTCCGATGAGCCTTATAGGGAGATTCTTTTTGAGGGGGTAGAGGAAGTTTATGTGTCAAAACTGTATGAGAATACGATAAGCTGTTATTCTTATTCCAAATCACTGTCCGTACCGGGGGAGAGGATTGGGTATATCGCTGTGAACCCGGCTTGCAGGGACGCTGAGCTAATCGTTAATATGTGCGGGCAGATATCCCGGGGGATTGGCCATAACTGCCCTTCTTCCATTATCCAGCTTGCAGCGGCGGAAACAGTGGATGAAACATCAGATCTGTCTGTTTATGAGAGGAATATGAATATACTTTATGATGAACTGGTAAAACTAGGATTTACTTGCGTAAAGCCGGGCGGGACTTTTTATATTTTCCCGAAGGCCTTGGAAGAGGATGCAAAGGTTTTTTGCGAAAAAGCAAAAAAATATGATTTGATTCTTGTGCCGGGGGATAGCTTTGGGTGTCCGGGGTATTTCAGGATGGCATATTGTATTGATACGGAGAAAGTAGAGAGATCCCTTCCGGCGTTCCGGAGATTTGTGGAGACGGAATATGGGATCAGGAAGCAGGATCATGACAGGATATAGGCAGGAGCCGGGAAGGGAGGATGAATATGTATCAGGCAGGGCTTGTTTTGGAAGGCGGCGGTATGAAAGGCATATATACTGCCGGAGTTTTGGAATTTTTTTTGGATAAGGATTTGGAATTTTCATCGTGCTATGGGGTGTCAGCGGGAGCGTGCCATTTATGCAGTTTCCTGTCGAAACAGAAGAAACGGGCATATAGGGTAGCGGTAAATTACTTGGATAATAAAAAGTACTGCGGCGCGTTCAGCCTGTTGACTACGGGGAATTTATTCGGGGTGGATATGTGCTATGATTTAATTCCCAATTATTTAGACCCTTATGATTTTGAAGCTTTTGAAAAATACGAGGGGAAAGCTTATGCGGTGGTAACCAATATAAGGACAGGGGAGGCGGAATATATGCAGCTAAAGGATATGCATGAGGATATCCGGGCTATCCGGGCTTCCAGCTCCATGCCGTTAGTTTCCCGGAAAGTGAAAATAGGGGATGAATATTATTTGGACGGAGGAATTGCGGATTCCATCCCTGTCGCCCGTTCTATTGCCGACGGGAATGAGAAGAATGTGGTCGTTATGACGAAAGAAATAGGTTACCGCAGGAAACCGGAATCCAATCTGACAGTTTTAAAAGCGCGTTATGCAAAGTACCCGAAAGTGTATGAACGGATGAAGGAAAGGGATAAACAGTATAATGACACTTTGGATGATTTAGAAGAGTGGGAGAAGGAAGGAAAAGTTTTTATTATCCGGCCGAGGAAAAAAAGTGAAGTGGGAAGGATAGAGAAGGATAAGAGTAAACTGGATGGGCTGTATGAGGAAGGCTACCGGGATGCGGAAGAATGTTATGTGGAGCTTTTGGAGTATTTATCCAGATAATAAGGCATATATAATAGAAGCGGGATAATGTTCCGGCCAGGAACGGGGCCGGGACATTCAAAAGCCCGGCAGCTTTGCCGGCGGCCGGGGCGGGTTGTGCGGATAGAGAATCGGAGAAGACATTTTAAAATGGAGGATGGAAATGATAGATATTTTGAAAGCGGCGCTGTTCGGCATTGTGCAGGGGATTACGGAATGGCTGCCTATCAGCAGTACGGGGCATATGATTTTGGTGAATGAGTTTGTGGCTTTGGACGTGACCCCGGAATTCTGGAAGGCTTTCCTTGTAGTAATACAGTTTGGTTCCATATTGGCGGTAGTTGTTTTGTTCTGGAATAAAATATTCCCGTTTGATTTTAAAAAGAAGCCGGTAATTAAAAAAGATATTTTTACCCTTTGGTTTAAAATAGCGGTGGCATGTATTCCTGCAGTGGTCATAGGGATGCCGTTTGACGATATTTTCAGCGGGCTTTTTTACAATTATGTCTGTGTGGCTGTGGCCTTGATTGTTTTTGGCGTATTATTCCTTGCGGTGGAGAACAGGAATAAAAAAGTGAAGCCAAGGATTACGGATCTGCAGGACATCACATACCAGATGGCATTTATCATAGGAATATGGCAATTAATTGCTGCAATTTTCCCCGGGACTTCCCGCTCAGGCGCAACGATTATAGGCGCATTGCTGCTTGGCATTTCCAGGACTGCCGCAGCGGAATTTACCTTCTTTTTGGCAATTCCTGTTATGTTCGGGGCAAGTTTTTTAAAATTGGTGAAATACGGGCTGGCATTCAGCCAGACAGAGTGGTCGCTTCTTTTGACGGGGATGGTGGTGGCGTTTCTTGTTTCTGTTGCGGTTATCCGGTTCCTGATGGGCTATATTAAAAGGCACGACTTTAAGATATTTGGATGGTACCGGATCATACTTGGCATTGTTGTATTGGCATATTTCATATTTTTAGGCTAAAAGCGCCTGATTTTCCCGTGTTTTCAACGAAAAAGCGGCTGTAAAGTTGACAAGGCAGTGGAATTGAGCTAAACTATTTACCGTAAACATAACTTGTAAAAGGCTGTTTGCATTATGGCTAATAGTAAAACATACTAGTATATTGCTGGAATTAGCATAACGTTGTATTAGCGGAGGAATGTGAAAAGTTAAATTTGTTTTTCGAGGGGACTCGATAGTGAAAGGAGTAAGACATGGCAGAAGTAAAAAAAAGCGCGGCTGTTAGCAAAGCGGCGAAGACTGAGCCGGAAACAGTAAAAGCGGAAGCAAAGGAAGCAGTAAAAGCAGAAACAAAAACTGCAAAAAAAGAGACAAAGACAACGGCGAAAAAAGCGCCTGCAAAGAAAGCGGCAGTAAATAAAACGGCGGAAAAGGCAGAGCCTAAGGCAAACGCAGAAAAGCAGGAAGTGAAAAAAGAACTGCATTTCCAGTTTTCCGGCAAATCTTATTCTACAGAGGATTTCCAGAAAATTGCGGATGACGTATGGAAATATGACCTTCACAAAGAAGAGAGCTACCAGAGCCTTGAGCTTTATGTAAAGCCGGAAGAAAACATTGTTTATTATGTATTTAACGGCGATATCACAGGCAGCTTCTTTATTTAGATTAAAACATGAAGTGAAAAGCACATCAAATATTTATGAAAAGTTCCGTGCCGGATATTGTTCCGCGCACGGGATTTTTGCCATAAAGGCGAAATTGGCGAAGAACCGTAGGTTCTTCTTGCGGCGGCAAAGCCGCTTTTTTACATTTTTTTTATAATTATTTTTACTGTAATGTGTTGACAATATATAAGGTAAGTGATATTTTATGGTAAGAAGATGTTAGCACTCTTAAAGGTTGAGCGCTAATAAACAAAATACCCGGCAGCAAGCGGGCGGGGCATTAAGCTTAAGGTACAGCAAGGCTGCAGATCATCCGGCTTTGCAGCAGCCGGATATCCGTGAGGGCATAGCTGCATGGCTTGTTGCCTGCGGGGATAAAGGAGGATGACTGGTTGCAAGCATTAGACGAAAGAAAAATGAAAATATTGCAAGCTATTATCCGCAATTATCTTGAAACAGGGGAACCGGTAGGAAGCAGGACAATTTCAAAGTATACAGATTTGAACCTAAGCTCCGCTACCATCAGAAATGAAATGGCTGACCTGGAGGAACTGGGTTATATCGTCCAGCCCCATACTTCTGCAGGAAGGATCCCTTCGGATAAAGGTTACCGTTTATATGTAGACCGGATGATGGAGGAGAAGGAAAGGGAAGTAGAGGAGTTAAAGGGGATTCTGCTGGAGAAGGAAGACAAGATGGATCACCTGCTCAAGCAAGTCGCAAAGGTATTGGCGCAAAATACGAATTACGCCACTATGATATCGGCGCCGCAGATCCACCGGAATAAAGTGAAGTTTATCCAGCTTTCAAGAGTGGATGCCCGGCAGCTTCTGGCAGTGATTGTGATTGAAGGCAATGTAATAAAGAATAATATTTTAAATGTGGAAGACATATTGGATGACGAAACGCTCCTGAAGCTGAATATTCTCCTGAATACCCATTTGAACGGCCTGACTCTGGAAGAGATCAATCTAAGCATGATAACCGCTATGAAGCAGCAGGCAGGAATACACAGCTCTATTGTGGGAAATGTAATTGACGCGGTGGCGGATGCGATCCAGGCAGATGAAGACCTGGAAATATATACGAGCGGCGCGAATAATATTTTTAAATATCCTGAGCTGGCGGATCATCAGAAAGCAAGCGAGCTGATTAATACTTTTGAAGAAAAACAGTTATTGAACGAGCTTGTGGCGGATAGGCTGGCGGATGAGACAAATACGGGGATTCAGATATACATCGGCGATGAAACGCCGGTAAAAACAATGAAGGACTGCAGCATTGTGACTGCGACTTATGAGCTGGAAGAAGGGATGAAAGGCACCATAGGCATTATCGGCCCAAAACGTATGGATTATGATAAAGTAGTAGGAACATTAAAAACGCTGATGCATCAATTGGATGATTTGTATAATAAGAGAGAATAGGGAAAGAGAGGGATGAGTCAAGTGGAAGAACGGAAAGATATAAATGGCAGTGACATGGATATGGACGGGAAGGATGCCGGGAGTACCGTGGAAGACATGATGGACCGGGAGGATTTGCCGGAAGGGGAAACGCCTGCAGAAGAATATGGCGGAAACGGGGAAGGCGCTGAGCAGGAAGAGGCGGAAGAACCAGGCTGCGGGGACGGAGCGGAAGAAGAGGGAACAGAAAACGGCGCGGAAGAAGGCGGAGGAAAGAAGTTATTTAAGAAAAAGGCAAAAATAGATAAAAAGCAGGAGGCTTTGAAGCAGAAAGTAGAGGAACTGGAAGACCGGGTAAAGCGTCAGATGGCGGAATTCGACAATTTCAGGAAACGCACGGAAAAAGAAAAAACGGCAATGTATGAAATCGGAGCCAAAAGCGTGATTGAAAAGATTCTTCCAGTAGTTGACAATTTTGAAAGAGGCTTGGCAAGCATTTCCGAAGAGGAAAAAGGAAGCGGATTTGCGGACGGAATGCAGATGATTTATAAACAGCTTATGACAGAGCTGGATAATCTGGGGGTGAAACCAATTGAGGCTGTCGGATGCGAATTCAATCCTGATTATCACAATGCGGTAATGCAGGTGGAGAGCGGGGAGTATGAGACAGGAACGGTAGCCCAGGAACTGCAGAAGGGATATATGTATAGGGACTCCGTTGTAAGACATAGCATGGTGGCGGTAGTCAGCTAGGACAAAGGAACGTAAGGATGGTATATAATAGGTTTCTGTTATATAGATTTTGGCAACTGACTAGAAAAATATTTTTTATAGTATAATTTAGGAGGGCTTTATTATGAGCAAGATTATTGGTATTGATTTAGGAACGACGAATAGCTGCGTGGCAGTTATGGAAGGCGGTAAGCCTACGGTTATCGCCAATACAGAAGGCGCAAGAACGACACCGTCCGTAGTGGCATTTACCAAAACTGGCGAAAGGCTGGTAGGGGAACCGGCAAAGCGTCAGGCTGTCACAAATGCGGAAAAGACCATTGCTTCCATTAAAAGGGATATGGGTACTGACAAGGGGCGTACCATTGATGAGAAGAAATATTCCCCTCAGCAGATTTCGGCAATGATTCTCCAGAAACTGAAAGGAGATGCGGAAAGTTACTTGGGTGAAAAAGTGACGGAAGCAGTCATTACAGTACCCGCTTATTTTAATGACGCACAGCGTCAGGCGACAAAAGATGCCGGCAAGATTGCAGGCCTTGATGTAAAACGTATTATTAACGAGCCTACGGCGGCGGCTCTGGCATATGGCTTGGATAATGAAAAAGAGCAGAAGATCATGGTATACGACTTAGGCGGCGGTACCTTTGATGTCTCTATTATTGAGATCGGCGACGGTGTGATCGAGGTTCTTTCTACCAATGGCGATACACGCTTGGGCGGTGATGATTTTGACCAGAAGATCATTAACTGGATGTTGGATGAATTTAAGAAAAAAGAAGGCGTGGATTTGTCCAATGACAAGATGGCGCTTCAAAGGTTAAAGGAAGCGGCAGAGAAAGCGAAAAAGGAGCTTTCCTCTTCCACAACGACAAATATTAATCTTCCGTTTATTACGGCTACGGCAGACGGGCCGAAGCACTTTGACATGGATCTGACAAGGGCAAAATTCGATGAATTAACCCATGACTTAGTAGAGAAAACCGCAATTCCGGTTCAGAATGCAATGAAGGATGCAGGGCTGTCCAATTCAGATATCGGAAAAGTATTGCTGGTAGGTGGTTCCACACGTATCCCTGCGGTTCAGGAAAAGGTAAAACAGTTGACAGGGCATGAACCTTCCAAGAGCCTGAACCCGGATGAATGCGTGGCTCTGGGGGCTTCTATCCAAGGCGGCAAGCTGGCAGGGGATGCAGGCGCGGGCGAAATCCTTCTTCTGGACGTTACTCCGCTTTCCCTTTCCATTGAAACAATGGGAGGCGTTGCAACAAGGCTGATTGAAAGAAATACGACAATCCCTACAAAGAAGAGCCAGATTTTCTCTACGGCTGCAGATAACCAGACAGCGGTTGACATTAATGTAGTGCAGGGCGAAAGGCAGTTTGCAAAAGACAATAAATCTCTTGGGCAGTTCAGGCTGGATGGCATTCCTCCGGCAATGCGCGGCGTACCGCAGATCGAAGTTACCTTTGATATTGATGCCAACGGTATTGTAAACGTATCTGCCAAGGATCTTGGAACCGGAAAAGAACAGCATATTACCATTACGGCTGGATCCAATATGTCGGATGATGAAATTGATAAGGCAGTAAAAGAGGCGGCGGAATATGAAGCTCAGGACAAGAAGAGGAAAGAAGCGATTGATACAAGAAATGAAGCGGATTCCTTTGTATTCCAGACAGAAAAAGCTTTAAGCGAAGTAGGGGATAAGATCGACGCTTCCGCAAAGAGCGCTGTAGAAGACGACCTTTCCGCATTGAAGGCAGTTCTGGAGAGAACGAAAGACCAGGAGATGTCAGACAGTGATATTGACGAAATGAAAGCTGCAAAAGAAAAACTGATGACAGATGCACAGGCTCTTTTTGCTAAAGTATATGAGCAGGCGCAAGGGGCTGCAGGCGCCGGCCCGGATATGGGCGCAGGGGCTGAGCCTGACATGGGTTCCGCGGCAGCAGACGATGTAGTAGATGGGGATTACCGCGAAGTATAAAGAAGAAAAGGTAGGCCATGTGGACAGCAACAGGAAGTTCTAAGGCTCTGGCAGAGGGCCTAAGAACTTCTTGTGTTTGGAAAGTATGCGGTATATACTAATATTCAAGAAAAGTTATTAAGAGGAGTTAGTTATGGCGGAGCAAAAACGAGACTACTACGAGGTTCTTGGAGTAGATAAAAATGCAGATGAAGCAGCGATAAAGAAAGCGTACCGAGTTTTGGCCAAAAAATATCATCCGGATATGAACCCTGGCGATAAAGAGGCGGAAAAGAAATTTAAAGAAGCTTCGGAAGCATATGCAGTGCTTAGCGACCCGGAAAAGAAACGCCAGTACGACCAGTTTGGCCATGCGGCTTTCGAGGGAGGAGCCGGGGGCTTCGGTGGTTTTGATTTTAACAGCGCTGATTTTGGGGATATTTTCGGGGATATTTTCGGGGATTTCTTTGGCGGCGGCCGCAGGGGGGGAAGAGGAAGCAGCGGCCCTATGAAGGGGGCGAATATACGCACCAGCGTAAAGATTTCCTTTGAAGAAGCCGTATTTGGCGTAGAAAAAGAATTAGAACTTACGTTAAAGGATGAATGCGCTTCCTGCCACGGAAGCGGCGCTAAGCCGGGAACCAGCCCTGAAACTTGTCAGAAATGCGGCGGAAAAGGCCAGGTTGTATTTACGCAACAGTCATTTTTCGGCACTGTCAGGAATGTACAGACCTGTCCTGACTGCAATGGGACAGGGAAAGTTATCAAAGATAAATGCCCGGACTGCCATGGAAGCGGATATATTGCCAATAGAAAGAAAATCAAAGTATCTATTCCGGCAGGCATTGATAATGGGCAGAGCGTGCGTATCAGGGATAAAGGCGAACCGGGAAGCAATGGGGGGCCGAGAGGAGATCTGCTTGTAGAGGTGATTGTAAGCAGGCATCCTATCTTCCAGCGCCAGGATTATCATATTTATTCTACTGTGCCGGTATCCTTTGCTGTTGCGGCTTTGGGTGGCGAGATTGTGATCGACACGGTGGACGGTAAAGTAATTTATGATGTAAAGGCGGGTACTCAGACGGATACAAGAGTACGGCTGAAAGGCAAAGGCGTCCCGTCTTTGAGAAATAAGGAGAACCGGGGGGATCATTATGTGACTTTGGTGGTTCAGGTACCGGATAAGCTTTCCCATGAGGCAAAAGAATTGCTGAAACAGTTCGATGCGGAAACAGGAAATACTTTGAATGCAGCGAAAGAAGCATCTGCAGATGCTGGGGAAGTAAAAGATAAGAAAAGGAAATTCTGGAAATCGTAAAATAATGTTTTTTATCTCCGGGCGCGGTCCTGACTGCCCGGAGATATTTTTTGCCTTGTAGGAAAGTCCTTCGTTAGAAGGGCAAAAAGTGACGAAGATGCTTTTGCCCTATTATGGTTCATATTCAACAAACTCGCCGTATTCGTCCCATATATTGCAAATCCAGGTTTTTCCCTGGTTGAAAATAATTTCGTTGCCGTCTTTGTCAAAAAATTTTGCCGGGGTAGCATCGCCGTCATAGCGCATCCAGGTGGCTTCGATGACTTTTCCGTTGGTGAAAACAAGCGCATCCCCTTCCCCGTGAACGCCGAAAGCTAAATAGTCTTTTTTATCGCGGACTTCCCCGTGGCAATATTGCAGGACAACATTGGAAACGGCTAATTGGCTGCCGTCATATTCGTCAATCTGCTTTTTGCCGTCCTGATAACGGTAATAAAGGCAGTCGTCTTCATGATATTCAAAATAGGGGTTATAAGCGCCGTAACCGCCTGCATTATCCGTTCTTCCGCCTGGATAGATAAAGGAGGCATCTTCCTCTTTTGCATATTCCGCCCGGAAACCATCGGCGATAAATGTGAAAGGCGGAACATAAAGTTCATCATATTCTGTTTCATATTTCTGTCGTTTGATGGCTTTTTCCAAACCGTCAGTAAACAGGTATCCGGTGAATTCCACGGCATATCCGGGCCGTTTCAGCCTGCCGAAAGCTTCGTCGGAAGGATTGTGGATGCCTTCTACGCCGACGCTGATATTCTGGACGGTGTCCCGGCTCAGAAGTTCTTCCACATAAGGCCTTGCAAGCCCCCAGTTACAATAGATAGCCTGATAGCCCATTGCTACATAAACAAAGTAGTCGCGGCTGCTTCTGACAGGGCCGATATGGTCAAGGCTTTCGTAATCTTCCAGGACTGCCATAAGGCGGGTGATCCGGCCTTCCACTGGCGCTTCATAAATAATGGCTGCTTTAGACAAACCGTATTGGGGCATGGCAGGCGCGTTATTGGGTATCATGACGGCAATCGGCCTTTTCTGCGCTTTTTCCTGATCTGTCCATTCGCCGGTAAGATAGCTTTGAATCCGGCCATTTTTGACTTCCCGCTCATCAATAATGGGAAGGCCGGGCTTTTCATCTTCTTCCGGTTCTTCCTGTGCCGGCTCTTCTTCCGCTTTTTCTATGTCATTGTCATTGATTTCATCAGCAGGGTTTTCGTTTGCCCCGCCGAGGGGAAGCTCGTCAGCCTTTTTCTGGCCGCATCCTGATAAAATAAATATGAGACATAAAAATGCAGAGAATAACGGTATTGCGGAAAATAAATTCTTTTTTAAAAACCTTTTTTTCTTTCTCATACGCTGTTTCCTCATTTTATCATAATTTTCTATTGTATTTGTCAAATTATTATACTACATGTCAATAGCAGATGTCCATGCTGTAAATTTCCCAAAACAGGCTGTATGTGACAATAAAGTTACAAATCAGAATAAATGACAGTTAATGGCAAGATATGTAAAAAAAACAATGAAGTATTGGCAATTGCCTTAATTATTTTGGGGTTGTCCGATGCTATGAAGAAAAAGACAGATATCTATGAAAAAATCTGGAAGATGCTTGCAGATGGAGATGGCTGACGCTGTACACGGCAATATTTGTTATTTTGATTTTTTGCTATTGTGACCTTGAATATGACGCGGCGCAGTTCATTTACTTCCAATTCTAAAAGGCGGGGCGAAGAACTTTTAGCAACCGCATCTATTTACAAAATGATCTTTCTATGCTATAACAAACATGTTGATAAAATCATAATTTTCATTAGCAGAGTAGAATTCTGTGCGTTAAGTGCCGTATGAACGGGGAGTTGTCATACGGACGAAAAACCGGGGATACCGGTTTGCGGTGCAGGGTTCGCATCCCGCTGCTGCATATGGGCGTTTATATCTCCTTTATGCGGTTCAGGAAAACTGCTATAAAGGAGGTATTTTTCATGAAAAAACAAAACGAAATACGAGAAGTGTTTGTGAGTTCTTTAAGGGAACTTCTGGTTACAAAAAATGTAGTCTTATGCGGGCTGATGGCGGCGCTGGCAATAGCTCTCAGCATGGTGGCTTCCATAGAAGCCGGACCGTATATCAAAATCGGCTTTTCGGGGATTCCTAACCGTATTGTAGAATGTTTGTTTGGACCGGTAACAGGCTGCCTGTTTGGCGGGGCGTTGGATATCCTGAAGTATATGCTTAAGCCTACCGGCCCTTTCTTTTTTGGTTTTACTTTTAACGTGATGCTGGCTGGGATGATTTATGGCTCTATTTTATATAAAAAGCCAGTGACTGTAAAAAGAATTGCAGCGGCGGAGTTTCTTGTGAAACTTCTTGTGAATTGTATTCTAAATACGCTTTGGATTTCCATGTTATATGGGAAAGGCTTTTTTGTATTGCTGCCGCTAAGGGCAGTGAAAAATCTCATTATGCTGCCGATAGACAGCCTGATTCTTTACTTTTCCCTGACATATGTAAAGAAATTAGTGAAGCGGATAGGATTTGAAGAGCCAAGAAAGATGGCAGGAAGGCTTTAGAATAAAAAAACCGGAAACGTTAAAGAACAGGAACTTTAAAACTTGGATTGGGGCAGACAACTGGAAGCAACGGGGTAAAAAAATGAAATGGACAAAATTTAAAATTAAAACATTGACGGAAGCGGAGGACATCATTATCAGCACGCTTTATGATATTGGGCTGGAAGGGGCGCAGATAGAGGACAAAACACCCCTGACTGCAGAGGAAAAAGAGCAGATGTTTGTGGATATCCCGCCGGAGACGGGGGAAGATGACGGGATTGCATATCTTAGCTTTTTTGTAGAAGAAGGGGAAGACGGGGCCTTGCATATCAATGGGGAAAGCGTTACGGTTCGGGAGATCCTAAAAAGAGTGGAAAAGGAACTGGAAGACCTTAAGATGTTTATGGATATCGGGGAAGGCACGGTATCGGTGGATGAGACGGAGGATATTGACTGGATCAATAACTGGAAGGAATATTTCCATCAGTTTTATATTGATGATATACTTGTTATCCCATCATGGGAGGAAGTGAAAGAGGAAGATAAGGGGCGGACGGTTCTCCATATCGACCCCGGGACAGCCTTCGGCACAGGGATGCATGAAACGACTCAATTGTGCATCCGTCAGTTGCGGAAGTATATCACGGAGGATACCAGGCTTCTGGATGTGGGGACGGGAAGCGGGATACTGTCTATCCTTTCCCTGATGTTTGGGGCGAAAGAAGCGGTAGGCACGGATCTGGATCCATGCGCGGCAGAGGCAGTAGAGGAAAACAAAAAGGCGAACCATATCCAGGATGACAAATTCCAGGTGATGATTGGGAACCTGATTACGGATAAGGAAATACAAGATAAGGCTGGCTACGGATGTTATGATATTGTGGTGGCTAATATCCTGGCTGATGTGCTGGTAAACCTTACCCCGGTCATTACGGCAAATTTAAAACCGGGCGGGGTTTATATTACATCCGGTATCATTGACGATAAGGAAAGCACGGTAAAAGAAGCGGTTTTAGCAGCCGGGATGGAAATCGTGGAAATTACTTATCAGGGCGAATGGGTCTGCATTACAGCCCGGAAGGCTATTTCCTCGTAAGGAGTGGGGGATGAATATGTATAATTTTTTTGTGGATCCTTCACAGATACAAGGGAATGAGGTAAGGATAACCGGGAGCGACGTAAATCATATAAAAAATGTTCTGCGGATGAAAATAGGGGAAGAGCTGTCGGTAAGTAATGGCATGGACGACAGGGAATACCGCTGCGGCATTGAAGGCTTTGATGAAGGCTGCGTTATCTGCGGGGTGCGTTTTGTGAAGGAAACGGATATAGAGCTGCCGTCCAGGGTATATCTTTTTCAGGGGCTGCCGAAAGGGGATAAGATGGAATTGATTGTCCAAAAGGCGGTAGAACTGGGGGTTTATGAGATTATACCGGTAGCTGCCAGGCGGGCGGTAGTAAAGCTGGATGAGAAAAAGGAAAAAAGTAAAATTGCACGCTGGCAGGGAATTGCGGAGGCGGCGGCAAAGCAGAGCCGGAGGAGAATTATTCCCGCGGTGCAAAAGGTAATGACGATGAAAGAGGCGGTTGCTTATGCATCAGCCATGGATGTGCGCCTGATCCCTTACGAAATGGCGGAGGGGATGGATAAGACGAGAAAAATCATAGAATCTTTAAAGCCTGGGCAGTCGATAGCGGTATTTATCGGCCCGGAAGGCGGTTTTGAAGAAAGTGAGATAGAAGCGGCAGAGGCGGCGGGCTTTTGTCCCATTACAATGGGAAAGCGTATTCTTAGGACGGAGACAGCCGGATTTACCATTTTAGCATGGATTATGTACCGGCTGGAGTAAAGATGAGAAAAGTTTTGACGGTTTGAGGAACGGGCTGCCGGGTTACCATCCGGCAAAGCAGGCATATATTATTATAGTACATGGAGCGTTGCGATATAAATAATGAATGAAAACACAATAATGTTAGGAGACGGAACATGGAAGTATATTTAGACAATTCAGCTACTACAAAGTGTTTTGAAGACGTGGCGGCTTTAATGACACATATTATGTGCAATGATTATGGCAACCCGTCCAGCCTGCATTTAAAGGGAGTTCAGGCAGAAAACTATACACGTTATGCCAAAGAGACGATAGCAAGACTGCTAAAAGTGAGTGAAAAAGAGATTCTTTTTACATCAGGAGGCACTGAAGCGGACAACATTGCCTTGATTGGGTGCGCTCTTGCCAACCATAGGGCAGGGAGGCATTTGATTACAACGATGATTGAACATCCGGCCGTCATGCAGACGATGAAGTATTTGGAAGAGCAGGGCTTCCGCGTCACTTATCTGCCGGTGGACGGCAAAGGCTGCATACAACTGGAGGATCTGCAGAAAGCGATGGGAAAGGATACGATATTGGTATCCATTATGCATACGAATAATGAAATTGGCTCCCTCCAGCCTATAGCAGAGGCCGGGGCGTTGATAAAAAAGTTGAACCCCCGTACAATTTTCCATGTAGACGCGGTACAAGGTTTTGGCAAGTTCAGGATATATCCGAAAAAGATGAATATTGACCTTTTATCAGTCAGCGGCCATAAGATACACGGGCCGAAAGGGGCAGGTTTTTTATATGTGAATGGGAAAATAAAGATAAAGCCTATTATTTACGGGGGCGGGCAGCAGAATAATCTGCGTTCCGGTACGGAAAATGTGCCAGGCATAGCCGGGCTGGCAAAGGCTGCGGAGATGATGTATGCGGATCTGGATATGGACGTAGACAGATTGTATTCATTGAAACAGAAGTTTATTGACGGTGTGACAAAAATAGATCATGTAAAGATAAACGGCCATATAGGGAGGGAATCGGCTCCTCATATTATCAGCGTATCCATCCGCGGAGTCCGCAGCGAAGTGTTGCTTCATGCCCTTGAAGACAG
Source organism: uncultured Lachnospiraceae bacterium (assembly GCA_910576535.1). GTDB lineage: Bacteria > Bacillota > Clostridia > Lachnospirales > Lachnospiraceae > Kineothrix. The sequence continues at coordinate 277,795 of CAJTKK010000001.1, read as the reverse complement.
AGGGATTTATGTATCGGCAGGAAGCGCCTGCTCTGCCCGCAAGCCCCAGCCTTCAGCAACATTAAAGGCAATCGGGGTAGAGAAAGATTTATTGGAATCGACAATCCGCTTTAGCCTTTCGGTGTTTACGGCGGAAGAAGAAATAGATTATACTTTGCAGGCCATGTATGATATAATACCAATGCTACGTAAATACGCGAGGCATTGATTCCTGAGGGCAGTGAGCCAGGCGGCCGTAAGGCGGGCATTTGACTCGCTGCCCGGGATGGAATGTTACATTGATTAGTGCAAAATGACGGAAAGGCAGAAAAATGTTTACAGCTTTTTTGATTAAATATGCCGAGATAGGCGTAAAAGGAAAAAACCGCTATTTGTTTGAAGATGCCCTGGTGCAGCAGATTAAATACGCGGTAAAGAGATGCGACGGGGAATTTAAAGTAACCCGGACACAGGGAAGGATTTATGTAGAGGCGCTGACAGATTTTGACTTTGAGGAAACAGTGGATAATCTGAAAACTGTTTTTGGAATCTCAGGGATCTGCCCGGTAGTTTATGTGGAAGACGAAGGATTTGAAAAATTAGGACAGGCTGTCGTAACATACATAGGTGAAGTTTATCCTGAGGGAAATAATACTTTTAAAGTCAATGCCAGACGGGCAAGAAAAAATTATCCGCTTAACTCCATGGAGATAAACAGCGAAATTGGCAGCATCCTGCTGGACGCTTATCCCGGAATGAAGGTGGATGTCCATAAGCCGGACATTATGCTTAATATAGAAATACGGGAAAAAATATATATTTACTCTCAAGTGATCCCGGGTCCCGGGGGGATGCCGGCAGGAACCGGCGGAAAGGCCATGCTTCTTTTATCGGGAGGCATTGATTCCCCGGTGGCAGGCTACATGATAGCTAAGAGGGGAGTGAAGATTGATGCGGTATATTTCCATGCCCCTCCCTACACCAGTGAGCGGGCAAAACAGAAGGTGGTGGATTTGGCAAAATTAGTGTCGCGTTATACCGGACCAATCTATCTTCATGTGATTAATTTTACAGATATCCAGCTTTATATTTATGAAAAATGCCCTCATGATGAACTGACGGTTATTATGCGCCGCTATATGATGCGTATTGCAGAGCATATCGCGAAGGAAACAGACTGTCTGGGGCTTATTACCGGAGAGAGCATCGGCCAGGTGGCTTCCCAGACGATGCACAGTTTGGCGGCAACCAATGAAGTATGTACCCTTCCGGTGTACCGGCCGTTAATCGGATTTGATAAGCTGGAAATTGTGGATATTGCTCAAAAAATTAATACTTATGAAACATCTATCCTTCCTTTTGAAGACTGCTGTACTATTTTTGTGGCCAAGCATCCAGTGACGAAACCGAATCTTAATATTATCCAGCGTCATGAAAAAAATCTGGAAGAGAAAATAGAAGAACTGGTAGCAACAGCATTGGAAAACGATGAACTCATTATTGTGCATCAGTAACGCGCCTAAATATATTTTCAAAAAAATTACAGTTCAGCCGTAAAGCTGGACTGTAACCTTCCCGTAACATTCATGTACAAACAATCCTTAAATGATATAAGGTTTTAATGTATTAAGTACTTCTTCCGCATTGTCTTCTGCGTGGATATTTAAGTCGATTGGCTTCGATAAATCCAGGCTGAAGATGCCCATAATTGACTTTGCATCAATAACGTATCTGCCGGATACCAGATCGAAATCATAATCGAATTTTGTAATATCGTTTACAAAAGATTTTACCTTATCAATAGAATTTAGAGAAATCTGAACTGTTTTCATCGGTTTTTACCTCCTTAATTTTTCATACCTTCTGCTTCAATATTAAAGGGTAAAAGGGTAAAAGTCAATGCTAAAACACAACAAAAATGGAAAGGGATCCTATGAAAAATGTGGCGTTGCATAATCTGGGCTGTAAAGTGAACGGTTATGAAATGGATGTAATGCAACAAATGTTACAAGAAAAAGGTTATAAAATTGTACCATTTGATGAAGAGGCAGATATTTATATTGTAAATACGTGTACAGTCACGAACATTGCGGACAGAAAAAGCAGGCAGATGCTGCACAAAGCAAAGAAGAAAAACCCGAAGGCTATAGTGGTGGCTGTGGGGTGCTATGTACAGACTGGAGGGGAGGAAGCGCTGAAAGAGTCAGGGGTTGACCTGGCCATTGGCAATAATAAAAAAAAGGACTTAGTGGAGATACTGGAAAAGTTCCTGGATGGGAAAGAGTACGGGGGAACGGTTATAAATATCGGGGAAACAAATGAATTTGAAGAAATGTGCTTAAAAAAAACATCCGGCCATACCCGGGCTTATATAAAAATCCAGGACGGATGCAACCAGTTCTGTTCCTATTGTATTATTCCCTATGCCAGAGGGCGGGTCAGAAGCCGGAAGGAAGAGGATGTTTTAAATGAAATCCGGGGGCTGGCGGAAGGTGGATGCAAAGAAGCGGTGCTAACGGGAATTCATATCAGTTCTTATGGAGCGGACCGGGGAAAAAGAGAGCTTGCATCTTTGATCCAGGCTATCCATGAAATAGATGGGATAAGGAGGATACGCCTCGGCTCTTTGGAACCAGGCATTATTACAGAAGAATTTGTGGGGGTGCTGAGGGATCTGCCGAAATTTTGCCCCCATTTCCATCTTTCGCTGCAAAGCGGATGCGATGCTACGTTAAGGCGTATGAATAGGCGCTATACAACAGGGGAATACTCTGAAAAAGTAGAAATTCTGCGCAGTTATTTTAAAAATCCTGCAGTGACAACGGATGTAATTGCCGGTTTTCCCGGGGAAACGGAAGCAGAATTTGCGGAAACGGAAGCATTTTTAGAAAAGATTAAGTTTTATGAAATGCACATATTTAAATATTCCAAAAGAAAAGGAACCCGTGCCGCGTCTATGGATCACCAGGTGGCGGATGAGATTAAGGCGGCAAGAAGCAATTTGCTGATATCCATGGGAAAGGCGCATTCCATGGAGTATAGAAAAAGCTTTCTGGGGCAGGAGCAGGAGGTTTTGTTTGAGGAAGAAAAAAATGTGGAAGGAATGCGTTTTCAAGTGGGGCATACCAGACAATATGTGAAAGTGGCAAAGCTGTCGGAAAAATCTTTATCCAATGAGATATTTGCCGGAAAAATCACCGGTTTTTTGTCTGATGATATGATGTTGCTTGAGTAGTTACTTGAAATTTTCGTCAAAATAGAGTAAGATGTGTTTAAGTATAAATATTATGGGGAATGACGGGAAAGATATAGCAACAAGGGATAAGGGCGTGACGATATGCGGAATTTAGAGAACACACAATTTTTCAGTGTTGAAACGGAACCGGAAACAGGGGTTGAGGTGGTTTTGACGACAGTATATGAAGCTTTGACAGAGAAAGGATACAATCCGGTAAATCAGATTGTAGGATACATCATGTCCGGGGATCCTACTTATATCACAAGCCATAAAAGCGCCAGAAGTCTTATTATGAAGGTGGAAAGAGATGAACTGGTGGAGGAGCTTTTGACAAAATATATTGCGGCAAAGCATTGGAAATAAAAACAACTGATGGACAAGGAGAATATCCATGCGTATTATGGGCTTGGATTTTGGCTCAAAAACAGTAGGGGTGGCAATTAGCGATCCGCTTCTCATTACTGCACAGGGCATTGAAATCATAGAACGGAAAGAAGAGAATAAACTTAGGAAAACATTGGCCAGAATAGAAGCGCTTATTTTAGAATACGAAGTAGAGGAAATTGTGCTTGGGCTGCCGAAAAATATGAATGACTCCTTAGGGGAACGCGCCCGGCTGACTATGGAGTTTAAAGATAAACTGGAACGCAGGACAGGCATACTTGTTTTTTTGTGGGACGAGAGACTTACGACTGTTGCGGCAAACAAAGCGATGATGGAAGCTGGCATCCGGCGTGAACATAGAAAAGCACATGTTGATAAGATAGCCGCATGTTTTATTTTGCAAGGGTACCTGGAAAGCAGGAAAAGTAAGGAGAATGTTTAGTGGAAAAATTAATATTTGAGCCGGAAGAGGGCATTCCGGTTGAATTTTATGTCTTAGAACAGACGAAATTGGGAGGGGTATCATACATTCTTGTAACAGAGGAAGAAGAAGGAGATGGAGATGCCCTGATATTGAAGGATGTTTCGGCTTCCGGGGATAAAGAAGCAGTGTATGAAATTGTAGAAGACGAAACTGAGCTGGCTGCTGTGGCGTCAGTTTTTGAAAGTATGCTGGAAGATATCGAACTTTCCTGAAATAAAGGAAGGAATGAGGCAAATGGCGGTAGACAGGGAAGAATTTAAGCAATTGCTGAAAGATAATGGATTAAAAATTACCAACCAGAGGCTGCTGGTGCTGGAGGCGCTTGCTTCATGTCCTGATAAACATTTAACAGCAGAAGAAATTTATGAAATGGTAAAAGCAGGCTATCCCGAGATAGGACTTGCTACTGTTTATAGAACGATACAGTTGCTTTTTGAGCTGCATTTAATTGACCGCATCAATTTGGACGACGGGTTTGTCCGTTATGAAATCAGTAATATGGGGCTGGGTACGGCAAAACACCATCACCATCACCTGATTTGCGTAAGCTGTGGTAAAGTGATATCCTTTAAAGATGATCTGCTGGAGGAATTAGAGGATAAGATTACGGAAACTACCGGATTCCATGTGGTAGATCATGAAGTGAAGCTCTACGGGCGCTGTGCAGAATGTGGAGGAAAATTGATTGAAGAAAAAAGAAATTGAAAATGCTTCCAAGCTGAAAATTATCCCTTTGGGGGGCTTGGAGCAGATTGGTATGAACATTACTGCCTTCGAATATGAAGACAGTATTATTGTGGTTGACTGCGGGTTGTCTTTTCCGGATGATGATATGCTGGGGATCGACTTGGTAATACCGGATGTAACGTATTTGAAGGAAAACCAGGAAAAAGTAAAGGGGTTTATTATTACGCATGGGCATGAAGACCATATCGGGGCTTTGCCTTATGTGTTAAGGGATATTAATGTGCCTATTTACGCCACAAAACTGACGATGGGAATAATCGAAAATAAACTGAACGAACATAACTTGACAGGAAATACAAAAAGGAAGGTTATTAAATTCGGGCAGTCCATTAATCTGGGACAGTTCAGGATCGAGTTTATAAAAACGAATCACAGCATTGTGGATGCTGCTGCGCTTGCTATTTATTCCCCGGCGGGAACGGTAGTCCATACAGGGGATTTTAAAGTGGATTATACGCCTGTTTTTGGCGATGCCATTGATTTGCAGAGATTTGCGGAAATTGGGAAGAAAGGGGTGCTGGCATTGATGTGCGACAGCACCAATGCGGAGCGGCCTGGGTTTACCCAGTCGGAACGGACAGTAGGAAAGACCTTTGATACGCTTTTTACAGAACATAAAGATACGAGGATTATTATTGCAACTTTTGCTTCCAATGTGGACAGGGTGCAGCAGATTATTAATTCAGCTTATAAATTCGGCAGAAAGGTAGTGGTGGAAGGGCGCAGCATGGTCAATATCATTGAGACTGCGACTACTCTGGGCTATCTGGATATTCCGGATAAGACATTGATTGATATTGAACAGCTAAAGAATTACCCGAATGAAAAGACGGTTATTATTACAACGGGAAGCCAGGGAGAGAGCATGGCTGCGTTAAGCCGTATGGCTGGGGATATTCATAAAAAGATTTCCATAGGACCTGGAGACACGGTTATTTTTTCTTCCAATCCGATACCTGGAAATGAGAAAACAGTGACAAATGTGATTAATAAGCTTCTGGTGAAAGGGGCAGACGTGATTTTTCAGGATGTCCATGTATCAGGCCATGCCTGCCAGGAAGAAATAAAATTGATGTATTCCCTGCTTCACCCGAAGTATGCCATTCCGGTGCATGGGGAGTACAAGCATCTGAAGGCGCAGGCAAAGCTGGCAAAAGAGCTGGGTATTCCAAAAGAAAATATTTTTATTATGTTGTCCGGCGATGTGCTGGAATTGGATAAAGAAGAGGCAAAAGTAACAGGGAAAGTACCGGTAGGGGGGATTCTTGTAGACGGCCTTGGGGTAGGCGATGTAGGCAATATTGTTCTTAGGGATAGACAGCGTCTTGCGGAAGATGGTATTCTTATTGTGGTATTGGCATTGGACGGATACTCTGACCAGTTGGTATCGGGACCGGATATTGTATCCAGAGGGTTTGTTTATGTCCGTGAATCGGACGAGCTGATGGAAGAGGCCAGGCAGATTGTAGATGAATCGGTACATGCCTGCCTGGACAGGGGGATCAGTGACTGGGGGAAGATCAAAGGCGGTATCAAAGATTCCCTTGGCGAATACGTGTGGAAGAAAACAAAACGCAGGCCGATGATATTGCCTATTATTATGGAGGTTTAGCGGCAGGCGCTGGCGGAGGAATACTATGACAGAAGGGCATATGTATCGTGCGGTGACAGATTTTATTCATGAAATAAAGGAGTCTCAGGAGTTTAAAGACTATAGGACCCAACTGGCACAGATAAAGGAAGAACCGAAACTATACGAAAGAGTGAATGAATTCCGGCAGAAAAATTATATCATCCAACATACGGAAGACGGCAGGGATTTTATAGAGCGTTTGGAAGAGCTGGAAAAAGAATTTGAAGATGTGAGGGCAATCCCTCTGGTGGATGATTTTTTGGCGGCAGAGTTATGCTTCTGCAGAATGATGCAGGAAATCAATGAAATGATCTGGGATGAGATTGATTTTCAATAGATAAAGCGGAAGACGAAGGCGGCAGGGCAGCGGGAGGCAAAACTGCAGTATGCTAAAGAACGAAAGGGGTATTGCCGGGATGAGCGTTAAGGGTGTGATTGGAACCGTACTGGATACGGCGGTTAAAATTGTCTTAATCATAGTAGTGGTAACGTATACCTATAAATATGCCATGCAGGCATATGGGTTTGGCTACCGCATATTTGCCGAACAGCCGGCTTCCAGTGAAGAAACAGCGAAAGCTATAAGCATTTCGGTGGCCAAGGAAGCTTCTGTTATGGAAATTGGCACAGTCCTGGAGGAAAAAGGGATGATTCAGGATGCCAGATTATTTTATCTCCAGGAATTGCTGCTGGGTTATCATGGCAAAATAAAGCCGGGAATATATGAAATAAGCAGCGATATGACGGCAGAAGAAATGTTGGCTGTTATGTCTGTAGAAGTGACCGAAGCAGAGGATGAGGAAGAACCCGGGGCGGCAGAGCCGTCTGACAAAACAGACGGAACGAAGGAAAACGGCGGGGCAGAAACCGGGGAAACTGCAGAAGAGACGGAAGACGCCAAGGCAGGGCAGGAAGAAGGCGGAACAGAGGCGGAAGACGCCGAAGCTATGCCGGAAGGCGGAGAGGCAGAATAAATATGATGACGGAAGACAGGGTCAGTGCCTTTATTCATTCCTTGGACAGGGGTAATACAGAGTTTTTGGATAAAATAGAAGATGAGTGCAGAAGGACAAATGTACCGGTGATCCGTCCTCAAATGCAAAGCCTGCTGAAACTGCTGCTGGCAATCCGCAGGCCGGAAAGCATTCTTGAGGTAGGGGCGGCGATTGGTTTTTCTGCACTTCTTATGAGCGAATATGCGCCTGCTGGATGCAAGGTAACTACAATAGAAAAATATGAAAAAAGAATTCCTTTAGCAAAAGAGAATTTCCGCCGGGCAGGCAAGGAGAAGGAAATTACTTTGCTGGAGGGGGATGCGGCTGGGATTTTAAAAGAGCTGGACGGAACTTATGACTTTATTTTTATGGATGCGGCAAAAGGCCAGTATCTGGGATTTTTGCCCGATATCCTGCGGCTCCTTAAAACCGGCGGGCTGCTCGTGTCGGACAATGTGCTTCAGGATGGGGATATTATAGAATCCAGGTTCGCAGTGACAAGGAGGAACCGCACGATACATTCCCGCATGAGGGACTATTTATATGAATTAAAACATAATGAACAACTGGAAACGGCCATTTTACAAATAGGGGACGGAGCGGCGGTCAGCGTCAAGCTGGATGGCGGCTGAACCAGATTGCTGTTAAGCTTAAGTTGGTTTTAAGCGGAATTGACTTTAAGCAAATTGCTGTTAAGCAGAATGCTGTTAAGCAGGATGATGTTAAGCAGGATGATGTTAAGCAGGATGCTGTTAAGCAGCGTGGGAGAGGAAACGTAATGAAGAAACCAGAACTGTTAATTCCGGCAGGGAGCCTGGAAGTACTAAAAACAGCAGTGAATTTTGGAGCGGATGCTGTATATATCGGCGGAGAGGCATTTGGGCTTAGGGCTAAGGCAAAAAATTTTGGAAAAGAAGAGATGGGGGAAGGGATACGTTTTGCCCATGAGCATGGGGTGAAGGTTCATGTAACAGCGAATATATTGGCTCATAACGGGGATTTGGCAGGGGCGGAAAAGTATTTGGAAGAACTGAAGGTTTTAAAGCCGGATGCGCTGATTATAGCAGACCCTGGAATATTTGCAGTGGCGAGGAGAGTATGCCCGGAAATAGATATTCATATTTCTACGCAAGCGAATAATACCAATTATGAGACTTTCCGCTTCTGGCATGGACAAGGGGCAAAACGTGTTGTTTCAGCGAGGGAGCTTTCTTTGGCGGAAATTAAGGAAATCAGGGAAAATATTCCGGATGACCTGGAAATCGAAAGTTTTATCCATGGGGCAATGTGCATTTCATATTCCGGAAGATGCCTGCTTAGCAGTTATTTTACGGGCAGGGATGCGAACCAGGGGGCTTGTACCCATCCTTGCCGCTGGAAGTATACGGTGATGGAAGAAAAACGGCCGGGTGAATTCTTTCCTGTGTATGAAAATGAAAGAGGGACATATATTTTTAATTCCAAGGATCTTTGCATGATAGAACACATACCGGAAATGATGGCTGCAGGAATTGACAGTTTTAAAATAGAGGGCAGGATGAAGACGGCTTTATATGTGGCAACGGTAGCCAGGACATATAGGAAGGCGATTGATGATTATCTGGAATCGGAAGAGAAATACCGTGAGAATATGGAATGGTATAAGGCGGAGATTTCAAAATGCACTTACCGGCAGTTTACGACAGGGTTTTATTTTGGGAAGCCGGATGAGGAAACACAGATTTATGACTCTAATACGTATGTAAATGAATATATATATCTTGGTACAGTGGAAGGGACAGATGGAAAAGGAAGGGCGAAAATAAGCCAAAGGAATAAATTCTGCGTAGGAGACGAGATTGAGATTATGAGGCCGGACGGAAGGAATACCGGGACAAAGGTGCTTTCTCTGAAGACGGAGGAAGGGGAAACGGTAGAATCAGCGCCGCATCCTAAACAAGCGCTGTTTGTAGGGATGACAGAAAGAGCCGGGACAGGTGATATTCTCAGGATGAAAAACGGATAAAAAGATATCTGGTTTGCGGGACTTACAAAAAATGAAATTAGGGGTTGCAATTTTATGGAAAGTAGAGTATCTTATAAAAAGTGAAGGGCAACCTTCTGATATGAATAGAATATCCTGAATGAAGATGTTCCAAATTTTTTGGGACATTTTTTTCGTTCCGGGGCGGGTATCGAAAAGAAAAGGAAAGGAAATAGAGAAGATGGGTGAGATTTTTAACGTAGAAAAAATTTTCGCAAAAAATGTTTTTACCGTAGGGAAAATGAGGCAGCGCCTGCCCAAAAGCGTTTTTCAGGAAGTAAAAAAGGCGATGGATGAGGGGAAAGAACTTCCTTTGAAAACGGCAGATGTGGTGGCAAAAGCTATGAAGGACTGGGCGGTGGAAAATGGCGCAACGCATTATACGCATTGGTTTCAGCCTTTGACAGGCATTACTGCGGAAAAGCATGATTCTTTTGTGGCTCATCCTGATGAAGAGGGCAGGACTATTATGGAATTTTCGGGCAAAGAGCTGATTAAGGGAGAACCGGATGCCTCTTCTTTCCCTTCCGGCGGTCTGAGAAGCACATTTGAAGCGAGAGGGTACACGGCATGGGATATGACCTCCCCGGCATTTTTAAAAGAGGCGAGTACCGGGGTTATTCTTTGTATTCCTACGGCATTCTGTTCCTATACGGGGGAGGCTTTGGACAAAAAAACCCCGTTGCTGCGGTCCATGGAAGCATTGAGCGAACAGGCGTTACGCATTGTACGGCTTTTTGAGAATGAGGGGACGGTAAAAGCGGCGAAAGTAGTACCCAGCGTCGGGCCGGAGCAGGAATATTTCCTGGTGGATAAAGAGAAATATCTAAAAAGGCCGGATCTGATTTTTGCAGGACGGACGTTGTTCGGCGCGCCTGCCCCGAAAGGGCAGGAAATGGAAGATCATTATTTTGGGGTAATCCGTGAGCGTATCGGCGCTTATATGAAGGATTTGAATGAAGAGCTGTGGAAGCTTGGAGTAACTGCCAAAACCCAGCATAATGAGGCGGCTCCGGCGCAGCATGAACTGGCGCCTATTTATGAGACGGCCAATATTGCAGTGGATCATAACCAGATTGTAATGGAGACAATGAAAAGAGTGGCAGTGCATCATGATATGAGATGCCTGCTCCATGAGAAGCCTTTTGCCGGAGTGAATGGTTCCGGAAAACATAATAACTGGTCTTTGGGCACGGATACAGGCGTAAATCTGCTGGATCCAGGCGATACACCCAATGAAAATATACAATTCCTTCTTGTCCTTGCATGCATTATGAAAGCGGTGGATACTCATGCGGATCTGCTCCGCCAGAGCGCCTCCGATGTAGGGAACGACCATAGGCTAGGGGCAAACGAGGCGCCGCCGGCAATTATTTCCATATTCTTAGGCGAACAACTGGAGGATGTTGTAAAACAACTGGTAGAAACCGGAATTGCGGAGACGTGCAAAGAAGGGGGCGTATTGGAGACAGGCGTTTCCACATTGCCGAACCTGATGAAAGACGCTACGGACAGAAACAGGACTTCTCCCTTTGCTTTCACAGGGAATAAATTTGAATTCCGTATGGTTGGATCGGCAGACTCCGTTGCAAGCCCTAATACGATTTTAAATGCAATTGTGGCAGAGGCTTTCTGCGAAGCGGCGGATGTACTGGAAAAGGCAGGAGATTTTGAACTTGCGGTGCATGATCTGATTAAAGAATATATGACAAAGCATCAAAGGATTATTTTTAATGGGAACGGTTATTCCGAGGAATGGGTGGAAGAAGCAGCTAAAAGAGGGCTTCCCAATATTAAATCCATGGTGGAAGCGGTCGAAACCCTCACAACGGATAAGGCGGTAAAATTATTTGAAAAATTTCATATTTTTACAAAATCAGAGCTGGAATCCAGGGAAGAAGTCCTATATGAAACATATGCGAAAACGATAAATATCGAAGCGCTTACAATGATTGACATGGCTTCCAGACAAATTATCCCTGCGGTAGCCGGATATACCAAAACTCTTGCAGATGCTGTAATTGCTGTAAAGCAAGCAGGGGCGGATGCGTCTGTCCAACTGGAAATGTTGAATACAGTGTCCGGAAAACTGGCGCAAGCCAAAGCAGCCCTTGTGGAGCTTGAAAAAGTGGAAGCAAAGGCAGGGGCTATGCCGGGAGGGAAAGAGCAGGCATTTTACTATAAAGATGCGGTAAGGGCGGCTATGGATAATTTGCGCCGGCCGGTGGATGAACTGGAAATGCTTGTGGATAAAAGGGTGTGGCCTTATCCTACTTATGCGGATCTGATGTTTGAAATATAATTTGAAATATAAGAGGTATATATACCGGATTTTATTATGCTGTCAGGGCTGAAAATAACGGCCTTGACAGCATTTGCACAAAAAAGATCAATTTTTTTGATCCAATCCCTTTACATAGGCGTATATGTGCTTTCAATACAAGGAACTCCCCCGGAAAGCAAATCTAATTCTCCATTTTTTAGATGAAAATATTGTTCCAAATCTAAACAAGAAATATTGGCAATATTATCATTAATGACATTTCAGCCAGGCCTATTCTTTTTCCAATTTATTCTATACCTGTCCATGAAGAGCTTGAGCTTGTTGCATCTGTGCTTGCTATGAAATAACGAAACTTGTCGCATCTGTGCCTGTCCATGAAGTAACGAAGCCCGCAGCATTAGCGTCCATGCATGAAGTAACGAAGCCTGCTGACAATCCGGCTGCCAATAACAGCGGCAAGCCTCTGAAAAATCATAGGATGTTTGTACCGCGGACACTGATTGGAATCGAAAGCTACAGCGGGTACAAGAGCGTGGCTGGTAAGATTGATAAGCTCGTGAAAGAGATGTTCAGTGCGGGGAAGCAGATGAAGCTAAATCTTGTCTGCGAGGAAGGATTATTCCAGCGGGTTCTCTATCCGTAGGGAGAGGGCAAGAACCTTGCCCTAACCTTGGTGACAGGGGTCGGAGGGCAATTTTGCCTTGAAAAACCCATTGCAGTGCGTTATAATCGAAGTTACAAGATGAATAAAAAAGGTAGGACTGAAAGGGTTGTTGCTCTCTCAGCCCCTATGCAGGAGATACCGCCTCCTAACACAGCATAAATACTGTGTGCCAATACCTATTTTACTAGATTTTCCATCTTTTATCAATAAGGAAGTCTGGTGATTTGGTTCTATGTGCTGTACTTTATGACGGTGTGGGTAAATGAAATCCTGCGCCGTTTTTCTATTTGTCCCAGCAGTGCAATGACCCGGAGTGGACGGAGATTCCTGTTCCCCTCTGGGATAATTGTTAATGGGATAATCCCTGCCATGAAAAGGCAGAAAGTACACAGCGCAACGGGTAAGGCACTGAGACAATAATCTATGACGCAGGCAGAAAGTCTTTTTCTGTTTCCTGTTCCCATGGGCCGGTCTGGTTCGTTTTCCCCGTTTGTGCATACCGGACAGGAAGTTTTTACTTAAAAAATTTTAAAAAGATAAAACCTTGCAGATGGTTTCTGTGTCTGGATAAGTATAAGGCAGGCACAGCTTACATGAAAATCTGCAGGCAGAAAGGAATGAAAAACATATGGCACAGACAAGGGAAGAATTATTAAGAGGCTTGAATGAAATTAAAAAGGAAGTAGGGGCAGTCAACAGGCTGCAGAAAAAGGCCTATGAACTAGGGAAATTACGGAAGGCGTACCAGCCCTCCCTGCCGCCCAATCCAGAATACAGTACCGGCCAGCAGTTATATTTTACGGGTGTGCTTGGAGGAATTCTTTTGCAGACCTTGACGATAATTATGTTATTTTTTATGGGAGAAACAGGGGCGGGGATTTTGGATCTGCTCGTCTGGGGCGTAATCATACTCATTATCTATAAAAAGAAAAATAAACCATCCAAACTCAGGCGGGCGCTGGAAATCATCGTGCTTTTAAGCCTCATTCCCACCGGTATAAAATCAGTGCCTTATATACTGGTTGCTCTCTGCATATCTTTTTTCCTTGTAAAGATAATGGCAAAGAAATCAAAGGAGCGCATCCTGCGGCTGAATGAAGAAACAGCACAGAGAAATGAGGAAATCCGCAGATATAATGATGAGATAGACAGCCAGATTTACGGGGTACAAGTACAGGCACAACAGCATGTAACTCAGGCAAAGAGTATCGGAGGCGCTTGGTTCCCTAAGGATTATTACTATATGGACGCCGTAAATTTCTTTATTTCGGCAATCGGCAACCTCCGGGCAGATAATGTAAAGGAGATGGTAAACCTTTACGAGGATAAAAAACATAAAGATCGCATGGAGGACAGGCTGAAACATATAAACGGCATAGCGGAACAAAATGCAAGGGAACAGGAGATATTATCGTGGCAGATGGCTTTTTCCAATATTATACAGCTTGGACAGCTCTGGACCATGAATGACATAGGAAAGAAACTGGACAATAATTATTATTACTAAAAGCCATATTGGGCAGATGTAAGACGGAGGAATCCTGATGAACAATACTGACATAGCCGCCCTGATTAAGAAGAGCCAGAAAGGCGATTCGGCGGCAATGGAGGAGCTGCTCCGCGCCGCCTACACGCCCGTCTCCTACCAGTGCCGCAGGTTCTTAAAGGCCGGGGCGGATGCGGAGGACATGACGCAGGAGATACTGCTCCTGATTTATACGAGAATCGACACGTTAAAGGAACCGGCGGCTTTCTGGGGATGGCTGGGGCGTATGACGGCAAATCGCTGTAAGAACGCCCTTACCCGCACACACGCCAACCTTCCAATCCTTGAGGATGAAGAAGGGAACAGCGTCCTTGACCATATCGAAAACGAAGACAGGCAGACCGTGCCGGAGGAAGCCTTCGATAATGCGGAGACTGCCCGGATGATAGGCGGAATCGTCGATGCTCTCCCCGGGGCGCAAAGAGATTGCATTTTGCTCTATTATTATGATGAAATGAGCGTGAAGGAAATCGCGGAGGTGCTGGACACCTCGGAAAACACCGTCAAGAGCCGCTTAAACTACGCAAGGAAAACGATTAAGGAAAACGTCCTTGATTATGAAAAGAAACAGGGAATCAGGCTGCACAGCCTTGCTCCTATACCGCTCCTGCTCTATTTTCTCCGCATGGAGGCAGGGGCGTGCACGGATGCAGGGGAAGCGGCACAGGCGGCATCAAGGGCCATGGAACAGGGGGCTGCGTCTTCCGCCTCTTCCTTTTCCGGGGCATCTGCCCGTCCTGTTACAAGGACAGCCGTCCATGCCTTGAAAGGCATTTCCATTAAGACAGCGGCCGTGGCAGGCGCCGGGCTTATCCTGATCGGCGGAGCTGCTGCGGGTATTGCAGCGGTCATCAATAATGATAATGGAAAAACGGCTGAAAATTCCATTCATGTGGAGACGGAAGCCTGGCAGGGAGATGCCCCCGAAACAAAAAACGCAGAACAGGAAGCCGCTCCGGAAGAAGATGCGGAGGCCACAGAGGAACTTCTTTTCCCGGAAGAAACCCTTGCCGCCCTGCCCTATACAGGAGATGTAGGACAGTGTGCAATGACCATGGAACAGGCTGGAGCTTTTGCAGGGATACTTGATACATGTATCATAGAAAGCCGGGAAGAAGGATATATCGTGCCATTCTGCCGCGCCGCCCTTTTTGACGCGGGAAACGGCATACCTGCCCTGTTTGTGGCATGGGGAGCGGATGTCGGCTATGGGAATGACAGCGGCTGTATGGCTGATGTGTCGCGGATATACTGCTGGAACGGCAGAGAAGCATCAGCCGGCGCCGGAGGAAGGCTGGGGGAAATCCACGGAGATATAGCCGTGACGGACAAAGGGCTGCTTACGGATGCGGGATTTTACACATTTACGGATGGCATGGCGGAGCTTGCCCATACATACGAGGACTTTTTCCTGTATGGCGATACCGCCCCGTCGTTGGACAAATTCAGGGAATATATTGCGGAGCATGGTGTTTTTGAGGGCGCCTATGATTTTGGCACGCTGACGGAGGACAAGTGGCAGATATACCAGTATGAGGATTACGACAACTGGCCCGAAGACGGGTACAGCGGGCTCCTGCTCAGTGACGAATACGGCTCCCTTGTCTCTTCCCTTGACGGCGTGTTCCTTACCCGCAGCGAGGCTGAAGCCGCCGGACAGGATATGGCATGGTACCTGACATGGCAGGACTGGAATCTGGGGAATGGGCATCTCGGCGCAAGCGATGTAAGCTGGTCATGGGTCGGTAACTGGATGGATGCGGAAGAACTGGCCGCACTGCTCCGGAGCGGAAACGGCACAGCCGCAGGCAGTAAGGCGCCTGCCCCGGAAAATGCGGCGGTAAGCACGGAGGGGAATATCCGGCGCACTACGATTGATTCCCGCGGCTATGATATTGAAATCTGGTATGAAATCCCGGATTTTCCCGAAGGCACGGACGGCTATAAGACAGTCAATGCCTTTTTTGAGGGGCTTCAGGATGCGTTTTTGAACGATGACAGCGGCGAGTTGGTTGATTTATGGGATATCGTGGAAGGAAATCCGCCCCAATCGGAAAGCTATTATTATACCGTTTCCACCAAGGTCATGGCACAGACAGCGCGGTATGTGAGCGTCTGCCAGACATGGGAAATGTACCTTGGCGGCATGAGGGAAAGCGAAAACCGTTATTATAATTTCCGCACCGATACTGGGGAAGCACTCTGTCTTACCGACATTCTGGAAGGGACGGCGGATCAGATTACGGATCAGATTGCAGATGCGGTTGTTATCGCAGACCCTTATACGGAAGAGACGGGCGCACTGGATGACATCAAGGGTCGCGATATCGGGGAATTTGATTTCTATATATCAGATGGGCATATATACTTAAGCTTTGATGCCTATGACCTTTACGGAACATCTTACGGCGGGGATCCGCCAGTGGAGGTGGAACTCCCGGCAGAACCGAGGGCGGAATGGAGATAAAAAATATTTAAAAATTTCTGGATTTATAAAACTTGTCGCTTGTTTGCTCTGAGAAACGATTCTTTATATGCGTCAATGCTTCTCCGATGTCACCGGCAATAACGATAGATTGTTTTTTGATTTCTGTTGGGATATAGGCTTTGGACAGATTGATGCATATATAAGAAGCATTGGGATTCTTGCAGGTCATTTGCCAAAATGGATATTTAATAATTCCTGGCGTATTACCGCCAACGCCTAATTCTAAATATACCATATGCAAGTCTTTATAACGGCTTACAAAGGTTTGATACCTGTCTGCTGCTATATGCCAGCCGTTATCTTCAACAAAGGTATCGTCTGCCCGTAAATTCATTGACATGGGCGCACCGCAAAACGGGCAATGCGGAACTAAGCCGGACGGAATACGCATATTTTTTTGTTCGGCAACCATTTTTTTAATCATGGGTTCGTTATCGTAAGTTTTATTGTGACAAGGCTTTGAACATTGCCATAACCCATAATCGCCCTGCGTATAAAATAGCCGGTGCTTATCAAAACCTGCCTTTTGAAAACAATGGTCTACATTTGTTGTTAAGACAAAATACTCTTTTCCCTGTACCAGATGGTATAAATCATGATAGACGCTTTTCGGCGCATTTTGATAACGGTTTACAAGAATGTAACGGCTCCAATACGCCCAATGTTCTTCTAATGTTTTGTAGGGATAAAAGCCCGCTGA
Source organism: uncultured Lachnospiraceae bacterium (assembly GCA_910576535.1). GTDB lineage: Bacteria > Bacillota > Clostridia > Lachnospirales > Lachnospiraceae > Kineothrix. Next base: position 260,630 of record CAJTKK010000001.1, on the reverse strand, counting down.
ATACATATCCTTAAAGTGATATTTTGCTATGAAATCCGGGAAGTTATCTTCAAACCGTTTCCCGGAATAAGTAAATCCGGCAGAAGTAGACAATCCTGCCCCTGCTCCTATCAAGATAGCGTCTGCACTCTGAATTTTTATTTTCGCTTTTTCGATGTTATCCCAATAACTGTTTGTATATTTTGTAGTCGCAATCTTTGAAAACATTAAAAATCACCTCCATATCACTAGGATTCTTTTCCTGATAATCTTTTACTGTTTGGATTGCTATTTTGGCGGCAGTTTCGTTTGGAAAATGAAATTCCCCAGTAGAAATGCAACAAAAAGCAATACTTTTCAACTGATATTCTGCGGCAAGTTCCAGACAGGAACGGTAACATTCTGATAACAAGTTACAATCTCTTTTTGTGATTTTACCGTAGATAATCGGACCGACAGTATGCAGAACGTAACGGCAGGGAAGATTATAGGCTTGTGTAATTTTGGCTTTTCCCGTAAGCTCTTCTGTTTTCTGTTTTTTCATGGAATGTTCCTTTTCCATAGAATCTTCTTCCATGGAAAGTTTTTTCCCCATGATACGGGAACATTCCAGACGGAGTTCTATGCCTGCGGCAGAATGAATGGCGTTATCAATACACCCATGGCAGGGAACAAAGCAGCCTAACATTGCACTATTTGCAGCGTTTACAACCGCGTCTACAGATAAACGTGTAATATCGCCTTGCCATAAATAAAACCCGGATTTCATGAATGGAATATCTGCTAAAGAGATAATGCCTTTCTCTGTTTTTTCTCTTTGCAAATATTCGTCCTGTATGTTTAAAAAATCTTTTGTAACTGGTTTTGGCGGGCGAATATTCATAAGAGAGCGTAACAGCCGTTTCCTTGCCTTTTCCTCTACGGGAATATGGAATGATTTTAGTTCGTTATTTTCGCTTATGAGATATTTTATCAGAAAAGCAAGTCTTTCTGCCTGTGTCATAGAGCTCTCCTTTCTATTGTCTGTAAGGGGCATATTTCCTTCTGTAAGTAATCCCCCTACCGTTACGGGGCAGAGGGATTTCTGTATTTGACTGGTTGATTATCCAGCGCGCTTATTCTGCTACAACTGAAATTCTCTGCTGAATGTGGTTTCCATTTAACGCCTCATCAACCATAGCAACCGCATAGTCGGCATAACTGATTACGCTTTCTCCCTTAGAGTTCAATGTCAATTCTTCACCGCCTAAGATGTATTTCCCGGTTTTTGCCCCGTCTGCCTGAAAATCACCGGCAGGGCTGATATATGTCCATTTCACGTCGGTTCTGGTACGAAGCTCATCAAGAGCCTTCCCCATATTGGAAGCAAGCGGCTTGAACATTTCCGGGAAGTCTGCCCCGTCCATAATCTGTATGGTATGTTCCGGGTTCACATACAGGCTTCCCGCACCGCCAACGACAAGGAGTCTCGTTTCTTTGCCGCTTACAAGGCCGCAAAGATGTTTTAGAGAAGCGCTGTGCTGCGGCAGGGTTTCCGGCGTCCATGCACCAAAAGCGTCAATTACAACATCAAAGTTTTCCAAATCGGCTGCGGTCAAATCAAACAGGTCTTTTCTGATGACGCTTGTTGCTGCTGACTGGTTTTCTCCACGCACAACGGCGGTAACGTCTGCCCCTCTTACGATAGCTTCCTCGGCAATCAGCTTACCCGCTTTGCCATTTGCACAAATAACTGCGATTTTCATAGTTTTGTTCCTCCTGTTTTTTTAATTTTGTTTGCGGCTTGTTTTTTCCCGCTTGCAAGATTATAATATGCCCGTAGGGTAAAAACGTAAAGTAAGCACTTTATTGTGCTGTAGTTACCTGAAAGAAACTATTGTGAAGAAATGGGGGTTTTTCATGGAAAAAAATTTACCTGCCTGTCCGGTAGAAACCACTTTAATGCTTATCAGTGACCGCTGGAAAGTTCTTATTATCCGTGACTTATTAGACGGTACAAAACGATTTGGAGAAATAAAAAAATCTGTTGGAAATGTATCTCAAAAAGTATTAATTGCTAATTTGCGCTCAATGGAAAACAGCGGGTTGCTTACCCGGAAAGTATATCCAGAAGTACCGCCACGGGTAGAATATACTTTAACGGAAACAGGATATAGCCTAAAACCTATTTTAGACGCTATGGTAGAGTGGGGAACGGAATACAAAAAGAAAAATAGTTAGTAGTGTGTACTGGTGGCCTTTCTCTTGCTCCGGTTTTTTTATGAAACAGAAGATTGCCGCAAGGGCAACCAAGAGAAAAAATTCTTGGTATCCTCCTTTGTATGTCATAATACCGGCGGTTTACTAAAATGCCAAAAATAGGAACAAAAAAACAGGAAAATTTTTTTGATTTTCTCCATCATTACATTATCGAATTGATAATTTATTTCACGTAGTCCTATCACAGCCCCCTTTTTTGGGTATATCCATAAAACACCCATATCTCTTGCAGCTTGTTTCAAAGTGTGCTTTTTGTCTGACGTGGCAGCTACAAACAGAACATCTTTAATTTCCGAATAGGGCAGCCGTTGTTTTTCCGTGTGTTGCTAAACGGCAGGCGGGCCAACAGCGCTGCAGTTATAACTCGATCCCCTTTTTTCAAAAACAGGTATGCGGAATTCCTGCCGGAGCTTGTATCTAAAAATGGTATATGGTTTTTGGCAGCATTACTCCCGCATTCCGGTAGCTGCAAATAGCATATGGGCAGGATGCAAGCCGGCGGGTCAAGCTGCTTGCTTTTGGGAGTTTGTCTATGGTAGAATAATAGGCATCAAAAACAGGGGGAGTTGGAGGCTTATTATGATTTTTAACAATGTGCTGGATGCCATTGGGCATACGCCGATGATACGTTTGAACCGCATGAACAGCGACCCGGAAAATGCAGAAGTGCTGGTGAAATTTGAAGGTTTGAATGTAGGGGGTTCTATTAAGACAAGAACGGCATATCATATGATCTGCCAGGCGGAGAAGGAGGGGCTGATACGGGAAGATACTGTGATTGTGGAACCGACAAGCGGTAATCAGGGGATTGGTCTTGCATTAGTTGGGGCAGTTAAGGGCTATCGGACGGTTATTATTATGCCGGATTCGGTCAGCGAAGAACGCAGAAAGTTAGTGCGTCACTATGGGGCGGAAGTGATTCTTGTCCATGATGCAGGGAATATTGGCGATTGTATTGAGGAATGCCTTGCTATGGCGGTAAGAATGAAAGAGGAAAATCCCAAGGTCTATGTGCCGCAGCAATTTGAAAATCCGGCAAATCCTTTGGTGCATAAACACCGTACCGGGCTGGAGATTATGGAGCAGGTGGCAGGGCCTATTGACGGGTTTTGCTCCGGAATAGGCACTGGCGGGACGATAAGCGGGATTGGGGAGGTATTGAAGGCACAGAACCCGGGGATTACGATATGGGCAGTAGAGCCGGAAAACGCTGCAATACTGGCCGGGGGGACGGTCGGGACTCATTTGCAGATGGGGATTGGCGATGGGCTGATTCCGGCAAACTTAAACCAAAAGATATACGATGACGTTTATATTGTATCGGACGAGGAAGCCATATGCACTGCAAAGGATTTGGCTAGGCTGGAGGGGATTATGTGTGGGATTTCCAGCGGCACGAATGTAGCGGCGGCTCTTAAGCTGGCAAAGAAACTGGGGAAGGGGAAAACAGTAGTTACTGTGCTTCCGGATACGGCAGAGCGTTATTTTTCCACCCCATTGTTCGGAGATGTTTTATAATAGGATCCGGAAATTAAAATTTCTTTGGGCGATGTGCGCCTTATGCAATGAAATGTATATAAGTTTATTATATTTCCTTGCATAAGGCATTGCCGGACAGATGGGGGTGAGAAGGGAAATATTAAAAAAATAAAAAAATGAAAAATAATGCTTGCAAAATGAAAAGGAATCATGTATAATACCAAAATGTAGCGAGTAAATATAATACTAATGGGCTATCGCCAAACGGTAAGGCAACGGACTCTGACTCCGTCATTTCAAGGTTCGAATCCTTGTAGCCCAGCTAAGATGACCCGGTGGAAAATCCATCGGGTCATTAATATTTGAAAAAATATATATAATTTACTGTCATTGCGGAAAATATAATAATAATTTAAAAAAATATAAGAAAAATTCAATCTTAATTGCAGATTAGTTTACAAATGTGATATAATTACTTCTTAAGGCTGGTACCTTGTATGCAGAATGAAAAAAGGGAAAGCCGGAATGACAGAATAATCAAGACGACAGAAGAGAGGGAGAAGTGATAGGAAAAATGTATACGTTTCACAGCCGCATAAGATACAGCGAAATTGATAACAATGGCTGTTTATCTTTAGGGTCGCTGCTGGATTATTTTCAGGACTGTTCCACTTTCCATTCGGAGGATGCAGGGGTAGGGCTGGAATATCTGAAAGAGAGACATTTGGCATGGGTGCTGTCCGCGTGGCAGATAGTTGTTGAACGGTATCCGGGGCTTGGGGAAAAGGTGGATATTGGCACAGTGCCGTATGCTTTTCGGGGCTTTTTGGGATACCGTAATTTTGTAATGGAATCTGAGCAGGGGGAAAGGCTGGCTTATGCCAATACTTTATGGACACTGATGGACATGGAAAAGATGCATCCTGCACGGCCGGGGACGGAAATGTTGGAGGCATATGAAATAGGGGAAAAACTGCCTATGGATTATGCGCCAAGGAAAATAGCGCTTCCGGCATCCGGAGGCGCAGGAATGGAAGCGCTGGAGGTAAAAAAACATCATCTGGACACGAACAATCATGTAAATAACGGGCAGTATATCCGCATTGCGCTGGAGTGCCTGCCGGCAGAATGCCTGGAAGAAGGCATGTCGGTCAGGCAGATGAGGGCTGAGTATAAAAAGCAGGCCCATCTGGGGGACAGGATTTATCCGGTTGTTTATAAAAATGGGGGAAAGGCGGCGGTTTCTTTGAATAACAGGGAAGGGCAGCCGTATTGCATCGTAGAATTTGACTGCAGGAATATGGGGGAGGAATCATGATTCGATTAGGCGAAAGACAAAAGGTAAAAGTAGTAAAGAAAGTGGACTTTGGGGTATATGTTTCCCCGGATGACGAGGAAACAGAAGAGCGGGTGCTTCTTCCTAAGAAGCAGGTGCCGGAGGGGACGGAAACCGGCGATGAGCTGGAAGTGTTTATTTACCGTGATTCCAGGGACAGAATGATAGCAACAACAAACGAGGCGAAGATTTCTTTAGGGGAAGTTGCGCTTCTTAAGGTTTCCCAGACAGGGGCGATCGGAGCATTTCTGGATTGGGGGCTGGAAAAGGATTTGTTTTTGCCGTTCCGTGAGCAGACAAAACAGCTCCGGCCAGGGGACGAATGCCTGGTAGGGCTTTACATTGATAAAAGCGACCGGCTTTGCGCAACGATGAAAGTATATACTTATTTGAGGACAGACAGCGGCTATAAAAGGGATGACAGGATAGAAGGGCATGTTTATGAAATAAGCAAAAATTTCGGGGCTTTTGTAGCGGTGGACGATAAATTTTCCGGCTTAATCCCGACCAAGGAGATGTATGGGGATATTCAGGTGGGCGACCTGATATCGGCCAGGGTGACCGGGGTGAAAGAGGATGGAAAGCTGGATCTGAGCATCCGTGAAAAGTCTTACCTTCAAATAGGCAAGGATGCGGTCAAGATATTGGCAGTCCTCGAGGAATATGACGGTGTGCTGCCATTTAACGATAAGGCGTCGCCGGAAACGATACGCAGGGAAATGCAAATGAGCAAAAATGAATTCAAACGTGCCGTAGGACATCTCTTAAAAGAGGGAAAAATTACAATAACGGGAAAAAATATCAGGTTAAATTAGTCAAAATCACAATTGCAATCATTTTGTGATATCAGTATAATCATGATGTGAGTCAAAGCGGTAAAAGATATCCGTTTTGCAGGAAAGGAGACTATTATGAAAGTACAGAATATTACAGATATTGATAAGTTTTTTAAGGTAATTGACAGTTGTTCAGGAAAAGTAGAGCTGGTTACCGGAGAAGGCGACAGACTGAATTTAAAATCAAAACTGTCCCAGTATGTTTCTATGGCTAATATCTTTTCCGACGGTACGATCGCAGAGCTGGAATTAATTGCTTATGAACCGGAAGATATTACGAAATTAGTTAATTTCATGATGGAAAGCTAGGATAAAATGAATGGTAAAAAAGTAAACAGGATTTTCCTGGCATCGGTTCTTCTGAATATAGGGGCAGTGGTATTGCTGGCTTTGTTATATCCGGCAGTCAAGTTGGGCATTGTGCCTAATTTGATTGTTAGCCAGTTGATTTTATTGATGCCGGTTGCTTTTGGGGTTTTTCTTTCAAAGGAAAACCTTATTCAGTTTGCCGGTTTCCATAAAATTAAAACTTCGACGGTGTTTATGATTATCCTTTTTACTTTTTTGTCCATGCCGCTGATTACCCTTATTAACGCGGTTTCAATGCTTTTTGTTGATAATGCGGTGGCTGCAATAAGCAATGAAATTCTGGATGCCCCTTTTTTTGCTATGCTTCTTCTGATGGGTGTGCTTGGCCCGTTTAATGAAGAACTGATATGCAGAGGGATTTTCTATCAAGGATATAAAAAATCAGGCACAGCGATGCAGGCAATGCTTTTGTCGGCATTGCTTTTTGCGCTGATGCATATGAACTTTAACCAGGCGGCTTATGCTTTTGTCATAGGCGTGATCGTGGTATTGCTGATCGAAGCGACAGGAAGCCTGTGGAGTTCCGTTCTTGTGCATGTGGTGATTAATTCGCAGCAGGTATGTATGATGTATCTGTTAGATACCGGGACAGGGAACGGCATAGAAGGTATGCAGGATGCGCAGGCTATGCTGACAACAGATATGCTGTTTTTGGTTATTGGCATATACCTTATTTTGGCTGCAGTCACTACCAGCTTGGCGGGATGTGTGCTGGCATGGATCGCAAAAAATGAAAAACGCGAAGGAAATCTCCGCGCGGTCTGGACAGCCAGAAAAGAAAAGAAGGAAGGAAAATTATTTACCATCCCTCTTTTGGTTGCAATCATAATAGTGCTTTTCTACATGAGCCTTGAATTGGTTCTGCTCTGAAAGCGGGAAATATTGACGCATATTATAAAGAAATGTCAATATTTGCGCCGACCGCCGGATTTACTGACAGCTCCATGGAAGATTTCATCATATCTACCATCTGCGCTCCGGTGGATTCTAAATTATCCAATGATTTCGCGAGCATTGCTGTGCCGAATTCGTTAAGGACTTTGGTTTGGGCAAGCCCCATAGATAATGCCGGGATATCCATAATTGTCACCTCCAATTTGATAAGTATTAATCCTCATGTTGCAAGTATATCATATTTTTGGTATAATTGGCAAGTCAAGGACAAGGACATTTAAAAAGATAAAGGTGGGATATGCAAAGAATAAATATATTGGGGGTTACTCTTACCGATTATTCCCTGAAGGAATCCTTGGGTTTGTTGGATGATTATGTCGGGGGCGGAGGGCTGAACACCATTTTGTACATTACTGCCCCTATGCTCATTATGGCGGGGGAGAATGAGGAAGAAAAGAATGAAATAGAAGCTATGGATATGACTTTGTGCGGGGATGCGGATATCCTTAAAGTGGCGGATATCCAGTCTGCCAGCAGGCTGTATGAGGTGGAAAACCTGGTTTTTCTGAAGGAGTTCTTGAGAAGGCTGGTACGCAGCGGCAAGAAAATATTTCTTCTTGCGGAATCAGAAAAAGAAACCTGTTTGCTGCGGGAAGCTTTGGAAACGTTTCAAAAAGGTATCCTGATTGGCGGCAGCGGAGTGATTGCCAGCGGCGAAAAAGAGTTTGAAGAAATTATAAACAGAATAAATGATATTGCGCCGACTGCAGTGATATCCCAGATTTCTGCCGGCAGGCAGGAAAAATGGATGATAGAGGCAAAGCCTTTTGTCAATGCAGAAGTATGGCTGGGCATTTCAAAGGATATGATACTTGATGGAACGAAAGAACCTTTCCGCAAAAAGGTTACGGATAAGATTTATAAAAAAATTTTCCATAGACGGATGAACCGCTTTAAGAATGGGAATGAGGACGGAGAGTGAGCAGATTTGGGATGACATGTATTTCAAGTCTGCTTTTTATATATAGGCCTTTTGATACCCGGACCCACATAGGAAAATTCTCTAAACTTCCTATATGATAAGAACGGGGATGCGCATCTGTGCGTGGGATAAAAGCTGTGCTGCCAGAAATTTTGGATGCAGGAGCGCATGAAACGCATTTTTGTTTTCTTATAGGAAAGTCCTTTGCCAGAGGGACATTAAGTGGCAAAGCCGTTTTTTTATAAAATCATTAAAAATACACAAATTTATGCTTATATAGTATAGATTTTTTTGTGTTTTTCAATTAAAATTAGAAGAAGGCATAAAAAACGGGTAATTATTTGAGGTATGCTTTGTAGATTTTGCATAATTGATCGGAAAAGCAGACGCATAATGAGGATAAGAGAAGGAGTGGGGAAATGATTTCAAACCAAATTTTACAGAACACGATTGACAGCCTGAAATCTATTGCAAGGGTAGAATTATGCGTTATGGATGTGGATGGGAAAGAAGTCGCGTCTACAACGCCCGATATGGAAAGCTGTGCCGGCGCTGCGGCAGGGTTTGCAGGTTCGCCGGCGGACTCCCAGGAGATTCAAGGATATCAATATTTTAAAATTTTTGATGAACAGCAACTGGAATATATTCTGATTGTGGGCGGGCCAGGGGAAAATGTATATATGCTCGGAAAGATGGTAGCTTTTCAGATCCAGAGTCTTCTTGTGGCGTACAAGGAACGTTTTGACAAAGATAATTTTATTAAAAATCTTCTGCTCGATAACCTTCTTCTGGTAGACATATACAGCAGGGCGAAAAAGCTGCATATTCAGACGGATGTAAAAAGGGTGGTTATGATTATTGAAACAGAAAACAGCAAGGACAGCAATGTGCTTGAGATGGTGAGGGCAAATTTTGGAAGCAATAGCAAAGATTTCATTACCGCTGTGGACGAAAATAATGTTATAGTGGTAAAGGATCTTTCGGAAGGCGATCCGGCAAAGGAAATTGAGAAAGCGGCAAAAAGCACAGAAAACACGCTGGGTAAGGAAGACCTGAGGGGCGTACGGATTTCTTATGGGACGATCGTAAGTGAAATCAAGGATGTGAGCCGTTCCTACAAGGAAGCTAAGATGGCTCTTGATGTAGGGAAGATTTTCTTTGGCGAAAGGGATATTGTGGCATATAGCGAGCTTGGCATTGGACGTTTGATTTACCAGCTTCCAATCCCCCTTTGCAAGATGTTCATTAAAGAAATATTTGGAGGGAAAAGCCCGGATGATTTTGACGAAGAAACGCTGACAACGATTAATAAATTTTTTGAAAACAGCCTGAATGTCTCAGAGACGTCAAGACAGCTTTTTATTCACAGGAATACTTTGGTTTACCGTCTGGATAAACTGCAAAAAAGCACAGGCCTGGATTTAAGGGTTTTTGAGGATGCGATTACGTTTAAGATTGCTTTGATGGTTGTAAAATATATGAAATATATGGAAACTTTTGAATATTAAATACGGATAAAATTGGCAGGTGGGTGAAATACATTGGCAGAAAAGGAAAAGAAGAGAAAAAGAGGAAAGAAGCATACGGTTTTAGAGAACGAGATTATTACTCTCGAGAATGTCAGTAAGGCATATGCGACAGGGGCGCCGGCATTAAATGGCGTCAGTTTACATATTAATAGAGGGGAGTTTGTATTTATCGTAGGCGACAGCGGCTCGGGAAAATCTACGATGATAAAGCTGCTGCTGAGGGAATTGACCCCTACTTCAGGGAATATCAATGTAATGGGATATGATCTGGTAAAAATCAAACATAGGAAAATTCCAAAGTTCCGGAGGAATCTGGGAATTGTTTTCCAGGATTTCCGTTTGCTAAAGGACCGGAATGTATATGAGAATGTAGCATTTGCCCAGCGGATCATCCAGGTATCGAATAAAGAGATTAAGAGAAATGTGCCCAGTATCCTTGCTACTGTAGGGCTTGCAGGAAAGTATAAAGCGAAGCCGAAACAGCTTTCGGGAGGCGAGCAGCAGAGGGTTGCGCTGGCCAGGGCTCTTGTCAACCGTCCCACAATCCTTCTGGCCGATGAACCGACCGGTAATCTGGATCCTAAAAACTCATGGGAAATTATGAAGCTGTTAGAGCAGATTAATGAAAACGGCACGACGGTTCTAGTGGTAACCCATAACAGGGAGATCGTAAATTCCATGCAGAAAAGAGTCATTACAATGAAAAAAGGAATCATTGTAAGTGATGAGGAAAAGGGCGGTTATATTGATGAGGATTAGTACATTTTTTTATACGATAGGGCAGGGGTTCCGGAATATTGTAAGGAATAAATGGTTTTCCCTGGCATCCATAGCGACAATTGGGGCATGTTTATTTTTATTTGGCATTTTTTATGCAATTTTATCGAATTTCCAGCATATTGTAAAAACGGCGGAAGAAGGCATATCGGTTACTGTCTTTTTTAAAGAGGGGGTCAGTGACACGAGAATTGCAGAAATCGGGGATTTGATTTCCCGGAGGGTGGAGGTTTCCAATGTAAATTTTGTGTCGGCGGAAGAAGCATGGGAAAGTTTTAAAGACGACTATCTTGGAGAATATGTGGATGGCTTTACGGAAAACCCATTGTCTGAGTCAGCCCATTATGAAATCTATCTAAGCGATGTTTCGCTGCAGCCGGCGCTGGTTACTTATCTGGAATCCATTGAAGACATCAGGAGAATTAATAAATCAGAGGTTACGGCAACGACTTTAAGCGGTGTAAATGCCCTGATTGCATATGTTTCCCTTGGCATTATCGCTATTTTGTTTGCTGTTTCTATTTTCCTGATCAGTAATACGGTCACTATTGGCATATCCGTGAGAAAAGAAGAAATCAATATTATGAAATACATTGGAGCTACGGATTTTTTTGTAAGATCCCCGTTTGTTATTGAAGGGATGCTGATAGGCCTGATCGGTTCCCTGGTGCCATTAGGCATTATTTACGTTATATATAATCAGATGATTTTATATGTGACAGAGCGGTTTGAAATGCTGACGCAGTTGCTTCATTTCCTTCCGGTGGAGACAATTTTTCATATTTTGTTCCCGGTATCCGTTGCAATGGGGGTGGGCATTGGATTTATCGGAAGCATAGTAACCGTAAGAAAGCATTTGAGAGTATAGGCTCATAAGGGAAAATGGCTGTAAAAGGTTAGCGGAAAGGTACGTGCATGAAACGATGGAAAAATGCCTTGTGCGCTTTTCTTTGTATTCCTATTGCCGCTTATCTGGCAGGAGGAGAGCCTGGGGTAATGGATGCAAGGGCATCCGGGCTGACCAGCGATTTAATAAAAGAAAAAGAGCAGGAAATTGAAAGCGCCAGGGAATTAAAGGAACAGCTCCAGTCGGATCTTACCGATGTAAAGAAAATAAAAGAAGAGCTGGAAGCATCTAAACAGGATTTGACGGAATATGTTGAAAGGCTGGATGGGCAGCTTGCAACAGTACAAGAAAAAATAGCGGGCTTAAAAAGCAAAATAAAAGAAAAAGAGGCTGAGATTATACAGACGCAGGAGGAACTTGCGGCGGCGGTGGAAGATCAGGAGAATCAATATGAAGCGATGAAGGAAAGAATTAAGTTTATGTACGAAAAAGGGGATAATTTGTATATGGAACTTATTTTTTCTTCTGAAAGCTTTGGCGATATGTTAAATAAAGCGGAGTATATAGAGATGCTTTCGGCATATGACAGGATGATGCTGGATAAATACGTGGCTACAAGGGAATTGATAGAATTGTATAAGGAACAGCTAGAAGAGGAAAGGAGCTATCTGGAAGATGCGAAGGCGGGGGTGGAAAGCGAGGAGGCCTCGTTAAACACTTTGATTGATGAAAAGAAAAACAGAATTGAACAGGTAAGCAATGACATCAATGCAAAGGAAACAGCGATAGCTGAATATGAGGCATATATCAAAGAACAGAATGAAACGATTGCCATATTGGAAAAAGCAGTAGCTGAAGAGAAAGCAAGGCTGGCAGAGGAAAGCAGGCTGAAATATGACGGGGGGATGTTCAAGTGGCCGGCGCCATCTTATACGGCAATATCCAGCGAATATGGGAACCGGATGCATCCTATTTTAGGGGTGGAGAGATTCCATAACGGGCTGGATATGGCTGCACCGGGAGGGTCGCCGATTCTGGCTGCCTATGACGGCAAGGTAGTTGCGGCGGATTACAGTAATTCTATGGGAAACTATGTGATGATTGATCATGGGGATGGACTGTATACCATTTATATGCACGCATCTGCATTGTATGTTTCAAAAGGCAATTTTGTGACAAAGGGGCAAAATATTGCGGCAGTAGGCTCAACGGGGCGGTCTACAGGCAATCATCTACATTTTAGCGTACGGCTGAATGGGAGTTATGTTAGTCCTTGGAATTATTTGAGCAAGTAATGTGGAGATGAAGGAAAGTGGAATATAATTTGAATGGATATTTAAATAATACAGACGGTAATGGGGAACAGAACAGGAAAGAAGATGAGGGGAAAAACAGAAAAAGTTTCCGCAACGGGATGATTTCGGGTGCGCTTTTATGTCTTTTGATTTTGTGCTGTATCTATACGGTGAGGCAGCTTTGCAGCATCCACAGAATGAGGATGGAAAAAATACTCAGCCAGGAAACGACAAAGGAACAGGATAACCTTGTCAATGATATGACGATGAAAAAGCTTGAAGTAATTGAACAGGCAATTTCAGATTATTATTACCAGGAAGATATAAAAACCGCTGATCTGATAGACGGCATGTATCAAGGGGTAGTAGCTTCCCTGGGGGATCCCTATTCCACTTACTATACCGAAGATGACCTGGAAGACCTGATGGAACAGACAGAGGGGATTTATTACGGGATCGGGGCTTATGTAGGGATGGATGCCCAGACGGGTATGGCATATATCAGCGGCGTGTTTGAGGGCACCCCGGCAGAGGAAGCAGGGCTGCGCGACGGCGATGTTATATATATGGTAAATGAGGAGCCTATGCAGGGAATGGAATTGTCTGATATCGTAGGCAGGATAAAAGGTGAGGAAGGCACAAAAGTGCAGCTTACGATTTACAGGGAGGGCGAGGCGGATTACCTTCAGATACCGGTGGAACGCAGAAAGATTGAAAGCCCTACTGTGAAATATGAACTGTATGATAATAAAGTGGGATATATACAGATTACGGAATTTGATGATATCACGGTAGACCAATTTGCGGAAGCTATGGCAGCGCTTAGTGAACAAGGGATGGAAGGCCTGGTGCTGGACTTGCGTGCAAACCCGGGCGGGAATTTAAGCGCGGTAGTGGAGATTGCCAGACAGATACTTCCGGAAGGATTGATTGTATATACTGAAGACAGGGAGGGGAACCGTACAGAATATTCCTGCGACGGCAAAAGTGTTTTTGATGAGCCTTTGGCGGTTTTAATTAATGGATATTCGGCAAGCGCGTCGGAAATACTGGCTGGGGCGATAAAGGATTATGGGATCGGAGAACTGATAGGAACTACTACTTTTGGAAAAGGCATTGTACAGAAGGTCATGTCTTTGTCTGATGGGACTGCCCTAAAACTTACGGTAAGCACATATTTTACGCCGAAGGGCAATAACATTCACGGTATAGGGATAGAGCCGGATGACGTGTATGAGTTTGACAGCGAAGAATATTATGAGAACGGATACGATAACCAATTGGAATATGCGAAAAAGGTGATCGGGGATAAGATTAAGGAAAAGAAATAGATGTTAATTTAAAAGGATATGGCGATTCCATTTACCGCCTTGGCAGGACATTGCGTTTGACTGATGAGATATAAAATACCACTCCAGCCCAGGTAACGATAAATTCTGTCAATGGATAGGCACACCATGCGCCGGTTATTTTCAAAAGTGCAGAAAGCAGGAAAGCCATAGGGATAAGCACAAAAAATCCCCTTAAAAATGAAATGATTCGAGCCGGGCGAGGCTGTTCCGTTGATGCAAAGTAAGTGGCAGTCACAATGTTAAATCCGATAAATGGGCAGGCCAAAAAATACAGTCTCAAACCTGCAACTGCCAGGGCTTGCAGAACATGGTTGTTTTCGCTGTTAAAAATAGATACGAGCTGTGACGCACCGAAAAATATAATAGTATAGATTGCACCTGATATAATAAGCAACGTAATCAAAGCGTACTTTAAGATGCTTTTTACATTGGATGGATTGCCGGCTCCGTGGTTCAGACTGATGATTGGTTGGATGCCCTGGGATAATCCTGTGTAGATAGCAACAACTACAAGAGAGATGACTGTAATAACTGCAAAAGCGGCTACACCAATATTTCCCTCTAATCCAAGGATAATGAAGTTGAATACAAGCATCACAACCCCCGAAGTGACTTCGGTAACGAAAGAAGGTACGCCGCTTGACAGGATTTTAAACACGCTCCTTGCTTTTGGCAGAGATTTTATAAAACGAAATCTGTTCTTTTTCCGGATGAAATAAGAGGATAAGACGGCCATGCTGATAACGGGAGCTAGCCCGGTAGCAAAAATCGCTCCAAATATCCCCATGCGGAGTGGGAAAATAAAAATATAGTCGAGTACAATATTGGAGAGACTTCCCGCTATCATAGCAGCCATGGAAAGCGAGGGGTTCCCATCGTTTCTCACAAAGCATTGGAAAAGGTGATTGAACAGAAAGGCAGGAGCAAACAGCAGCATAACTTTCAGATAGGTACTCGTCATATCAAACACGGTATTATCTGCACCCAATATCTTTGTGGCTGCTCCAGAAAGAAATGCTCCAAAAAATATGTACACCAATGCAGCGCAAGCTGTCATACAGATAGCGGAGGTAAAGATCCTATCCGCTTTTTCATCATCTCCACGGCTTTTTAGAATGGAGTATCTCGTACCGCCACCCATGCCAATCATCAATCCCGTGCCATTGATAAGGCAGAATATAGGGAAAGCCAAATTAAGGGCCGTAATACCATCCGCGCCCAAGTTGGCAGACACAAAAAAAGTGTCCGCTACCGTATAGCACGAAAACGCGGCTTGCCCAAGAATATTCAAAGATACATACTTGATAAAATCGTGGAAAATGCTTTTGTTTTTCATTGTTTCCTCCCAAACACAGAAAAAACTCCCGTACACAAATAGCCTTTGTGTACGGGAGCGTTCCAAACCGTTGACTGAATGATAACATAGGAGTGCAGGGAAGTCAAGAGCATTTGCACAGAGGCACAAAGGAAAATCAAATCTTATATTTTCCCGGGCAATCAATCCAAGCGCCAATTGTTTTTCTATTATTTCATTTGGCTTTGCACTTGTTACCGCCAGAATAAGTTTACCCACAAAACTGGGATTATCAACCGCAAGATATTGCGCTATCATACCGCCTTGAGAAATGCCCAAAATATCCGCTTTTGAAATACAGAGAGCAGTCATGGCTTCTGCCTGATCTTTTGCCATTCCTTTTACAGTAGATAGTCCGTCTCCTAATCCGGGCAGCAAAATAAGATTTTTACTGCCATTCCCAAAAGATATGTAATTCGTTTCAGAATTTCCAATGCAGACGCTTCTATTATGGGCATGATAATACATAATAACTTTCATTACTTTACAGTTCCAGTCTTCTTATCAAAAAATGATGATAAAAAACTGTTGCAAAAGCAAATGGATCATCTGCTTTTGCAACAGTCCGTCTCAACTGATCAGTATAAACCCAGTTTATCACATAGCAAACTTTTATTGGCTCTTTATTTTCTGTCAGCCGTAAAATATGCTTATCAGAAAGGTATGGATGTTTCTAACCTCTCCATATACCCTCATAACTTACATTGTTTAATTTCGTTCCCTGATAATCATAAAAGGTTCCCCTAATCACAGTATTGGATATTGTTACATTTGTTCCTGAATAATTACCGCAATCCCCATTCAGTGTACAATTATCAATAATCATATCATCTGCCGTATGCATGGACTTATCGTTAGGATAATAAGCCGTCATAAAGCAAAAATACTGCCCATAATAATCGTTTTTCCCAAGTACGTTAATTGTTGTATTGGTAATCCTGATATGCTTGCATATCGCATCTTCCGGAATCCTGCCGCTGCTGTCTCTGTTGGGTTCAATATTAATGCCGCATTGAGGAGCCGTACCTTTTGCATCGGAAATGGTACATCTGTCGATGGTAACATTATCAGCGTCTACAATAGAAATATTGCTTCTTCTGTTGTTGAAAATTTTACAGTTCTCAATTTTTATATTATCGCAGCCATATATATCATCTTTGTCATCCATCGTTCCAAGGTATATGCCATCCCCCCAGTTACCGGATATACTTACACCTGAAATAGTGATGTTGACACCATCATAAATACCAATGCCCATCCCGGATTCCCCGCTCGAACCGGTATGCTTGTCCCGTTCTCCGCGGATCTGGCCGCCGGATATAGATACATTTTGAACATTTCTGATATTTATTACATTATAGGTACCTGAGGAATTGCCAACCACGTCCAGGATTGCTTCGGAATCCATAACCAAACTCTTATTGCTCTTGGGCATAATACCTTTCTTTGCATCAATTACATAAGTACCAGCAGGAACATAGATGGAATCCACTCCTTCTTGCTCAAATGCTTTGTTGAATGCATCGGTATCATCACCTGCATCATTGGGGACAGCCCCAAAGTCCAGGACACTTATAGGCCCCAGGGATAAACCATATTGTGAAAGCAGATTAGCAAATTCTTTAGACCTTGAAAAGCCTTCCAGTACCTTTTCCCTGTTCATTCCGCCTGCCATTTTTTCTACCCAGTCGTCCAAGCCGGCCTGATCATATTCCCTGTCCATGAATGTACGGTAAAGAACTTTTACATATTCTGTATTATTAAGCTTCTTATTCGTAAATTCATCAGAAAAGATAAAACTCTTTGCCACATCTTCCGGGCTCAGAATATGGTCAAGAATTCTTCCTGTCCAATCTTCCATACCTCCCGGTTCACCTTTCCGCCCCAGTGCCTTTACATAAAGACGGTTGACAAACATGGTAATTCCTTCATTCTGGTCTCTCTTATTTCCAAGTTCCATTGTTCCTCTTTTAATTCCAAATGAATCGCAGAGTTCCTGAAACTCCTGGGAATTTACAAATCCCCGAAGCACATACTCCCTGGACATTCCCGCGTCCAGCTTGCCCATCCATGTTTTTTGTCCTTCCGCATCTGCATCCCTGTCAAAGAAGGTGCGGTATAATACATCCAAATATTTAGAATCGCTCAGGTTACGTTTTGTAAATTCTTTACTCGTAATAAACCCCTGTGCGACTGCAGCGCCATCTGCGCTTCCGGTCTGCAGCCTATTTACCCAGTCGTCAAGTCCTGCCTTATCTGGCTGACGATTAAGCACCACCGTATACATACGGGATACGAAGCCGGTTACTCCGCCTTCCGATACCAGCGGCTCATCTTCCAATACTGTATCGTCAAAAAGAAAATTCGCATCTGTCTCCTGAATGAGTTCCTCCTGAATGGATTCCTCCTGAAGTTCAGCAGGAACAAATTCCTCTGCCATTTTATCCTGCGATTGGTCTTCCGGTTCAAGCGGCTCTTCCACAAGATGCTCAGTATTGAACGGCAAAGTTTCCTCCGATATGATATCTTCTCCCCCTTTTTCCCCTTCTGTAATGGTGTCTTCTATGCTTCCTTCCGATGTTTCCGTGTCTTCGGTCAAATAATTGGTTCCATTGTCCGTTTCCGATGCATATACTGGCACCGGCAACGAAAAAAGCAGGGCAGCAACTATTAAATATATAGCGCTTTTTTGTTTCATACTCTCATCCTCCATTCCTATAAAAATCTATCCCGCATAAAACTTTCACAAACCTTCGGACTATAGAATAAGACTGCAAATTTGAAAAACAACAGGTTGTATTTTCGGATAAGTTAAGCCATAATGATCCATAGATAAAAACGTACATATGGCCGACTTCAAAACGAATCCCTCCTTCCAATCCTTCTTTCTGCTGATGCTCTATAGTCCTGCAGATTAGGAAAACTTTACTCGAACAAATTCATAGTATTATAACATTTCTCCGTCCTATTTTCAATTAATATTCATTTGGGGGATGGAAATATGGTAGGATTGCAATATATGAGTGAACCCGGATAAGGAGAAAATGAAAAATTGTCTTTAAGACAACAGACACAATAATGTGGAGTGAATATCTTATTTGGAGGAAATAGACAATGGCAAAATCATTATTTGAGGAACTGGGTGGCAGATACGAGCGGCAGGCTCAATATCTATCTTGCCGACATCAACAGGCAGGCAACGTGGCGGCAGAGAGAAATTCTGTCGCCTTTGTAGTTTAATATCAACTTGCGTTCTTGACAAGCAGCATAAGATCGGCTACACTAAAATGGTCAATAAATTGACTATACTGTAATTGACTTTATGGGAGGTGGATGGTATAACAAAGGAAACTAAGAAAAACGCATATCTGTATTGCAAATTTCGGGATGAGCAGCTTGCATTGTATGATGAGTACGCGAAACGTCACGGAATGCTGATGAAGACACTATTAGTAGTTAATGTTTTATTTTATAACGATTTCTATGGCAGGGGCGGCGTAACACAGACGGAGATTTGTGGGCGCACCTTTCAGTCTAAACAGACAGTCAATCTGATTATACGAAATCTTTTAAGCGAAGCATATGTAACGGTTGAAGAGCGAAAAGAAAATAAACGGGAGAAATTAGTACGGATAACCGAAGCAGGAAAGGCTTATTGTGAAAAAGTTGTCCGCCACATCACATGGGCGGAAGATACGGCAATGTCTATGTTTACACAAGAGGAGCAAAAACAATTAATTGACCTCTCACGGACATTTACAAAAAATCTGACAGAGCTTATCCATCGGGAAACGGAGAATTAAATTATGGAACTTTACGAAGCAATTAACAAAAGGAAAACGACGCGGGAATTTTTAGATACAGAGGTTGATTTTGAGGTCATTAAAAGAATTTTGGGAGCAGGAAACAAGGCTCCCACTTGGGATCATAATCGTAATTGGCAGTTTATCGTTTTAAGAACCGATGAAGAAAAAGAATATGCCTTTTCCGAAGCCAAAGCGATTGCAGATAAATTTAATGCCGACAGGTATCTGAATATGCCCAGACCTTACCCAATTACTTTGGGGCAAAAAATGTACGGTTACGCTATGCCCAAACAATATACTATGCTGAAAGAAGCGCCGTATGTGATTATACCATTATTCAAGTCAAAAGAATTGAACGGCGAATATGTTTCCAAATTAAATCCTTTTGCTACTATTTGGTGTGTGGTAGAAAATATCTTTTTAGCGGCAACAGCAGAAGGGCTATCCTGCTCCATGCGTATACCGTTGAATAAAGAACACGATATTGTTAAGAAAAAACTGAAAGCGCCGCCGACCTATATGATACCCGTGTTTATCGGTATTGGTTACGCGAATCCCGAAGAAGCGCTATTAGAGCAATATAATCCGGATATAGAGAAACAAATCCGCTTTGGGAGATGGAAATGATTATAAAAGAAATTACGGCAAAAAGCATTATATCAAAATCAAATTTACCCGTCTGTGAGTATGCGGTCAACCCCTATGTGGGTTGTACTCACGCTTGCAAATACTGTTATGCTTCTTTTATGAAACGCTTTACAAACCATCCCGAACCGTGGGGCGAGTTTCTTGACGTAAAGCATTGGGATAAAATGAAAAACCCGAAAAAGTATGCGGGCAAGGAATTGTTTATCGGCTCTGTTACAGACCCATATAATCCGCAGGAAGAAGTCTATGGGCGCACAAGAACTTTGTTGGACGAGCTTAAAGGCAGCGGAGCAAAACTCTCTATCGCGACAAAATCAGATTTGATTATGCGTGATTTAGATTTGATAAAGGCTTTTCCCGACGTTCGTGTATCATGGTCAATCAATACACTTGATGAAACTTTCAAAGATGATATGGATAAGGCGGTGTCTATAGAACGTCGTTTTGCTGCTATGAAAGCGTTTCACAAAGCCGGTGTCCGTACCACTTGTTTTATCTCGCCTATTTTCCCGATGATTACTGATGTAAAAGCGATTATTGGACAGGCAAAAGAATACTGTAATTTGATTTGGCTGGAAAATCTCAATCTTCGTGGCAGTTATAAGGCGGTTATCATGGATTATATTGCCGAGAAATATCCCAATTTGCTGCCCCTCTACCAAGAGATTTATAACCGGGGTGACCGTAGCTATTGGGAAAATCTTGACGCAGAATTACAGGAGTATGCTGCTGAAATCGGACTTGATTATGTGACAAATGACGATAGTATGAGCAGACCTTTTTTTGCGCCGCCTGTGATTATCAATTATTTTTATCACAGCGAAATTAAAAAGTCAGCACGAAACGGTGGTGAGAGTAATGCCTGAATTACCGGAAATAGAAACAATCAAAAGTGTAGTTGAACCACAAATACAAGGGCTTACGATTGAAAATGTGCTTATTAACCGCCCAGAGGTCATTGTACATCCGATGGCAGATGAATTTTGTGAAGATGTGACAGGACAGGCAATCTTTTCTATGGCACGCAGAGGAAAATTTTTGATTATCCATTTGGGCAATAAAAACAAGATAATTCTGCACTTGCGAATGACAGGTTGTTTACTTGTTACTCCGTCCGATTATCAACTGGAAAAGCATACACATATCATTATGCAATGAAGTAATGGAATGGAACTGCGCTTTTCTGATGTTCGTCGTTTCGGGCGGTTTTGTCTGATACGAAATGATAAAAAAGATACATACAGCGGTATTGAAAAGTTGGGATTAGAGCCACTGTCTGCCGAATGCAACGCCGAATATCTACAATCCCGATTAGAGAAACGGAAAAAAGTAATCAAAGAGCGCCTGCCCGACCAAAGCGTGATTGCTGGAATAGGCAATATCTATTCCGATGAAATCCTATATCGTGCAAGGATAAATCCCTCTGCCCCCGCAAACAGTTTGAGCGTTAGCGAATGGGAACGTCTTGCCAGTGAGATTGCCGACTGCGTGCGTTACTTCATTGATAAAAATAGTATCTCGCAAGAGGATTACCTGATAACAAAAGGTCAGGACTACCGCAATGCTCCATTTCTGCAAGTGTACGGTCACGCCGATGAACTTGTGCCATGCCCGAAAAGACTTAATCTTTTGGATAGGCTGCAGTAAACTGGACAGATTTTTTAAGGTCATATAGTATAAAATGAATAAGCGAAGGAGTAAACAATATGACCGAGGCAAAACAGCGAAGAAAATCCCCCAAATACCCGGATGAATTTAAGCAGCTAAGCAGCAATTGGTGGACTGATATTGTTCCGGCAGGAGAAGATGTGATATCTGCAGGGAATATGATATTTCCCATTCACTGTTTGAAAAATTTCTGCTTGGTGTACTTTGTCTTTGCGGCAGAATCAGTCAGGGGAATGATTCCGAAGAGCGGGAAACTCTGACTCAATTCTATCAAGGGGCGTGAACCTCAGTTCCTTCCTAAAGTAATCGCTTGTTCTGTTTAGAGGATTTCCCAGTGAGATACTCAGGTTCAGATTTGGGAAATAGGATTATTTGTAGTTGGAATTTGAATTGTTTGAAATTCCACGCTTTAGTTTGCGTTTTGATGAAGACTGTCTGAAAGTCTTGTGTTGTAAAGATTTGAGATATAAAACGCTCCGCCCAATCTGCCAAGTCTCATAAACTTATTCAGATTGGGTAGGGGTTCAACCTCATTTCTCTTGCAATTTCCAAAGAAAATAGAAATTTTCTTTATTCTTGGTATTTTTAGGCACACTAAGCATTTGTTTGCCGACTTCGTAGGCCACACCTGTTCAGGAATTGAGTATAAAGGTACAGAAAAACTGGATAAATTGCCAGAGGATGTAAAAAAGACGGTTATGGAATATATAGAAACGTCTGCACTTGCGGCGGATCATGATTGTCTTTATCTTTATGTACAAGGTGCGAAAGATTGTATGAGCTATTAAAGCGATTAGGTATACGGTAAAGATTTTGACAGTAAGAGAATTTTGTAGAAATCAAAATATTTTTATTTTAATGGTTTGAGAAGAATAGGATTATTGTGAAAATAGGCAAGAACATAGGAATAGAGGGCCATTTTCTAAAGAGTTAGGAAATGGCTCTCTATTTATTGCTTTTGCAACATAATTCTGCCAGCGCCTCCTGTGTTAAACCACAATTTATACGCGCATTTTTTATTGCAAGACCAAAATGTTCATGTTTACTTTCCGCTATATGTTCACCTCCCAATAAGATTGTACGAATGAAATTAAAAAAGTGGAATGAACATATATTTCAGTTTAAACATGAACAAATAAAACACGTTATGGTGAAAGAGTGTTTATATTCTCTTGCATCATCATCAAAAATTTTTCAGCAGCTTTGGAAAAGACCTGATATTTTTTCCAGATCATATACATTTCGATTTCGATTGTGGGTGTCAGAGGACGGAAACAAAGCCTGCTGTCACCGGAAGTATTGATAATCCTGTCAAAGCAGATGGCATATCCAAGTCCTTCTTCCACAAGCAGGGAAGCGTTGAATAACAGATTATAAGTCATAATAATATCCAGTTCCGAGAGGCTGCGTTTCATCCATCGGGAGATTCTCCCGCCCTCTGTTTCCTGCTGTGATATCAGCAATGGTTGGTTCCACAGGTCTTCCGGAGAGACCGATTCTTTTTCTGCCAGAGGAGAGTCTTTTCGCATCAGGACACCCCAGATATCCTTTGACGGGAGTTTCAATGCCTCATATTTGTTCGTATCTGGCGTTTGGAATATCATTCCAAAATCAATCAATCCTTTATCCAGCTGTTCTTTGACAAAGACAGCATTGCCGCTGGAAATATGGTAATGGATTCCCGGATAAAGTTTTTTTAAGTTTCCGGCGGCTTTTGCCAGCAGACGCATTCCATCGGTTTCTCCGGCACCGATGTAGACATCTCCGATCACCACGTTGTCGGAGCAGGTAATCTCATGTTCTGTTTTCTTTACCAGATCCAGAATTTCCTCCGCTCTTTTCCTGAGAATCATTCCTTCTTCTGTCAGTGTAACCTTGCGGGAACCTTTTGTGCCGCGAATCAGCAGTTGTTTTCCCAGTTCCTCTTCCATGTTTTTAATCTGTGTGGAAAGAGTTGGCTGTGAGAGATGAAGGGACTCAGCAGCCCGTATAATGCTCTGTTCTCTTGCAATGGCAAGAAAATATTGAAGTACCCGTATTTCCATGTTTATACCCCTTGCGCACTTGAGTGCGCATACCAATCCATATTTGAAAGTTTACTTTCAAACTTTGCTCGCCTTCTTGTCTGTTTTTGGTGTCTGTTACGTTTGAAGATGCCATATGCTTTTCCAGGCTTATGTACGATTCCGTAAAAAAATCCTAACATAAATATCAATAGGTTTCAACTATGAAAATAGATTATATATAAATATTTGCTATTTTTTATATATGGATTTATAGTGAAATCAGCAGTTTCACAGCAAGCTGTGTAGTTGCTGACTTTGGGGCAGTTGCCAATAGGGGAAAGGGAAGCGTTAAGCAAGCATGTTTTGGGCTTCGCTCCGCTTCAAGCCGCGCTAGACGTGTGCCGCTGGCACACAGCGCCATTGTCTGCGAAAATTACCAAATACATCAGAGGGGGTGCAGGAATGATAGCTATAGGTAGCAGGGAATCCGTTATACAGAATCTGGAAGATGCCGGATGTGAAAACGAAATGATCCGGGATTTTCTGGGATGGTTTGACAAGGGGCAGCAGACGAAGCAGTTGGAACTGTTAGAACATCAGAGGGAATATCTGCTTGGCAGAGTACACACAGATGAAAAAAGAATTTCCTGCCTGGATTATCTGATCTATCAGATTCAGGGAAAACCGGCAGGAAGAAGATAATTTTAAAAGGAAGAAGGAAGAGAAAATGAGTAAAAAAATATTAGTGGTTTCAACCAGCCTGAGAGCGGACAGTAATTCGGATTTGTTGGCAGAGGCTTTTATGAACGGCGCCAGAGAAGCGGGCCATAAAGTGGAAAAAGTGAGCCTGAAAGATAAAACCATTGGATTCTGCAGGGGTTGTCTGGCTTGCCAGAAAACAGGGAATTGCGTCATCCGGGATGATGCCGGTGAAATTGTGGAAAAGATGCTGCATGCGGATGCACTGGTCTTTGCCACGCCTGTTTACTATTATGAGATGAGCGGACAGATGAAGACTCTGCTTGATCGGGCAAACCCTTTATATACAGCAGATTATGCGTATCGGGCAGTGTATCTTCTGGCGGCAGCGGCAGATGGGGACGAACATGCCATAGATGGTGCGAAGAAAGGGCTGGAGGGATTTATTGCCTGCTTTGAGAAGGCATATCTTGCGGGATGTATCTTTGCAGGCGGCGTTGACGCTCCGGGAATGGCAAAGGGACACAGCGCTTTGGAGAAAGCCCATGAAATGGGAAGGCAGGTATGACGTTTTACGGAAAACCTTTGGAAAAAGTTTAGTTTAGAAATTGTTTAGATATTCTTGTGAATTCTTTTATCCTGCCATGCTAATCTGAATACAGAGCGGAATGTGAATGGATGGAAAGCCGGCAGGAAAAGGAGAACATAGAAAGTGACCATTAAGAAAAAAATCAGATTGTCCAATATTATGATGGTTCTGATACCGATTCTGTTTACATCGGTGGTTCTCATTGTGTGTCTGAATACCTCTTTGGGGAGCTACTGGCATACTTTTATGGATATGTACAGCGATGAGAATGGAATGCAGTTTGCCCAGAGCATGATCTATAACTACCAGCAGGAATTGTGGGAAAACAACTGGGGACAGTGTCCGGAAATGGATGGCTGCCAGGCAGAGATCCGGCATAGTGATGAAATGACACATCTGGAACATAAACTGTCCGGACTGGGCTACCGTTTTATGATTACAAAGGATGGAGAAAGAATCTATTCTAACCTATCCGAAGAAGATATGGATACGGCCCGGTCTGTGGCAGGAGATGCCATTGATTATGCAAAAATGCTGACCGCCAGCCGGTATGAGGTGTCCGTGATCAAAAGCGCTTTTTGGCACGGGGAAAGTATTTTTTGTATTACGGCTGTCCACCCGCAGGAAACCGACGGAACGATGGTAAATTATCTGAAAAACGGCATCCTGCGTTATCTGGCCGGCATCCTGGTTCTTTTTGTAGCTCTGACCGTGTGTATCAACGGTGTTCTTTCCTGGTGGATTTCCGGCAGTATTTTAAAATCTCTTGGGAAATTGAGCCTTGGCACAAAAGAGATCCGGGAAGGAAACCTGGATACGCCTATGCAGTATGAGAAAAAGGATGAGTTTGGCCAGGTGTGCAGGGATTTTGATGAGATGCGCATCTACTTGCAGGAATCTGTACAGCAGAGGCTGAAGGATGAAAAGCGCAGACGGAATCTGATTACTGGAATCTCCCATGACCTGCGGACGCCATTGACTACCATTATGGGATATCTGGACGGACTTTTAGACGGTATTGCAGACACACCGGAAAAACAGCTTCGTTACCTGCAGGCCATAAAGACAAGGACCGGGAATCTGGTCAGCCTGGTAGACAGCCTTTCCGAATACAGCAGACTGGATGCCGGTTTCCGGTATCATATGGAGGACACGGATTTTAAAGATTATGTGGAAAAGTATCTGGAGCTTGTGCGTCCGGATATGGAAAACCAGCAGGTACAGATTGCATATTTCTGCGGGAAAGGCAGTTTTTCGGTCAGGCTGGACAGAGAAGAATTTAAACGTATCTTTAATAACCTGTTTGCCAATACGGTGAGATACCGGAAGAAAGAAAACTCGAGAGTCCTTATTTCCATGAAAAGGAAACTGGAGGGGAACTGCCTGGAGCTGGTATTCCAGGATGACGGCCCCGGAGTGCCAAAGGAGTGTCTGGAACAGATATTTGACAGCTTCTACCGGGTGGATGATTCCAGGAACAGCGCAGAAAAAGGAAGCGGCATTGGGCTGGCGGTGGTGAAAGAAATCATCCTCGGTCATGGAGGAACCATAAGAGCAGAAAACAGGGGAGGGCTTGCAGTGATAATCAACATTCCGGTTATAGATGGAGAGAGGGAATGCTATGTGCCATGATACCTTGTAAATATAGGAAGAATTAGGGAAAGGAATCACCTGCGATGGAGAGGATACTGATTATAGAGGACGATGAGCTGATTGCGGAATTGGAGAGGGACTATCTGGAAGCGAATGGATATGAGACGGATCTGGCCTTTGACGGAATCACAGGAGAGCAAAAGGCAAAAACAGAAAAATATGACGCCATTCTGTTAGATGTGATGCTCCCCGGCAAAACAGGGTTTGACGTCTGCCGGGAGCTGCGAAAGAGTCTTCGGCTGCCTATCATTATGGTGACAGCCAAAAAAGAGGATATCGACAAAATCCGGGGATTGGGACTGGGGGCGGACGATTATCTGGTAAAGCCTTTCAGCCCTACGGAGCTGGTGGCCAGGGTAAAATCCCATATCTATATTCATAGCCTGCTTTCCTCCACGGAGGAAGAGGAACAGCAGGAGACAGAGATTACCTACCGGAACCTGACGATCCTGCCGAAATCAAGGAGAGTCTATCTGGATAAAAAGGAAGCCATACTGGTCAACAAGGAATTTGAGCTGCTGTTGTTCCTGGCAGAAAATCCCAATCTGGTGTTCTCAAAGGATACCCTGTTCGACCGGGTGTGGGGGATGGACTCTCTGGGAGATGCGGCAACCGTGACGGTACATATCAACCGCCTGCGGGATAAACTGGGGAAAAACGAATCAAAGAATCAGTTTATTGAGACCGTATGGGGAGCAGGCTATCGGTTTCGGATTGATTAAGGGTATGGAAAGTTCGGTGCGATCGGTATTTGCGGTTCCGGTGGTTTTACGCTTTCTGCGGAACAATGCGATACCAGAATCCGTCTGATTTTGTTTGTGGTGGGAGACAGGGCACATTCCCGGTTTTTCAGTGATGCAGCTTATGAGTAGGACTTAGAACTGAAGGAAATGCTGGTTGTGGAGGATGCGGAGCATATCGACCTATATGACCGAAGAGACCGTATCCTCTTTGACAGACTGGCAGAATTCTTTACGGTAACCTCCATGCCCCGCTGAGGGCATCACCATGAATGAAAGGGGATTCCTGTAAACCCTCCGGGGGATGTGCAGAAAACGGATATGGAAGATGTCGCTTCGCGCCCCCGTTTTCGCACAGTTCAGTGACGGAGCGCTGAACTTTCACAGTAAATATGCAGTAACAAAAAGGAACAGCCCAGTTGGATATAAGATTTTAGAAAATGATATGGATGATAAGGAGGAAAGATTGAAAATTGAAAATTTTCAATCCCAAGTTTGTGTCTGCGCGGCCCCACAAACTTGACATACGCAAAAAGCCGCGCAGAAATGAGGTTAAAAATGGCAGTAAAACAGACCGCAGGCAGAGATGCCCTGGGCGAATTTGCCCCGAAATTTGCACAGTTAAATGATGATGTATTATTTGGAGAAGTATGGAGCAGGGAAGATAAACTTTCTTTGAGGGACCGCTCCCTGGTGACAGTGGTTTCCCTTATGGCTCAGGGGCTTGTGGATTCTTCTTTTCAGTTCCATCTGGCCAGTGCGAAACAGAATGGAATTACCAGAACGGAAATCGCGGAGATACTAACCCATGCGGCTTTTTATGCCGGATGGCCCAAGGCATGGGCAGCATTTCGGATGGCGAAGGAAGTCTGGGCAGAAGAAGGTTCCGAAGCGGATGCGAAGTCCGCACATGCAGCGTCCATGCTGTTTCCCATAGGAAAGTCCAATGATGCGTTTGCACAGTATTTTACCGGGCAAAGCTATCTGGCTCCCATTTCTGCCAATCAGGTCGGGATTTTTAATGTGACCTTTGAACCGGGCTGTCGCAACAACTGGCATATCCATCATGCAAAGAGCGGGGGAGGACAGATTCTGATTTGTATCAGTGGCCGGGGGTATTATCAGGAGTGGGGGAAAAAAGCGCAGGAATTATTTCCCGGCGATGTAGTGAATATTCCGGCAGGCGTAAAACATTGGCATGGGGCGACGCCTTACAGTTGGTTTTCTCATTTAGCTGTTGAGGTTCCGGCAGAAGAAGGTTCCAATGAATGGCTGGAACCGGTGGATGAGGATGCTTACATATGTGCATTGTGCTGAGAATGAAAGTATGTAAAATTGGTTGTTTCAGAACAGGAAATATTCTAAATTGCTGAAAATACCAGTTTGGCGTGAGTGACAGATAGAATTCTGCTGTTTATGTCAAACTGGTATTTTTGCGTGGACGGATGCTTTTATGGACAGGTGATAAATATAATAAAATTATATAGATAATTCATAGTCAAATACATAAAGTATAAGTATTTGTTATTTATATGCTATCTTGTTACGATATATTCAGGATTGGAAAACAAAAGGAATTGAGAAATCTGCAAGAATTCATTTAGAAATTGTTTATTTTTCTGTTAGCTGGATGTTATCTGAGACAGGTAAAGTATAGTCACAGACACAGAGAGGGAGGGGAAGATTTGTGCTACGCAAGATTGCGTTTCGCAAGTTTGTGTTTCGCACTAAAGTCTCCGGGGTTTGGAAAGGAGCATGGTTATAAAAATGAAAAAAAGATTCTATATATGTCTGCTGCTTGCGCTGGGAGTATCGGGCCTGATGTCAGGATGCGGAAAAGATTTTGGTGAGCGGACAGAGATAAACAGCCATAACGAGAAAAGCAGGGCAGAGGAAGAAGCAGTCAAAGAAGAGACGGTGAACGGAAAAGAAAGCAGAGACCAAAATGCAATCCGGATTGCACCAACATCTGAGGTCAGGGAACTGGAAACCGGGCTGTCAATCGTCCGATATGAAGGGGAATATGGATTTGACGCATTTTTAGAGCAGGGAGGAGCGGACTCGGATGCGGATGTTGCAGCATATATCACTTCTCTGCTGGATCAGGAAATCCATGTGGAAGGAAGCCCTTTCGGATGCAGTACCCTATCGGTAAAAAACCAGACAGGAGGATACCTGTTCGGAAGAAATTTTGACTGGAATACCTGTCATGGATGGATAGTCAGCGCCAGACCGGAAAACGGGTATTCTTCCGTTTCAACGGTAAACATGGATTTTATCCGGGCAGGGGGAGTGGACTTTTCACAGTTACCGGATTCGGCGCAGGCTTTTGTCTCCCTGTATGCACCGTTAGATGGCATGAATGAAAAAGGGCTGGCGGTTTCTGTGAACATGATTCAGGACTCGCCAGGCATCAGCCAGGACAGCGGAAAGCCGGATCTCACCACTACAACAGCAGTCCGGCTATTGCTTGATCGGGCGGCAGATGTGGAAGAAGCGCTGGAACTCTTACAGCAATATGATTTTCACAGTTCTATGGGAATGATGGTGCATCTGGCTATAGCAGATGCGGACGGCCGGAGCGTGGCAGTGGAATATGTGGATCATGAAATGGTTGCGATCGAGACGCCCGTTGTCACGAACTTTTATCTGGCTCCGGGAGAAAAACAGGGAATCGGTACCGCCCAGTCCCATACCCGGTATGAAATCCTTACCAGGACATTGGAAGAACAGAGGGAGATGACAGAAACAGAAGTGCGGGATGCACTGGAGCGTGTGAGCAAAGATAATTTTGGTGACTCCCAATCTACAGAATGGAGCATTGTGATGAATCAGGAGACAAAGGAGCTGATTTATTACCATAGAGAAAATTACGGAAGGGCATATGTTGTTCCGGTGGGATAGATGAAGTGGCAAAGAGGCTTTATCTTTTCGTACCATCGCGCAGCGATTTTGATAGGAAGAAGTGTCCTATGGGCATACCTATATGCCAAAATACGTGGCAAGAAGGAGGAAATTATGAATTACTTAAAAACTTTAACGGATTTATACAGATTAAAAAAGAATGTTAAGTTAAGTGCAAAAAAGATGAAATCCCTGCAGGATGGAAAACTGCGCAAACTTCTCAGATTTGCATGGGAACATTCCGCTTACTACCGGTCAGCTTTTGAGGATGCCGGAATTACGGAAGAACAGTTAGACACACTGCCCCTTTCCTGCTTTCCGACCATTGACAAGCAAAAGTTTTTGGAACATTTTGATGAGCTGGTCACAGCGCCTGATTTAAAGCAGGAAAGCCTGCGGGAATTTGATGCAGGGGAAGCGGTAGACCGAAAGCCCTACCAGGGAAAATACCATGTCGTCCATTCCTCTGGCAGCACCGGGAAGCCTGGGTATTTTGTATATGATGAAGATGCCTGGAACCAGATGTTGTCCGGTATGATCCGGGCAGCTTTATGGGGGATGTCCATGCCCCGAATTCTGAAACTGCTGATACAACGCCCCAGGATTGTGTATATTGCAGCCACAGATGGGAGATACGGCGGAGCTATGGCAGTAGGAGACGGCGTCCGTGGAGTAGGCGCCAGCCAGCTTTATCTGGACATCAAGACACCGGTTGCGGAATGGATCAGGCAGCTGAAAGAATTCCGGCCCAATATTGTCATTGGTTATCCATCGGCGGTTAAGATTCTTGCACAGTTGATGGAGGACGGGGAAATCAGCCTGGATGTGGAACGGGTGGTTTCCTGCGGCGAGCCGTTGGGGGCAAGTTTACGGAGCTGGCTGGAAAAGATATTTGGGACGCAGGTTGTCAATTTCTATGGCGCCAGTGAGTCCCTGGCTCTGGGAGTGGAAACGGATCCGAAGGATGGGATGCTTCTGTTTGACGATATGAATGTCATTGAGGTGGAAAACGGAGTGATGTATGTTACCTGTCTTTATAATTATGCACAGCCGCTCATTCGCTACCGTCTTTCCGACCGTCTGACTTTGCAGGCGCCGGAAGAAGGGGAACAGCCATTTACCAAAGCGGTAGGGCTTCTGGGAAGGAATGAAGATATCCTTTGGTTTGAAGATGGAAGGGGAAACCGGGAGTTCCTTCATCCACTGGCGATTGAAGGGTTCTGTATCGAAGGGCTGAAAGATTATCAGTTCCGTCAGACCACGAAAGATACCTTTGAAATGTACGCAGAGACAGAACATGGCGCATCCAGGGAGCGGATCCGGCAGGAAATGCTGCGGCAGATGGGAGAAATTCTTTCAGAGAAAAAATTGGACTATGTGCAGTTCTATGTGAATTTTGTCAATGAAATCCTGCCGGATGTCCGGACGGGAAAGAAATCTTTGATTTTCGCGGGCAATGAGCTAAGTTCCGTGCTTGCACGAAAATTGGGCGAATGCCGCAAAAGCCAGCAGCCGAGAGGGTTGCTGGCGTAAAGGGAAAGGTGGCATAACAAATGGCAGATACCATATTACAGGGAGAAAAGATTACAAGAGTTTTTCGTCAGGGAAAGGCAGAAGCAAAAGTACTTGACGGAATTGACATCAAAATATATGAAAAAGACTTTACGGTTATCATGGGGCCATCGGGAGCCGGGAAGTCCACCCTTTTGTACAGTCTAAGTGGCATGGACCAGATAAACGGGGGGCATGTGCTTTATCGGGGCAGGGAAATCAGCAGCCTTTCGGAAAAACAGATGGCAAGGCTTCGGGCAGAGGAATTCGGGTTTGTATTCCAGCAGACCCATCTGGTCAGCAACCTGACACTTTTGGAAAATGTGCTGGTGGCAGGGTATGTGGGCAAAAAGGACAGCGCAGAAAAGATAAGGGAAAGGGCAAAAAACCTTCTGCAGCAGATGGATGTGGAGGAAGCCAAAGACAGGCTTCCTGCCCAGGTATCCGGGGGCGAAGCGCAGAGGGCGGCTATCGCCAGAGCCATGATCGGAAGACCGGGGCTTCTGTTTGCCGATGAGCCTACAGGCGCTTTAAACCAGGCAAATACCCGTGAGGTTTTAGGGCTTTTGACCGACCTGAACAGGGAAGGCCAGAGCATCCTGATGGTGACACATGACCTGCGGGCTGCATCCAGAGGGAACCGGATTCTATATCTGGAGGACGGAAAAATCTGTGATGAACTCTCTTTAGAGCCTTACAATGAAATGGAAGAAAAGCAGCGGGAAAGAGAAGTCAGCCAGTGGCTTTCCGGGCTTCGCTGGTAAAAGGTTGGAAAGTACCCAACCTAAGAAAAACTAAGTCATTTCCGGAAGAACGCAAAAGAGCATGCGTTCTTCCAGGCTGAGGCAGACAGAGAGGGGATAAGGCTGAATAAATTCTCTGATGAGCAATTTAGTTCAACAAACTGACGGGTTCAGTTTGAGTTTGTGACGCTTCGGAATGGGAGGTTAAAAATGTTGGAAAATGGAATGATAATCCGGGCAGGAGTGAAAAGAAATAAGGGAAGTTTTTTGGGGATCGGAATCCTTCTGCTTCTGGCAGCGCTTTCTCTGACAGCCGTGCTGATGACTGTCCTGGCAGGAAACAGTTATATACGGGATGAGATGGAGAGGGCGGGCTTTGGAGACCTTACCGCATGGGCATCGGATGTGCCGGATATAGCGTTTTTGATGGAAAGCATCCGGGAACAGGAAGGTGTAGAGGAGGCGGAAGCTCAAAGGCTGATTTTTTCCGAATATGAGGCAAACGGTGTGGAATCTGACAGCCAGGGGCAGATGATTCCCTGGACGCTTTCAGGCAGCAGGTACCGCTTCTTTCAAAATAACCTTTCCGGCTACCGGGAGGCTCCGGAAGAAATCGGGGAACAGGAAGTGTATGTTTCCCCTTCCATGAAATCCATGATGGATCTGGAACCTGGCGACACGGTTATCTTTCCCATAGCCAGAGGTGGAAGAACGATCAGCCTGACGGTGACAGGGTATTATGAAGACCCCTTTATGGGCAGTTCCATGATCGGGATGAAAGGGTTTCTGATCTCGGAGAAGACTTATGAAGAAATAGGTTCCGTCATAGAAGAAACGGGGATGGATGCCTTGGCCAGAGAGGGGTTCATGATCCATATTCAGGCAGAGGATGGCATTACGGTTTCGGAAGTAAACAGAATCCTGGTGGAGAACACGCCTCTTTCCATGTGTACGGAATTTATCCACAGTGCGGATACGATGGCAGGTTTTATGGGGATTCTCCAGAACGCTTTTTCTGCAATATTAGCGGCTTTTGCGTTGGCGCTGTTTGGAGTGGCTATGGCAGTGATGGGACACAGTATTTCCGGGCTGGTGGAGCAGGAATGGAAAAATCTTGGCATTCTGAAAACCATGGGTTATACCGGAGGGCGGCTGACGGGGTTGTTGACAATACAGTATGGGGCTGCTATGGGAGGCGGCGTTATTCTGGGAATGCTTCTGGCGGTTCCGGCAGCAGGACTAATCAGTAAAGTGATGGTCACGACTACGGGTGTCCTGATTCCAGTCCGCTTTCCGATTTTGCCCTGTGTGTGGGTATTTGCTATTTTACTGCTGGTTCCGGTGAGCTTTTGTATCCTGCGCCTTCGGAATATTAAGAGGATTGCTCCTATGGCTGCTATCCGTGGGGAATCGGATACCGTATCTGCGTCAGAAACGAAGTTTTTCCGTAACGGGATACGCTCAGGCGGGCTTTCTTTTCATCTGGCGCTGCGGCAGGTCCTGACGGGCAGGAGGCGTTACATGGGCGCCTGTCTGGTAGCGGTATTTCTGGTATTCTTTGCTTCCCTGGCAGGCCGGATGAATGGCTGGCTGGGAGAGGATGGGAAAGGAATGATGGATGCCTTTCACCCGGCAGACCTTGACCTGGGTGTGCAGGTTTTAGGGGAGCTTGGGGCTGAAGAAATGGAGCAGATGGTACTTTCCTATACGGATATTACAGACAGATATTTGCTGGCTATGTCCAGTGTTTCTGTGAATGGGACAAATTACACGGCAAATGTCATTACAGAGCCGGAACGGTTCCATATCAGCAGAGGGCAGACCAGTATGGAGGCAGACCAGGTGGTTCTGACAGAGGCGCTTGCCTCCGATCTGGGAGCAGACGTGGGAGATTTCGTTACAATACGGGGAAATAAAGGCAGCGGGGAGTTTATGGTTTCAGGGATCTATCATTGCGCCAATGATATGGGGGCGAATCTGGGAATGAGCAGAGAGGGATACCTTTCCATCGGGGAAGATGACAGCCGTTTGTGGTGTTATCATTATTTTCTGGCAGATCCTTCACAGAAACAGGCCATTACCCAGGCTCTGGAACAGACCTGGGGCGGAGATGTCCATGTCCATGAAAATTCCTGGCCGGGACTGTCTGGGATTATTTCTGCCATGCATATGCTGATTTTTTTCTTGTATGGAGTGAGCGCTGCATTTATCTGTGTCGTGACTGGAATGGCAGGAACAAAGATTCTGGATGCGGAGCAGAAGGATATGGGAATCTATAAATCCATCGGATGTTCTGTCAGGATGCTTCGATTCTCCTTTGCTTTCCGCTTTGGAATTGTGGCAGCAGTCGGGGCAGTAATCGGGACACTGGCAGCTATGGGATTCACAGACCCTGTGGTATCCACCGTTATGCGGCTGGCAGGAATCAGTAATTTCGCATCGGGGAATACGCCTGGAAGCGTCCTCCTTCCGGGGAGTATGGTAATACATTTATTCTTCGGGTTCGCCTGGCTGTTATCGGGCAGGATCAGAAGGGAGGACATGAATGTGTTGACAGCGGAAACATGAAAGGTTTTGTATCAGACAGGAAAACTGAGACGGAAGGCAAACGGGTATGAGCGCTGCAAGGGTGCGTTGGAATGCGCTGAAAAGACAGGAAAGAATAAGAAAACACCACAAGGGTGTACCATTATGTCCTGAAAAAATGGGCAGGAATAAGGAAAGGATGAAAATAAAATGAAAAATAACAACTACAGAACCAATATGGGAAAAAGGATTATGGGATTAATGGCGGTTATGGCGCTTTCTGCTTTACTTTTGGCAGGGTGCGGCCAGAGCAATACAGATGCGGAAAGTGCAAGGGACACCATATCCATCGGAGAGGACAGGACGAAAGCACAAAGACCGGAAAGCAATACCGGAACAGGCGATTTTTCTGAAAATGGTATAGATACAGAAAATATGGAAAATCAGACTGGTGGGGATCAGACAACGGAAAGTGGAGGTACACAGATGGAAGTCCGGTTCGGGGATAGCGGTGAGCCATTTATGATGACGCTTTTAGACAATGAGACTGCCGCAGCTATTGCGAGGTATGTGGGAACTTCTGACTGGAGGCTTCCTATCTATGAACGGGATGCAGACGCGGACTACAGCGTGTTGCAGTATTATGACATCCCCAGCAGGTATGAGATTCCCTCCAATTCAGAAACGGTGACAGAAGCAAAGGCAGGAGACGTATTTTATTCTGATCCGAACCGCATCGTATTATTTTACCACGATGCAGAGATTTCAGCAGAATATACAAAGATCGGCACATTTGAGGCGACAGAAGAATTTATAACGGCAGTGGAAGAAAATCCGGTACTGGAGGGATGGGGAAATAAGATTATCCGGATTTCACAGCCGTAAATGAAAAACAGAGTGAGGAATGGGTTCCGACCTTGCGGTGGCTGGTACCGGATGCCGCTATTGCACACCGAACTGTCCACAGGGGCTGGATATTTCCTTTTTACTTAAACATTATAATGAGGCAAAGATTGGGGGTGTATGGCGTATCAGTCATTTGAAAGGACTGCCACAGGAAAAGCGTCCTGAAGCCTGCATCGGCTGTGGTGTCTGTGCAGGGCATTGTCCCCAGGGATTCCATATCCCGCTAATTTTGAAAGAACTGAACACGATGCTGGAAGAAATTTAATATCTTTTTGTGGAGAGAATCCCTGTTGCTTACGATTACAGCAGAGGGGTTCTTTTTTTATGGTATAGGAAATTTCTACGCTTATTTGAGTTCGCGAAGCGAATATCGTAAACAAGCTATGCTCGTTTTTTATAGTTATTTACTATTGAAATTGATTAAATATAAGTATTTGCTATTTATGTAATGCTTCTATATACTAAATTCAGGATGAAGAAAGAGCAAGCACGGCCAATGCTTTTTCACAATCAAGAAGGAGAATCAAAGAGTATAGGAGGATTTTATGACCACAGAAACCTTTATTGAAATTATGAATTCCGGGGAAAAGATTTTGTGTGGCTCCGATGTGCATCAGTATATGGGAAAGCTGAGCCAGGAGGCAATGAAAATAACCACTAGGATAAATGGCGATTATCATGAGCCGAAGGAAATACGGGAGCTGTTTTCCCTTCTTACAGGCAGGGAAGTGGATGAGAGTTTTGGAATGTTTCCACCGTTTTATACGGACTGTGGAAAAAACATTCATATCGGGAGGAATGTTTTTTTTAATGGAGGATGCCGGTTCCAGGATCAGGGAGGCATCTATATTGCTGACGGGGCATTGATTGGCCCGATGGTTGTTCTGGCTACTTTAAACCATGAACAGAACCCGGAGTACCGGGGTGATCTTTTCCCAAAACCTATTCATATAGGGAAAAATGTTTGGATTGGAGCAAATGCCACAGTATTGCCGGGAGTTACCATTGGAGATGGGGCAATCGTAGCTGCCGGAGCAGTGGTTGCGAAGGATGTTCTGCCCGGTGTAATCGTGGGAGGTGTGCCTGCGAAGATAATCAAAAAGGTGGAAGCGGATAGCCGGGTGAGTTGAGAAATCTGCAAGAATTCATTTAGAAATTGTTTATTTTTATGTTAGAGCCATGTTATCTGTGTCCGGTATCCTTATCATAGAGTTCAGGCAAGAACAGCAGGATGGGAAAGAGAACGCAGAGAATTGGAAAAAAGTTTGATAATCAGGAGGAACACCGCAAGGGTGTGCCAGGATGCCCAAAAAGCAGGGCAAGAAGGAGGAAAAAACCATGAAGACAAGAGAAATCAGACAGGAGTATTTGACAGGAGAAAGAGCGTTGTTTCAGGGGGCGGATCTGAAAATCTATGACAGCATCTTTGCAGATGGGGAATCGCCGCTGAAAGAGAGCCACGACATTGAGCTGGAGGGTTGCATGTTCAAATGGAAGTACCCCTTCTGGTATGCCAAAAATATCACGGCAAGAAACTGTACCTGGTTTGAAATGGCCCGTGCAGGCGTATGGTACACGGATTATATTACGGTAGAGGATGCGGTGATTGAGGCTCCCAAGAATTTCCGCCGCTGCCGGGGTGTAAACCTGAAGAATGTAAACCTTCCCAATGCGGCTGAAACCCTCTGGAACTGCGAGGATGTGGAACTTGACCATGTGACGGCAAAAGGCGACTATTTCGCCATGAACAGCCGGAATATGGCTCTTAGGGACTTCCGGCTGGTGGGCAACTACTCCTTTGACGGGGTAAAGAACATGGAGATCCACAATGCCCGTATGCTTTCAAAGGATGCTTTCTGGAACACAGAGAATGTGACGGTATATGATTCTTTTATCTCCGGTGAATACCTGGGCTGGAACGCAAAGAACCTGACACTTATAAACTGCACCATCGAGAGCCTTCAGGGGATGTGTTACATTGACAATCTGGTGATGAAAAACTGCAAACTTCTCAATACTACCCTTGCTTTTGAGTATTCTACGGTAGATGCGGAAATAACCGGGAAAATTGACAGCGTGATGAACCCTTCCGGCGGAGTAATCCGGGCAGACCGTATTGATGAGCTGATTATTGAAAAAGATAAGGTAGATCCGGAAAAGACAAGGATCATCTGCAGAAGAGAACTGAAGGAGGCAGTATGATCCTGCTTTTGAAAGGGATTCTGATTGGATTGCTCTTTGGTGTTCCGGTGGGGGCAGTGGGAGCCATGACCGTGCAGAGAACCTGGGAGCATGGGATAAAGGCCGGCCTCCTTACGGGAATGGGTTCCTCTGTGGCAGACTGCATTTATGCAGGAATCGGAGCCTGTGGCCTGGCTATAGTTTCCGATTTCCTTCTGGAATATCAGACGGTTATTCATCTGGTGGGCGGAGCAATCGTGCTGTATCTGGGAATCCGTCTGTTCTTCCGAAAAGGAGAAGAGGCGGAGGTTTTGGAAGTGGCGGGAAGATGGCGGATGTTTCTGTCATCATTTGCAGTAGGGATCACAAATCCGGCGGCAATCCTGACCTTTGTGTTTGCCTTCTCCTGGTTTGGCATTGCAGGAGGCAGCACAAAAGGGAATGGCTGGCTGGTAGTTCTGGGAGTGTTCCTTGGAACCTATCTCTGGTGGGGAGGACTTACTGCTGCAGTTTCCCTGGCCAGAAAAAAGAAGAGAAAAAACAGTTTTCAAAGGGTGAACCGGATTTTCGGGGCAGTTCTAAGCCTGTTCGGAGTCCTTGTCTTTATAAGGACGCTTCCGATATGAAACGATAAATATAGAAAAAAAGGAGCAGATAGATCATGAAAAAATTTGGCGCTTTGCTGTGCATGATGACAGTTATATTTTCGATGGCAGCATGTGGAAATATGCAGACACAGACGCCTGTTGACCAGGCAGAATCTCCTCTGGAGGAAAGGGAGCCTCTGCCTGATCTTTCGGAAGAATCAGAGAATACAGATGTACAATCCGGGGTTATGGATTCCATGGAAACTAAGGTAGAGGGAATGCGGCTGGGCGCCATTTCCGATGAGGCAGAAAACATGACAGAATCAGCAGCAGATACGGAGGATGGGGAAACTGTACCGGAAACGGAAATGAGTGAAACGGTTGGCACAGAAGCAGATATCCAAAATGGAGCAGAGGAGGCTGTAATGAATATGAAGGTACAGGTTGGCGATGCAGTATTTTCAGCCACATTAGAAGAAAATGAGGCAGTAGCTTCGTTTGTGGAAATGATGCGGGAAAATCCGGTGAGCATTCAGATGAGTGATTATTCCGGCTTTGAAAAGGTAGGTTCTTTGGGAACAAGCCTTCCTGTAAACAACAGCCAGACCACAACCCATGCAGGAGATATTGTCTTATATAATGGAAACCAGATTGTTATATTTTATGGCTCCAATTCGTGGAGCTATACAAGACTGGGGCATGTTGATGATCTGACCGGTTGGGAGGAAGCCCTTGGAAGCGGGGATGTGACGGTGACATTCTCGCTGGAGTAAGATCCACATGACATTTGGCGGTCAAATGCATGCTGCAGGCAGCGGGGTATTTGCTTTTCGCAAATCAATTTGACAGAAAGTTTGGAGGTGTAGTGTGAAAAATCACACTGATGTGCTGATTTTTCACATGCAAATTTGTGCCGGAGCGCCACAAATTTGTTTGAGGGCAGACGCAAATTTGATATTTGCATCGCCCCGTCGCGTAAACGCTCCGGAATGGAGATTAGCATGTCATACGATTTTGATAAATCTGTAAACAGGAGAAATACCCATTCACTGAAATGGGATGTAAAAGAGCATGAGCTGCCTATGTGGGTGGCAGATATGGATTTTCAGACAGCGCCAAAGATCCAGGCAGCCATTCAGGAGAGAGCCGCCCATGGTGTATTTGGTTATTCCATTGTGCCGGAGGAATGGTATCAGGCTTATATGGACTGGTGGAAGCGGCGGCATGGTTTTTCCATAGAAAAAGAGTGGCTTGTTTTCTGCATGGGAGTGGTTCCGGCCATTTCCAGTATGGTACGCAAGCTGACCACAGCAGGAGAAAATGTGCTGGTACAGACACCGGTTTACCATATTTTCTTCCATTCCATTGTGAATAACGGAAGAAATATTTTAGAAAGTCCGCTGCAATATGACGGAATCACTTATCATATGGATTTTGAGGATCTGGAACAAAAACTTTCCGATCCGCAGACTACCCTGATGATTTTGTGTAATCCTCACAATCCGGTAGGAAGAATCTGGAACCGGGAGGAACTGGGGCGGGTTGGTGATCTGTGCAGGAAACATCATGTAATTGTGATTTCGGATGAAATTCATTGTGACTTGACCAGTCCCGGCCAGGAATATATCCCTTTTGCATCTGTTTCAGAGAGCTGCAGAAATAACAGCGTTACT
The DNA here is from genome assembly GCA_910576535.1 of uncultured Lachnospiraceae bacterium. Taxonomy (GTDB): domain Bacteria; phylum Bacillota; class Clostridia; order Lachnospirales; family Lachnospiraceae; genus Kineothrix. The sequence goes on along the minus strand of CAJTKK010000001.1, from coordinate 220,462 downwards.
TGTATAGCGCCCACAAAAGCCTTTAATCTGGCAGGACTGCAGACAGCAGCGGTGGTCGTTCCTGATCCAAACCTGCGGTATAAGGTCTGGCGGGGGCTGAACACGGATGAGGCTGCAGAGCCGAATTCCTTTGCAGTAGAAGGGGCGGTGGCAGCTTTTACGAAGGGGGAGGCATGGCTGGACGCTTTGAGAGAATATATTCAGGAAAATAAAAATTTTGTGGAGAATTTTTTGAAGAAAGAGATTCCTCAAATCAGTCCGGTTTCCTCGCAGGCGACCTATCTAATGTGGCTGGACTGCCGGAAAATGCAGGGGTGTGCAACGGAATTGACACGATATCTGCGGGAACATACAGGATTGTATCTGTCAGAAGGACGACAGTATGGGAAAAACGGAAATTCTTTTATCCGAATGAATATTGCATGTCCCCGGAGCCGGATAGAAGATGGATTGAAACGCCTTGCAGAAGGAATCCGTGACTATGAGGAATGGGTACTTGCTAACTGCTGATATGCATGGCATATGGCAGATTTCCGTAGTTTTGCCAAAGATAGAAGGTGGTAGTTTGGGAAAATGATAATTGTAACCTTTTCTGACCCGGAGGAACATGGTTGTAGAAAAAATAAAAGCAGCGCTGGCAGAAGATATAGAGAATGAAGCGGCAGTTGATCAGCAGGTATGCCTGGCAAGCGGTATTCAGCGCATGCTTGGAATAGGAAAGAGTAAAGGCTATACTTTCCTTGAAGACGTGTATAAGCAAAAAAATCCGCCGTTCAGAGTTCTTAAAATTGGTAAGCTTTTTAGAACGCTAAAGAAAGAATTTGATGAATGGCTGAATGGTGATTTATAAGAGAGGTGATTTAATGAAGCAGCCAACAATTATTATTTTAAACAAAGCAAATGTGAAAAAACTCCTGAAGGCTGCTTAAAATAGCGGATGGTATCTGGAGATTCTGCTTGGGTTGTTCTGCAACTCAGAAAAGGTGAAATTTCAGGTTTGAAATTTGGAGATTTTAATGCTAAAAACAGGACAATCTCCAGTTACAGACAGATTCCGATTCCTGAGTATGTTTTCCGGGTAACATTAAAAGGACGGCAGGTTTATGAGAGAAACATAAAACCGCAGAAAGGGAGAGTTTCAGGATATGGATGATATCTGTTGTTCCAACTATGGCAGAGCAAGGAGCAAAGGGTTCCATTGCAGGTATGATAAACAGCTTCTGGCCGAAAATGGCTTGCCGGACATCCGCTGGCATGATTCTGCGCAGCGCATACTGTACGCTCCTGCTAAAAGAGGCATTCAACCCAAAAGCGGTATGGAAGCTAATGGGACATGCCAAGGAACTCATAACTATGGACGTTTACGCCGATAATAAAGGTATCATATCGGATGGGGGACAGAAATGGAGGAATATATGAAAGAGGTTTTACCGGATCTGAGAGAGATAGAAAGTTTTGAAAAGGAACTGCTGGAGATTGTTGTAGATGTAAGAGAATTTCTTCCGGATGCAGGGTGAAAATAAAAAGAACAAACGTTTGTTTTCTTCTGTACTTTTGAAAATATTTGTGGTATACTATAGAGCAGTGTCTGAGTTGCTTTTCATGCGTTTTGTTCCTGTTTTGTCCATAGGGAATGAAAGAGGCCGCTGAGTTGCAAAAACAGCAAATTGTGAACGGGATTCGCCGTGGGCCTGTTTTTCTCCAATTTGAGTAAATGCCACGACGAATTTTTGCCTAATGGGCATCCTTTTTTACTATGAAATCAGAGGTGAGCATTTGTGGAAAACGAACAAAAAATATTCAAACTTCACTCAGAATATGCCCCCACCGGCGACCAGCCGCAGGCCATAGAAGCCCTGGTCGATGGGTTCCGGGAAGGCAATCAATTCCAGACTTTACTGGGGGTAACCGGATCGGGAAAGACATTTACCATGGCCAACGTGATCGCACGGCTTAACAAGCCCACTCTGGTAATAGCGCACAATAAGACCCTTGCCGGACAGCTCTACGGCGAGTTCAAAGAATTTTTCCCTGAGAACGCGGTGGAATATTTTGTGTCCTATTATGATTATTACCAGCCTGAGGCTTATGTGCCTTCTTCGGATACGTATATAGCAAAAGACTCTTCTATTAATGAAGAAATAGAAAAACTCCGGCTTTCGGCGACGGCATCCTTGACGGAACGCAGGGATGTGGTGGTGGTTGCAAGCGTATCCTGCATTTACGGTTTGGGAAGCCCTGACGAATATCAGGATATGATCGTATCCCTGCGTCCGGGGATGATTAAGGACAGGGATGAAGTGATCAGGGAATTGATTGCGATTCAATATGACAGAAATGATATGGATTTAGGCAGGGGATGCTTCCGCGTCAGAGGGGATGTTGTGGAAATCTATCCTGCCCAGGGCGGTGATTATCTGATCCGGGTGGAGTTTTTTGGGGATGAAATAGACAGGATTGCGGAAACGGATCCGCTGACAGGACGGGTTCATGCGGATCTGGGACATATTTCCGTATTCCCGGCTTCTCACTATGTGGTATCCCAGGAAAAGATTAATGCGGCTTGCAAAAATATCGAAATAGAACTGGAAGAAAGAATCCGTTTTTTCAAAGGGGAGGACAAGCTGCTGGAGGCTCAGCGGATTTCCGAAAGGACAAATTTTGATATAGAGATGCTGCGGGAGACGGGGTTTTGCTCTGGAATAGAGAACTATTCCAGGCATTTGAACGGAATGCCGGAGGGAGCTACGCCATTAACATTGATGGATTACTTTAAAGATGATTATCTGATTATTATTGATGAATCGCATATGACCGTGCCTCAGATCCGGGGGATGTACGCGGGGGACCGTTCCAGGAAGAATACGCTGGTGGATTACGGTTTCCGGCTGCCGTCCGCATTGGATAACCGCCCCTTGAATTTTCACGAGTTCGAGGAACATATCGACCAATTGCTTTTTGTATCGGCGACTCCTGCCGAATATGAAAAAGAGCATGAACTTTTGCGTACGGAACAGATTATCCGTCCTACCGGGCTGCTGGACCCGGAAGTGACAGTGCGGCCGGTAGAAGGGCAGATTGACGACTTGATTTCAGAGATAAATAAAGAAACAGAAAAGCACAATAAAGTTCTCGTGACTACGCTGACGAAAAGAATGGCGGAGGATTTGACCAATTATATGAAAGAAGTAGGAATCCGGGTCAAATATCTGCATTCGGACATAGATACGTTAGAAAGAGCGGAAATTATCCGGGATATGCGTCTGGATGTCTTTGATGTGCTGGTTGGGATCAACTTGCTTAGGGAAGGGCTTGATATCCCGGAAATATCCCTGGTGGCAATATTGGATGCTGACAAGGAAGGATTTCTGCGTTCGGAAACTTCCCTGATCCAGACGGTCGGGCGCGCGGCCAGGAATGCGGAAGGCCGGGTTATCATGTATGCGGATAATATGACAGAGTCTATGAATGCGGCTATTATGGAGACCAACAGACGTCGGGAAATACAGCAGGAATATAATGAGAAAAATGGGATTACACCGCAGACAATAAAGAAGGCGGTCCGGGATCTGATCAGCATTTCCAAGGTGATTGCCAAGGAAGAAGTGAACTTTGAAAAAGACCCTGAATCCATGAGCAGGGAAGAGCTGGAAAAACTGATTGCAAAGATACAGAAGCAGATGAAGCAGGCGGCGGCAGACCTTAATTTTGAGGCGGCGGCGGAACTGAGGGATAAAATGGCGGATCTGAAACGGCAACTGGAGGACAGGTAATCCTTGTTTGGGCATATGGGATCCTGCATGATTTGGAAGAATGCTGATAAAAATAGAAAATAGAGAAAGAACAAGAGAAAGACGGAGGGAACGGAGTAGGATGGATAATGCGAATAGGAAGATGTTGCCCCGCGGGGAATATATAAAAATACGGGGGGCGAGCGAACATAACTTAAAGAATATAGATGTGGATATACCGAGGAATGCGTTTGTTGTCCTGACCGGGCTTTCCGGTTCCGGGAAATCTTCCCTGGCATTTGATACGATTTATGCGGAGGGGCAGCGCCGGTATATGGAGTCGTTGTCTTCCTATGCGAGGCAGTTCCTGGGTCAGATGGAAAAGCCGAATGTGGAGAAAATTGAAGGGCTTTCCCCGGCGATTTCTATTGACCAGAAATCTACAAACCGCAATCCCCGTTCCACGGTAGGGACAGTAACGGAGATTTATGACTATTTCCGGTTGTTATACGCTAGGATTGGCATTCCTCATTGCCCTTCCTGCGGGAAAGAAATTAAAAAACAGTCGGTAGACCAGATGACGGATCAGATTATGGCAATGCCTGAAGGAAGTAAGATACAGCTTCTTGCACCCATTGTAAGGGGGAGGAAAGGGGAACATGCCAAAGTTTTTGACCGCGCAAAGAAAAGCGGTTATGTGCGTGTGCGTGTGGACGGTAATTTATATGAACTGTCGGAGGAAATCAAATTAGATAAAAACATCAAACATAACATTGAGATCGTAGTGGACAGGCTGGTGGTAAAAAGCGGGATTGAACGCAGGCTGACAGATTCCATTGAAAATGTCCTGGCTTTGGCTGAAGGCTTATTGGTCGTAGATGTAATAGGCGGGGAAACGGTTAATTTCAGCCAGAGTTTTTCTTGCCCGGATTGCGGCATCAGCGTCAGTGAGATTGAACCTAGAAGTTTTTCCTTTAATAACCCGTTTGGGGCTTGCACGGAATGCTTTGGCCTGGGATATAAGATGGAATTCGATGTGGATCTGATGATCCCGGATAAACGACTTAGCATTAACGGCGGAGCGTTTGCCGTTATGGGATGGCAGTCCTGCAATGATGCTTCCAGCTTTACAAATGCGATTTTGCAGGCGCTTGGAAAGGAATATGGTTTTGATTTGGACACCCCGTTTGAAGAGTATTCCGAAAAGGTGAAAAACATTATTATTTACGGTACCGGAGGAAAAGAAATAGAGGTGCATTATAAAGGGCAGCGGGGGCAAGGCGTTTATCCGGTGGCGTTTGAAGGGCTTATTAAGAATGTGGAACGCCGTTACCGTGAGACTTCTTCCGATGTCATGAAACAGGAATACGAGACTTTTATGCGTATTACGCCATGTAAAGTCTGCAAAGGGATGAGGCTGAAAAAGGAATCGTTGGCTGTTACAGTATGCGGTAAAAATATTTATGAAATAACTTCGATGTCGATAGGGAACCTTCACGGTTTTTTGCAGGAGATGGAATTAACGAAACAGCAGCAGCTCATCGGTAAGCAGGTTTTGAAAGAGATTAGGGCGAGGGTAGGCTTCCTGATTGATGTAGGGCTGGATTATCTGTCTTTGGCAAGAGCGACAGGAACCTTATCGGGCGGGGAAGCGCAAAGAATCCGCCTGGCCACCCAGATAGGATCCGGGCTGGTAGGCGTATGTTATATTCTGGATGAACCCAGTATCGGCCTGCACCAGAGAGATAATGACAAACTGCTGAATACATTGGAAAACCTGAAAGATATGGGGAATACCCTGCTGGTAGTGGAACATGATGAGGATACGATGCTGGCAGCCGACTACATTGTAGATATTGGGCCCGGAGCCGGTTCCCATGGCGGGGAAGTAGTAGCTGCCGGGACGGCAGAAGAAATTATGAACGTACCGGAGTCTATAACCGGCCAATACCTCAGCGGGAAGAAGCAGATCCCGGTTCCCGGGGAACGGCGGAAACCTACAGGAAAGCTTACGGTATTAAAAGCGGCGGAAAACAATTTAAAAAATATTAATGTGGATTTCCCGTTAGGCGTGCTTACCTGCGTCACCGGTGTATCCGGTTCCGGAAAAAGTTCCCTGGTAAATGAAATTTTATATAAGCATTTGGCGAGGGATTTGAACCGTGCGAGGATTATCCCTGGCAAACATGCGGGGATTAAAGGGATTGAGCAGCTCGATAAAGTGATTAGCATTGACCAGTCTCCTATCGGGAGGACGCCGCGTTCCAACCCGGCCACATATACGGGCGTGTTTGATCAGATCAGGGATTTGTTCGCATCTACAGCGGACGCTAAAGCAAAAGGCTATAAGAAAGGACGCTTCAGTTTTAATGTAAAAGGCGGAAGATGCGAAGCCTGCAGCGGTGACGGGATCATTAAAATAGAGATGCATTTTCTGCCCGATGTATATGTACCCTGCGAAGTCTGCGGGGGCAAGCGGTATAACAGGGAAACGCTGGATGTGAAATACAAAGGGAAGAACATTTATGATGTGCTGGATATGACAGTAGAGGAAGCCGTCGGTTTTTTTGAAAATGTACCTTCTATCCGGCGCAAGATAGAAACATTGAACGATGTCGGTTTGTCTTATATTAAATTAGGGCAGCCGTCTACCACTTTGTCCGGCGGTGAAGCCCAGAGGATAAAACTGGCCACGGAACTAAGCAAAAGAAGCACTGGAAAAACAATATACATCCTGGACGAACCTACTACAGGGCTGCATTTTGCGGATGTCCACAAACTGACGGAAATACTGCATAGGCTGGCAGACGGCGGCAATACGGTGGTAGTGATTGAACACAATTTGGATGTAATAAAAACAGCAGACTATATTATAGATATCGGCCCGGAAGGGGGGGACAAAGGAGGGACAGTGATTGCAAACGGCACGCCGGAAGAGATTGTGGAAAACAAAGATTCGTATACGGGTGTTTATGTAAAGAAAATGCTGGAACGCAGCCGTCTGTAAAAATGAGGAAAATATCCGGCCCCTCTAAAGTTTCCCTGAAAAAAGACCGATGTAATTATTGTACTGCATATAAAATACAATATAAAATTTTAAAACGCATGGATGCGGCAGATAGGGCAGAAGGATCTGCTCTTATTTGCCGTACTTTTACATTTTAAATAATATTTTCATTTTCGGGGAAGTAATTTTTGTTTTCCGGCAGGGAGCAGGCATTCAGGGAGGGAAAAGACCAAATATTAATCTTTTAAAAAAAATGAAGAAATCTCTTTGAAAAACTCTTTCTTTGGGTTATAATGGTTTTGTATGTTTAGTTTATGGACAATTGGAAAATATTAAAATAGATATGTAGTGAAAATACAGACCAAGAAAGAAAGGGGCTTACCATGCAGTACACAGATATCGGGATTGACTTAGGCACAGCTAGCATTTTAGTATATATAAGAGGAAAAGGGGTCGTATTAAAAGAACCTTCCGTAGTAGCTTTTGACAGGGATACGGACAAAATCAAGGCAATTGGCGAAGACGCCAGGCTGATGCTGGGGAGGACGCCGGGGAATATTGTGGCAATCCGCCCATTACGTCAAGGTGTTATTTCCGATTATAAAGTAACTGAGAAAATGATGAAGTATTTTATCCAGAAAGCAATTGGGAAAAAAACATTCCGTAAACCCCGTATTGCTGTCTGTGTGCCGAGCGGTGTAACGGAAGTGGAGAGAAAGGCGGTTCAGGATGCCACGGAGCAGGCAGGAGCCAGGGATGTTTTCATTATTGAGGAGCCTATTGCGGCGGCAATAGGAGCGGGCATTGACATATATAAACCATGCGGGAATATGATTGTGGATATTGGGGGAGGCACTTCCGATATTGCGGTGATTTCGCTGGGAGGGACCGTAGTCAGCGCATCTATTAAAATTGCAGGGGATGATTTTGACGAAGCGATCATCCGTTATATGAGAAAAAAACATAATCTGCTGATTGGTGAAAGAACGGCAGAGGATTTGAAAATAAAGATAGGATCAGCGTTTAAACGCAGCGAAGTGGATTACATGGATGTCAGGGGGCGTAACCTTGTGACAGGCCTTCCGAGAACAGTGAAAGTGTCTTCTGAGGAAACCGAAGAAGCCCTTAGGGAAACAACGGCTCAGATTGTGGAGACGATTCATAGTGTGCTGGAGAAAACCCCGCCGGAACTGGCGGCGGATATTGCGGACAGGGGGATCGTCCTTACCGGCGGCGGAAGTATGCTGAGAGGACTGGAGGATTTGATTGAGTCCAAGACAGGGATCAATACGATGACGGCGGAAGACCCGATGACTGCAGTGGCGATTGGCACAGGAAAATATGTGGAATTCCTGGCAGGATATAGGGAAGAGTAACTGATAGACAGGGGAGCATAAAAAGAGGAGGAGCAAGATGCTGAAAGGGTTATATACTGCATATACCGGTATGTTGAATGAGCAGCACCGGATGGATGTTGTGACAAATAACTTGGCAAATGCCAATACCAACGGCTATAAAAAAGAGGGGGCTACCAGCCAGGCATTCAGCGATGTTATGGCATATAAATTAAAAGACACATCAGAGGCGGCGAGGACGACAAGGTCAATTGGCATTAATAACCCAGGCGTAAAAATCGGGGAAGGATATACTGATTATTCCCAGGGGCCGATAAAAGGGACGGAGAATGAGTTCGACTTGGCGCTGTCCGGCCCGGGTTTTTTTGCAGTATCTTATATGGACAGGAATGACGAATCGTCATTGAAATATACGAGAGACGGCAGCTTTATGATAAATCCTGCCGGTTATCTGGTAACCCATGACGGCGATTATGTGCTGAATACGAATGGCGGGCGTATCCGCCTGGATCCTCTTCTGGATTTCAGGGTAGATACAAGCGGCAATATTATGCAGGGGGATGATAATGCCCCGGTTGCGCAGTTGCGTATCAGGGATTTCAACGATTATAATTATCTGGAGAAATTCGGGGAGAATTATTACCGTCCGGTAGAGGGGGCAACTTTTACGGAAGCGGAAGCGAAGGTATACCAGGGCTATCTGGAAACCGCGAATATTTCCGTAGTTACCGAGATGGTGAATATGATTAATATATCAAGGGCTTATGAAACGAACCAGAAAGTGATTCAGACATATGACCAAACGCTGGAAACCGCTGTCACTCAGATAGGAAAGTTATAGGAGGGTTAAATTATGGTTAGAAGTTTATGGACTGCTGCAACCGGGATGAATGCGCAGCAGACGAATGTAGATACGATTGCAAACAATCTGGCGAATGTAAATTCCGCCGGTTATAAGTCACAGAACGCACAGTTCAAGTCTTTGCTGTACCAGACGTTGCAGACGGCAACAACAACAGCGAATGGGGATCCGAAACCGGTAACTTCCCAAGTGGGGCTGGGTGTGAGGACTGCTTCGATTAACCAGATGTTTACCCAAGGAAGCCTTCTGGCTTCAGACAGCGGTACGGCATTTGCCATTGAAGGTGATGGTTTTTTCGCTGTACGCAATGCCAATGGGGAAATTAATTATACGAGAAACGGTGATTTTACATGGGCAATGGGTGAAGGGAACCGTATTATGCTGACAACATCGGACGGTCTTCCGGTTATAAGCACGACAGGACAGAATATTACATTAGGCGGCAACCTGATTACGAGTAAAATAACGATCAGTGCGGATGGGACATTGATGTATCCTGACGAGAACAATAACCCACAGTCACTTGGCATGACAATTGGGGCTTTCCAGTTCAGGAACCCGGCGGGGCTGCAAAGGGTAGGGGATACGATGTATGCGGTGACTGCGGCCAGCGGGGCTGCAATTAATGAAACAACGAACCCGGATGTACGCAGAAGCAAGCTGATACAAGGATACTTGGAAGGATCCAATGTAAAAGTTGCGGATGAAATGGTCAACTTGATTGTAGCACAGCGCGCATATGAAATGAACTCGAAAGCTATCACTACTACGGATGAAATGCTTCAGTTAGCGAATAACCTGAAACGGTAAATGATAAGATGCATTTTGCATGGAGGAATGAGTTATGGAAATAGGCAATGGAGCTTCTTTGGCATATACAAATTATGTATCGTCTCAGGCGGGGGCTTCCAAATTGGATGGCCAGATTAGAAAAAAAGATTATACACAGTCTTCGGATGATGAACTGCTGGCAGTCTGTAAGGAATTTGAGGCTTACTTTGTAGAACAGGTTTTTAAAGAAATGCAGAAAACGGTTGACGTGTTTAAGGATGAAGATTCTAATCCCAATGATACGCTGGTAGACTTTTTTAAGGACAATGCATTGCAGGAATTGGCCAGTACTTCAACGGAAAGGGAAGGATTGGGGCTGGCACAGATGCTTTATGAGCAGATGAAAAGAAATTATAATCTTTAGTATAGAAAAGGCTGCTTACCCAAGCAGCCTTTTCGCCATATAGGACAGTCCTTTGAACTTCTTGTATGATAAAAACAAAGATGCGCGGTTGTGCATAGAGGATCCGGTTGTCAAAAGGCCTGCCGGGAGGCGCCGTTTTGCCCACGGATCCATATAGAATTTGGGGAAGGAAATGTAAATGGAACAGGTAAAAGGTTATGTAGAACATATCATTTACCGTAACGGTGATAACGGTTATACTGTTATGAACCTGGTGAGCGGGGGAGAGGAAATTGTATGCGTGGGCAATTTCCGTATGATTGACCAGGGGGAAACGGTAGAACTTGCCGGCAACTACATAGAGCATCCCATATATGGCACACAGTTAAAAGTAGAAAGCTACCGGATAACAGAACCCGATGATGAGACTAGCATGGAACGGTATCTGGGTTCCGGGGCCATTAAAGGGATAGGGGCGGCTCTGGCAGCAAGAATTATAAAAAAGTTTGGAAAAGATACTTTCCGTGTTATGGAAGAGGAACCGGAACGCCTGGCTGAAATTAAAGGGATCAGTGAGAAGAAAGCGCAGGAAATAGCGGTTCAGATGGAAGAAAAAAAGGATATCCGCAGCGCGATGGTATTTCTTCAGAAGTATGGGATATCCGGGGCCTTGGCTATTAAGATATATGATGCCTATGGGTCGGAGATTTACGGGGTGATGAGGGAAAACCCATACCGGCTTGCGGAAGAGGTAGGCGGAATAGGGTTTAAAATTGCCGATGAGATTGCCCGTAAGGCTGGAATCCATACGGATTCCGATTACCGCGTCAGAAGCGGTATTTTATATATATTGCTGCAAGCATCCACAGAGGGACATATCTATCTCCCGGAAAACATATTGTTAGAAAGGTGTATGTTGCTCCTGGAAATAAAGGAAGAGGCGATTGTGCCGCAAATTGCCAATTTGGCAATGGATAAGAAAATTGTCATCAGGCTGGCTGACGAAAAGCGGATATATGCATCCTCATATTATTATGAAGAACTGAACTGCGCAAAAATGTTGCATGACCTGAATCTTTCCCTGTCTGAGGGAAATGGGTGTCTTCCGATGGAAGAAATTCAATGCCGCATTGGAAAGTTAGAAGAGGCACAGGGAATCAGACTGGATGAGTTGCAAAAGAATGCGGTGATGGAAAGCATAAAAAACGGTATTCTGATCTTGACCGGAGGACCGGGAACTGGGAAAACGACAACTATTAATATGATAATCCGTTATTATTCGGAAGAAGGAATGGATATTTTTTTAGCAGCTCCTACGGGAAGGGCGGCAAAAAGGATGACGGAGGCCACCGGGTATGAAGCAAAAACGATTCACCGTCTCTTGGAATTAAATGGCGCTTCCATGGAGGAAAAACGTACCGCGAGATTTGAAAAGAATGAAGAAAATCCTTTGGAAGCTGATGTAATAATTATTGATGAGATGTCCATGGTAGACGTTCACTTATTTCAGGCTTTATTAAGAGCGATTGTCCCAGGGACGAGGCTGATTATGGCCGGGGATATGGATCAACTGCCGTCAGTAGGTCCCGGGCAGGTGCTAAGGGATCTGATAGACAGCGGATGTTTTCCGCAGGTGATGCTGCAAAAGATTTTCCGGCAGGCTGAGAAAAGCGATATTGTAGTGAACGCCCATAGGATTAATGAGGGGAAAGAACTCGCACTGGATAATAAAAGCATGGATTTCTTTTTTTTGGAAAGAAGTGATGTGAATGTAATTTACAAGCATATGATCCAGCTTATCCGGGAAAAGCTGCCGCCTTATGTCAAGGCCGGGAGCAGTGATATCCAAGTATTGACCCCGATGCGGAAAGGGAGTCTAGGGGCAGAAACCTTAAACGGTATTCTGCAGCAGTACCTAAACCCTCCGGATGCCGCCAAAGAGGAACATTCCTATGGAAAAGGTTTGTTCCGTGTGGGGGATAAAGTGATGCAGATAAAAAATAACTATCAGATAGAATGGGAAGTGATAAGCAAATACGGCATTCCTGTGGATAAGGGGCTTGGCGTATTCAACGGAGATATGGGGATTGTGCGGGAAATTAACAATTTTTCGCAGGAACTGGTAGTGGAATATGATGAACAAAGAAGGGTCACATATCCGTTTCACCAATTAGATGAAATTGAACTGGCTTATGCAATCACGATCCATAAGTCCCAAGGCAGTGAATATCCTGCAGTCATAATGCCTTTGCTTTCCGGGCCAAAACTGCTTTTTAACCGGAACTTACTGTATACAGGGGTTACCCGTGCAAAATATTGCGTGACAATATTGGGAAGCAGGCAGATGATAGGGGATATGATTGCAAACCAATACCAGAATAAACGGTATACAAGTTTATGTGACAGAATGAAAGAAATGGAGGCTATCCGCCGGATTATGTAATGGACTCTTGCCCGGAGAAACATAATGGAGGAAAATGAAAAGAACTTATGGATGGAAAGAGGCAGCTTTGGATCTGCTGTTTCCCAGAAGGTGTCCGGTATGCGATGGTATTATAGAATTTGGCCAGGGGGATATCTGCAAATCTTGTATAGGGAAAGTGAACCCGATCCGGGGGCCGGTCTGTATGAAATGCGGAAAACCGGTAACGGCGCAAAAGGAATATTGTTACGACTGCAGCAGAAAAAAGCATTTATATCAATGCGGGACCGCAGTGTTTGAATATAAAAACATATCATCTGCCATATACCGGTTTAAGTATAAAGGAAGACAGGAATATGCCGTCTTTTTTGGGCGGTGCATGGCAAAAAAGCTGGAAGGGAAACTGAAACAGTGGAAAGCGGAAGCTTTGATCCCGGTACCGGCTCATCCTTCCAGAAAACGGCAGCGGGGGTATAATCAGGCGGAGCTGCTTGCGCGGGAGATTTCTGCAAGGACTGGCATACCAGTATACAGCGATATAGTAAAAAGATGGAAAAAAACAGCGCCGCAGAAAGATTTGGATGATATTCAAAGACAAAATAATTTGAAAAGGGCTTTTAAAATCTATAAAAATGATGTAAAATTAAATACGATTGTAATTATTGATGATATTTATACAACCGGAAGTACGATTGACACTATGACGGCTGTTTTGCAGGCGGCGGGAATAAAAAATGTTTATTTTGCAGCGCTTGCAATTGGCCGGGGACAATGAAGTGGAGGACTTATATATGGATGTACGTAATTGTAAGAAATGCGGAAAAATGTTTAACTATTTGATGGGGCCTGTAGTATGCCCGGAATGCAAAGATGGCTTGGAAGAGAAATTCCAGGAGGTCAAAAAGTATGTTTATGAACATCCGGGATGCGGTATCCGTGAGGTGGCAGATGAATGCGAGGTTTCTACACAGCAGATTAAGCAGTGGCTGAGGGAAGAACGTCTTGAGTTTTCCTCTGATTCCCAAATTGGCTTAAACTGTGAATCCTGCGGCGCACCGATCCGCAGCGGCCGTTTTTGCGATAAATGCAAAGCGAGCATGACCCAAAATCTCCAGAGCGCATACAAGAAAGCGACCGTAACGACAGTGCAGAAGCCAAAGGATACAAAGGATAACCCGAAAATGCATTTCCTTGACCGTTAGGAGAGAGTCTATGCTGAATCAGGAAAGAATCATCTTGATGACGAAGATGGCCTCTTATGAGGAAAATGAAGGGAAAAAAAATGATTCCATTATGAATTATTTCAGGGGGGATTATGTCTGGCTGCAAGTATTAAAATCTTTTGTCTGTGGGACAATTGCTTTTGCGGTCATATTTGGAATGTACATTTTCTATGACTTTGAATTTTTTATGATGGATATCTATAAAATGGATTTGATGGAATTTGGTAAGTCCGTTTTAATGAAATATTTACTTGTAATAGGAATATACTCCATCATTTCTTATGCGGTATATTGCTATCGGTATGCCATAGCAAAAAACGGCGTAAGGCTGTACATGAATAATTTGCGCAGGCTTGCCAGCATGTATGATAAAACATAAAACAGGGCTGATAAAGCCCTGAAAGGAAATTACTATGACATCATTACTTGTTGCGAAACAATACTTAAAAAAATTCTACGGGAAGTATGACGTATATCTCATGCCCCTGTGGAAGTTTATGCTTGCTTTCATAAGTCTTATGCTGATCAATTATAAGCTGGGGTTTATGGAGAAGATTGATAAGATGGCAATAGTGCTGGTGGCAGCGTTAATGTGTTCTTTTATGCCGATGAACTTTAGCATTATTGTTGCGGCGGCTTTTGTGCTGCTGCATGTGTATACTTTGTCCCTGGAATGTGCGGCTGTAACGCTGGCGGCATTTTTGCTTATGTTTTTGCTTTACTTCCGTTTTTCTCCAAAGGATACTGTGGTAGTAATGTTAACCCCCATTTGTTTCTGGCTGCATATACCCTATGTAATCCCTATTTCTATGGGGCTGCTAGGTACGCCTGCTTCTGCGGTATCAGTAGCCTGCGGGACAGTAGTATATTATCTGCTGGCATACGTAAATGAAAGCACCGCTACGTTGGTTTCCATGGAAGCGGAAGAAATTACCGTTAAGTTCCGCTTTATTATAGATGGAATGATGGATAACCGGGCGATGGCGGTTACAGTTGCAGCATTTGCGGTTACACTGATTCTGGTATATCTGGTCAGGAGGCTTCCTATAGATCATTCATGGACGATTGCCACAATAGCAGGCTCTTTGATTAATGTAATGCTTCTTGTCGTGGGTGATTTAATGTTTGATACGAATGTGGCTATAGGAGGGGTCATTCTTGGCAGCATAGCAGCCACATGTATTGCTGCAGTGATACAGTTCTTTGCTTTTAATGTGGATTATAGCAGGACAGAGAAGGTCCAGTTTGAGGATGATGAATATTACTATTATGTGAAAGCTGTGCCAAAGGTTACGGTGGCAACACCGGAGCGTAAAGTAAAGAAGATCAACCAACAGAAGAAAACACGTCCTTCCCAGAAAAATGCGGAGGGGAAAAAAACAGGCAATCTAAAATAACTGATTATTAATTAAGACTGGAATGAATTAAGATGCAGCAGATTCAAGAATTTATGGACACATACTTTAGGCATATGCCGGATGTTGGCTGGACAGATATTGTGGAGATAATTATACTCTCATTTCTTATGTACAATATCCTGTTATGGGTGAAGAATACAAAGGCATGGTCGTTGCTGAAGGGAATTGTTGTAATCGCCATATTTTGGCTGATAGCAGCAATTTTTAGCATGGATACAATTCTATGGATTGCTCAAAATCTGGTCGGTATCGCATCTACGGTAATTATTGTAATTCTGCAGCCTGAGCTTAGGAAAGCGATGGAAGAGCTTGGAAGGAAGAACCTGATAGCATCTATCTTACCGTTTGATCCGGGAAAACCGAATGCCGGTCTTTTTTCTGACCGTACAATTAACGAAATAGCAAAAGCATGTGTGGAAATGGGAAAAGTAAAGACGGGTGCGCTGATTGTTATTGAAAAGTCGCAGCCGTTAGCGGAATATGAAAGAACAGGAATTGATATTGACGGTATTGTTTCAAGCCAGCTTTTGATTAATATATTTGAACATAATACGCCGTTACATGACGGCGCGGTTATTATACGCGGAAATAGGGTGACTTCAGCAACCTGTTATCTTCCGTTATCCGACAATATGCTTCTAAGCAAAGAACTGGGAACCAGGCATAGGGCGGGGGTAGGAATATCCGAAGTGACTGATTCCATGACAGTGATTGTATCCGAGGAAACCGGAAGAATCAGCATTGCATACGAAGGAAATCTGGAAAGGAACTTAAGCGGGGATACATTAAAGGATAGATTGCGTGAAATTCAAGGGAAACCGGAAGAAGAAAAGCGCCGTAAGCTTTGGAAGGGAAGGGAAAAGAATGAAAAAGAAATTGACTGATAACCTAGGGCTTAAGATAGGTTCCGTTCTTTTTGCCGCTCTTTTATGGCTCATCGTAACGAATATAAATAATCCCTCCACTACCCGCAGAAGCACGAATGTTCCGGTAACGATTATTAATGATGAAATCATTACCAGCCAGGGAAAAATGTATGAAATATTAGATAATTCCGATGTGATCGGGTGGGTGTCAATTACAGGGCCGAAAAGGGTAATGAACAATATAGGGGATAAGGATTTGATTGCTATTGCGGACATGAGTAAACTGACAGAGGATAATACCATCCCGATTGAACTGTCAACGGCTCAGTATAATGAAAGCCTGGACAGCATCCGGTCCAGTTCCGATGTAGTAAAAATTAAGGTGGAAGACCGGAAGAGCATTTCAATACCTTTAAAAGCCGGAACATATGGAACCTTGCAGGAGGGTTATATTGTCGGGAACGTGACTACTGACCAGAACCTGGTAAGAGTATCTGGGCCGGAGTCGGTAGTGTCCACGATTGAAACAGCAGAGGTAAGCGTAGGAATTACAGGATTTACCGGCGATATTGGCACGAATGCGGAAATTAAGTTATACGATGCCGATGGGGAAGAAGTGCCGAAGGACGGGCTGACATTAAATATTAATACGGTAGGCGTTAATGTGGAAATTTTAGGGACAAAAGCAGTTCCGCTTAATTTTACGGCATCGGGGACGCCTGCAGATGGCTATCGGGCGACTGGAGTTGTAAACAGCGAGCCGGGCAGCGTGGTTTTGGCAGGAAAAGGAAGTGTGCTGAGGAACCTGTCATCCATTGATGTTCCGGATACGGCAATTGACCTGACGGGCGCTACCGGAAATGTAACAACGGTAGTGGATATCCTTCCATATCTTCCGGGCAGCGTAGAAATAGGAAATGCAGATTTTGACGGCAATGTTTCCGTTACTGTCTATGTGGAACAGGAAGTGATGAGGACGGTTATGCTTTCGGAAGAAAATATCGTAATAGAAAACCTTCCGGAACAATATGAAGGCACAGTATCTACTTATGAAGCAGAATTTCCGGTGCAGATCAGAGGGCTGGCGGAAGAAGTCAATGCCCTGGATGTAAGCCAGATCATGGGCGTGGTAGATATTAACCGGCTGCTGGAGACCGGGATTATCGAAGAACTGGGGGAAGGATATTATGATGTAAACTTATCCTTCAATCTGCCGGAAACGGTAAGTTTAAGGGAAAATGTAACAGTTAGGCTTAATATAAGGGAACAGGAACCGTAACGGAATGGAGGATGTGTATGGGCAGATTATTTGGCACTGACGGTGTAAGAGGGGTTGCCAACGAAGAACTGACCCCTACGCTTGCCATGCAGCTTGGGCAGGCAGGGGCATATGTGCTGACAAAAGAAAAGGAGCATAAGCCTACCATTATGGTAGGATGCGATACCCGTATTTCCAGCGATATGCTGGCAAATGCGCTGATGGCAGGGGCTTGTGCGGTAGGGGCGAACTGTGTGTATGTGGGCGTGCTTCCTACACCGGCTATTGCTTATTTGACAAGAAAGTATAAGGTGGATGCGGGGGTAGTGGTTTCCGCGTCCCATAATCCTGTAGAATTTAACGGGATTAAATTTTTTGACGGCGATGGTTATAAGCTGCCGGATGAACTGGAAGATGAAATCGAGGCATTGATTAAAAACGGGATGAAGGATGTGAAATTCCCTACCGGGGCCAGTGTAGGAAAGATAAAATACCGTACGGATGCAAGGGAAGAATATATTAATCATTCGATGAAGGCCGTTAATATAGATTTGCGCGGGCTTAAAATAGTGGTAGACTGTGCGGAAGGGGCTTCTTATTACACATCGGTTGAAGCATTGAAGGAGCTGGGAGGGGAAATTGTCGCGATACACAATAACCCGGACGGGACAAATATTAATGCAAATTGCGGATCCACTCACATGGAGGAGCTTCAGGCAAGGGTAGTATATGAAAAGGCTGACATAGGGCTGGCATTTGACGGGGATGCCGATAGGTTGCTGGCAGTAGATGAATTAGGGGATATTATTGATGGCGATCAAGTGATGGCAGTTGTAGGAAACCATATGAAGAACCAGGGCAAGCTGAAAGGAAATATGATTATTGCCACAGTTATGAGTAATCTGGGATTCTTCCTGATGGGGGAAAGAAACGGGATTAAAATTGAACAGACGAAGGTAGGGGACCGTTACGTGCTGGAGAGAATGAAGGAAATAGGCGCAAGCTTAGGCGGGGAGCAGTCGGGGCATATTATCTTCTTGGATGAAAACACTACCGGGGATGGCCTGCTTAGTGCGCTCCATCTGCTTCAGGTTATGGTGGAGACAAAACAGCCGTTGTCTGAACTTTCCAAAGTGATGGAAGTTATGCCGCAGGCGCTTGTCAATGCGAAAGTGCCGAACCATAAGAAAGAACGTTATATGGAGTACCCGGAAATTGCGGAGGCTATTGCAGCGCTGGATCAAAAGTTTGCCGGTGAAGGCCGGGTGCTAATCCGCCCGTCGGGAACGGAACCGAAAGTGCGTGTGATGATTGAGGGAAAAGACAAAAAGCAGATTGATGCGGAAGCGAGAAAACTTGCGGAACTGATTCAGAACATTATGCTATAATAAACACAGATATATTGCTCTAACTTTAATAAGAAGGCTTCACAAGTGAAGAAAAAAGTGGTATAGTAATAAATAGGACATATGCAGTTATTATATTCCGGCATTCCAGTTTACTGCCGGGTAAGCAGTTGGCAAAAGAGATTGACATAGGCATATGAAGTGAAGGAGAAGAGGGTATGGTAAGCCAAAAGGTAATTATTAAAAACCCTACTGGGCTACATCTAAGACCGGCAGGCATTCTATGCAAAGAAGCGATGCAGTTTAAGTCATTAATTACATTTACATTCAAGGAGAATACGGCAAATGCGAAAAGCGTGCTAAGTGTACTTGGCGCGTGCGTAAAATGTGGTGATGAAGTTGAGTTTGTCTGCGAGGGCGAGGATGAAGAAGAAGCATTAAAAGCTCTGATTCATGCTATTGAAAGCGGCCTTGGGGAGTAATCATTCATTGAGGATAGAACAACACGGATCAAAATAAGCCGGCTCTTTGAGCCGGTTTTTATATATCATAAATACCTATTAAACGAAAATGGAGGAAAAAACATGCTGAATTATGGAAGGTACCGGAAA
Source organism: uncultured Lachnospiraceae bacterium (assembly GCA_910576535.1). Taxonomy (GTDB): domain Bacteria; phylum Bacillota; class Clostridia; order Lachnospirales; family Lachnospiraceae; genus Kineothrix. Next base: position 201,189 of record CAJTKK010000001.1, on the reverse strand, counting down.
AATCCGGTGGTTACTTATCCGGAACGGGAATGGCCGGGCAAAGAAGTGGAAAAAGCCCCCATATGGTGCAGCGTAGATTTGCGCGACGGGAATCAAGCTTTGATTGACCCTATGGTAGTGCATGAGAAAATTGAAATGTTCCAATATTTGATTAAGCTTGGGTTTAAGGAAATTGAAATCGGATTTCCGGCAGCCAGCCAGATCGAATATGATTTTCTGCGCCAGCTTGTAGACAGGAAGCTGATACCTGATGACGTATGGGTGCAGGTACTGACCCAGTGCCGGGAGGAACAGATAGAGCGGACTTTTGAATCCATCAAAGGCTGCAGCCAGGCGATCGTGCATATATATAATTCCACCTCTACCCTTCAAAGGGATGTGGTATTTGGCATGGACAAAAAGGAAATTATTGATATTGCCGTACAAGGAACGAAATGGGTAAAGGAACGGGCGAAGGCATTTCCGGGAAAGATTATGCTGGAATATTCCCCGGAAAGCTTTACGGGAACGGAACTGGATTTTTCATTGGAGATTTGTACTGCAGTCCAGGAAACCTGGGGGGCAACGAAAGAAAACCGGATTATTATCAATCTGCCGTCCACTGTGGAAATGACAACGCCGAATGTATATGCAGATCAGATTGAATGGATGAATAAACATTTCAAAAACAGGGAAAGCATTATCTTAAGCGTGCATCCCCATAATGACAGAGGGACGGGTGTGGCAAGCGCGGAGCTTTCAATCCTTGCAGGAGCCGAGAGGGTGGAAGGGACACTTTTTGGCAATGGGGAAAGAACAGGAAATGTGGATATCCTGAATATTGCCTATAATATGTTTTCCCAGGGGATTAATCCTGAACTGAATATAGAAAAGATTAATGAAATAATTGAGATATATGAAAGATGCTGCAAAATGCCGGTACACCCCAGACATCCGTATGCAGGAAAGTTGGTGTTCACTGCTTTTTCCGGTTCTCATCAGGATGCGATTAATAAAGGCGTAAAAGCAATGAGGGAAAGAAAAAGCGAAATATGGCAAGTGCCGTACCTCCCTATTGACCCTTCCGATATTGGAAGGGAATATGAGCCTATTGTCAGGATCAATTCCCAGTCAGGGAAAGGCGGTGTAGCCTTTGTGATGGATACTTACTTTGGGTTCAAGCTTCCGAAAGGGATGCATAAAGAGTTTGCAAATGTGATCCAAAGGATATCGGAGAAGCAGGGGGAAGTGTCACCGGATGAGATCATGCAGCAATTTAGAAAAGAATACCTGGACCGCAAAGAGCCTATTCGCTTTAAGCGGTTGAGAGTAGACGATTTGAGCGATGAGACGACTTCCGAATTTGATACACGCGTAACGGTTATCTATACGGATCATGGTGTGGAAAAAATGTTTGAAGCAGTAGGAAATGGACCGATTGATGCAGTGAAACGGGGGCTTCAGGAGGTTATCGGAGAAGAAATGAAGATATTGGATTATGAAGAACATGCTCTTCAGAGCGGCTCGAATTCTCAGGCGGCTGCCTATATCCACCTGCTGGATGTGGATAATGGAAGCGTAACTTATGGCGTAGGTGTAAGTTCCAACATTACAAGGGCTTCCGTAAGAGCTATCTTCTCAGCCATTAACCGGCTTGGTATCGGGGGAAGAAAATAAGGACAGATACAGATAGAATAAAAGGCGGCGCCGTCCTTGCAAAAGGGCGGCGCCGCCTTTAAAACTTAAAGCGCTATAAGTTTTCCTCAAAGAATTTCTGCAATTGCGCACAAGCGGTTTCTTCGTCTGCGCCATCGCAAGTTACCATTACGTTGTTGCCGCATTTAACCGCAAGAGCCATTAATGCCATGAGCTTTGATGCGTCTATCTCTTTTCCCTCTTTGGCAATTGTGATTTTGCTTTCATATTTTTTTACTTCTTTTACCAGCATTCCTGCCGGCCTTGCATGTATCCCTAAGGAATCTTTTATTACATATTCAAAACTTTTCATATTCTATCCAACTCCATTTTTTTAATTAAGAAGATTAGGGCGTCAAAAGCGCTTGGAAAGTAAAGGTAACCTTATCATATCCACCCGAAATGCTTCAGGGCATAGGCAACACCTTCCTGTGAAGAAGGCAATGTGATATAGTCCGCTTTTTCCTTCAATTCCGGAATCGCATTCCCCATAGCGATACAAAACCAGTCATCCACAAACATGGAAAAATCGTTCTTTCCGTCGCCAAATACCACGGCATCTTCATAGGACGCATGGAAATAATCCATGATATAGCGGATGCCTTTTGCCTTATCCGCCGGTTCCACGAAGATACAGGGATGATCCAAGTAGCGGCACCAGGCCAGCTTTTGCAGGGCAGGCATCCTGTCTTCCTGTCCGGGCGGGCATAAGATAAACAGCTTCATCGCCTGTTTGTAATCGTCAATTTTCATCCCTTCTTTTACGTATAAATCCATATAAGTAAAGCCGGGGAAATCAGAATCCGAAGTAACGCAGTAACATTCGTCCTCCGGGGAAATCCCCCATGAGTAGCCGCACGCCTCGCATTCTGCAACCAGCTGGCGGCAAAGCTCATAGGGGAGAGGCTCTAAAGATATCAGTTCGTGGTTCAGGACAATCCCGTTGCCCCCGTCGCATACCATGTTGGCAAAGCCAAGGGATGTCCTGATATGTTCTGCCTCGCAATGCCCCCTTCCAGTGGCAATAGCACAAAAATGTCCTCTTCTTTGTACTTCGTCCAAAGCTTCCCGGACTTTTGAAGGTATTTCCTGGCCTCCCGTTTCAGGGATCAGGGTTCCATCAATGTCAAAGAAAAAGTACTTTCTTCTCATTAATCCAAATCCTCTCCATTGGACGCTATTACCTTCTGATACCATGCAAAGCTGTCTTTTTTAATACGCTTTCCAGTCCCTTTCCCGTAATCGTCCAGATCCACATAGATAAAGCCGTACCGCTTGCTCATTTCGGAGGAAGAACAGCTTATAATGTCGAGAGGCCCCCATGCATAATAGCCGCGTAAGTCAACGCCGTCTTTAATTGCTTCTTTCATCTGGGCGATATGGGCGCGGAAGTAATCTACACGGTAAGGGTCGTGGATATGCCCGTCTTCTTCCAGCTTATCATAATAGCCAACGCCATTTTCCGTAATGTAAATTGGTTTCTGGTAGCGGTCGTAGAACTCATTTAACAAAACACGCAGGCCAACCGGGTCGATGCTCCATCCCCATGGATTTGCCGGAAGTTCCTTATTCCTGGATGAATTGTTGCCGTCCTCGAAGCTTTCTTTGGAGCAAATTCTTGTATAATAGTAAGAGAAGGAGAAGAAATCTGCTGTATTTTTTAAATCTTCTTCATCATGTTCCCCAAATTCCACTTTAATGTTAAAGTCTTCAAAGAAGCGGAATGCATATCCCGGATAAGAACCGCGCAGCAGGACATCTGCGAAGAAATATTCCATCTGGTTATGGCGCAGGGCAGCTAAAACATCTTCCGGTTTACATGTAGCCGGATAATCAGGGCCGCCGCAGAGCATCATACCAATCTGCATTTCCGGGTATTTTTCATGGGCATACCTGGTAGCCCTTGCACAGGAAACCATTTCATTATGTACCGCCTGGTATTTAGCGGAAAGCACATCATCCACCACATCCTCTGCTACGCCAAGGTGGTTGAAGGACTCATGTACGATCAGATTGATCTGGTTTACAATAATCCAGTATTTTACTTTACCGGCATAACGGTCAAATACCGTTTTACAGTATTTTTCAAAGAAATCAATGACTTCCCTGGAATACCATCCTTTATAGTTCAACGTCAGGTTCAGCGGAATCTCATAATGGGAGATAGTAATCATCGGTTCCATGCCGTTGGCAAGGATTTCATCGAATAAATCATCGTAGAATTTCAGCCCTGCTTCGTTTGGCTTGGCATCATCCCCATGAGGGAAAATACGGGACCAGTTAATCGAGGTACGGTAAGTTTTCAAACCAAGTTCCGCCAGCAGCTTCAAATCTTCTTTATAAGTATGGTAAAAATCAATGCCGTGCCTCTTAGGGAAAATACGTTCTTTGGATTCCATGGCATCTTTGACAAACTGGGTTGTTACTTCCATATTGGATTTTTGGTCAATAGGGACATCGTCCACAAACTCGTTAATATCGGCCACACACCAGCCTTTTCCGTCCATGTCAAAGGCTCCTTCCATCTGGTTTGCCGCAAAAGCGCCGCCCCACATAAATCCTTCCGGAAAACCTTTCGGTACTCTGCTTTCCATAACAAATCCTCCTAAAATAGTTTTATTTTTTTTCTAAAGCGTCAATACGTGCTTCTAAATGGCTGGAAATCTTAATGAGCTGCTTTGCCAGTGCAATTTCGCTGTAAATTGTCATCAGCGTATCCTGTGCGTGGGCAAACAGGACATTATATTCAAATTCTTCTCCACCGATAGCGCCCTGGATACAGTCCGTTTGAATATGATGGGCTTCTGCAATTTCTTTATCAGCGCCTTTTATTTCTTCTTCCGCTTCCGCAGGCTTGCCTTCTGCCAGAAAATCCAACGCTTTTTTGCAGAATACACGGGCATCGCCTGCATGCATAATGATATTCATTGCATTTTCAACAATTTGTTCGTTCAAAAGTCACACCTCATTTCATAAAATATGTTTATAACTGTTCTTATAACAAGCGTTCTTATCTTAATATTTATTTTCCTTCTACTTTTGCGACTTCGTCTTCTACTCTTTTCGCTTCATAGGCTTTAAAGAATGGATACCAGATTACTGTGGATACCACGATGGTAGCGATAAGGAAGATGAATGCCCTGATCAGAGCCCCTACGCCTTGGTTCATAATATTCATGATTGTCCCGATAGGATAGGGGGCATACCAAAGTTCAAACTGGACATGTGGAATCGGAGCAAACGGAATTATCTTTGTAAATACATAAGTCAGGATAGGAAGGATAATTCCCTGAAGCCACATTGGTACCATAAGGTAGGGATTCCATGCAATACATCCGAAGATAACCGGCTCATTAATGTTAAAAAGACCAGGGACAAAACATGCTTTTCCAAGGGAACTGAGTTCTTTGGATTTGGAACGCATAAGCATAATCACCAGAGGAAGCGTACAGCCAATGCCGCCGACCCACATGTATGTACAGTATACAAGGCCTTCCGTATTGATAAGCATAGTAGAAGCAGTTGCTGTTCCGGCAGCTACCAGGCTAAGGTTTGTTGCAATTGCAGCCAGCTTTACAGGCTGTTCGATAGGGGTCAGCACCCAACTGGAGATACCCATGGAATAAATAAAGCATGTAAAAAACTTAAAGAAGGTAAATCCAAGCAGTGAATTCAGTCCGGTCTGAAGAGGCATAAAAAGATTAACGATAATCTGATACAAGTTTACGTTCATAATCAGGACAACAACCCAGCCGATTACGATTGTCAGGCCAATGGGAAGCAGTGCGTCAAACCATTGACGTACAAAATCCGGAATAGCGGAATCATCTTTAAAGAAAGAGAATTTCGCAAAAGAACCGAAGATCAGGCTGGTAATAATACCTGCCAGAATCGCTACGAACATACCGCCTGCGCCCAAGGAATCATGGCCAAAACCAACTGTCCCGTCCGTAATGAATTCCGGGGTTACAATCATCATAAAAAGCAAGAGTCCGGTCAAGCCGGCGATTAAACGCTGTTTCCGGTAACGTTTTTTCTCGCAATAGTTAAAAGGGATCAAAAACGCAACTAGCAGGGAAATCTTACTCATTGTCCATCCAAACGGTGTCCAGAACGAAAATGGCAATGTGACGAAATCTTCAATAATTGCCAGGCAGCAGAAGATGGAACCAAGAAAGATAAAGGGCAGCGTCTGCATAATGGAATCTTTTAGGGTTACCACCCATATATTGTTATTTACTTTGCTCATTTTTGGAGCAAAGCTATTTTCAAGCCAGCTAATCAATGCATTCATACGTAATCCTCCATAATATCTATTTTTATTCCTGCCAGATTTTCATTATTTTTCACCGAACATCTCCAGAATCTGGTCTACGGCCAGATCGCCGTTAAGTTTTGAATATGCTTCTTTTGTTAAAAGAGCTATTTTGATATCGTAGCCTTCGCAGTCTTCTTCAATTGCGCCAAGGTTGGACTCTAAGTGAGGTCCTACCATCAGGCAGTCAATATCTTCTACATAATTTAAAATTTCGGATTCGCTCCTTGCTGTTACTTTCCACTCCAAGCCTCTTGCGGAAGCGGATTTACGGATATTCGCAGCCATGAAACCGCTGCTTGCACCTGAACCACACACTAATAAAATATTATGATTTGCCATTTTCTCAGTCTCCTTTGCTCTCTCACGTTTTTTTGCGGACGGCACGATCCCGGGCTGGCCGTTCCGCCTGATAGTCATAGTATGGAGGATATTCCGTTAAAAATCAAATCAGCCTTTTCACCGTTACGGTGCAAAAGACAATTTGCAATATAACGTAAGTCGGTGCTTTAATTAGAAGGAAAGCGGGGAATTCTTATAAATGCAGCAATTTACGTTCTTCATGAGAAGAATATTTCTACAAGGAGAAAAGGATGCAGACGAAATATTTACCGTTGTTAAAACAATTATTTGAAGCAAACACATGGGTAACCGCTGTTTCTCTGGCAAATGTATTGGGCATTTCTGCCCGGACGGTAAAAACATATGTCAGTGAACTAAATAGCAGTTATCATGGAATTATTTCTTCTTCCCGCAAAGGTTATCATATTGACCCGGAAATCGGCGCTAAAGCTTTAAAAGAGGCGAAATCTTGTATACCGCAGACGGCCAGGGAGAGAGTCGCTTATATTATGAAGAGGATTAGCCGTGGGCCGGTTTCTTTCTATGATTTATGTGAAGAACTGTTTATCAGCAGTTCTACTTTGTATGCGGTTCTTCCTCGTATCAGGAAGCAGTTGGAGGGCTTTGACCTTACGCTTCATATGGCTTCGGATATTATGGAAATCAAGGGATTGGAAAAGAACAAAAGGAAACTGCTCAGTCAGCTTTTGTATCATGAGTCCAATGAAAATTTTGTAAATCTGGAAACGATACAGAGCGCTTTCCCTGATATTGACGTTATCTATGTAAAAAATATAGTGCTGGAGACGTTAAGCGAATACCGGTATTTCATTAATGACTATTCCTTAAGCAATCTGGTGCTTCATATTGCCATTGCCGCCGACCGCATCAAAAATAATGCAGGGTATGGGGAATACGATCAGACGTTGGAAACATTGGAACTTTTGCCTCACGAATATGAATTGTCGCAAAAGATTGTGGAACGTTTGGAGGAGCATTTCCAACTGAAGTTTTCTGCCGGGGAAGAGCAGGAGATGACATTGCTTTTGATATCCCGTGCTACTTCTTTGAACTACAACAGTATTACGATGGATAACCTAGCCGATATTATCGGAAAAGATTGTATTGACTTGGTTTATGAGCTGGTGAATGCCATTGGTTCCTATTATTATATTAATTTGAATGAGCCGGAATTTCTTATCCGGTTTGCCCTGCATATAAAAAATCTGTTAATCCGGGCGCAGAATGAACATTTTTGCAAGAACCCAATGGGGGATACGCTGAAAGCCACTTGTCCGCTCATTTATGATGATGCGGTATGTTGTTCCAGCATTATCAAAGAGTGGACCGGCATTACGATTAACGATGACGAAATCAGTTATATTGCATTTCATCTGAGAAGCACGCTGGAAACGCAGAAAGCCCTTGCCAGTAAATTGTCGGCCGTCATTTACTGCCCCACTTACTATATTATGAGCAACCGTCTTTTACAGACGATAAGCGGCCGTCTGGATACGGAGCTATTGATTGCCAATGTGATTACCGAGGAAGCGGATTTGGATAAAATTACTATGCCGGATTTGATTATCTCTACGGTGCCTATCAATCGCGCTCTGGTTACGCCCTTTGTCCAGGTGCAGCCTTTTTTGATGGAGTCGGATGTTACGGTAATCCGGCAAAAGATAGATGAAATCCGCACTTCCAAAAAAAGGGAAAAGTTTACCACATATTTGCGTCAAATTGTCCTGCCGGATTTTTTTGAGCGGGGGGAAGGGTTTGGAAACAGGGAAGAGGCCATTCATTACCTTTGTGAAAAATTGCGCAAAAAGGGTTATGTGGAGGAGGCGTTTGAAGAAGAAGTGCTGGAGAGGGAGGAAATGTCTTCGACCGGATTCCAGAATTTTGCAATCCCTCATTCTATGCGTATGCGGGCAAATAAGACAGGGATGTATCTATATTTGTGCGATTCCCCCACGGATTGGAATGATATGCCGGTGTCCTTGATTATCATGCTTTGCTTTAACAGGGATGAACGTTATATTTTCAATGAGATTTTTGAGCCTTTGACAATGATACTGACAGAACCGAATAATTTAAAAAAGGCTTTGGCATTGGATGAATATGAAAAATTTATTGAATTCCTGAGCGGGTGTCTGTGATGATCCCTGCGGCAGTTGTGGTTGGTGCTATTTGACGGGCAGGGGCGTCGGCAGAACGGATGGCGTCCGGATTCGGTAAAAAACGCTTCTGGCTTATTTTAAGTCAGAAGCGTTTTTGTTCCCTTATAGAAAATGAACGGTAGGGAGGTTTATTTCGATTTTAAAGCTGTTCCGTCAACGCTGAAAGAATCGCCGTCTTCTACGATACAGATCATAGTTTTCCCTGTATTCACTTCAATTTCGTTGCCGTCATCATCATAAAATTTCGTAGGTTCGTAATCCGAACTCTTTTTCCATGTTACATGGATTCCTTTTCCGTTAGTAAAGAAATATCCGTCCCTTGTCGTATCATGAACCTGGAAAATCAGATATCCTTTTGCATCTCTTACCTCATGGTATGTAAACTGGACCAGTACGTTCTTAAATGCAAGCTGCTGGTCGCCGTTGGCAGCGTCTACGTCCGGTTTGCCATACATGGAACGGTAGTATAAGCCGTCGCTTTCGTTATAAGTAAAAGAAGTCTTTGTGATCGGGTAAGCGGATGCCATATCAATTTCTTTTGCAGCGATGGCGTCGCTGTATTTTTCTAAGGTATTCGGTTCTTTATAGGAAGCGAATTTGAAATGCTCTTTGTTATAATAACCATCCCGGTATGTTTTGGAAATCCCTAATTTGTCAATTCCTTTATTGATGCCTTCTGCGCTGGCGTATGCATTCTGAGGAGCTTTTTTGTCGGTGGAGCGGTAGAAGGTTCCTACATATAAGCCGTCGGTTCTCTTGTCACCATAAGCGCATCCTGTAATGTGGTCTGTATCGTTACGTTCAATAATTTCATTTATATAATAAGGACCCCCAAAATGAAGATAAATGGAATCCCATTCAAAAGCCCAGTATACGAAGTAGTCACGGCAGCTTCTTACGTTGCCGATACGGTCAAGGTTTTCCCAGTCTTTGATAACTGCCATGCTTCTCGTAATGTTGCTTTCGACCGGGCATTCATACAAGATATCCGCCTTAGAAAGATTATAATGGGGCAGGGCAGCGGAATCGTTGGGAACCATAATGGAAATAGGACGGGCATCTTCCAGGGAACCGTCGATCCATTCATTTGTCAAGGTGCTTCTTACCATGCCTTCCGCAGGAGGCGCTTCGTCCTCTGTATTCTCTGCCTCGGCAGGGGATGTCTCTTCAGGTGTTTCTTCCAGTTCCGGTTGCTTTTCAATAACCTGTGCAACAGCAGGCTCATCAACTTCTTCCTTTTTCCCGCATCCGAAGAGCATAAATGTGGACGCTAAACTTACAAGAAGAAGCGCTTGTAATCGTTTCATGGATAATCCTCGCTTTCATCAATAATGGTATTCATACATTTGAATAAAATAACGCCTGCGGCATGATTTCATATTTCCGCAAAGCGGTAAAAAGACCACAATCGCAATTATAGCACATAAAATAGGGATAGTCACTAGAATAGAGAAGAAAAATATGAACAAAAATCTTAAGAATTTATAACAATATTGTTACATATCGTGTGTAAATGAGGGATAATTTTTCTTGCATAATAAAAGTAGGGGATGTATTATAGTAATAATTGATAGCGAATGTAAAATTGGGAGGTTCATGTGCCGATGAAAAAAATAGTAGTGACCGGGTGCAGAGGGCAGCTAGGGACTGCAATAAATAAAAAATATGAAAATAACCGGGAAATAGAGCTTGTGAATACGGATGTCGAAGAACTGGATATTACCAATGTGGATAAGACGGTAAAATTTATACGGGAAATAAAGCCGTATGCCATTATCAACTGTGCGGCTTATACGAATGTAAATGCGTGCGAGACCGATGTGGATAATGCCTACCGCATTAATGCGGTAGGACCGCGGAATTTGAGCATAGCTGCAACGGAGACAGGGGCGAAGCTGGTACAGGTTTCTACGGATTATGTTTTTGCCGGCGACGGGAATAGGCCATATACGGAATTCGATGCCACAGAGCCTCTGGGGATGTATGGCTCATCAAAGCTGGCGGGGGAAACTTTTGTCAGGGATTTTGCAAAAGATTATTTTATTATACGGACGGCATGGCTTTATGGGGAAGGGAAAAATTTTGTAAAAACCATGCTGCGTTTAGCGGAAAGCCATGACAAAGTCAGGGTAGTAAAAGATCAGATCGGGACGCCGACCAGTGCGGATGAACTTGCAAAAGCGATTGTTTATCTCCTGCCCACGGACAATTATGGGATATTCCATGGGACATGTGAAGGGTATTGCAGTTGGGCTGACTTTACGGAAGAGATTTTCCGGCTGTCCGGGAAAAATGTGGAAGTAGAAGCGATTACGACCCGGGAATATGAAAAGGACAACCCGGCTTCTGCGCCGCGGCCGGCTTATTCGGTATTAGATAATTACATGCTGCGGCTGACTACTGATTTTAAGTTTGCGGATTGGCACGATGCAATTGAGGCATATTTAAAGAGCGCGCCGTCAAAAGGATAAAAAAATGAATTTTTTGTATGATTTAGTGAACAACCGTGTTTTTATGGCAGCTGTTTGCGGCTGGTTTGTGGCGCAAATATTGAAAACTGCGATTCATATGTGGTTTAACCGTAAATTTGTGGCGGAAAGGCTGGTCGGAAGCGGAGGGATGCCCAGCTCCCATTCGTCTACCGTATGCGCGTTGGCGACTGCGGCCGGGCTGGAATATGGAGGAGGCAGCTTCCAGTTTGCGGTTGCCGCTATATTTGCCATTGTAGTTATGTATGATGCCATGGGGGTAAGACGGGAGACAGGCATTCAGGCTAAGGTTTTAAATGAAATGATGGAAATGTTTATAAAAATGGGAAAGAAGATGAGCGTGGAAGACAAATTAAAAGAATTTGTCGGACATACGCCGCTTCAGGTTCTGATGGGGGCGCTTCTTGGCATTTTGATAGCGGCAGTTATGTATGCATAAATCATTAAGGCACTGAAAAAGGTAGTCTGCACAACAATGCAGATTACCATTTTTTTCGGTATTCCAGCGGGGTCATGCCTTCGGATTTCTTGAATACTTTAATAAAATATCCGGCATCCTGAAAGCCGCAGGATTGCGCAATGGATTCAACGGAAGCGGCGCTGAAACGGAGCAGCGATTTGGCATGGGAAACCCGTAAAACGGTTAAGTCATTGGAAATAGTGGATCCGAAAGCTTTTTTATACTCCCTGGAAAGATGGAATTTGCTGATAAAAAATTGCTCCGACAGTTTTTCCAGGGTAATTTTTTCCGGGTAATGCTCATCGAGATAGGAATGAACCTGATTCAATTTTTCGTACATGGAATATTCCCCGTCCTGTACCGCTTTGCTTTCGGTAAAACATTGGGTAATAATATCCGTAAGATATTTATTGGATAACAGTTCTGTCAATGGCGATTTGCCGGTCTGAGCCTGGAATAAATGAGTAAGGGCATCCGTAAACGGCACAAGGTTTCTTGGGCGGAAGAGGAACTGGCTGCCATAATTCAGATAGGCTTCGTAATAGGGCCTTGCGGATATTCCGTTAAAGTGGACCCACATCAGGCTCCATGGGGAATCCGCGCTGCTTTCATGGGAATAAGGGCGGGTGCAGTCCAGCCATACGCAGTCGCCTGCAGAAATCTGATATTTTTTATTTTCATAGGATACTGTGCCTTTTCCGTCCAGCACAAGGAAGAACAGATAGGAGTTTAAGTTCTGCCGTTTGCTGATGTGAGGCTCTAAACTTTGCAGGGTTCCTACTTCCTGGACATAAAGATAGTGTTTTTTTGCATATGGGGACGGTGTGGATATGATCCGGTTAGAAGCTGATTTTGCCATGGGAAGCCCTGCTTTCTGAAAAAATAATAAAAGAAAAAACAATAGCAATATTTTACTATTTTGACGCAAAATATTATGTTGATACTTGCATTATACAATAGTATACTCGCTAAGGAAAGAGCAAAATTAAACAATGAAAGGAAGAATATATGCTTTCTGTCAGTCTGGTTTTTCTGTATATATTGCTGAGCGCATATATAACCGGTTATCTGGTGTTATCGGCGGTAGACCGTATCTTTGGCGGGGAAAAAGGGCAGGCAGAAGGGCGCAAGGAGGCGGGAAGCCGGGTTCCATATTCTTCGGCAGGGGTATGCAGCTATGTGATGGCAGGGCTGGTAACCGTGACCGTATACGCACAGCTTTTCAGTTTATTTTATAAAGTGGGGCTGCTGGCGAATATCATTTTGGCAACGGTCTGCATAACGGCGGCGGCAGTGTTCCGGCGTGGGCTTTTGTCAGTGCTCAAGGTACAATGCTGCGGTATCCATAAGGGGAAAAAAATATTTTATTTGTTCTTATTTCTGTTATTTGCATATGGCACATCTAGGGGGGTTATCCATTATGATACTGGATTATACCATGCCCAGAGTATCCGCTGGATAGAGGAATATGGCATAGTGAAAGGGCTTGGCAATCTGCATTGCAGATTGGCGTACAACAGTTCTTCCTTCAGTCTGTCTGCATTGTACAGTTTTTCTTTTTTAGGAGGGCAATCGTATCATTGTGTGGCAGGCTTTTTTGCTTTTCTGCTTGCGCTGGTATGCAGCAGGGCAGCGGATGCATGGAAAAGGAAGCGCCTGCTGTTGTCGGATATTGCAAGGCTGATGGGGATATATTATCTGCTGGTTATATTTGATGAAATGATTTCCCCGGCATCTGATTATTTTATGGTATTGACTGTTTTCTATATTGTCATACGTTATTTGGATCTTGTGGAAGAAGGGGAAGAAAACTGGATTCCTTATGGGCTTCTTGCGCTGGCCTGTGTTTATACGGTGAGCCTGAAGTTATCGGCGGCATTGATTGTCCTGCTTGCAGTCAAGCCGGCGGCAATGCTGATAAAGGAAAAAAACGGAAAGGGAATTGCAGGATTTATGGCCTTGGGCTTAGCGGTTCTTGCGCCGTATTTTGTACGTAATGTGCTGATTTCGGGATGGCTTGTTTACCCGCTGACAGCGATTGATCTTTTTTCCGTAGACTGGAAGATCCCGGAGGGGATAGCGCAATATGATGCAAAAGAAATCCAGGTATGGGGCAGAGGGCTTAGGGATGTGGCAAGATACGGTGAGCCGGTAAGGGGATGGATAAAAGAATGGTTTGCCGGGCAAAGGGCATTGGACAAGCTGTTTATTATAGCAGGGGCGGCAGCCGTGCCGGTTTCCATTGCGGCTTTGGCGGCGGCAATAGTGAAAAAGTTGGATGGGCAAAGGGATCTAATGCTAGCGGCTGTCACAGTTAATTTTTCGTTTTTATGCTGGCTGTTCTCGGCGCCTTTGATCCGTTATGGATGTGTGTATGTATGGCTGGCGGCGCCTGTAACGTTTGGGGGACTGGCGCTGTGGCTGGTCAGGAAAGAAGGCTGGGGAAGCTATTTCTGGAGGATGATATCTTTTTTATTAGTTGCGGCGGGCGTTTACAAGTTTTTTTCTTTTGGGAAGGAAATAGTTGCCGCCTACACTCCGGAATATTTTATTTACCAAAAAGAATATGAAAATTTTGAAATGGGAAGCTATGAAATAGAAGGCATAAAATTTTATTATCCCATAGAGGGGGATCGGGCTGGATATGAGGCATTTCCATCTTCCCCGGCAAAAGCGGATATAGCGCTAAGAGGGCCGGGGATCAGGGATGGGTTTCAATATAAAAGTGAAAACAGGAAATAATGTTGGACAGGAAAGCTGTAAAAGCGGCGGAATGAGAGGTAAGAAGATGAATCAGACAGACAAAATTTATGTGGCGGGACACCGGGGGCTGGTGGGCAGCGCTATCGTAAGGAGCCTTAAGGCGAAAGGCTATACGAATATTATAGGAAGAACCCATAAAGAACTGGATCTGTTAAGCCAGGCAGACGTGAAAAGGTTTTTTGAGGAAGAAAGGCCGGATGTGGTAGTGCTGGCGGCGGCAAAGGTAGGCGGCATTAATGCCAATAACACGAAACCGGCAGAGTTCGCTTATGAGAACATGCAGGTGCAGTGCAATGTCATTAAATGCTGCCATGACTTTCATGTAAAGAAACTGCTGTTTTTAGGAAGCACTTGTATTTATCCCCGTCTTGCGCCGCAGCCTATACCGGAAGATGCGCTGCTGACAGGGCCTTTGGAAGAAACCAATGAAGCGTATGCCATTGCGAAAATTGCGGGGCTGGAAATGTGTAAATATTTTAAACGCCAGTATGGGGATGATTTTATAAGCTGTATGCCGACCAATTTGTACGGCCCTTATGATAATTATGATTTGAAGGATTCCCATGTGCTGCCGGCAATGATACGCAAATTCCATGAAGCGAAGGTGAAGGGGGATGCAACAGTGGAATTATGGGGGACGGGAAGCCCGTTAAGGGAATTTTTGTACGTAGACGACATGGCGGATGCCTGTGTTTTCCTGCTGGAGAATTATAGCGGGGAACAGCACGTAAATATAGGGACAGGCAAGGAAGTGACAATTAAGGAACTGGCGGAGACGATATGCCGGACGGTGGGGTTTGAGGGAGAAATTGTCTGGAATAAAGATATGCCGGACGGGACTCCCAGAAAGCTTACTAATGTAGACAAGCTGCATTCGATGGGATGGAAGCACAAAGTTGAGCTGGAAGAGGGAGTTAAGCTGGCTTATGACTGGTTCCAGGAGAACATGGAAACGGCCAGGATGGACGGAAGATAAAGATGCATAAAACTTGCTGTCATCCATGTAAAGGCAGCATACGGCAAATGAGCCGGGCAAATGGGCCTGGCAGATGCATTTATAAAATGAAAGAAAGGTATGGAAAGAAGAATGGATAGATATGGCGTAATTATGGCGGGAGGCGGAGGAACGAGGTTTTGGCCGTTAAGCCGCAGGCAGATGCCGAAACAGTTTTTAAACCTGACGGGCAAAGATACAATGGTGAATGAAACCATTGACAGGATAGCAGGCAATATGCCTATGGAAAATATTTATATTGTAACCAATGCCAGTCAGGCGCCCCTTATGAAAGAGATAACCTCAGGAAGGCTTGGGGAAAACAGGATTTTAGCGGAGCCGGCCGCAAGAAATACGGCTGCCTGCATCGGCTATGCGGCGGTTGCTGTGCAGAAGCAATATGGCGACAGCATTATGTGCGTGCTGCCGTCCGATCATTATGTAAAAGACAGGGATGCATATAAAGAAGTGATGGATTATGCGATGGAACTGGCGGAGAAGACGGACAGGCTGGTGACGATAGGAATAAAGCCCACGGAACCGGCTACCGGCTATGGGTATATCAAATATGATAAGGAAGTGCAGGAGGCCGGGCATACAATAGGCGCTGTAACCCAAAAAAGGATTGTGGCTTATCCGGTATCGGATTTTGTGGAGAAGCCCTGCCTTTCTGTTGCAGAGTCGTATGTAAGCCAAGGCTGTTATCTATGGAACAGCGGTATGTTCGTTTGGAAGACTTCCGTCATTTTAAAATATTTCAAAGATCTCCTTCCTGACGTATATGACTGTCTGATGGAAATAGAAGCGGCAATCGGGACGGAAAAGGAGAAGGAAGTGATTGAAAGGGTATATCCGGCCATCCCGAAGATTTCAGTAGATTATGGAATTATGGAAAAGGCAGACCATGTAATTATGCTGGATGGGGACTTTGGATGGAGCGATGTAGGAAGCTGGGATACTTTGGACACCCTATATGAAACGGATGAAAATAATAATGTGGTTTACGGGGAACAGATACACATCGGTTCCAGGAACTGTATTGCTTATGGAAAGGATAAACTGATTGCCACGATCGGCCTGGATAACGTGGTAATTGTAGAAACAGAGGATGCAGTATTGGTATGCGATAAATCGAAAGCCCAGGATGTGAAAAGGATTGTGGAAATCCTGCAGGAACAGGGAAAGGAAAGGTATTTGTAATAAAGCTATGCGATGCTTTATGGTTTACAGCCGGACAAGCATGTGATATTATTTTTAAAAAATGCAGGCAAAGCGCATGCAACAGCTATGGAATGGAAAATGTAGGGGGGACTATGGATAAAAGTACAGAGATTGACAAAGCGGAAGATGCCGGATTGGTGAGGCATGTAACGGAATTTATGCTGGATATGGGTGTTCCGGCTCATTTAAAAGGTTATCATTATCTGCGGGCGGCTATTTTAATGGCGGAAGAGGATATGGAAGTGGTAGGGAGCGTGACAAAGCTTTTATATCCGGAAATTGCAAAGCATTTTAAAACAACCGAGCAGAAAGTGGAACGTGCAATCCGTAATGCCATTGAGGTTTCGTGGATCAGAGGAAATGCAGAGACTTTTGAGGAGCTTTTTGGCTATTCTGCGCTCACAGGCAATGGAAGGCCGACAAACAGCGAGTATATTGCGCAGATTGCGGACAAGATCAGGCTGGAAACAGGGAGCGGCTGTAAAGTTTCATAGAAAGCAGGCAGGGAGTGCTTTGTGAACCGCGGTTTTTGCGGCAATATCCGGATCATATAAAATGCTGGCGTCAGGGAACCTGAATCAGGTTCTTGGCTGCCGGCATTTTTTGGCTGTTATTTTTTTTTAATATATGATAAAATGAATTCCAAATATTGATGCAATATTGCAAAAAGGGAAGGGATAAAGAATGAAAACCGGAAATTTTCAATCCCGGGTTTGTGTCTGCGCGGCATCCACAAACTAAACATGCGCAAAAAGCCGCGTAGAAATGGAGATAAAAAATGGAATTACTTAGTGTAATTGTGCCTTGCTATAATGAGGAAGAAAATATTGATGATTTTTATAATGAGCTAATGAAGAACGAAGCGTTTTTTAGCAGCAGAGAACTGGATGTGGAAGTGATATATGTGGATGACGGGTCGAAGGACGGGACCGTTAAGAAAGTGAAGGAACTTGCCGGGAAAGACGGGCGGGTGCATTTGGTTTCTTTTTCCAGGAATTTTGGGAAAGAAGCGGGGATTTACGCAGGGCTTCAGAAGGCAAAAGGAAACTATGCTGTGCTGATGGACTGCGATTTACAGGATCCGCCTTCGCTGCTTCCTGAAATGTTCCAGTATATTGACGAGGGATATGATTCCGTGGCAACGAGAAGAGTGACGAGGAAAGGGGAACCGCCGGTCCGTTCTTTTTTTGCGCGGATGTTTTACCGTGTAATGAATAAAATTTCAAAGACAGAGATTGTGGACGGAGCAAGGGATTACCGGCTGATGACAAGACAGGTAGTGGATGCTATACTGGCCATGGCGGAATACAACCGTTTTACAAAAGGGATTTTTGGCTGGGTAGGTTATCAGACGAAGTGGCTGGAATATGAAAATATAGAAAGAAAAAAAGGGGAAACGAAATGGTCTTTCTGGAAGCTGTTTTTATATTCTCTGGATGGCATTACTGCTTTCTCCACTGTCCCGCTGGCGATCGCATCCATTATGGGACTGCTGTTCTGTATATTTGCATTTATAATGATTGCATTGATAATCATAAGAAAATTGATCTTTGGGGATCCCACTTCCGGGTGGCCTTCTTTGGTCTGCATTATTTTGATGTGCAGCGGCATTCAACTGTTCTGCATCGGAATAGTCGGGCAATATTTATCCAAAACTTATATGGAAGTGAAAAAAAGGCCGGTTTATCTGATAAAAGAAGAAATATAGACAGACAGCCGCAGGATATCCGGTGGATGTACCGGTTAAACGGTACAGCGGAAGAAAGGAATTGAATCAGGGATGGAGCAGGGAGCGGACAGGCTTGTTAGCATTGTCGTACCAGTGTATAATGCCGGAAAGTTTATAGAGAAAACAATGGAGATGGTCCGGCGGCAGACCTACCAGCAGTGGGAACTGCTGCTTGTGGATGACGGTTCAACGGATGACGGCAAGAAAAAGATAGAAGCATGGTGCGGGCGCGACGGGAGAATACGGCTGATTGCCAAGGAGAAAAACCAAGGGGCTGCACAGGCCAGGAATACGGGGATTGACCATGCATCGGGGAGGTTTCTTGCATTTTTGGATGCGGACGATATCTGGATGCCTGACAAACTGGAAAAAGAACTCCGGTTTATGGCAGATAAGGATGCGGCTTTTGCATTTACGTCTTACGAATTCGGCGATGAGAATGCCCGTGGCACAGGCCGGAAGGTCAGGGTCCCGGAAACGGTCACTTATAAAGAAGCATTGTCAAGGACAGTGATATTTACCACTACTGTCATGTTTGACCTGGACAAGATTGGAAAAGATTTGATTAAAATGCCGGATGTGGCCAGCGAGGATACTGCCACATGGTGGAAGATACTGCGCGGCGGGTATATAGCCTATGGATTGGATGAAGCGCTTGCCATTTACCGCAGGCCTGCAAAATCATTATCCTCCAATAAATGGGAGGCTGTAAAAAGAATCTGGAATTTGTATAGGAATGAAGAAAAACTGCCGTTTTTTTACAGCGCATGGAATTTTGTCTGGTGGGCAATACGGGCGGTGGCGCGGCGGCTGTAAATGGACGGAAGATGCTTTGGGATTGGCGGCATGGCCGGGAGAACCTTTCCGGCAATCTGCATTTTTGGGGAATGAGATACAGAAACATAAGAAGCGCCAAAAGAGGGCGCGGAAATGAGGATAAAAGTGAAACAGATGGAATCAAAAAAAAGAACGGTAGTGCTTCTGCTGTCTATGGCGGGGATTGGCCTGCAGATGGCGGTATATGTGTATGCATGGCTGGAAATTTATTATCCATACCTGGCGCAGTTTGGGAAGGTAAACTTTTATTCAAGAGGCCATCTGCTTATTGTGGGAATTTATTTTGTGCTTCTTTTCTTTTTTGAAAATACTTATGGGGGATTAAAAATAGGGTATTTTAAACCTCTGGAAGTTTATTTTTCCCAGGTATTTTCCCTTTTGGCCGTGAATGTTATTTCTTACATCCAGATTGCGCTGCTTAGGAACTGGATCGTTCCGGCGGCTCCTATTTTGGGGGTAACCCTGGTGCAGATTGTGATTTCCGGTATCTGGACTTATGTATGCGATACTTTTTACCGGAAATTTTTCCCGCCAAGGGAGATGCTGCTTATTTACGGGGAACGTTCCATTGACGATATCCTGGGCAAATTTGCCACAAGGAAAGATAAATATAAAATAAAAAGATGCATGAATATAAAAGAGGGGATTGCTGCGATTGAAGAAGAAGTGCAGAAGGGCTACGATGCCATTGTTCTGTGGGATATACCTACAATGGACAGGAATAAGCTGCTAAAATTCTGCTATGGGAAATCCATCCGGGTTTACATGATGCCGAAGATACCGGATGTACTCGTCCAAGGGTCGGAAAAGCTGCATTTGTTTGACACGCCGATTTTCCTGACAAGGGAATATTCCCTCCGGGTGGAGCAGCGGGCGTTGAAGAGACTGATTGACATTGTATGCGCCCTCTTGCTTGTAATGATCACCTCACCGCTTATGCTGGCGGCAGCGGCAGCGATTAAAGTTTATGACGGCGGGCCGGTCTTGTACAAGCAGATCAGGTGTACGAAAGACCGGAAAGAATTCTATATTATGAAGTTCCGGAGTATGCGGGTAGATGCGGAAAAGGACGGTGTGGCAAGGCTGGCGGCAAAAAATGATTCCAGGATAACCCCTATTGGAAAGTTTATAAGGGCAGTGAGGATTGACGAACTGCCGCAGCTCTTTAATATATTAAAAGGCGAAATGTCGTTTATAGGCCCCAGGCCGGAACGTCCTGAAATTATTGCCCAATATGTGGAGGAGATGCCGGAGTTTGTTTTCCGCATGAAGGTGAAAGCAGGGCTTGCCGGTTATGCCCAGGTATATGGGAAATATAATACAACGCCCTATGATAAATTAAAACTGGATTTGGCTTACATTGAAAATTATACGGTATGGCTGGATATTAAGCTGATGCTGCTGACCTTAAAAATCCTGTTTAAACCGGAAAGTACGGAGGGGATAGAAGCAAGCCAGATCACAGCGATGAAAAAAGAAGAGGACAGATAAGGGATGGAAAATCAGGAATTTATGCGGGAAGGAATCGACGGAAAGAGGATTTTCCTGCTTTACAGGAAAAAAATATGGATCATTGCCGTTGCTGTTGCTGCAGGAGCTTTGCTTGGGAGCGGGATCTATCTGTCGGCGCATCTGCTGTTTGCACCGGAAAAGGAGTATGAATCAGTATCTAAGATATATTTGAATTTCAACTGCAGCCCGCAGGATTTTAATGAGCTTTCTTATAATGGGTATACATGGAATGATTTAATGGCAGCGGATCCGATTTTGGACTACACGATGGAGAATCTTCCGTCTGCCGTGGACAGGGAGACAGTCATTGGGGCGACAAAGGCGGAGATCTTATCCGATATCCGGCTTCTTACCGTGACAATTACGGCAAACAGGCCGGAGCTGGCCGCACAGATCATGGAGGCAACCCAGAAGGCATTGGTTCATTTAGGGGAAACAGACGAGCTGTTTGAAAGTATAGAAATTTACAGTACCATGCCCCCGCAGCAGATTGTGTGGGATAACAGGGTGATGCAGGCAGGGATGACAGGAATGGCAATTGCCTTTTTTGCGGCGGTTATGGCTGCGGCTTTTTATTATGTTTTGGACGATTCGGTGTATACGGCGCAGGATGTGGAAAAGCGGTATGGGATACCGGCAGCAGGGATATTGATAGAAGGGGAAAAAGAAATTACGGGGAAATATGAGGAAGAATTCCTTGCGAATTATTCTTATTTGGCTAGAGGGATGAAAACGGCGGCTCTGATCAGCGTTGATTCTAAGGAAAGCGCCAAAAAAGCCGGGGAGAGAATTCGCGGCCTGCTGGAGGAAAGAGAACCGGCATGGGAAAATGGGGAAGGGGGATCTAAGGAATGCCGGGGGCAAAAGGCGGTTGCCCCCTGTCTTGCCTATGATATGCCGGAGGGTGATATGACGGTTTATGGGAAGCTGCGTGAAGCGGACGGGGTACTAATTGCAGTGCGTTTTGGCGCAGGAAACGGCAAACGTATGGAGAGGCTGGTCAGTAATCTGAAAAAGCAGGACTGCAACATAATAGGGGCAGTGATTGTGGAAGCGGACGGAGGATTTCTCAGGATGTATTATATGGGAAGGAAGGCCTAGATACGGTGTCACGGAGGTTAGGCCGGAAATCAAGTCTTTTTACCGGCGAATTTGTGTAAGGATATCAACCCGCAGATTCAGAGAAAGGCATGGTCATTAGGATGAAGATACAGATGTTAGTATCCGCAGTGGATCAGGATGTACGCACATTGGCAGGGCGGATGAATATAAGGACGGATGCGTTGATTATTAACCAATGCAGTGAATTCGGTTATGAGGAATATGAACATTGTTCTCATATGATCCGGTGTTATAGCCTGAAAGAGCGGGGGGTAGGGCTTTCCCGCAATAGCGCATTGATGCGGGCGGAAGCGGAAATTTCTATTTTTTCGGATGAAGATATTGTGTATGAAGACGGCTATGAAAAAAAGGTGGCGGAAGCGTTTGACAGATACAAAGAGGCGGATATGCTGCTTTTTAATGTGAAAGTGGCGGAAGCGAGGCGGACATACTGGAATGAAGCGAAAAAGCGGATCCGCTGGTATAATTACGGCAGATATCCGGCTTACAGCATTGCTGCAAGGACGGATGCGCTGCACCGGGCTAATATAAGCTTTTCTCTTTTATTTGGCGGGGGAGCGAAATACAGCAATGGGGAAGACAGCCTATTTCTTAGGGACTGCCTGAAAAAAGGGATGAAGATACTCGCTTTGCCGGATGTGATAGGGGAAGAGCGGGAGAGGGAATCTACATGGTTTCATGGATATAATGAGAAGTTCTTTCAAGACAGGGGCGTGCTGTATCATTTTCTGTACGGGCGTATGGCGGTTCCGTTTTCCCTCCGTTTTCTGCTGGCTCATAAAGAAGAAATGTGCCGGGAGATAGGTTGGAAAGAAGCATATGCCTTGATGAAGAAGGGAATCCGGGAAGGTAAGGGAAAGATATGATTTTCTATTTGGCAATCGCAGCGGTCACCATAGCGCTGGCAGTATTGGTAAAGGCTGTGCCGGCAGATGGAGGGAATGGAAAAATCAGCAGGCAGCAGGCATGTAACGGGCTGTGCCTGTTCTCTATTTTTGCCATTCTTTTTGCAGTGTCTGCGTGCCGCCTGAATGTGGGGAACGATTATGCAAAATATGTGGAGTTCATGCACCTGATTGCCTGTGACGCTTATAGTTATGTCCCTACGGAAGCAGGCTTTAACGCTCTTGTGACAATTTTGTATGAGCTGGCAGGAAGCGAAAATTATCTGCTTGTTTTTGCCGTATTTGCTTTTTTTACTTTGTGGTTTTTCTTAAAAGCAATGTATAGGCAGAGCGACAGTTTTGGATGGAGCTTTTTCCTTTTTATGGCGTTCGGGTTTTATTTTTCTACTTTTAATACAGTACGGTATTATTTTGCATTGGCGCTGGCGTTGTATTCCATAAAATATGTCCTGAAGGGGGAGTGGGGAAAATTTGTTTTGATGATCCTGCTGGGGTCTGGGTTCCACAAGTCCCTGCTGGTAGTAATTCCTCTTTATTTTCTGGCATCTTTGGCGTGGAAGAAGTGGCAGTTGGGTCTGATGGCGTTATTTTGTACCACCTTTTTCTTTTTGCAGGATTTTTATTTGAAAGCGGTGGTATTTTTGTATCCTTCCTATGAGGATACGGAATATCTGGAAGGCGGAATCAGTTGGTTTAATATTCTGCGTTGCCTGGGGGTACTGGTGTTCTCATTGTGTTATTATAAACAGGCAATAGAGGGGAGCAAAAAGAACCGGTTTTATTTTTTCTGCAATCTCGGCGCATTGGCGTTATATACATGCTGCTCGTTCCTGCCTATTATTACACGGATCGGGTATTACCTGAATGTGACGCAGATTCTTCTGATTCCTGCCGTGCTTATAAAGATTAAGGATCAAAAGCAGCGGCGGTTCTGGGGCGCGGCAATTTTCCTGGCAGCAGCCGGATATTTTGGCCTTTATCTGTTGCGTGCCGGAAATGACGGAATCAGGGTGTTGCCTTATCAGACATTTATGTTTCATGATATGGTGCCGATTTTGTCGGATGTTAATTGAGATTTGGCAGGATAGGAGGCGATGGGCATGGCGATATTCAGTATAGTGGTAGTATGCCTGAATGCAGGAGATAAACTGAAAGAAACGGTGGAAAGCATTTTAGAGCAAAGCTGCGGGGATTATGAGATTATCGTAAAGGACGGGATGTCCTCGGACGGCTGCCTGGATCGGCTTCCGGAAGATGGGCGCATCCGTATCTTTAGAAAGAAGGACAGCGGCATTTATGACGGGATGAATCAGGCAGTGGGCAAAGCAAAGGGAGACTATATTTATTTTCTGAACTGCGGCGATTTGTTTTACAGTAAAGAAACGCTGCAGCGGATGAAAGAACGGATAGAAAAGGAACAGAAGAAGGAAAGCAATCAAAAAGAAGCAGGCAGCCTTGGACGGTATATATTCTATGGGGATATCTATGAACGGCTGACCGGGAGCCGGGTAGCCTCCAACCCTTCCATGGATGCTTTTGGCTGCTACCGGAATGTACCCTGCCATCAGGCTTGTTTTTACGGAAGCAGCCTGATGAGGGATAAAAAATTTGATATCCGGTACAAGGTGCGAGGGGATTACGAACATTTTCTCTGGTGCTTTTTCCGGGGCAGCGCCAAAACAGTTTATGTGCCTTTGCTGGTTGCGGATTACGAAGGGGGAGGTTTTTCGGAGACAAAGGAAAACCGTAAAGCATCGGCGGCGGAGCATAAGGAGATTATCAGGAAGTATATGTCGTTTGGGCAGATTTTAAAATATAGGGCCGTGATGTTTCTTACCTTGTCATGGCTGCGTACCTGGCTGGCGGAAAATAAGACGACGGCACGCGCTTACCAGTGGGTGAAAGGGAAAGTCTACGGCAAATAGCCCCGGGACGGCGGAAAAACAAGTAAGAGAAAGAGAATGCGGGAAAGAGAAAAGCGGATTATGAAAAAGGAAAGCGTGGGGGTTTTATAATATGAGGGTGTTGTGGCTATGCAATATTATGCTTCCGGCAATTGCGAAAGAGCTGGGGCTTTCTTACAGCAACCGGGAAGGGTGGCTGACAGGGATATATGAAAGAATCCGCAAGGAGAATAAGACCGCTGTGGAAGCTGACGGCAAGGAATCGGAATCACCCGCCGGGGACAGGAAAAAGAAGAGGATAGAGCTGGGGATCTGTTTTCCTGTGCAGGAAGTTCCATCTGACCATCCTGTTATGGGGAAACAAGGCAGATTCAGGATGAAGGATACGGGTGCAATGTGTTATGCTTTTGCGGAGAACTTGGCGGCGCCGGAAAGGTATGATGATAGGATAGAAGAGCGGATGAAAGAAATCCTGAAGGACTTTGAACCGGATCTGGTGCATATCTTCGGAACAGAATTCCCTCACGCACTGGCTATGGTGCGGGCTTTTCAAAGACCGGAACGGACGCTGGTGGGGATCCAGGGGCTTTGCTTTGCCTGCGCGGATGCTTATCTGGCTGATCTGCCACAGGAAGTAACCGGCAGGAAGACCTTCCGGGATTGGCTGAAAAAAGACGGCATATTGCAGCAGCAGGAGAAATTCAGGATCCGGGGGGAGCGGGAAAAGGAAGTTTTAAGAAAGGTGCGCCATATTACGGGAAGGACGGAATTCGACCGCAGGGAGACGGAAAAGATAAATGGGGAAGCGGTATATCATTTTATGAATGAAACCATGCGTCCCCCTTTTTACAGCGGCAGATGGAAGGAAGAGGGCTGCGTGCCTTGCCGTATTTTCCTGAGCCAGGGGGACTATCCGCTGAAAGGTTTTCACTATGTGCTAAGAGCCATGCCGGAGGTGTTGACCCATTACCCGGAGGCGTCTGTTTATGTGGCGGGAAATGATATTGTGGCTCATAAATCGTTAAAAGATATAATAAAGCTTTCTTCTTACGGAAAATATTTGTTAAAGCTGATAAAGGATTCCAACCTGGAAAGCAGGGTGAAAGTTCTTGGACGGCTTCCGGCGGAAGAGATGAAAAAGCAGCTTTTAAAAAGCAGCTTATTTATCTGTCCTTCTTCTTTGGAAAATTCCCCCAATTCCCTGGGGGAGGCAATGCTTCTCGGCGTGCCTGCCGTGGCGGCGGATACCGGGGGAATCCCCAGCATGATAAAGGATGGGAAAGAAGGGCTTTTGTATGAGGCAGGCAATGTGAAAGAACTGACAGGATGTATACTGCGGGCCTGGGAAGAAAAAAAGGAAACGGCGCAAAGGGCGGAGGCTGCAAGGGACAGGGCGCTGCTGGCGCATGACGGGGAGAGGAATTTCAGGCGTTTGCTTGCTATTTACCAGGAGATTTGTTATTAAATCCCTTGTCTGCTGCCAATGTCATTTAGTTAATGATGGCGGACGCCGTGAGGGAAATAAAATGCTCCGTCGCCACGCTCCCGCTCCAAAAAAAGCGTAGCGGCGCTAGGTTCGTAAACTACCTCACCAAGCGCCGACGCTTTTTAAGGGGCTTCTTAAGCATTTAATTTCCCTTGCGGCTGGGCAAAGGCGCTAACTTAATGACATTGTGTCTGCTACGGGGTGTTTGCGCGGCGGGATAAACGGGGCGGAAGGCTGTAAAAGGAGAGGCTGTAATGACGGTTGCTTTTGTATCCAATTATATCAATCATCACCAAAAACCATTTTCGGATGCCTGTTATAAGGCGCTTGGGAGGGAATATCATTTTATCCAGACAGAGCCGATGGAAGAAGAGCGGGTAGCTATGGGCTGGGGAGGGGAAGATGGCAGGCCGCCTTATGTCCGCTGTTTGTATGAAGAAGAGGAAGTCTGCCGGAAGCTGATTCTGGAAAGCGATATCGTTATCTTCGGCTGGGTCAGCAGGGAAGACCTTCTGAATGTGACGGAAATGGTGGAAAAGAGACTGGAAATGGGAAAGCTTTCGATCCGTTTGAGTGAGAGGCTGTACCGGGAAGGGCAGTGGAAGGCGGTTTCCCCCAGAGGCCTTAAGAAAAAATACCAGGATCATACAAGGTTCCGTAAGAAACCGGTCTGGCTTTTATGTGCCGGGGCATATGTGGCGTCTGATTTCCGCATTGTCAGGGCATATCCGGGAAAAATGCTGAAATTTGGATATTTTCCGGAAACAGTGCACTATACGGAAGAGGAATTTAGGGCGATGAAGGAGCAGGACGGGAAAACCCATATGGTCTGGGCGGGGCGTTTTATGCCGCTAAAACACCCGGAATTTGCAGTCAGGGCAGGAGAAGAGCTGTATAGAAAAAAATTGGCTTTTCATATTCATATGGTGGGCAGCGGGGAGATGGAACAGGAATTAAGAAAAGAAGTAAGGGAAAAAGGGCTGGAAGAGAACTTTACCTTTTATGGATACGCAAAGCCGGAAAAGGTACGCAAAATCATGGAAAAATGCCATATCCATCTGTTTACAAGCAATCATCTGGAGGGCTGGGGAGCAGTAGTGAATGAAGCAATGAACAGCGGATGCGCGGTGATTGCCAATAACGAGGCGGGAGCAGTCCCTTTTCTGATCAGGCACGGGAGCAATGGATTGGTTTATCATAATGGATCTTACAAAGAGTTTGCAGGGCATGTGGAATGTTTAGTATGTGACAGGGAAAAGGCGGAAAAATTAGGGATGGCGGCTTATCATACGATTATTGATATGTGGAACCCGGAACATGCGGCGGAAGAATTGCTGCGTATGTGCAGGGACTGGATGGACAGCGGGAAACTGATTCCGGCTGTTACAGGGCCTTTGAGCGAGGCCAAGGTCATCCCGCCTCAATTTTGGAGACGGGATGTTTAGGCTAGGCCGTTTTGGCATTCAGGCTTCGGCAATAAAAAAACATGAAAAAGCTCTTAGAGAAAATGCGGGAAACGGGGTGATACATTGCAGGAACTAATTAGCGTAATTGTGCCGGTTTATAATATTATGGACTGTCTTCCAAGGTGCGTGGAGTCCATCCGCAGCCAGACATATTCCAATCTGGAAATTCTGCTGGTGGATGACGGTTCCGACGACGGGACGGAAAAGCTGGTGGATGAGCTGGCAGGAACGGATGACAGGATCCGGGTATTCCATAAACCGAACGGAGGGTCTTCTTCGGCAAGGAATCTGGGGATATGCAAGGCATCGGGAAGCTATCTTGGCTTTGTGGACAGCGATGATTATATCGAGCCGCAGATGTATGAACGGCTGATGGGATGTATCCGGGAGAACAAGGTCCGCATGGCGCAGGTTTCCAGGGATGAGATTGATGCCGGGGGCAGACGGCTGCCCAATGTCTGTGAACCTCCCAGGGAGGCTTATGTATGCGGCGGGGAGAGCTTTATGAGGGAACTGCTGCTGCATCGGGGGGATTGTTCTTTCTGCACGAAACTTACGGACAAGGCTCTTTTTGACAGGCATCAGTTCCCGGAGGGAGCCTTGAATGAAGACTTTCATCTTTTAGTGGAAATGCTTGGGGAAATTGACGGGATCGCAGTGGCGCCCGAGCAATATTACCATGTGTTTTACCGGATAGGGAGCAATACGAGGAAGAAAACGAAACAGGAGTTTTCCCGTGTTTTTATGGATATTGTGGATAATGCGGACATGGCTGAGAGAACCGTAAAAGAGAAATACCCGGCATTGAAAAAAGAAGCGGTCCGCTTTGGGCTGTTTCAAAGGCTGGATTATATGCTTCATATCCCGGTGGAAAGAATGAAAAAAGAGGATGTTTTTTACCAGTCGGTCAAAAGATATTTAAGGAAACATATATGGGATACCATAGAAAACCCATTTTTGAGCAAAAAAAATAAAGCATATCTTCTGCTGCTTACGGCAGCGCCAAAGACAGTGCGCCAGATACATGCATGGAAAATGAAAGGGCATGGGAGGTAGTGTGGGAAGAACTTCTCCGCGAGGCGGAATTATGGATGCAAGCGTCTGCAAAACAGGCGGATGGAGAGTGAATATGATGAAAACGGGAAATGATCATAAGAAACGGAACAGCCCGGGGGGCATGGAGGAAGAAAAGGCGGGGAGGCTTATGTATGCGGCGCTTTTTATCCTGCTATGCCTGCAAGTATTGCTTCTGGTTTATTTCGGGAGCAGGAAGGCAGGGTTCCATGAGGACGAATATTATTCTTATTATTCCACTAACCGTACCGCCGGGCTGTATGAGCCGGACAGGGAATGGATGGAAAGGGATGTTTTCAGGAATGAGTTTGTGGCGCTGCCGGGGGAAGGGTTCCGTTATGGGCTCGTGTCCATGGTACAGTCATGGGATGTGCATCCGCCGCTTTTTTATTTTATCCTGCATACAGCCTGTTCCTTTTTCCCGGGGATATTCAGTAAATGGCTGGGGATCGGCATTAATATCATTGCATTTTGCGTCAATTTTGTCCTGCTGGCGTGGCTGACTTTTATGATAACAGGCAGGAACAGAAAACTGACTTTTGCCGTTGCAGCGGTACATGGATGGAACGGGATCATTATTTCAGGCGTTATGTTTATCCGTATGTATGAATGGCTGACTGTATTTGTGCTGCTCTGTTCTTGCCTGCATGTGAAAGCGATGGCGGAAAAGGACAGGGGCGTAAAGAAATTCCTGCTACCGTTGATGGCCGTGAACTTTTGCGGTTTCTTAACGCAATATTATTATATTCTTTTCCTGTTTTTTATGGGTTTTGGTTTTTGCTTATGGGAATTGCTTTGGGAAAGAAAATGGGTTAATTGTATAAAGTACGGCGTGGCCTGTGGTTTTTCCCTGCTGCTTGCAGTTATCAGTTATCCGGCCAGCCTTTCCCATATTTTCAGGGGATACCGGGGAACCGGGGCGGCCAGCGAGTTTTTAAATGCAGGCAATACCGTGGACAGATTCCGTTTTTTTGCCGGTTTGATGAACGATTATTTATTTGACGGATATTTATGGTTCTGGCTGCTGCTGATAGCGGTTATGCTATGCTTGGCCAGGGCAGGGAATAGGAAGGCAGGGGGGGAGGAAAAGATTCCATGTCGGCATATTGAGGCGGCGCCGTATTTCCTGCTTCTTTTTACAGCCTCTGGCTATTTCTTTACGGTTTCCAAGACGGCGCTTTTGCTGTATGAAACTTCCAACAGATATCAGCTTCCTGTTTATGGAATTGCGCTTCTGCTGGTAATGGCGGCTTTGTATGAGCTTTGGGGAAGGGCGGTATATCTTTTGGCGCCGGGCGCAGACGGGAAAAAAGAGAAATATAGGAAAATAGGGGCGGTTATTGTGTTTGCCGCATTTCTTCTGGGGGATATCCATGGGCTGGTTTCCGGGAAAGTTATTTTCCTTTATGAAGAGGACCGGGAATATGTGGAGTATGCAAAAGAGAACTGGAATATGCCGGTGGTCGTCTTATATAACGATGCCACGCCTTATCATGTCTGGTGGTGTTCCCAGGAATTGATGCAGTATGAAAGGGTTTATTTTGCAAGTCAGGGGAACCAGGGGAGGATTACGGATGAAACGGTCTGCGGCAGCGGTAAGCTGATTGTCTATGCAGCGGATTACAGTACACAGGAGGAAAGTCTTGCAAGGATCCTGGAAAGCAATCCGGGGCTTAAGGGCTACCGGTTGGCTGCCCGGAGAGGGCTTTGGAGTGTTTTTGAATTTGAATAGCAAAAAATTATAAAGTGAAATTTTCGTGAAATAATAAGGAAGAGGGTTTGAGTTGCCTAAAGCAGTGGTTTTTTAAATGGCGTTGTGGTATACTGTGCGGTGTAAATATCGAAAAAAGTCAAAAAATGGGAAAATTATTGGAGGAAAATAAATGTTGAACGATAAAACAATTCTAATTACCGGAGGAACCGGTTCTTTTGGGAACTGCTTTACAAAATATGTCCTGGAGCATTATGAGCCGAAAAAAATTATTATTTATTCGAGGGATGAGTTTAAACAGTTCCTTATGGCAAATGAATTTAAAAAATATGAAAATAAGCTGCGTTTCTTTATCGGGGATGTACGGGACAAAGACAGGATGAGAAGAGCGCTGGAAGGGGTAGATTATGTGATCCATGCGGCGGCATTAAAGCAGGTCCCGGCATGTGAGTATAATCCCAATGAAGCGATCAAGACCAATATCCATGGGGCGCAGAATGTGATTGACGCAGCTTTGGACTCCAGTGTGAAAAAGGTAGTGGCGCTTTCCACTGATAAGGCCGTGAATCCAGTGAATTTATACGGCGGAACGAAACTGGTGTCGGACAAGCTGTTTGTGGCAGCTAATGCGTATACGGGGACGAAAGATATTAATTTTTCTATCGTAAGATATGGGAATGTGGCCGGGAGCCGCGGTTCCGTGATACCGTTTTTCTATAATATTATTAAAAACGGCGGCAAAGAGCTTCCGATTACGGATTACCGGATGACAAGGTTCTGGATCAGCCTGACACAAGGCGTGGAACTGGTGATTAAGGCGTTGGAGGAAGCAACGGGCGGGGAGACGTTTATCAGCAAGATACCTTCCTTTAAAATTACGGATTTGGCTCAGGCTATGCTGCCGGGCTGTGAAATGCCGGAAGTAGGTATCCGCCCGGGGGAGAAACTTCATGAGATTATGGTAACTACAGAGGATTCGTTTACCACATATGAATATGGAAAACATTTTATTGTTTACCCTCAGATGGTCTGGAACAATAAACAGCAGCCGGATTTAAGCGGGAAAAAGGTGAAAGAAGGATTTTCTTACAGTTCGGATAATAATGCCCAGTGGCTGTCCGTAGAGGAAATAAAGGAACTGCTGAAAACAGTGGAACTGGAGAAATAAAACAGCGGGCGGCAAAACGAAGGGATTCGGAGGATAAAGCATGAGTAAGCAAATACCTGCATTCTGCGGCGGGAAGCCGGTAAGGGATACAAAATTATTTTATGGGCATCAGTATATTGACGAAGCGGACATCCAGGCTGTGACAGATGTCCTGAAAAGCGATTATTTGACTTGCGGGCCTAAAATCGGGGAGCTGGAAGAAAAATTGTGCAGGATTACGGGGGCAAAATATGCGGTAGCCTGCAGTAATGGAACGGCGGCTTTGCATATTGCCTGTCTGGCAGCAGGCATAGAGCCGGGGGATGAGGTCATTACCACGCCCGTTACTTTTGCAGCATCTGCGAACTGTGCTTTATATTGCGGGGCGAGGCCGGTATTTGCGGATATTCATGAAGATACTTATAATATTGACCCTAAGTCGGTGGAAGATAGGGTGAACGGGAAAACAAAGGCGGTTGTGGCTGTGGATTTTACCGGACAGTCGGCAGAGCTGGATGAACTGCAGGATATCTGCAGGAACCATAAACTGGTATTGATTGAGGACGGCGCCCATGTGATCGGCACGAAATATAAAGGAAGGGCAAACGGCTCCATCGCGGATATGACGACGTTCAGCTTTCACCCGGTAAAGACAGTGACCGGGGGCGAAGGGGGCGCAGTGCTGACTAACCATGAGGAGTACTATAGGAAGCTTATGCTGTATAGGACCCATGGAATTACAAGGGATACGGCGCTTATGGAACATGAGCCGGACGGAAGCTGGTACTATGAACAGGTTGATTTGGGATATAATTACCGGATGACGGATATGCAGGCAGCATTGGTTATCAGCCAACTGGATAAGCTGCAGATGTTTTCGGAAAGAAGGAAGAAAATTGTTGCAAGATATAATGAAGCATTTTCCGGGCTGCCCCAGATAGCGGTGCAGAGGGAGATCCCTGAGTCGGACACCACAAGGCATTTATATATTTTACGCCTGGTGTTGGAGAAATTGAAAATAGGAAGAAAAGAATTCTTCGATGCGTTATGGGCAGAAAATATATGCTGTAACGTACATTATATCCCGGTTTATTATTTCCCATATTACCAAAAGCTTGGCTATGAAAAGGGAAGCTGCCCGAAAGCAGAGAAGTTATATGAAGAGATTATCAGCCTTCCCCTTTATTATGCCATGACGGATAAAGATGTGGAGGATGTGATTTTGGCTGTGACAAAGGTTGCAGAATATTACAGCTTATAAGGAATGCTTTCCGGGCTGATTTTTTGATACCTGGATCAATGTAGGAAAAGTACAGTGTTTTGGTCTGGATGTGCGTTGCCGCAGGGGGCAACATGAGAGTTGGGATGGGATGATGAAACTTAGCATTATTGTGCCGGTATATAATATGGCGGCAGATGGAAAACTGGAATATTGTCTGGATTCGCTTGTCAACCAGACGGTAAAGGATTATGAAATTATTGCGGTAGACGACTGTTCTGCCGACGAGTCGTTTCAGATTTTGAAACGGTATGAAGCGCGTTTCCCGGAAAGATTCCATGCCGTTCATTCGGAAGTGAACAGGCATCAGGGCGGGGCAAAAAATATCGGGCTGAAAATGGCAAAGGGCGACTGGATTGGTTTTATCGACAGCGATGACTGGATTACGCCGGATATGTATGAACGGCTGATTGAAAGGGCGGAAAGCGCTGGTGCGGATCTGGCGGGCTGTGACTATTGCCTGACGGATGAGCATTCCATGAAAGTGGGGCGGATTGTGCCTAATAATAAGAAAAGCCAGGGCGGGGTCTTAAACAGGGAAAAACGGGCCAGCCTGATCTTGGACGGGGGAAGCCTTGTGGTAAAGATTTTCCGCCGTTCCATGATTATTGAGAATGCGTTATGGTTCCCGGAAAATATTTTTTATGAGGATAATGCCCTGGGAAATTCGTACCTTGTGCTGGCCAAGCATTTTGAATATGTGGAAGAGCCAATGTATTACTATTATCAGCATGATGCGTCTACGGTGCATACGGTTTCGCCCAAACGGTGTGAAGACCGTATGGAGGCGGGGAGGTTGATGCTGGAGGAAGCGAAGCGGCATCATTACTATGAGGAATTTATGCCAGAACTGGAATACAGCTTTACCCTGTTATTTTATATCAATACGCTTTTTACTTATATGGCGGGGGTGAATCGGGTAAAGTATAAATTTGTAAAGAGGATGGGAAAGGAAATGAAGCAGACTTTCCCGGATTTTGAACGCAATCCTTATTATCAGGAGAGAACGCATCAGGAAGAGAAAAAATTGATACGGATGCAGCAAACGTCCACGCTTTTTTTTATGCTATATTATAAACTCCTATGGGCATATAGGAACTGGAGGAAAAGGCGGGGATAAGAAAACGGCCGGGGACGGCAGAGGGAAAAGACGGGGCTTGGCGATAGGGGGGGAGGTTTGTGCATGGAAATCGGAAGCATTTATGAATTAAATCCGGAAATTGTCCCGGAAAGGGGGAAGCCGGCAGAAACTGCATTATCTTTAAAGGAAATCGCAAAATACAAAAAAAAGCATGTGAAATATACGATGTCCGGGAGATCTGCGATTGCTTTGGCGTTACGGAGCCTTGTCAGGAACCGGCCGGGAATAGCAAAGAAGTGTCTTATGCCGGCTTATATGTGCGATACGGTTTTTTTCCCTTTTGAGCGGGAGGGATGGGATATTCATTTTTACCATATAAATAGGAATCTGGAGGCGGATGCAGGGGAATTGCGCCGTCTGGCCGGACTGACAAGGCCGGGTCTGCTTTTTATCCATGCTTATTATGGGGTGGATACATGGAAGCCGATGCGGTCTTTGCTTCAGGAATGGAAAAAACAGGGGATTTGTATTATGGAGGATGTGACCCAGTCCTATTACCTGGAAAGCGCGGGGCAGGAGGCGGATTATGTAGTGGGAAGCTTAAGGAAATGGTATCCCCTGCCGGACGGAGGGTTTGTAGCTTCGGAAGAATTGCTGACGCAGGAGGAAGCTTGTCTTGAACAAGAGTTCACGGAAAAAAGAGTGAATCTCTTAACTAAGAAATGGGAATATTTGCACGGGAAGGGAAACAGGGAAGAAAAAAAGGCTTTAAAAGAAGAGTTTTTAAAGGAAAACCGGGAGATGGAATGCTGGCTGGATACCCATAAGGGGACAGGAATATTATCCATGGAGTCGGCCGGTATATTGCCGGGGATAGAAGAAAAGAAATGTCTGAAAAGGAGAAGTGAAAATTACCGTTATTTATGCGGGAGGCTAAGAGGGAAAACGCAGTTTTGGCCGGTTTTTTCCGTGAACGGGAAAGAAAGCGGGATAGCGGGCGGCAAGAGCAAAGGGCAGGATCAGGCAATGGAAGGTGTTTCCGTTCAGACGGCGCCTCTTTACTTTGCAGTTTATGCTTTGGACAGGGATGGGCTGCAGCATTTTTTGACAGAACGGGGCATTTACGCGCCGGTTCTTTGGCCAGTGGGGAAGGAAAACAAAGACAGCCTGACGGAAGATGAGAGATATATTTACAGCCATATACTGGCATTGCCTATGGATCAGAGGTACGGGTATAGGGAAATGGAATATATGGCGGATATGCTGGAGGAATATGAATTATTGTTTCAGAGTTAATGGCCGGCATGGAGGGACAGGATGCAGGAAGTAATAGGGATACGGGCGGATGCAAACAGCGAAGTGGCCATGGGCCATATGATGCGCTGCATTACGGTCGCAAAGCAGATGAAAAAAATAGGGCAGCGCCCCCTTTTTTTTACGGCGGACGGTTATGCCTTGGATTTGTTAAAAAGGGCGGGGATGGAATACAGATGCTTAAACACGGCGTGGAATCAAATGGAAGCGGAAACGGGAAAGCTGCGGGAAGAATTAAAAAAAGCAGGATGCAGGAAGCTTCTGGTGGATTCCTACCAGGCGACAAGGCCATACTTTGACGCGATAAAGGATATGGTAAAAATTGTATATGTGGATGACTGCTTTGAAGATGTTTATCCGGTGGATATGATTATCAATTATAATGCCTATTATGTACGGTTCCCATACAAGGAAGCTTATGGAAGAAAGGCAAGGCTTCTGCTTGGCACGGATTATGTGCCGTTAAGGGAAGAGTTTCAGAAAGCATATCCCCAAAGGAGAGAAAAAGGAGGCATTCTTTTAAGCTCCGGCGGGGGGGATGCCTGTGATGCTCTTTTAGGTATATTAACCTATGTGTCGGGGGATAGGGAACTGGGGAAGGAAACTTTTCATGTAGTTGTGGGAAGATTTCACCCAAGTAAGGGGGAACTGGAAGAACTGGCAAAAAGAAACCCGAAGATCAAACTGCATTACGATGTGGGCAATATGGCAGAACTGATGAGTTGGTGCGATATGGCTGTTTCCGCAGCGGGAACGGTGCTTTTTGAACTGTGCGCCATGCAGGTGCCTTCCGTATTTTTTGTCAGTGCGGATAACCAGCAGTATGATTGCGAATTTTTTGCAAAGGAAGAACGGATGCTTTTTGCAGGGGATATCCGGCAGGAACGGAAGGAGTGCCTGGAACGGATTGGAGAAAACCTGAAAATGATGAGAAAAGATGAAGAGATGAGGAAGCGGATGAAAAATGCGCTGCGTAAGGTGACGGACGGGCAGGGCGCAGTGAGGATTGCAGAAGAAATAAGGCGTTTATAGGAGGGAATCATATGCAGGCAATAGCGGTAATCACTGCCAGGGGAGGCAGCAAAAGAATACCCGGAAAAAATAAAAAAGATTTTTTAGGGAAACCAATTATCAAGTATTCTATTGAGGCGGCATTGGCTTCCGGGCTGTTTGAGGAAGTGATGGTATCTACGGATGACGCGGAAATTGCGGAAATTGCAAAAAAGGCGGGGGCAAGCGTTCCTTTTATGCGGAGCGCGGAGACTTCGGACGATTATGCCACTACTGACGATGTTCTTATGGAGGTATTGGAAGAATATGAAAAAAGGGGCAGAAATTTTGAATATATGGCATGTATTTATCCTACGGCTCCTTTTGTGACGGCAGAAAAATTAAAAGAGGCCTTCCGGCTTCTGACAGTAAATAAAGCTTCCGGGGTCATGCCTGTGGTCCGTTTTTCCTTTCCTCCCCAGCGGGGGATGAAAGTAGAGGCGGGCAGGCTGGTTTATTCCTATCCGGAAAACGCCATGAAGCGTTCCCAGGATCTGGAGCCTATGTATCATGACTGCGGACAGTTTTATTTTTACGATGCGGTAAAATACCGTGCCTGCCGTGGGGATCTGGAAGACGGTTATGTGCCGTATCCCATGCCGGAGACGGAGGTGCAGGATATTGATCATATGACGGACTGGAAACTGGCGGAGATAAAGTACCGAATGATGCAGGAAAAGACAGCGGGGGAATAAAGGGCAGCAGGAAAATATAAAGCAGCGGAACACGGCGCTTAGGAGAAACCGCGGGCGGCGGGATATTTTGGCGCTGCCGGATAGGGAGCGGGCAGAAAAGTGCGGTTGGGAACATGGAAATAGGATAATGCGGCAGAAAGGCATGGATAAAATATGGATAAGAGAATAAAGATCGGCAGCCGGTATGTAGGGGAAGAGGAAAGGACTTTTATTGTGGCGGAAGTGTCGGCGAATCATCTGCAGGACTATAGCCGGGCGGAGGCAATTATAAGGGCGGCGAAGGAGGCAGGTGCGGATGCGGTAAAGCTGCAGACATATACGCCGGATACCATTACCTTAGACTGTGACAATGATTATTTTCAGATTACACAAGGTACGATCTGGGATGGAACGACCTTGCATAAACTGTATGAAGAGGCCTACACCCCATGGGAGTGGCAGCCGAAACTGATGGAGCTGGCCAACGGGCTTGGAATGGAGTGCTTTTCTTCTCCCTTTGACGCTACAGCGGTGGATTTTATGCAAGAGATGGACATGCCGGCTTACAAGGTGGCATCCTTTGAAATCAACGATATTCCTTTGATACGTAAAATTGCAAGAACCGGGAAGCCGGTTATCTTTGCCACAGGGATTGCTTATCTGGAAGACATAGAAAGAGCGTTGAAAGTCTGCAAGGAAGAGGGGAATGAACAAGTAATTCTGCTGAAATGCACTTCTACTTATCCATCCCCTTATGAAGATATGAATTTAAAGGTGATCCCCAATATGGCGGAAGTCTTCGGCTGTCTGACAGGGCTATCCGATCATAGCATGGGATGTGCAGTAGCGGTGGCAAGCGTCGCCCTTGGGGCAAAAATGGTGGAGAAGCATCTTACCTTATCCAGGGAAGACGGCGGGCCGGACGGGGCGTTTTCCATGGAACCGGCAGAGTTCCGGAGAATGACGGAGCAGATCCGTATCGTGGAAAAGGCTCTTGGAAGGGTAACGTACGAGCTGACGGAAAAACAGAAAAGAAGCAGGGAGGACGGGCGTTCTTTGTTTGTAGTCAAAGATATCAGGGAAGGGGAACTTTTTACGGAGGAAAATGTGCGGTCTATCCGCCCGGCTTTTGGTATGCATACGATGTATTATGAAGAAATCCTGGGGAAAAGGGCAAGGGAGGATATTGGAAGGGGAACTCCTCTGGAATGGAAATATATTTTGTAAGAAAGCCTCAAAGGGCAGGAAGGGAATGGCAGATGCAGAAGAAGATGATGATTCTTGGGGCCAGCGCGCTCCAGATTCCGGCAATTCAGGCGGCGAAAGAGCTGGGATATGAAATTATCCTTGTGGATTATGATGAGAATGCGGCGGGCTTTTCTTTGGCGGATGTGAAGCTGGTAATCAGTACAATGGATATGGAGGAAGTATACCGTCAGGCGTTAATCTATAAACCGGATGTAGTGATCACCTCTACCAGCGACGGGCCGGTGCGGACGGCGGCTTATGTCAATGAGAAATTGGGAAAACAGCCGGATTTATCCTTTGAGGATTCTTTATGCGCTACGATAAAAAGCAATATGCGCGCCCGTCTGAAGGAGCGGAATGTGCCGATCCCCTCTTATTATGCGGCAGAGGATTTTAGCAGTTTTTGGGCGGCAGTGGAAGCTCTGGGAGGACGCTGCATCGTCAAACCTTCGGATAATGCGGGAAGCCGCGGGGTAGTCCTGCTGGAGGGGGAAGGAAAAAACAATCAGGAATTAAACAGGATTTATGAATACAGTAA
This sequence comes from uncultured Lachnospiraceae bacterium, assembly GCA_910576535.1. Classification (GTDB taxonomy): domain Bacteria; phylum Bacillota; class Clostridia; order Lachnospirales; family Lachnospiraceae; genus Kineothrix. The sequence goes on along the minus strand of CAJTKK010000001.1, from coordinate 162,674 downwards.
ATCCAATTCCCGGAACGGCGTCGTGATGGTGGAAGAGTTTATGGAAGGGCCGGAAGTAAGTGTGGAGTCAATGACGGTAGACGGGGAAACGACAGTGATAACCATTACGGATAAGTATATTACTCCGCCTCCTTATTTCGTGGAAATAGCCCATTGCGAGCCTAGCCGGTTGAGCCTGGAGACCCAGGATCAGATCCGGGAGATAACCTTGCAGGCAGTGAAAGCAATCCGGCTGCAGAATGGGCCTTCCCATACGGAAATAAAAGTTACGGAACAAGGCCCCAAAATCGTGGAAATTGCGGCTAGGCTGGGCGGGGATTTTATTACTTCCAGGCTGGTGCCGCTCTCTTCCGGCGTGGATCTGGTAAAAGCTTCCGTCCTGCTTGCTGCGGGAAAGAACCCGGATTTGGAAAGAAAATGGGAAAAAGGAGCCGCCATTCATTTTATACAAGGCGGAAAAGGAAAAATCAGGAAGATAGAAGCAGGGGAGGAAATTGCCTGCCTGGACGGGATAGAAGAAATCATGATCTATAAAAAAGCCGGGGATAGTACAGACGGCACGAAATCCAGCAACGACAGGCTGGGGCACATCATTACTTCCGGCAGGACTGCCGGGGAGGCGATGGAAATTGGAAAGTACGCGCTTTCCCATATCCATATAGAATATGAAGAAACGGATCACTTCCGGAAATAGCAGGAGAAATTATGAAAAACAGAGTATATGTCTGCCATACCTATTATCATGTATATGTGGCATGTCTGAAGGAACTGAACCTTCCGGGAAATGAACGGAAACATGCTGACCTGGTATTAAGCGTTATGTCCAATGATTTTGGGGACTTGAGAAGCAGGGCGTTAACATGCGGGCTTTTTGATAAAGTATATATGTTTGATGAAAAAGAAGATGTCAATTTTCCTGAAGTAATGAAATATCATAAAGATAGGGGAAACCTTGTTTTCAATATGCTGGACAGGATAAAATATACGAAACTTTTGGGGAAAATGCAGCAGGATTATGTCCCGGTGGATTTTAAAGAGTATAAGGATATCTATGTGTTCTGTGATTCCGATCCTATCGGCTATTATTTAAGCTATAAAAAAATCTATTATCACGCGTTAGAGGACGGGCTTGACTGCTTAAGCACTTATGATACGGCGCGTTATGACAATAGGGGGCATTTTGGCCTGAAAGCCTTTCTGTCGGCCAGGAATGTTATTTTTATCCAGAATGGCTGGGGAAAATATTGCCTGGATATGGAGGTCAATGATTTATCGGCGCTGCCCTATCCTTGCCCCAAATATGTGGAGCGGCCCAGGAAAAAGCTGGTGGATAATCTTGACAGGGAAGGGAAAGATATACTGGTAAGGCTGTTTATTGAAGACATTGATGAGATCAGAGAGAAAATGAATGCCGGGAATGGAAGGCCGACAGTCCTGCTTTTAACGGAGCCGTTATGCGGGCTGGATGTACGGGAGCGGATTTTCAGGGACTGTATTGATTTATATGGGAAAATAGATGGGGAAGAGGCGGCGGTGCTTATCAAACCGCATCCGAGGGATATTCTGGATTACCGGAAAGTATTCCCGGATCATATCGTGCTTGACGCAAAATTTCCGATGGAAGTCCTTAATTTCATCCCCGGTTTGAGGTTCCGTAGGGTAATTTCCGTATTTACTGTTGTTCATGCGATTCAGTTCGCGGAGGAGATTGTGTATTTGGGGGAAGATTTTATGGATCAGTATGAGGCGCCGGAGCTGCATAGGCAGAATGAGATGATTTGAGGGCGGATATAGGGTAAAAGCAGCGTGCTTTCAGCGGTTCTTTGCGGAATATCGGCTGCAAAGTTGCAAAGCCATAACCACTTATGCTAAAATATACTAATATTTTGCAGTAAAAGATAGGATCAGGAAAGAAACAGAAGTAAAGACAGGGGTAACGCCGGTGGAAAAGATTCTTAAGAAGTTAAATGTTTTGCTGGATAAAAGACAAAAGAAAATCATGGTTTTTCTTGTATTTGTTATGCTGATAGGAGCGGCTCTGGAGCTTTTGGGCGTAGGGCTGATTTACCAGGCGGCCGGGGTCATTACGGATCCGGATATTCTGGAAAATAACGAACTGCTGGCTCAAATATACGATGGGCTTCATATGTCCAGCATGACTCAGTTTTCCATGCTGATTATGGCGTCATTGATTGGCGTGTTTGCGGTAAAAAACGGTTATTTGTTTTTCCAGAACAAATTACAGTTCCAGTTTGTATACAGCAACCAGTTTGCCACATCCAGGAGAATGATGATTAATTTTATGCAGCGGCCGTACGAATATTATTTGAATGCGGATACTTCTGTCATTCAAAGGAGCATTACTTCGGACGTAAATAATATGTACGGGCTTATTTTGAGCTTACTGCAACTGGTCAGCGAGATGATTGTTTTTGTCTGCCTGACGGTTTATTGTCTGACGACAGATGTGGTTATGACGGGAACGGTGGCTGTGCTGCTGGTTGGGGTACTCATGATTATCAAATGCATCCTGAAGCCGGTCATGAGGAAAGCCGGGGAAGAAAACCAGGACTATTATAGCGGGCTGTATAAATGGATTGACCAGTCGGTAATGGGTATCAAAGAAATCAAAGTGGCGAATAAGGAAAGTTATTTTATCAATGAGTATTGCAAATGCGGGGCGGGGTATGTGAATGCGGTGCAAAAGTATAATTTATACAATGCGACCCCAAGGCTGCTGATTGAAACGGTGGCCATTGCCGGAATGATCTTGTATATGATGCTGCGGATTGGGCAAGGGACGGCGGTGACGGAGATCATGCCCCAGCTCCTTACACTGGGCGTTGCGGCAATGCGGCTGATCCCCAGTGCGAACCGCATTAACAATTATTTGACATCCATCTCTTATTTCGAGCCGTTTTTTATGGGGGTTACCGATAATCTGCAGGAGGAAATACGGGATGAAAGCGTCAATTATGATGAGGAAGCGTATAGGAAGAAAAAGAATGTGGAGAAGCTTCCGGTAAAAAAAGAAATTCTTTTAAAAGAAATTACTTATAAATATCCGAATTCGGAAGTATTGATTTTTGATAAGGCAACGATGCGCATTCCGGTAGGGAAATCAGTGGGCATCGTAGGCGCTTCAGGCGCGGGGAAGACGACAGTGGTGGATATCATGCTTGGCCTTCTGAGGCTGCAGTCCGGCCAGATCCTGGCAGACGGGGTGGAAGTAAGGGATCATTATGAGTCTTGGCTAAAAAATATCGGCTATATTCCCCAGACGATTTTTATGATTGATTCCACCATACGGAAAAATGTAGCTTTTGGCTGTGCGGATGAGGATATTGATGATGGAAAGGTATGGCAGGCTTTGAAGGAAGCCCAGTTGGATGAATTTGTAAAGGGGCTGCCGGAAGGGCTGGATACGGGCATCGGGGAAAGAGGGATCCGGCTGTCGGGCGGGCAGCGGCAGAGGATCGGCATTGCCAGGGCGCTGTTTGAGGATCCGGAAGTGCTTGTCCTGGACGAAGCCACTTCGGCTTTGGATAACGATACGGAAGCGGCGATCATGGAGTCGATCAATCATCTGCATGGGCGGAAGACATTGATTATTATTGCCCATAGGCTGCAGACGATAGAAAAATGCGATATTGTTTATCGTGTGGAGGACGGGCATGTATCTAAGATGCGCTAAGAAGAGGTAAGGAAAATGATAAAGTTTGCATGGGATATGTATAAAAAATATGAAGAGGCGGTCAGCTACCTGTTTTTTGGTTTTCTCGCCTTTGTGGTCAATATGGCGGCGTATGCTTTTGCGGCATGGGCGCTGGGGGCGGATGATGATAAAGTAGCGCTTGTCCTGGCGGCGACTGTTTTTGCATGGGTGGTTGCAGTGCTGTTTGCTTACTGGACGAACCGCACGTTTGTATTTAAAAGCAAGGTGAAAGAGAAAAAGGCAGTCTGGAAAGAATTTTCGGCTTTTGTGGGGGCAAGGATTGTTACGGGAGTGATGGAGCTGGTTATTATGTATGTCATGGTAGACCTGGCCGGGATTGGCAATATGTTTGCCAAATTCGTATGCAACGTAGTAGTTATTGTGTCCAACTACATATTCAGCAAACTTTTAGTGTTTAAGAAAAAAGAAGGTTAAGGATCAGGTGGAACATATGGGGAAACGTCAGGCAAATTATGAACTGCTTCGTATAATAGCTATGTTTATGGTAGTTACCCTGCATTATTTAAGCCATACGGGGATGCTTCTTAGCGCGGGGGCCGGCGGAAGCGTCAGCCAGGTTCTGGGAATGCTTGTGGAATCTTTTTGTATTGTGGCTGTGAACGTATATGTGCTGATCAGCGGGTATTTTCTGGTGAAGTCAGGGTTTAAGGTCAAAAGGGTTCTTATCCTTGTCTGCCAAGTGCTTTTTTATGCAACGCTGATCCCTTTGATTATGATGGGGACAGGGATATTTTCCGGGGAAGGGGAAGGCGGCTACCGGATACTGCAGTATATTTTCCCCCTGCAGACAGAGCATTACTGGTTTGCAGTTTCCTATGTTTTTCTATATTTATTCAGCCCTATAGTAAACGCAGCGGCCAAGTCCATGAGCAGACGGCAGCTTCAGATTACCATAGCAGGGCTAATATTTCTTTTCTGCGGCTGGAAAAGTGTGATACCGGTGCGGTTTGCCATAGATAGATTTGGCTATGATTTCGGGTGGTTTTTGTGCGTATATCTTATAGGGGCCTATATCCGGCTTCATGGATGCCGGCTGGTTGGGGATGCAAGGCGGGCTTGGGGGTTATATGCCGGCTGCGCTTTGGCAATTTTTGCAATAGGAAGCGGGGCTTATCTGATCAATGATAAAACAGGGCTGCTTACTTATTATATGGAAGTGCCTTATCACTATAATTATATTCTTTGTCTGCTCGGGGCAGTAGGGCTGTTCGGGGCTTTCCGCTATGTGAAAGTTCCGGAAGGGAAGATTTCGGAATGGATCTGTAAACTGTCGCCTCTTACTTTTGGCGTATATTTGTTTCATGAACATATAGACATCAGAAATGAGTGGGTCCGGTGGATGGAAGATTTTATTGGGCCGGCGGCAGAAGCCGGGGCCGGAGGATTTATTTTTCATCTTCTGGCATCGGTTCTTCTTGTTTATGCGGCAGGGAGTTTTATTGATGCGGTAAGGCTGAATATTTTCCGTTTTGCGGGGAGATACCTGACAGGGCGGAAGGTGAATGCCTGGGTGGATGCGCTGGATGAAGAGTTCCGGTAAGAGGAGTTTATGGATATGGGAATCATTGCGGGAGCGGAAAAGGAAATGAAGAAAGGAAGGATAATTTGGGAGAAAGCAGTTTTTCCTGCGGTTCTCCTGATCTATCCTTTGCTGCTTGTCAATCAGGGCATTGACATTTCCGATACAATGTATTCTCTTGGATATTACCGTTTTATGGACAGGATGGACTTGACATGGGTATTGGCTACTTATCTGGCTAATGTGTCCGGTGCGTTTTTGATGAAACTGCCTATGGGCAATACGCTTTTGGGGATGAATGTGTATACCGGATTTCTGTCGGCGGCCATTGCCTTGATTTGCTATTATGGGATGAAAAAATGGATGCCGGCATGGACTGTATTTGCCGGGGAAGTGATAGCCCTTAGTTTATGCTGGTGTCCAACTACAATTTTATATAATTATCTGACTTATTTTTTCTTTACAGCCGGAAGCCTCCTTTTGTGTAAAGGGCTGTTGGAAAATAAAAACAGATATTTATTCCTGGCTGGTATCTGCCTGGGGCTGAATGTAATGGTAAGATTCCCTAATCTGGCGGAAGCAGCTCTTATTGCAGTTGTCTGGTATATGGGCTGGCAGAATAAGGATGCTTTGTCTGTGATTGCAAAAAGGACAGGGCTGTGCCTGGCCGGATATCTTTCCGGGCTTGGCAGCGTGCTGCTTGTCATTGTATTAAATTACGGGGCCGGCGCATTTGCCGGCATGATCACAGGGCTGTTCGGGATGACAGGGGAAGCCTCTGATTATACATTGGCTGGTATGATCTGGTCTACGGTTTCCGCATATGCCGCAGGGTTTCAATGGATGGGGTATATGGTTCCATGCATTGGGGCGGGCATTGTGCTGTTCCGCATCCGTAAAGGACAATATGAAAGGCTGAAAAAAATTCTTTTTTGCGCGGGTATTATTGTTTTATTGCGTTTGTACTGGGGGCGGGGGATGTTTTCCCTGCGGTATTATAACGAGGGCTGTATTTTCCAGTGGATGATGCTTTTCCTCATTCTTTCCCTTATTTGCTGCGTGGCAGGGATCGGGGGATTTATGGATGAAGACAGGAAAAAAGGGAGAGTCTTGGGGGCAGTATCCTTAATCATCCTTCTTATTACCCCTTTAGGAAGCAATAATTATACTTACCAGAACATGAACAATTTGTTTATCCTGGCTCCCTATACTTTGTGGGTATGCCACAGCATATGGGTGAGAACGAAGGGCAATGACATTCATTTCCCATGGCGGGCATTTATGATGGCCATTCTTCTTATGACGCTCCTGCAGGGAATTGGTTTTGGATGCAATTATGTATTCCGGGATGGAATCTATGGGGAGAAGCGCGATGCTATGGTGGACAACAGTCCGGCGTTAAAAGGGATGTATACGGCCAGGGAGAATGCGGAAAGCCTTACAGGGCTGATTGATTTCTGCAAAAAAAACGGGGTGGGAAGCGAACCCATCCTGTTATGGGGGGATGCGCCGGGGCTTAGCTATATTCTGGATGCCCCGTCCGCTATTTTCACTACTTGGCCGGAAATTCCAAGCAACACTTATGATGCCTTGGACCGGGCGCTTATGGAATTGGACTGGAATCCGGATATTATCTTGCACAATGAACCGGGGAAGGGTATAGTGGAAGGGGAGAAAACAGATCTGATCCTGGACTATATTGCAGAAAATCATTATACATGTATTTTTGAAAACAGCAGCTATAAAATATACCGGGTATCCTGATAGTTGCGGCTGATGGAAGAAGAGGACGGGCAGGGTTTCGCATGGAAAAAGGAATGGCCGGGCGGCCCGGACGGCGGAAAAACAGGAGGAAACATATGATTAACTTTAATGTCCCCCCTTTTACGGGAAAAGAAATGGAATACATGAAACAGGCGGTGGATGAACAGAAAATCTGCGGGGACGGTACATTTACCCGGAAATGCAGCAAGTGGATAGAGGAAAAGACGCAAACGGCAAAATGCCTGCTTACTACTTCTTGCACTCATGCCCTGGAAATGGCGGCGCTGCTTGCGGATATCCAGCCGGGGGATGAGGTGATTATGCCATCCTATACATTTGTTTCTACGGCGGACGCTTTTGTGCTGCGGGGGGCAAAGGCTGTATTTGTGGATATACGCCCGGATACCATGAACATGGATGAGAATTTGATTGAGCCGGCCATTACGGATAAGACAAGGGCAATTGCAGTGGTGCATTATGCAGGCGTGAGCTGTGAGATGGACAAAATTATGGATATTGCAAAAAGGCACGGGCTGCTTGTGGTGGAAGATGCGGCGCAGGGCATGATGGCGGATTACAAGGGGAAAGCGCTGGGAACCATAGGGGATTTTGGCTGTTTTAGTTTTCATGAAACAAAGAACTACAGTATGGGCGAGGGCGGCGCTTTGCTGATTAAGGATAAAAATTGTGTGGAAGATGCGGAAATATTCAGGGAAAAGGGAACGGACAGGAGCAAATTCTATAGGGGCGAGGTTGATAAATACCGGTGGATCAACTACGGTTCTTCCTATCTTCCAAGCGATATGAATGCCGCTTATCTATATGCGCAACTGGAATTGGCAGACGAGATTAACGCTATCCGTCTGTCCAGATGGGACTGCTATTACCAGCAGTTAAAATCTTTGGAGGAAAGCGGCAAGGCGCAATTGCCGGCTGTTCCTGCGGGATGTGTCCACAACGGGCATATGTTTTATATTAAGACAAAGGATCTGGACGAAAGGACGGAATTAATTGGTTTTCTGAAGGAAAACGGGGTTATGGCAGTGTCCCATTATGTGCCTCTTCATTCAGCTCCGGCGGGAAGGAAGTTTGGACGGTTTCATGGGGAAGATAAATATACGACAAAGGAAAGCGAAAGGCTTTTGCGCCTTCCGATGTTCTATACGCTGACAGAGGAAGAAGTAATATATATCAGCAGTAAAGTAAAGGAATTCTATGGTGTTTAAGGACTTCTATAAAAAGCATGAGAATTGCATACTGGCTTGGGCATGGCTTTTGCTTCTCCTGTTATTTGCCGGTATCCGCTATGATTATTATTATGATTTGAATGATGATGTGTTGATAAAGGATTTGATGGCGGGCGTGTATACCGGGGAACCGGAGGGGCATAATATACAGATTCTTTATCCCCTTAGCCTGGCCATCAGCCTGGTTTACCGGGTTTTTCCGAAGGCGCCGGTGTATGGGATATTTTTATGTTTTTGCCAATTTGGCTGTTTGTATCTTATGATAAGGAGAAGCCTGTCCTTTTGCAGGAGGACGGGGGCGAAGATATGCCTGGCAGGGGCCGGGGGATGCATAGTGGTGGGGCTGTTTTTAGAACATCTGGTTTTTGTGCAATATACGGTAGTTTCCGCCTTGCTTTCCGCAACGGCCGCATTTTTATTTATAACGGCAAAAAGAGAGGAGCTGGCCGGGGGTTTTATCAGAAGAAATATGTCAAGCATTCTTTTGGCAGTCCTGGCATTCCAGCTCCGGACGGAAATGATGGAGCTGCTGCTTCCTCTTATGTGCGTAGCTGGCGTATACCGCTGGTGCATGGAAGAGGAAATTCTGACAAAAGAAAATTATAAAAAATATTTTGCTGTTTTTGGCATGATACTGGCGGGAATGGGAATCTCATGGGCATGGAACCGGGCGGCTTTTTCCGGGGGATGGGAACCTTATGTGGATTTTTTTAACAGCAGGACAGAGCTGTATGATTTTCAGGGCATACCCCCATATGACGGGAACGAAGACTTGTATGAAAGGCTGGGGATGACGGAAAACGGGCAGAACATGCTGCTGGAACAATATAACTTTGGCTTGGATGAGAGCCTGGACGCAGCCGTGTTAGACGAGGTGGTAAAGTATCAGGATCAGGCAAGAAAGGCATCCATGCAGATGAGTGAGCGGATCAGGCAAAGCCTCCGATCATACCGGTACCGGATATTCCATAAGGAACCTTTTGGCTCCGGCCGGCCGGATGATTATCCTTGGAATTATATGATGATCTTAGGATATGCGGCTGTATTTGCTGCAGGGGCGGCAAAATGTGCGGGAAAAGGGCAAAGGACATATGTCCCTTTCATCAGAGCTGCCGGCATTCTGTTTTTTTTGTTTGCAGTCAGGACAGCCCTTTGGATGTTTATCCTGATAAGAGGAAGGGATCCGGTGAGGATTACCCATTCTTTATATCTGATGGAATTCTGCATTCTGATAGCGGCGCTTTTTATGGAATGCGCGGAAGACGGTTCCTATGAAAGAAGGGAAACGGAAGGATGGAAGCTATCCGGAATAATATATGCCGTTATTTTTGCTTTGACTGCAGGGCTTGCCGCTCCTTGCGGGATATTAGCTGCCGACAAGGAATCCAGGAACCGGGCGGCGGCAAATGCCGTATACGAAGGTATGAAAGCATATGGGAAAGCCCACAGCGGCTGCTTTTATTTTCAGGATGTTTATTCTGCGGTGTCGTATCCTTTTGAGCCATATGCGGGGACGTTCTATTCGGAAAAAATATTTGCCGGCGTAGATAATAGCCTGGCTAATTATGACATGATGGGAGGATGGCTGGTAAAAAGCCCTTCCCAGATAAAAAAACTGAGGCATTTTGGGATAGAATCCATGAGAAACGGACTGCTCTATCAGGAGAACGTATATTTAATGGCGGAACTGGAAAAGGGTACGGATGATTTTCTTGCATATTTGGAAGAACAGGGCGCGGAGGTTAAAATAGAATTAGCCGATGAAATATGCGGAGTGATCGGCGTGTACCGGATAGAGGCAAAATAACCGGGACAGCGGATAGGGAGGCGTTTATGGGGAAGACCAGGATAGAGGGGGAGAAGATCGTCCTAAGACGGATGGAATATGAGGACACGGATCGAATTGTGAGGTGGCGGAACAACGGGAGGGTAAGGAGCCATTTTATTTACAGGGAAAGATTTACCCCGCAGGGACACCGTCATTGGATGGAAACCATGACCGGTACAGGGAAGGCAGTCCAGTTCATTATATGCGAAAAAGATAGTATGCGTCCGGTGGGAAGCGTCTATTTCCGTGATATTGACAGGGAGAAAAAAGAAGCGGAATATGGCATTTTTGTGGGCGAAGATGATGCTGTAGGGAAGGGCTATGGCACGGAGGCTGCAAAATTAGCAGTGGGATATGCATTTTCCGAGTTAGGGCTGCGACGGCTGATCCTCCGTGTATTTACGGATAATGGAGCGGCTATGAAAAGCTATGAAAACGCCGGTTTTGTAAAGAAAAGCATTTTAAAGGATGTGGAATGTTCGGATGGGGAAAGGAAAGATATGTTTTTGATGTCCGTGGAAAAAGAGAAATTAATCAGTTTTGTGATTCCCTGTTACCGCTCGGAGCGGACATTGCCTAAAGTGGTAAAGGAGATCAAGGAGACGGTACATGCATGGAAAGAGCAGGGGAAGGCCTATGATTATGAGATCATTTTGGTCAATGACTGTTCGCCGGATGATACGTTTTCTGTCATCCGGAAGCTGTGCGGGGAGGATAAAAAGATCAAGGGCGTCAGCCTGGCAAAGAATTTCGGCCAGCATGCAGCGCTTATGGCAGGCTTTCATCAGGTAAAAGGGGAAGTAGTAATCTGCCTGGATGATGACGGACAGACGCCGGCGGATGAGGCGGGTAAACTGTTAGAGCAGATCGAAAAAGGCTCCGATGTGGTTTATGCCAGATACGATCATAAAAAACACTCCCTTTTCCGAAATTTCGGGAGCCGGGTCAATGAGGAAATGGCGCGGATTATGCTTGGAAAGCCTAAGGATTTGTATGTTTCCAGTTACTTTGCTGCAAAGCGTTTTGTAGTGGAGGAAATGAAGAAGTATACCAATGCCTATCCTTATGTAATCGGCCTTGTGCTGCGTACGACAAAAAGAATCAGCAATGTGACAGTCTGCCATAGGGAAAGGGAAATAGGGAATTCCGGTTATACATTTGGAAAATTATTCGCCTTATGGTTTAATGGGTTTACCGCTTTTAGCGTAAAGCCGCTGCGGCTGGCGACCGCAATGGGCTGCCTGTTTTCCGTGGCCGGTTTTTTGTACGGTTTTTATACGGTCATTAAGAGGCTTGTAAATCCGGATGTGCCGATGGGCTTCAGTTCCCTGATGGCAGCTATTGTTTTTATGGACGGGATGACAATGATGATGTTGGGACTGGTAGGGGAATACATCGGGAGGATGTATATTTCCATGAACAACTCCCCACAGTTTGTAATTAGGGAAACGGTAAATGAAGATGTATAAGAAAAAAAGCGGTTCAAAAAAGATATGGCCCGTTCCCCTTCTGGCTTTTGGGGGAACGTTGTGCCTGCCTTATATATTGAATTTGAAAGGGGAGACTCTTGTTATCAGCAATAGCTGGTTTGGCGTATTTATATGGGCTGTATTATGTTTATCGACAGAGAAAGCATTGGAAAGAAAAAAAGCAAGGGATAGGAGGGAAAAGGCTGCAGCTTATGTGCTGGGATTTTTATTCTCGCTATGTCTTGCTTTTGGCGCATCGCTGGAACAGGCGGAAAATGTGGATTTCGGCAATGGGATGATGTGGCTTTCCGTGGCGGTATGGGGATTTATTTTTGGTTTGTGGATAGGAAAAGGATGGGAAATCTTAGGGGAGAGGGCAGATCAAAAAAAGGAGGCCGAAGGTCATGGAAAAGGGGAAAAATGTCAGGGTAACCGGTTTTTGCGGCTAAACGGATGGAAAAGGAAAGGGAAGGGCTGGATAGAAAAATGGGATGGGCTGTCCGGGAAAAAACGTGCCGGGCTTCTGTTTTGTTTCTTCCTTTTATGCTGGCTTCCCGTATTTCTTGCCGTATATCCCGGATTTTTTGTATATGATGCCCAGGATGAGCTGATTCAGGTACAGACAAGAAACTTTACGACGCATCATCCGCTGCCGCATGTGCTTCTTCTTGGCGGTGTGATACTTGGGGTGCATAAACTGACAGGTTCTTATAATGCGGGCATCGGGGTTTATACTTTTTTGCAGATGTGCCTGCTGGCGGCGGTTTTTACTTACGTAATCGCTTATATGGGGAAATGCAGGGTAAGGCGGGGATTCAGGGTAATGACAGCTTTTTATTTCGGTTTTTTCCCGGTAATTGTTATGTTTGCGCTTTGTTCTGCAAAGGATGGGATTTTTACTGCGGCAATGCTTCTGCTTTTGACTGCCCTGGATGAAATGGCAAAGGAAAAAGAGAATTATTTTACCGGATGGAAAAAACCGCTGTTTTTTGCCTGCAGCGCTGTAGTGATGATGTGCTTCAGGCACAATGGCATGTATGCTTTTCTTGTGCTGTCATTGCCGGTTCTTTTTTATATGAAAGGATGCCGGAAGAAGACAGGCGCCTTACTGGGGATGATATTTGCCCTCTATTTTTTGATATCCGCAGGACTTGCGGGTATTCTAAACGCAGAGGATCCTGGGAACCAGGAAATGCTCACGGTACCCATCCAGCAGTTGGCAAGGGTTTACCGTTATGACAGGGAAAGCCTAAGCAGGGAGGACGAAGAGACTTTATATGAGATCCTGCCCCAAGAGGCTTTGCGTTTCTATGCCCCAAAGGTATCTGACGGGGTAAAAATATGGTTCCAGAACAGCGCTTTTGCGGCAGATCCGGTAAAATACGGAAGGCTATGGATGAAAATAGGGATGAAACACCCGTTTACTTATTTAAATGCATGGTTTATGACATCTTACGGGTTCTGGTACCCGGATACGGTAATTGATGTATATAGGGGGAACAGTGTCTTTACGTTTACTTATGAAGACAGTTCTTATTTTGGCTATGAAGTGGAGCAGCCCGGGACAAGGGAAAGCAAGCTTCCCTGGCTGAATGAATGGTACCGGAAGCTGTCGCTGGAAATCACCCAGCAGAAGGTTCCTCTGCTTTCCATGCTGTTTTCGCCGGGTTTTCTTTTTTGGATATTTGCCTTTACGGCTGGGTATGCTTTTTATAGGAAGGAAGAAAGCCTGTTTCTGCCGTTTGCCATGATATTGCTCGTCTGGCTGACAGTCATTTTAGGTCCCACTTATCTGCCAAGATATGTGCTGGTTTTATGGTTTGCCCTGCCTGGGGTTTTGGCGGTTTATGAACATGGTCTGTAAGTAATATTCTTGTAAACTTTTGGCAACTGTGCTATACTTACCCAAGTATAGCCGGAATGCGGCATTTCCCTATAAATGGCCGGCGTTGTCAGGGGACGGATGAAAAATCCTTCCGGGGGATAAAAAAAGAGGAAAAGATTACGAATGGAGAAACCGGAATGTATAAAGTTGTGAAAAAGAGCCGTGCAATACAAAGTGTTATTGTATTATTTGCTTTGTTTATCATGTTTACCATATATCCTTTGCGGCTATGGGAGGAGAATATTCCTTCGGTGAGCAATCAGAAGCTTGCAGGGTCTTCCGACAGTATAAGCGAAGACTATATGCTGCAGCGTTTTATTGCCCAGTATGACCACTTGGGTACGATTAATTTATATGTAGTGGACTTTGAAAATGGATGGAACAGGGATCAGAGGGTTGATTCGTTTATTTTCCGTATGATGGATTCCAATATGGAAATTATGTTTGAGGAAAAAATTAACGTGAATTTTAACGAGATCCCCGGTTTTTGTTCGGTATATATTAATGAAGATTTAGAGGTGGGGAAGGATTACTATTATTTCCTGCAGGGCATGGACGGAAGCCGGGTATGGTTTGGGCTGGAAGAAACGGAAACGGCGGGAACGCCTTATGTCAGCCGCCTGATTTATAATTATGATGAATTGGAAGGATACAATATCATAGGGGAATATAATTATACGGTGCCTTTACGCAAGGATAAGGTTTTTAAGTATGACGCAATTCTGCTTGCGGCAGCTCTTTTTCTTGTGGCGGCAATAGAAATTTATTTCAGGGGGACGAAAAAGGACAAGCTGATTACTATAGAAAAAACAGTACGCTGCACGGGAAACCTTCTTGTTGGGGCAGGAACGCTGTATGCCGTCTGGATTATAACGATACGGCAGTTTTTCAGCGGAAATTGGTTAGACAATGTGTTCTATACGGCTGGCGCACTTATGGGAAGCGCTACGCTGCTGTATATGATTAATTATAAGAAGGACAGGGCGGCATACATTCCTTTCGGAAAAAGGTTTACGGATCATTGGCAGGATATACTGCAGACGGTATTTCTGGCGGCTGGGGTATGGGCCTGCTGCAATTATATGAATGGCTTGTATGAAATCCATCATAGAGTGGCGGAACGCCAGTTTATTGTTTTTTTATCCCTGGCGGCTATTGTTATGTGCGCCAAGAAGGATATTTTCAATAAGTTTACAGTTATTTACGGGATAATCGCAACGGGTATTGTGCTATGGTACCATAGCATTTACGTGGACTACCTTGCCATGGACGAGTGGGATCTGAGAATTCTCCGGTGGGGCATTGCGGCAGTGGTATTGGCCGGTTTTCTGCTGATGAATATTGTAATTCAGTTTTTGAAAAGACGGAAAATGTCCCGTCTTTGCTGGTGGTACGGTATTCTTTTGGCAATATTTTTTACCCTGATTATTGTACTGCGTAATACGAGATGGTGGACGGTAGCTTTGGCTGCATCGTTTACGCTGTTTTATATCCGCTATGCTTTTTGGGATAAAAAAGAACATTTGCTGCAAAATATATGTAACGGGCTATTGCTGAATTTTGTCTGTTCCATGATTTTTTCTTTTGCAAGGAGACCTTTCTTATCTTGGGTTTACCCAAGGTTTCCGTTTATTTTCCATACGGTGACAGTAACGGCAGTGTATATGACGTTTATTATGTGCGCAGCTTTAGTCAAACTCATGGCTAAGTACAAAACAGTGTATTGCCGGGATAAAGAGGATGCCCCGGAAGGGATGGAAGGGCTTAGATACCTTTGGAAAGAGCTTCTTTTGCTTGGCTTATCATCTGCTTATATGCTGTTTACAGCATCCAGGACAGGTTTTTTGGCAGTGGCGGTAATGCTGCTTGTTGTGATTGTTTTCCTTGCGATGGACGTGCGGCGGCAAAGGGCAAAGAAAATAGCAGTATGGATTGGGATGATGGCCTGCTGTGTTGCGTGGTGTTTTCCGGTGGTATTTACATTCCAGAGGATCATGCCGGCAATCTGCAGCAATATATTCAAATATGAAGTAGAGGAATTCCCGGATGCGGTTACCAGGGGAGATGAATGGGATTCCATGTATTATATCACTGTGTCCCGGTTTGCGGAGGTATTTAACAATAAGATTTTCGGGATACCGGAAAGCGGGAGCAATTCTTACGAAAGAAGTGAAGAATACCAAAAATATAGGGCAAAACGTTTTAACAATAAAGGGGAAGTAGTATGGGAAGGCGGCATGGATGAGCTGGACGTGGATATAAGCACAGAGGGGAATGCCGAGGCAGAGGCGGTCAAAGACGAAAAGGCGGCGGATGTTCAGGAAGAGAAGAAATTAGATATTATTAGCGTCAAGACAGAGGAAGAACGGTTGGCAGATGAGGAGGAGGCTGCAAAACGGGAAGAAGAGGCCAAAAGCGGGAATTTGGAAGAGATGCAGGAAGAAGCAGGGGGAGAGGAAGCGGCTGCAGAGGATCTGAGCGTATATGAGAAGACGGAAGAATATGCGAACGGAAGGATGGATATCTTCCGGGCATATCTTGAACAGCTTAACCTGACAGGGCATGATGATATGGGAGCGATCATGCCTGATGGGACTTTGTCGGTACACGCCCATAATATTTATTTGCAGGTGGCTTATGACCATGGTATTGTAGTAGGGGCGCTGTTCCTTCTCGTGGGGGCGGCAGCTTTCGTGCAAGGATGTATTTATTATAGAAGGAAAAAGGATCGGGTTCCTGACGCGGCTTTGCCGGCAGCGGCAATCGCAGCATTTGCCATGGCAGGGCTGGTAGAATGGATATTCCATCTTTGTCATCCGGCCGGGTTTGTGCTAATGCTTGTATTGGCGCCTTTGCTTTTTGATATGGGAGATAAAAAGGATAAAGCAAATGAAAAAAGAAAAGAAACCTTTTAATGTAAAGTTATTTTACCGGAGAACATGCCTGATTATCTATGATATTATCAGCGTAATTTTCGCCAGTTATATGGCATTGCTGATCCGGTATGAATTTCATCTGGATGCAGTGCCGGAGGACTTTTTGCTGCCGGTTACCCGGTTTCTGCCGGTCAATATAATTTTGACGCTTTTTATTTTTTATATATTCCGGCTGTACCATAGTTTATGGGCTTTCGCGGGGGAAACAGAACTCCAGAATGTGGTGGTGTCCTGTGTAATATCTGCAGTATTAAACAGCGTGGGGCTGCAATTTTTTAAGACTGCGGGGCAGCCTGCGCCGAAAAGCTATTATTTTCTTTATATGTTTGTGTTGATCAGTATGATGTTTATCAGCCGTTTTTCCTACCGTTTTTTAAGGAGCCAGAAGCATAAACAGCAAAATAAAAAAAATGGGATTTCCGTTATGGTAATTGGTGCAGGGGAAGCGGCAAATGTCATTATTAAGGAAATTGTCAACAGTAATTTCAGCACAATGGTAATCCGTTGTATTATCGATGATGATAAAGGAAAATGGGGGAGATATATCCAGGGGATTAAGGTGGCCGGAGGAAGGGACCGGATCATTGAATGCGCCGATATTTACGATATTGATGAAATCATTGTTGCGATGCCGTCCATTTCCCGTTCGGAACTGCGGAAAATATTGGAGATATGCAAAGAGACAAACTGCAAGCTGCGTTCCCTCCCCGGTATGTACCAGTTGGTAAACGGGGAAGTAAATGTAAGTAAGCTCAGGGATGTGGAAGTGGAAGATTTGCTTGGCAGGGATCCGATCAGCGTGGACCTGGATTCTATTTTAGGTTATGTGCAGAACAAAGCGGTGCTGGTAACCGGGGGCGGAGGTTCTATCGGCAGCGAATTATGCCGCCAGATCGCCAGCCATAAGCCGGAACATCTGATTATTGTAGATATCTATGAGAACAGCGTGTATGATATACAGCAGGAGCTGAAGACAAAGTATCCAAAATTGAAAATGACCGTTTTGATTGCTTCGGTACGGAATACAAACAGGATGGATTGGATTTTTGAGAAATATAAGCCGGAAATCGTATACCATGCCGCAGCCCACAAACATGTCCCGCTTATGGAGGAAAGCCCTAACGAAGCGGTAAAAAATAATGTGTTCGGAACCTGGAAAACAGCTCAGGCGGCCGCATTTTACGGGGTCAAAAAATTTGTATTGATTTCCACTGATAAGGCGGTAAATCCAACGAATATTATGGGAGCAAGCAAACGTATCTGTGAAATGATTATCCAGACATTCAATAATCATTATGATACGGAGTTTGTGGCAGTGAGGTTCGGGAATGTGCTGGGAAGCAACGGCAGCGTTATTCCCTTGTTCCGTAAACAGATTATGGCCGGAGGGCCGGTTACGGTGACCCATCCTGACATTATCAGATATTTCATGACAATCCCGGAGGCAGTTTCTTTGGTTCTGCAGGCAGGGGTATATGCAAAGGGAGGAGAAATCTTTGTATTGGATATGGGGGAACCGGTAAAAATCCTGGACTTAGCGGAGAACTTGATACGTTTGTCCGGCTACCGGGTCGGCGAGGATATCAGAATAGAATTTACAGGATTACGTCCCGGGGAAAAGTTATATGAAGAGCTGCTGATGGAAGAAGAGGGGTTGAAGGAGACGGCGAATAAGCTGATCCATGTAGGGAAGCCGATAGAG
The DNA here is from genome assembly GCA_910576535.1 of uncultured Lachnospiraceae bacterium. Taxonomy (GTDB): domain Bacteria; phylum Bacillota; class Clostridia; order Lachnospirales; family Lachnospiraceae; genus Kineothrix. The sequence goes on along the minus strand of CAJTKK010000001.1, from coordinate 144,588 downwards.
ATTGATGAAATGCAGTTCTTTATGCAATTAAAGAAATTAAAAGAGGAATCTAAAAACGAGAGCGGTGATATCCGCCCGTTAATTCAGGAGATCGTACCGACTTATCATTATCGTTAAAATATTTTTATACGGAAAGAAGGGCATTGTCCATGGAAAGAAAAAGGATTTATCTTTCCTCCCCTACGATGCACGGGAAGGAACAGGAATTTGTAAAGGAAGCGTTTGATACAAACTGGGTAGCCCCCCTTGGGCCGAACGTAAATGAGTTTGAAAAGGAACTGGCGGGGTACGTGGGGGCTTCACATGCGGCAGCGTTGGCTTCCGGTACGGCTGCCATCCATTTGGCCCTGAAACTGGCCGGTGTGAAAGAAGGGGATATTGTTTTTGTTCCTACCTTAACTTTTTCCGCTACTTGCAACCCGGTAGTTTATGAAAAGGCAATTCCTGTTTTTATTGATTCAGAGACGGATACATGGAATATGTCGCCGGAGGCTTTAGAACGCGCATTTGAGAAATATCCCCATCCGAAAGCAGTAATTGCGGTACACTTATATGGAACCCCTGCAAAACTGGATGAAATAATGGATATCTGCAAAAGGCATGACACCGTTTTGATCGAAGATGCTGCGGAATCCTTAAGCAGCGTTTATAAAGGGAAGCAGACGGGAACTTTCGGGAAATTTGGGATTTATTCCTTTAACGGGAATAAAATCATTACCACGTCCGGCGGCGGTATGCTGGTATCGGAAGATGGGGATATGATACAAAAAGCAAGGTTCCTTTCCACGCAGGCCAGGGATCCGGCAAGGCATTACCAGCATTCCCAGATAGGTTATAACTACCGCATGAGCAATGTGATTGCCGGAATTGGGCGCGGGCAGCTCTTATCCTTAGAAGAGCATAAAAGAAAAAAGAAGGAAATTTATCAAAGATATCAGACAGCTTTTTCTGACATAGAAGAAATTACAATGAACCCGCTGCATCCTGACGGGGATGCTAACTGCTGGCTTTCCTGCATGACGATGGCGGAGGGGTGCAAGGTAAAGAAAGATATGGTATTGGATGCTTTGGAAGCGGAAAATATCGAGTGCCGGCCAATCTGGAAGCCCATGCATTTGCAGCCGGTATTTGAAGGCTGTGATTTTATCACGTTATGCCAGGGCGGAAAAAGTGTGGCGGAGGATATCTTTGACAGAGGGGTATGTTTGCCGAGCGATATTAAAAATACGGATGAGGACATGGAACGGATTATTGGGATCATAAGGGAGCTGTATGTATAAGAAATTTTTGAAAAGAGTTTTGGATGTTGTCTTATCTTTAACGGCGGTCATTGTCTTAAGCCCGGTACTCCTTGTGCTGGCTTTGCTGGTGCGCTGTAAGCTGGGCAGTCCGGTACTCTTTCGGCAGGAAAGGCCGGGGAAAAATGAAAAAATATTTACCTTATGCAAATTCCGAACAATGACGGATAAAAAGGATAAGGAAGGGAAGTTATTGCCGGATAGCGAGAGGCTGACCAAGTTCGGAAAGATGATGCGGGCCGCCAGCCTGGACGAACTGCCCGAACTGTTTAATATTTTAAAAGGGGATATGAGCATTATCGGTCCCCGCCCGTTGCTCGTTTCTTATCTTCCTTATTATACGGAAGAAGAGAGGATACGTCACGATGTAAGGCCAGGACTGACCGGGCTTGCCCAGGTAAGCGGAAGAAACTTCATTGACTGGGACAGACGGATGGAAAAAGATGTGGAATATGTGAGGAATCTTTCCTTTGCCATGGATATAAAGGTATTGTGGCTGACTGTAAAGACAGTGTTTGGGCGCAGCGGGGAAGTGGCGGAGGACACCCGCGCGGTGGAAGGGAATTTTGCCCAGATCAGGCAGAAACGCTTAGAGGAAACAGGAAGCCTGAAGAAGCCGGAAAACAGGAGGTGCGGCGGATGAATATTTTGATCTTAAGCGCAGGAACAAGAAACAAAGTCGTGCAGTATTTTAAAAAGGAGCTGGAGGGGAAAGGCAAGGTGGTCGCTACGGACTGCTCAAACCTTGCGCCGGCGGTATATGAAGCGGACAAGTTCTATCTTGTGCCGCGGATTACGGAGCCAGGATATTTGGAAATGGTTCTTGACATCTGTAAAAAGGAAGAAATCACAGGAGTATTCTCTTTAATAGACCCGGAACTTAGCCTGTTAGCGAAGGAAAAAGACCGGTTTCTTGCTATAGGCGCACAGCCCGTTGTCTCCCCATATGAACTGACGGAGACTTGCTTTGATAAATATAAGATGTACCGCCTGCTTTGCGGAATGGGGATACCCACCGGAAAATGCTATGTAGAAAAAGAGGAATTCTTCCAGGCGCAGGAGAAAGGGGAGATTGGCTTCCCGGTTTTTGTAAAGCCAGTGAAGGGAAGCGCCAGCATCAATATTAATAAGGTATATGGAAAAAAAGAGATAGAAGTTTTATTTGATTTATACGATGATTTGATGATACAAGAGTATATGGACGGCACGGAATTCGGCGCCGATGTTTATGTGGATATGGTATCCGGGAAATGTACTTCCATTTTCGTAAAAAAGAAAATAAAAATGCGTGCGGGGGAAACGGACAAATCGGTATCGGTAAAAGACGGGGAGCTTTTTTGCCTGATACAAGAGTTCGTGGAAAAGTGCGGGTTTTGCGGCATGATAGATATTGATATTTTTAAGATAGGGGATAGATATTATATTTCCGAGGTAAATCCCCGGTTTGGGGGCGGATATCCCCATGCCCATGAATGCGGCGTTAATATGCCTGCCCAGGTGGTCAGAAATTTAACAGGGCAAAGCAATGAAGTCTCCATCGGCAGGTATGAAACGGGTATCTGTATGATGAAATACAATGAAATTATGATAAAAGAGATGAAAGATACGGAGATTACCGGATAAATGAGTACAATACTGATCGTGACAAATTCTTCCGGCGGTTTATATGACTTCAGGAATGAGCTGCTGGTAAGGCTGCTGGAGAATCATAAAGTGATAATCAGCCTTCCTGATACAACGAAAGTAAAAGAGCTTACGGAGGAGGGGTGTGAAATTATCACGACTCCCATTAACAGGCGGGGGGTGAACCCGAAAGAGGATTTTAAATTATTACTGGAGTATAGAAGGCTGCTAAAAAGAATGAAGCCGGATTTAGTAATTACCTATACGATAAAGCCGAATATTTACGCAGGCTTTGCGTGCCGGCTGCTGCGGATGCCTTATGTGGTTACTATTACGGGCCTGGGAGGGGCTTTTGACAGAAAAGGCTTTTTCCTGAAAATGATTATTACAATGTACCGTATAGGTTTAAAAAAAGCGGAATGTGTTTTTTTCCAGAATACGGAAAATATGGATATTTTTAAGGGATATCGTATACAAGGGAAAAAAGAGCGGCTTGTGAACGGGTCCGGCGTGAACCTGGCAAGACATTGCTTTGAAGAATATCCAAAAGGGGAAAAAACCATCTTCCTTTTTGTAGGGCGGGTGATGAAGGAACGGGGGATACTGGAATATCTGGAAGCATCGGTCCGCCTGCACAGGGAAGACGTGGAGTTTGCTATTCTAGGTTATTGCGATGAAAATTATCAGGATCTGTTGAATGAATATGAAGAAAAAGGGATCATCAGCCAGTGGGGGTTTCATACGGAAGTGCATCCGTTCCTTGCTAAGGCAAGCGCCATTGTGGTGGCATCCTTTCACGAGGGGATGTCAAATGCGCTGATAGAGGCAGCGGCAACCGGGCGTCCGGTAATTGCTTCCAGGATCAGCGGATGCCAGGAAGCTTTTGGGGAAGGAGAAACCGGGTTTGGATTTACGCCGGGAAATGCGGATGATTTAATACGGGCAATGGAAAGCTTTCTGGAGCTTTCTAAAGAAGAGCAGGCGGCTATGGGAAAAGCGGCAAGGAAAAAAATGGAGCAAGAATTTGACCGGAATATAGTAATAGACGCATATATGGAAGAGGTAAATAAAATAATTTAGGCCTGCAGCTTGGAGTCTGCGGATAATGGAAAGGCATGGTGGTTAAAATGGGTTTATACGAAAAACTGTTAAACGGGGAAGAGAAACTTTCGCTGGTAGGGCTTGGATATGTGGGAATGCCTATTGCGGTAGCTTTTGCAAAAAAAGTGAAAGTAGTCGGTTTTGATTTAAATGAGCGCAAGATTGCATTGTATAAAGAAGGCATAGACCCTACCAATGAAGTTGGCGGGGATGTGATCAAGAATACGAAAGTGGAATTTACGGCGGACGCTTCCAGGCTTAGGGAAGCAAAGTTTCATATCGTAGCAGTGCCTACCCCTGTGAATGACGATCATACGCCGGATCTTTCGCCTGTGGAGGGAGCCAGCCGCTTATTGGGGCAGAATCTGTCAAAAGGTTCCGTCATTGTTTTTGAGTCTACGGTGTATCCGGGGGTGACGGAAGAAATCTGTGTGCCGATCCTGGAGAAAGAATCAGGATTAAAATGCGGCGTGGATTTTAAAATCGGTTACTCACCGGAACGGATCAACCCGGGCGACAAAGTTCATAGGCTGGAGACGATTACAAAGATTGTGTCAGGCATGGATGAAGAGACGCTGGATACGGTGGCCAAGGTGTATGAACTTGTAGTGGAAGCGGGGGTGTACCGGGCAGAATCTATTAAAGTGGCTGAAGCGGCCAAAGTAATTGAAAATAGCCAAAGGGATATTAACATTGCATTTATGAATGAATTGTCCATCATTTTCCATAAAATGGGTATTGATACAAAAGCTGTGCTGGAGGCAGCGGGGACGAAATGGAATTTCTTAAAGTTTTTCCCCGGCTTAGTAGGCGGCCACTGCATCGGAGTAGACCCATACTATCTTACGTATAAAGCGGAGGAGCTTGGCTATCATTCGCAGATTATTCTGTCGGGCCGGCGGATCAACGATGATATGGGCAAATATGTGGCAGAAAGCTTGGTAAAAAATCTGATTAAGACGGATATACCGGTAAAAGGGGCAAAAGTAGCCATTTTAGGATTTACCTTTAAGGAAAACTGTCCGGATACAAGAAATACAAAAGTAATTGATATTTATAAAGAACTTGGGGAATATGGGATAAAACCGGCGGTAGTTGACCCGGCTGCAGATGCGGAAGAGGCGGAGAGGCTCTATGGGATAACTTTTCAAAGCCTGAAAGAAATACAAGGGATGGATGCTGTGGTGATAGCGGTAGCCCATGACCAGTTCTTAGAGCTGGGCAAGGAAGAGATAGGGGCATTTTTCCGTCCGGAACATAAGACGAAAGTACTGATGGATATCAAGGGGTTGCTGGATAAGAACAATTATCAGGAAGGCTATTTGTATTGGAGGCTATGATGGCAAAAAAGGTAAAGTCAGGAACGCTTCTGTTTCTGCTTTTGGCGGTATTCCTAGGGATGTTCGCTGCTTTTGGCCCGGGCATTTATAATGATTCGGATCAATATTTAAAAATGCATATTCACAGGGAGCCTTTATATCCTTTATTCTTAGCTGCCTTGCGGCTGGTATTCCGGGACGGGTGGCTCATTGCTATGGGGATAATACAGAATGTCCTGGCAGCGGTGAGCATATGGCTGTTTGCAGGATATATGGGCAAAAGATTCCGGCTTTGTTTATGGCAGGAAGGCATTGTTGTCATTCTTTGCCTGATGCCGCATATCATTACGAAGTTCTATTCATCCCTGCATCTTTTCATTACCAATTCGGTAATGAGCGAAGCGCTTTGCCTGCCGGTGTTTACTTTGTTTGTCCTGGAATGCTTCCAAATATTTACCCAGGAAAAAGAAAGGGATTTTAAAAAGGCTGCGGTTTGGTCGTTAGTATTTGCTTTTTTGCTGTCTTTGATCAGGGCGCAGATGATGGTGACCATTCTTATATGGATGATAGTCCTTGGGGCAAGAATTATATTATGGCCGGTTGAACGCTGGGAACGCAGGACATGGCAAAGGCCCAGGGATGGAAAGTGGAAAGCGTCCCGCCTGCTTATGGTAACGGCTGTTGTGGCCGGCGTATTTTTCGTGCGCCTCCTTGCGGTAAAAAGCTATAACCTTGTTTTCAACGGGCATTTTATTAACAATACATACGGAACCGTAAATACGCTGACAAATATTCTTTATGCAGCGGACCGGGAGGACGGCGCGGGAATTAAGGATGAGGAAGCCCGGGAGTTTTTCTTCCGTATGTATGATTTGACAGAAGCCCGGGAAGCTAATTATAAATATGCCGGTTCCTCATGGAAGGAAAAAATAGAGCATATTGAAGCTTGGCACGATACGGTAAAATACGAAATGATAGAAGATGTATTTTATCAGACCTATGATAAAACAGTTACCAGCGATTATATTGTCCAGAATTTGATGGCGGACAAAACAGCGGGAAAAATTATCCGGGGCATTCTTCCGGGCTGCTTCCTGCGCTGGGCGGGAAATTACTTGCTGATTGCCGGTTACGGGGCGGTCCGGAGCATTGCGGTAGTTCATCCGGTTATCAACTGGATTGCGTTTTTCCTTTATGTGTCTTCGCTTGCCCTGGCGTTAGCCGTTTGCCTAAAAGACCCAAAAGATCCGGCGCTTCCGGTGATGCTTATATCCATTCTGGCCATTTTGGCGAATGTGGGAGCGGTATCCGTAACCATTATGTGCTTGTCCAGGTATATGATTTATGGTTTTGCACCGTTTTATACAGGATATTTTCTTCTGCTTTTGAGTTTGGGAAGGGATTTATGGAGAAGAAGGCGAAGATAAAAACAAAATAGATTCATGAAACGGAGAAAGGAGAAATGCGCTGAGGGCGCAAGGAAAAGAAAATGGGATATAAAGACTTAAAATTTGATGCGGATAGTGTATTTTTAGTAACCGGAGGAGCCGGTTTTATCGGTTCTAATCTTTGCGAGGCGCTTCTTGGGATGGGATATACCGTAAGATGCCTGGATAATCTGTCTACCGGGAAATATGAAAATATTGAGCCTTTTACTAAGCTGGACCGGTTTACTTTTATCAAGGGCGATATCCGGGAGATGGACACTTGCCTGAAAGCCACAGAAGGCGCGGATTATGTGCTGAACCAGGCGGCATGGGGAAGTGTACCCAGGAGTATAGAGATGCCCCTTTTGTATGAGGAGATTAATATTAGGGGTACTCTTAATATGATGGAGGCAAGCCGCCAGAACGGGGTGAAGAAATTTGTCTATGCTTCCAGCTCTTCTGTGTATGGCGACCATCCGCAGCTTCCGAAGAAGGAAGGGGTGGAAGGGAAGGTTCTTTCCCCATATGCCCTTACAAAAAAAGTGGATGAGGAATATGGCAGATTATATAAGGAACTGTATGGGCTGGATACTTACGGGCTGCGTTATTTTAATGTTTTTGGCAGGAGACAGGATCCGGATGGGGCGTATGCGGCAGTTATCCCCAAATTTATCCGCTTGCTCTTAAACGGGGAAACCCCTACGATAAATGGGGATGGAAAGCAGTCCCGGGATTTTACGTATATTGATAATGTGATAGAAGCCAATTTGAAAGCGTGCCTTGCCCCTAGCGAAGCAGGAGGGGAAGCTTTTAACATCGGTGCGGGAGGCCGGGAATATCTGATTGACGTTTATTATGACCTATGCAAGGCTTTGGGGAAAGAAGTGGAGCCGGTATTCGGGCCACCCCGTTTAGGCGATGTCAGGGATTCCAATGCGGATATTTCAAAAGCAAAGGAACTGCTTGGCTATGACCCGGAATATGATTTTGCGGAAGGGATCAGCCTGGCGATTGACTGGTATAAGGAGAATTTATGAAATATAAGGTAACCGTATTCGGCGTAAAAGATACCTCGGAAAATATAGTAGAGTTTATCCATAAGAATATCTGTCCGGTAGATTTGGTTATTACAATTAGCAAGAATGTGTTGGAGAAAAACCAGGTTTCCGGCTTTAAAGGCTTGTCTGTGCTGACGGATCAATACGGGATCCCTGTCTTTGAAGCAGACAGTTATTTCCTGACGGATGAGAAGACCAGAAATTTTATGGAAGGAAATGAATTTGAAATTGCCGTGTCCATGGGTTGGCAAAGGCTGATCCCCAAGTATGTGCTGGACAAGTTTGAATATGGCGTTTACGGGTTTCATGGGAACTGTGGTTATCTCCCGTTTGGGCGTGGAAGGTCGCCGTTAAACTGGTCGATTATCTTAGGGGATACCAGGTTTAATTTAAATCTGTTCCGCTATGACGAGAATGCGGACAGCCCTAATGTATTTGCCACGGAAATGTTCTCGATTACGGTTCATGATGATATCAGGACAGCCCAATATAAGAATATGATCTGTTCAAAAAATCTTATCCGTAAGCTTTTAAAAGCTTATAAGGAGAAAAATATTGTCATTAAAAAAGGGTCAAAGGATTATGATTCCTGGTATCATAAACGGACAGCGGCGGATGGAAAGATTGATTTCAAAGGACGTACAAGGGATCTTTATAATCTCATCAGGGGGGTGGCTGCCCCATTCCCCGGGGCGTTCGCCTTATGTGGAGGGGAAAAGGTAATTATATGGGAAGCCCGCCCTTTTGATGAAATGATAGATTTTTCCGGGTATCAACCTGGGGAAGTGGTGGATGTTTTCGATGGGAAACCCATCGTACGGACAGTGGACGGTTCGCTTCTGGTTGACAGATATGAGTATTGCCGGGAAATTATGGCGGGGGATATCCTGGAATAGGATTTGGAAGGTTAAAATATGAAGATAGCGGTTCGGATGGATGATATTGTGCCGGAAATGGATTGGGCAAAATTTGGAAAATTTAAGGCGCTTCTGGACGAGTATAAAATAAAACCCTTGATAGGCGTAGTGCCGGATAATCAGGATGAGAATCTGAAGCGGGCGCAGGGTGGCGGAATATCTTGCGCTTATCCTGCGCCTGAAAATTTTTGGGAGTATGTCAAAAAACTGCAGGAACATGGATGGGCAATTGCCATGCATGGATATCAGCATATCTATACGCAGAAAAACGGAGGGCTATTCCCGTTAAATCATTTTTCCGAATTTGCCGGGCTGGATTATGACAGACAGTTGGCTATGTTGGAAAAAGGCAGGGAAATTATGGAATCCCATGGGCTTAAAACGGATATCTTTATGGCTCCTGCCCATTCTTACGACAGGAATACGCTTAAGGCGCTGCAAAAGGCAGGGTTTGGTAAAATAACGGACGGGTTCGGGAAGACGCCTTATTATTGGAATAAAATGTATTTTTATCCCATTTCTTTCCGGCTGCAAAGTGATCTTAAAAAGAAAAAAGGAACGACTGTCATGGTGGTTCATACAAATACGGTAAATGAGAAAGATATGGAAAAGTACCGCCGGATTTTTATGGAAAACGAAATGGTGTCCTATGGGGAATATCTGAAAATAAGGGCGGTAAAAAGAGGTTTTTGCGGGCATTGGGCAGAATACATACTTGCTGCCATAAAGCATCTGCTGGTCAAGCTTTTATAAGGAGGGGTTCTGATGGAAAAACCAGTCCGCGTGTTGCATGTGCTTGGAGGCTTGAGCCTGGGCGGGGCAGAGAGCCGGATTATGGATTTGTACCGGTGCATGGATAAAAGTAAAGTACAGTTTGACTTTTTAGTGCATCAGGATGGGCCGGAACGTGTCCCTGAGTTTTTTGATAAGGAAATAAAGGAACTGGGAGGGGAAATTTATAGGCTGCCGAAGTTTAAAGTATATAATTATATGGCATATAAAAAGGCGGTAAAGAGATTTTTCAGGGAACATCATAATTATGCCGTGGTGCAGGGTCATATGACAAGCACGGCATCCATATATCTGCCGGTGGCTGCTAAGTCAGGGATACCGTTAAGGGCGGCTCATGCCAGAAGCGCGGGGGTGGATAAGGGGATAAAAGGGATTCTGACAAGGCTGCTGCGTATTCCTTTGTTGAAAAGGGCGGATTATTGTTTTGCCTGTTCCGGGGAAGCCGGACGGTCAGTGTTTGGAAAGAAGTGGAGAGGCTCGGAGAAAGCTTTTATCATTCCCAATGCGGTTGATGTGCAGAAATATGTATATCAGGAGGACGTAAGGAAACAGGTAAGAGAAGAACTGGGGATTGCTGATGAATATGCAGTGGGGCATGTGGGAAGATTCCACTATGCGAAAAATCATGAATTTCTTCTGGAAATTTTTGCCGTTTTGCATGAAAGGCTGAAGGAAGAGGGGGTACGGGCAGCGTTATTGCTTCTTGGGGAAGGGCCGGGGATGAAAGCGGCAATGCAGCAGGCATCGGATCTTGGCATCCGCCAGGATGTATTTTTTATGGGAAACCAGAAAGAGGTATGGAAATATTATCAGGCTATGGATTATTTTGTTTTTCCCTCCCGGTTTGAAGGGCTGCCGGGAACGGTCATAGAAGCGCAGGCTGCGGGATTAAAGTGTCTCATATCTGACCAGGTCACACATGAGGCGGGGATCAGCGGATTAGTCCATTATGAAGATATCAGGCTTCCTGCCAGGGAGTGGGCGGAATACATTATGGATCATATGTCTTATCAAAGAAAAGATATGTGCCAGACAATCAAAGCTGCCGGCTTTGACGTGAGGGAACAGGCAAAACGGATGGAAAAATTCTATATGACTGGGAAAATGACATGAAACGACAATTTTTCCCGTTCTGATCCGGGGAGCCGTGTTGAAAATGTTCAGCCGCAATTTAAGTTGGGGTCTAATATGCCTTGATTACAGAAGAGAAAGTTGCAATGCTGCAGCATAAGGGGGAAGGCGGAGGTAGGTATGAAAAAGAAGATTATGTTAATTGTTCCAATGCTCCATCAGGGAGGTTTTGAGCGTGTCTGCGTAACAACGGCCAGATTACTGGAGCCTTATTTTGATATATATATCGTGCTTTTTGATTCGAAAGATATTGCGTATGATATTAAGGGATTAAACGTCATGGATTTACATTTAGGGGTAAGGGAAGGGAAACTGGGCAAAGCTTTGAACGTAATCAAAAGAAGCCTTGCGGTCAGGAAGCTGAAGAAAAAATGGGGAATTGACATTGCCTACAGTTTTGGCCCTTCCGCAAATATGGTGAATGTCTTTTCCAGGTCAGACGGGGAAGTATGGACAGGCATACGCAGTTATATGGATATGGGAAACAAACGGCTGATAAAGCTTTTTGCCAGGAGGGCGGATAAAGTGCTATGCTGTTCCAAGCGGATTGAGGAAGAAGTGGCCTCGAAATATCATTGCAAAAAGGCAGTGACTTTGTATAATCCGCTGGATGTAAAAGAACTGCAAAGAAATGCGGAGGAGGAAATCAGGCTGCCCTGGGAGGATGAGGAAAATATTATCGTTTCTATGGGAAGGGAAGATGATGTGAAGGGATTCTGGCATCTGATCAAAAGTTTTTCCCTGGTAAAAAAGGAGGTTCCGGATGGAAAACTAATGATTATAGGAGAAGGGGAATTTGAGGAATATAAAGCTTTGGCTCAGGATCTTGGAATTGGGGATGATGTTTACTTTACAGGAGTAAAGAGAAATCCGTTCCCTTATTTGAATGCAGCGCAGGTTTATGTTTTAACTTCTTACCATGAAGGTTTTCCTAATGCGCTGATCGAAGCGATGGCTTTGGGTCTTCCGGTGATTGCGACGGACTGCCTGACAGGACCCAGGGAAATATTACGGAAAGAAAATCTGTCGTATGGAGTATTGATCCCGAATATGAGCCAGGAAAAGAATCTGGATCCGTTACAGATTAGCGGGGAGGAAAGAGCCTTGGCGGAAGAAATCAAAAAAATGCTGACGGATCAGGAATATCATAGAAAATATGAAGAAGCGTCCGCGGCCAGGGCAAAGGACTTTTCTAATGAATATTATGTGGAATGCCTGATGCGGTGGATGGGGTGACGGGAAGAATGCTTTCATCCGGAAGGGAATAAGACAGGGGATGGGAGGATCAACTACCTGTCAAAAGATACATGGAAGAATATTCATCATTTATTCTAGGGAAAACCATAATTTTCCTGTCTTCCAGACCGCAGCGGCTGATAATGGACTCCAGAAGTTCTTCCTGCGGGTAGGAAGAAGAGATGCAGACTAATACGGAACTGTACTCCCCGGAGGGCAATGGGATGGGGCCGAGGCTGCCTATCTGCTCAGGATAAAGCAGGGCAGTCTTTTTGCATGTCCCCATAATATCCAGGCAGGATTTGTACATCCAGCCGTTAGGTTCCGTAACATGAATGCAGACGGAATCTTGGGCATTTTCCATAAAGGCATGTCTTTCTTTTTTCTCCGGGTAGGTATAATCTGCTTTGACAGTCATAAGACTGTATAAAGTGACAGCAGCGCCCAGAATGCATAATATGGAAAAAGAATGACGGGTGAGGGACGATAGTATCATGCGGAATAACTCATACATCCCTAAGAAGATAAATGGGAAAGTACACATAATATAACGGTTGGCAAGGAAAGGCGCGCTGACAGCCACTAAAAAGATATATCCTGCAGAAGGAATTAGAATCAGAAGGCCTTTCAGCACACAATGGGAAGGGGGCGCGAGCCTCTTTCCTGTTTTTGTGCAGTAAATAAGTAAAAGGATGCCGGCTATGGAAAGAAGCAGCAAAAAAGCAAGAAGCCAGGGCTGCTGCGCAAAAAGGCTGGCTGCGATAATTTCAAAATATGCTGCCAGCCGGTGTAAAATCTGGCCCGATGATGCATTGGAAAAGGTACTGGAGCCAAAGCTGTCAAAAAATATGTGCTTGATGGAAAAAGGCCAGAGGACAATGCTGAGGACGGCCGCTGCCAGGGATGCGGAAAGATATGGGAATATTTTAGGGCGGGTTTCTTTCTGCCGGAATAAATAAAGGCAGATGGTTCCGATGAGGAAAAAGGCATAGATCACAAAGTAATATTGGGTGTAGAAACCCAAAAAAGCACAGAGAATATAGGCAATCCGGCTCTTTTTTGTAAAAGAAAACCCATTGGCGGCAATGCGGAGATTAACGGCAAAAAAGGCCAGTACAAAAAAAGTATACATGGCGTACATTCTTATAATCAATAATGTAGAGATACTGCCGATGCTCATGGCGTAGCACAAGGTGATGAGAAAGGCGTATTTTGTGCCGCCATAATATTTTTCCGTAAGGTAATAAAGTAAGGCGCATACGGGCATTAAAAAAAGAAGGTTAATAATAAGCCCGTACCATAAAGAGAATGTGTCCGGGAATAAAGAACAAATAAAATGGAGGAGAAGATAATAAAGGGGAGGGGCTGAATCAAAGGATGCATTGTAAAAGACGGAAAGAAAGTCAAACCGGCCCCCCTGCGTTGTCATAAGGTATTGCCCAAAATAATCCGCATCATGCCAGAGGGAAGATGGGGCATTTCGCCTTTCGGATGCTTTGAAATCTTTATAAATGCGGGAACCCTCTTTTCCATTTTTCAGGATGTCACTGAGATCTTCCGCAATGGAAGAAGGAGAAGAAGAACCTAAATAGGAACGGATATACTCTATCCGGGATGACTGCCGGTTGGATAAATCATAGCTTAATAATTCATCGATAAAGGTACCTTCTTTCTGGAAACACCAGAAAACCATAAAAAATACTATGATGGCCATACAGATAAAAAAGGAGACATGTTTTTGATGTACGTTTCTCATAAGCCTAAAACCCCTATTTTATATAAACAAAATCAATTACAAAATAAATTATAATCTATTTTGGGCGAATGAAAATAGTTTTTATAAATTCTTAAATTTTGCGTTGACAGGAATAGGCAGTGGAAGGCATCTGTTTTGCCGCATGATCTGTTTTATTTGCGCTTGTACCGGTAATGTGATAAACTATAGAAAGTGTATAAAATGGAGAAAGAACGGAAACACAGATAAGGATTAAAAAATGAGAAAAACAATTGTAGTTATGCCAGTGGCAAACGAAGAGAAGACGATGAGAGGGGTGCTTGACCAGATTCTGGATCTGCCATATGACAATTTATATATTTATGTGGTGATGGATAGTTATTCCACCGATGGGACAAGAGCGATTGTGGAAGAGTATGAGAAAAAAAGTGAGAAAGTAAAGCTCGTTTTTTATAAAGAATCTTATGGGGTGATCAGTTGTTATCTGGAAGGATTCCGCCATGCGCTTAGGGATGGCGCGGAGCGTATTATTGAAATGGACGGCGGGGGCAGCCATCTGCCAGGAGAAATCCCCCAGTTTATTGAAAAGCTGGATGAAGGATATGACTGTGTATGGGGTTCCCGTTTTGTGGAAGGAGGGGGCATCAGCAATCACCCGTTATATAGAAGAATTTTAAGCTCCGGCGGGACTGTCCTGGCGAATATCGTCTTAGGCACGAAGCTTAAAGATATGACCAGCGGGTTTGAAGGTTTTCAGAGGCATGTGCTGGAAAATCTGAAGCTGGATGAATTTTTATCCAAGGGCCATATGTACCAGACGGAGATGCGGTATTATTGCAGGGATTATCATACGGTAGAAGTGCCTATCCATTATATCGGTTCGGAATCCAGCCTCCGTCCTAAAGCAGTCTTTGAAGCGTTAAGAATACTATTTTGTTTAAAAAAATCGGGGAAAAGCATACAAAAAGGAGTTTCCGGATGATGCGTAAAATAGCATTTCATTTAAACTGTCTGGAGCAGGGAGGAGCCGAAAGGGTGGTATCCAACTTAGCGGATCAGTTTGCCAGAGAAGGGTATGAAGTCCTGCTCGCTACGGAATGGTATGGGGAGAACGAATTCCGGGTTGATGAAAAGGTACGGAGAATTCACGTAGGGCTTAGGGAAAAGGATCAGAAAAAATCCCGTATTACGCAGTTTTTGCTGAGAGTAAAATATTTAAGGGAATTTTTGAAAAAGGAACAGCCGGATATTTTGATCGCTTTTGCCCAGAGGGCAAACTACCGGGCGTTGATGGCAGCTCCTGGGACGAAGGTTCCGGTATTAATATCTATACGGACAGACCCGGCAGGGCATTATGACGCTTTTACGGATAAGATACAGATACCTTTGCTTTTCCCGAAAGCGGCGGGCTGTGTTTTCCAGACGGAAGGGCAGAGGGAATTTTTCGCCCCTTATTTACAGAAAAATTCAAGGATTATTCTGAACCCTATTCATGATAAATACATTGGCAACCCGGAACCTGAAAAAAGAAAAAAAGAAGTCGTCCAGTCAGGCAGGCTGGTAGACTTTAAAAACCAGCCGATGCTCCTGCGCGCCTTTATAAAGGTACATGAAAAGCATCCGGACTATATATTGAAAATTTATGGCGGGGATTCTTTTGACGGAACGAAAGAAATATTGGAAGCTATCATAAAAGAAAACGATGCTGCGGAATATATTCAATTAATGGGAGCCAGCGACAGCCTGGAAAAAGATTTGACCGATGCTGCCGTATACGCTTTTTCCTCTGACTGGGAAGGGCTTCCTAATGCATTGCTGGAAGCTATGGCCCTGGGGCTGCCTATTGTGGCCACCGACTGCCCATGCGGAGGGCCGCGGACCGTGATGGAAGACGGCGTAAACGGCTTGCTGGTGCAGATTAAGAACCAGGAGGCTTTTGAGGACGGCATGAATAAACTGATTGAGGATCCCAAGTTAGGGGAAAGGCTTGGAAGAAATGCCAGAAAGATAAGCGAGATTGCCAACAGCGCCGCTATCTTTGAGCAATGGCGGGATTACATCGAAGAGATTATTTTGGGAAAAAAGGAGAGACGGTAGGCCGCCGTTAATAAACAGAATGGTTTTTAGTTCAAGTGTTTTTCTTTTTGCGTTTTTGCCCATCTGTATTACCGGATATTATATCCTGAAAAATAAGTGCGGGAATGAATGGCTTTTCTTTTTAAGCCTGTTGTTTTATGCGTGGGGAGGCCTGTCCTTTTTTCCGGTTATATGTGTTTCCATATTTTTGAATTATATGAGCGGCCTGTTATTGGACAAGTGCGGTTTGGCCGGCAGGGAAGGGATCCGGAAGGCTGTCTTCTGGGCGGCTGTGGCGGCGAATCTCCTGATTTTAGGCTACTGGAAATACCTTAATTTTTTTGCGGAATCTTTGGGGTATGTGCTTGGGATGGATTTTGGGCTGAAAAAGATTCTCCTGCCGATTGGAATTTCTTTTTATACCTTTCAGGGGATATCATACGTGATAGACGTATACCGCAGACAGGTTCCGGTACAGAAGAAAATTGTGAACCTAGGGCTTTATATTGCTTTGTTTCCTCAGCTCATTGCAGGACCTATTGTCAGATATTCAGATATCAATGAACAGTTGGCAAAAAGAGAACATTCCGTGGAACTGTTTGCGGCCGGCATCAGGAGGTTTTCGGTAGGGCTGGCAAAAAAAGCGGTTTTGGCTAATTCTTTGGCGGTGAATGCAGATGCGGTCTTTGCAATGCCCAGCGTGCAGAATACGCCGGATGTGGCATGGCTGGGGGCCGTTTCTTATATGCTGCAGATATATTTTGATTTTTCCGGTTATTCGGATATGGCCATCGGCCTTGGGAAAATGTTTGGGTTCCATATCCTGGAGAACTTTGATTATCCTTATATTTCCAGATCCATCCCGGAATTCTGGCGAAGATGGCATATTTCTCTAGGAAGCTGGTTCCGGGATTATGTTTTTTATCCGGTTATCCGGACAAAGTGGTGTTCCGGTTTAGGGAATCTGAGGAACCGGTTTGTTGGGAAGAATCTGGCCAAAATGCTCCCAACGATAGCAGGAACCTTGATTATCTGGAGCCTGACAGGTCTTTGGCATGGGGCAAACTGGACTTTTGTCTGCTGGGGGACTTTTCATGGGGTATTGATAACGGCTTCTATGCTAATCAAAAAAAAGGTAAAAAAATTCAACGATAAGCATCATTTTACCAAGACAAAGTATTTTGACGTGTTCCGGATATTGCGCACGGATTTTCTCGTCCTGATTGGTTTGGTGTTTTTTAAAGCGGACAGCATACGGGCAGCCTTTTTATATTTAAAGTCCATGTTTGGTTTTTTAGATGTTCATCAGGCAGGATACCGGCTGGAATGGTATCTGACAAAATATGACCTGTTTATTTTAGCAGTTTCTTTTGTGGCCATGCTGCCAGTGGGAAAATGCGCCCTTAACTGGATGGAGACAAAAATGAGCAAAGCGAATTATGTTCTTATGTGCAATATAGGAAGCCTGGTTTTGCTGGGAACAGCAATTATGTACGTAATTACATCGACTTATAATCCGTTTATTTACTTCCAGTTTTAAAGGAAGGAAGAAGGAGAAAACAGGATGGACAGGATTTATAATAAGATTTTTATTATGGTTTTTCTATTGACCCTGGCAGTTCCGTTTGTTTTTGCGCATAGGGAAGAGGGAAGGGTTTCTGATATGGAGAACAGGATGCTGGCCGGCGTTCCCCGTCTGAAGGATGAGGCGGGGGAATGGAATATGGGATATCCGGGGGATTTCGATTCGTGGATTAATGACAATATAAGATTCCGGGGGATTTTAGTAAAGCTGAATTCCTCTTTGCAGTACCGGCTGTTTGGAAGAGTAATGAAGGAAAGTATGCGGGAAGGAAAAGAAGGGCATTTATATTATGTGGATGAAGCCAAAGTCAGGGAATATCAGCGCCTGAATCTGCTTTCTGAAGAAGAGCTGGACAGATATACGGAAGCCATGGAAGGGCTAAAAAATTACCTGGAGGCAAGAGGGATTTCTTTTTATTACATGCAATGCTATGAAAAAGATGCGGTTTATCCCGAATATTTTGTGGATGGGATCAACCAGTTTGGGGAAATATCCCGGGCAAGACAGATTGTAAGCGCCTTAGAACAGGATGCAGGGATTGCGGTAGCGCCGGTATATGAAGAACTCCTTTCCCATAAAGGGGAGGAACTGCTGTATTTTAAGGTCAGCGATCCGGCGCATTGGAATGAATATGGGGCGCACCTGGGCTACGAGGCGCTTATGAGGACGGTGCAGAAGGATTACCCGGCGTTACGATATATGACGGAGGAAGATTATCATATTACAAGATTTACGGATAAGACCAGCCTATACGGGTTTACCTATCCTTATCCGGAAGACAGCCTTCGTTTTGAAATAAAAAACCCGCGGGCCGTGGAAATGGATTTAGACGGGTTCGACCCGGAAGGCATTATCCGTTACCGGGAGTATGGCCATTATTTTGTCAATGAGGCATGTGAAAATGACTGGAAGATATTGGTTCTGGGCGATAGTTATATCCGCCAGTTCCTGAAGGAACATATTGCGGAAGGTTTCCGTGAAACTTTGAGCATAGATATAATTAATCTGCCTGAATTAGATAAAATCCTGGAGATATATGACCCGGATATCGTGGCGCTGGAAAGTTCGGAAAACGGGCTGAACCAATCAATCCCCTTAGTGGGAGAAATTGCGTATATCCAAAAGTAATGCGGACAGGGAAAGCCTGAGCAAGGGGATATCCGGTAAAAAAATTGTTTTTATCCATGGTGAAAAGGCGATGGAGAGGAAGGAGCGGAAGGGCAGGATGTTTTCGTATGATGATTATAAGGAGATAATAAGGATTATTCAATCGACAAAGCGGCAGGCGGATTATAAAGATGCTTTGTATAAGGATCAGTTTGTTATTATGCGCCATGACGTGGAATATAGCGTGGAGAGGGCGTATGCCCTGGCAAAAGTGGAATCCAGCATGGACTTTACCTCCACGTTCTTTTTCCAATGGACAAACAATTCGTATAATCTGCTGTCCAGGAAAAACAGGGACCTGATTTGCGATATGCATGAAAGAGGGCAGAATATAGGGCTTCATTTTGCATTGAACGGGATGACGGATATGCAGGAGGTACGCCGGCAGATCGTGAAAGAGATGCACATGCTCAGTGAAATGCTTGGATTTGAGATTTCGGAGTTCTCGGTACACCGTCCTTCGCCCACTGTCCTGGCAGAGAATATAAAGCTGCCGGGGATTATCAATGCATATCAGGATGAATTCTTTACCTATGCGGAGAATGTGACGGAAGATACGGCGCTGGGGGTAAAATATATGTCCGATGCTAACCATATCTGGCGTTACGGTTACCCGGACGAGAAGAATATTTTAGGGCATGAGAAAGTGCAGATACTGACTCATCCGTTTGCATGGACAAAAAAAGGGTATGATAACCAGGGGAACTTTGAAAGCCTGATAAAAGAAAAATATAAGGAATTGATTGACAGCATAGATAATGAATGCAAGGATTTCGGCGAATATAAGGACAGTTTCCTGGAACGTTATCAAAGCCATTAACGCCAATGCTATTCATGTTGTTGGAATGGACAAATAGGAGGTGCCGTTATGTGCGGGATATGCGGTTTTGTATCCAAAAGGGATATCAGCCTGACACAGTTAAAGGATATGAATGATACGATGTATCATAGAGGCCCTGATGACAGCGGGGAAGAAATTTATGAAATATCCGGGGGCTATAAAGCCGGGTTCGCCCAAAGAAGGCTTGCGATTATGGATTTATCGGCTTTAGGGCATCAGCCTATGCATTCAGGCAATGGGAGGGTCAGTGTAGTTTTTAATGGGGAAATTTATAATTTCCAGGACATCCGCAAGGAACTTTCCGGTTATTCTTTCCGTTCCTGCTGCGATACGGAGGTGATTATTGCCGCATATTTAAAATGGGGGATCGCCTGCGTGGAACGTTTTGTGGGGATGTATGCTATTGCCCTGCTGGACCGGGAATGCGGGGAAGTTTATCTTGTGAGGGACTGCATCGGCAAGAAACCGCTGTATTACTGGCTGGATGGGGAAAACCTTGTGTTTGCATCGGAACTGAAACCGGTTATGTCCTGTCCGGGTTTCCGGAAAAATATAAGAAGAGATGTGTTATCCCGTTATCTCTACCAGCAGTATATTAACGCGCCGGAGACTATATTTGAAAATGTATATAAACTGGAACCGGGTTCGATCCTTACTTTTTCAGACGGAAAGGCCAAGACCCGGAAATATTGGGAAATCAATGAGGTATATCACAGGCAGATAAAGGAACCGGTCAAGGATTATTCCCAGGCCAAGCGGGAACTGAAGGAACGGCTGAAAAAAGCGACTGCATACCGGATGATTTCCGATGTGCCGTTAGGGGCTTTTTTAAGCGGCGGCTATGATTCGTCCCTTATTACGGCGATAGCGCAGGAGCATTCCAAAGAACCGGTGAAGACATTTTCCATTGGTTTTCATGAAGAAAAGTATAACGAGGCGAAGTATGCAAAACAAGTGGCGGAATACTTGGGGACTGACCATACGGAGCTGTATATTGATGAAAAGGAGATGTTCGGCCTGGTGGAAAGCATTCCCCGGTATTATGATGAACCGTTTGCTGACAGCTCCCAGATACCGTCCATGCTTGTATCCGCTTTAGCCAGGGAAAAGGTGACGGTAGCGCTTTCCGGCGACGGCGGGGATGAATTCTATTGCGGTTATAATATTTATGAGAATGTGGCTCAGGCTCAACTGCTGGATATCCCCGGGGGGCTGGTTCATGGCATTTGCGGCCTCCCTCTTGTGCGGAATGCCGGGATTGGGGAAAAACTTCCTTTCCGGGTAAAAGTGATTGCGCAAAACCGTAACAAGGAGACGAAAACCCAGTTTGGCGCGGGGAATTATATTGTCAGGGCTAAGAAGATGGTAAAAAATGACGGGAAGGAACTGCCTTGCCATTATGAGACGGAAAGCCGCTACGGGGAGAGCAGATGGCAGGCGCGCCGGATGCTCTTGGACATGGATACGTATTTGCCGGGGGATATTCTCTGCAAGGTGGACAGGGCTTCCATGAAATATTCCTTGGAGACCCGCTGCCCGATCCTGGATAAAAATGTAATGGAATATTCTTTCCGCATTCCTCATGGCTTCAAATTCCATAAAGGGGATAAAAAACATATCTTAAAAGATATTGCTTATGATTATATACCCAGGAGTCTGCTGGAGAGGCCGAAGGTGGGTTTTGGCGTGCCGCTGGATCAGTGGCTGCGCGGCCCGCTAAGGGAACAGCTCCTTGCTTATAGCGAGAAGGGCTATCTGGAGAAACAGGGTATCTTTGATGCAGATTATGTATCCGCGATGATAAGGGATTATATCAGGACCGGGGATGGGGGGCCGGCTACCGGGGCGAACTATTCTAAGCTGTCATGGTCATTCTTTATCTTTGAGCAGTGGTATCAGAAATATTTATAGCGGAAAACCGGCGGCATTCTTAAGAAAACCAGGGTATTTGCGCGTTAAGGCGGATGATTGGCACAAAAATATCCGGAAAGGGATATTCTATGATGGAAAAAAAACATATAGCGATGTTCATCAGTTCCTTGAATAAAGGCGGTTCAGAGCGTGTGCTTGCAAACCTTGCCGGGTATTTTTATTCCAAGGGATATCAAGTGACCATCGTTACCCAATATAAAGCGGAAAACGAATATGGGATAGACAGCGGGATCCGGAGGGTTTTTTCGGAGATTGCGCCAGAGGAGACAGGAAAAGGCAGGGCGGCAAATTTCCTGAAACGGTTTTTTAAACTAAGAGGTATATGGAAACGGGAAAAGCCGGATCTGATTCTTTCTTTTATCGGAAAGAACAATATGATGGCTATTATGACTTCCCGCTTTCTTCATATTCCAGTGGTAGTGTCCGTCCGGGGTGAACCGGCATTGGAATATGATTCCAGGGCGCTGAAAATGGCGGCGGGTTTTTTGTTCCGGATGGCGGACGGCATCGTGCTTCCGGTAAAAAAAAGCGGGGATTTTTTCCCTAAAGCGGTAAGAAAGAAAGTGGTCTGCCTGAACAATCCGTTACATCCGGCATTTATCCGTAATGTGTACGGGGGGGAAAGGGAAAAAGAGATCGTGGCAGTAGGACGTATTGATGCCAATAAGAATCATGAAATGATTATCCGTGCCTTTGGGGGGCTGGCGGAAAAATACCCGGACTACCGGCTTACCATATATGGCGAAGGGGAGCTGCGCCGGCCGCTGCTTGAGATGGCAGGGGAAATGGGGCTGGGGGACAGGGTTTTTTTACCGGGGAGCATATCTAATGTAGCGGACCGGATAGAGAAGGCTTCGGTTTTTGTATTGTCTTCTTATTCCGAGGGGATGCCCAATACGTTAATAGAGGCAATGGCTCTTGGGATTCCTTGTGTTTCTACGGACTGTCCTTGCGGTGGCCCGGCGGAACTGATCGTCAATGGTGAGAACGGCTATTTAATAGAACCAGGGGATTGGAAAAAATTGCAGGATATCTTGCAAAAATTATTAGACAATCCGGATCTGGCCAGGAAAGTGGGCAGAAATGCTGCAAAAATACAAGAGAAACTAAATCCTGATACCATAAATGGAATGTGGGAAGACTATTTGAAGGAATGCATGAGGAAGTGAAGCGATGACCCGTAAGCAGGCAGTACAATCGGTTATTTTCATAGCGCTGTTTTTGTATCTTCTTATGACAGTGACTTATATTATCAGGACAAATGGGGATGTAAAAGACCGGTTTACCGGATTTTATGCAGAAAAGGATGATACGATTGATGTGGCAATGATCGGTTCCAGCCCGGTATACCCTTATTATGCCGCCCCGATGATGTGGGGGGAATACGGTTTTACGGCATATCCCATATCCACCAACCTCCAGCGGCCGGCAGCGGCGGTAGGGCTGATGGAAGAAATAAGGAAGACCCAGAATCCCTCCCTTTATATCTTTGAGATGCGGATGTATACCGCAAGGGAAACGGATCTGACCAATAATATGGCTTATACCCGTGGGGTAACGGATAATATGAAGTATTCCTGGAACCGGATCAAAACAATTAACGATATGGTGGATGATGTGTCCGAAAGATATACCTATTATTTCGATATTTTTAAATACCATTCCAACTGGAAAACAATAGTTTTGCCGGAACAGCTTGCCTGTTTCCGCTATGAGAAACCAGACAGCCAGAAGGGCTATGTGATGACAGATGAAGTCGGGCCATGTGAGGCGGTGGACACTTCGGGTATTAAGGAACGGCTTGCGATGCCGGAATATCAGGAGGAATGTTTAAAAAGACTGCTGGATTATCTGGATGAAAACAAGCTGCAGGCCTTGTTTATTCTTTCCCCTACAGTAATGGAAGCAGAAAAGCAGAAGATGTATAATTACATTGACGATATCGTAAGCGCCAGAGGATATGAATTCCTGAATATGAACGATTACCAGGAAGAAACAGGTCTGGATTATAGTACGGATTTCAGTGATTACGGCGGGCATGTAAATGCGGTGGGGGCGAAGAAGTGTTCGGCATTCCTTGGCAGATATCTGGCAGACCATTATGGAATAAAAGATAAACGGGGAGAAGAGGGATACGAGAGCTGGGACGCGGCTTATGAACAATGGCTGGAAGAGTTTGAAGAGGCAAAAGGGACGATTGAAAAGAGGATTGCGGAAGGGGATTTTGCAGATGCGCCGGTAGAGGAACCGGAATAAAGAATCATCCGGGAAGAAAAGAGGGAGCCTGGCTTTTGCAGGACGCCGGGCGGATAAGGAGGATGGGATGTGCGGGATTGCAGGGTTTTGTAACCTGAAGGGAGACTGGAAGAAAAATATTGGGAACATGAACAGGAGAATGCATCACCGGGGGCCGGACGGGGAAGGGGTTTTTACATCCCAGGACGAAAGGGTAGTCTTAGGTCATAAACGGCTTTCCGTTGTGGATCTGTCGGAAAATGGAGCCCAGCCGATGGAGTCCCATAGCGGCAGATACGTGATCGCTTATAACGGTGAGATTTATAATTATAAAAAGATAGCCGCCAGGCTGATAGAGGAAAAAAAGGTGCAGGTTTTCCGGGGCAGTTCGGATACGGAAGTGTTATTAGAGGCAATAGAAGCTTATGGCGTAGAAGCTGCTGTTTCTATGAGCAAGGGGATGTTTGCCATTGCACTATATGATAAAAAGGAGAAGGAACTGTTTCTTTTAAGGGATAGAGTGGGGGAAAAGCCGCTTTATTACGGATTTCTTGGAAACGGGGTTTTTGCGTTTGCTTCCGAAATCGGTTCGATTGCAGCCCTGGAGGGATTTCAGAATGCGGTTAATACGGATGTGCTGGATATTTATTTCACTCATGGCTATATTCCTGCCCCTTACTCCATTTATAAAGAGATATATAAGCTGGAACCAGGGACGATGCTTAGAATCCGGTTTCCATATGAAAAGGGGGATATTTCCATTACTTCCTTCTGGTCTATGAAGGAGGCGGCAAAAAGAGGCCAGGAAAATTTGTTCCAGGGCAGCAGGGAAGAGGCGGCAGAGGAACTGGAGCGGCTTTTGAAAGCATCTATCCGGGAACAGATGGTGGCAGATGTGCCGGTAGGGGCTTTTCTTTCGGCAGGAATCGACAGCAGCACAATTGTAGCTTTGATGCAGTCATTAAACAAAGGAAAGGTGAAAAGCTTTACGATAGGAATGAGTGAAAAGGGGTATAACGAGGCGGCGGCGGCAAAGGAGATTGCAAAGCATCTTGGCACGGAGCATACGGAGCTGTATATTACGGAAGGGGATGCCGTGGCGGTGATTCCTAAGCTGTCTGATATGTTCGGCGAACCCTTTGCGGATTCCTCCCAGATTCCCACTTACCTGGTAAGCAAAATGACAAGGGAACATGTGACGGTATCCCTTTCCGGGGATGGGGGGGACGAGCTGTTTTGCGGCTATACTTCTTATGAATCGGTGAGCAGGATATGGGGGAAGATGAAAGGGATCCCTTATATGATCCGTAAACCCTGCAGCAGCCTCGTGCTAAGCAGTCCACTGGCCAAAAATCCTATTTATAGAATAAAAGGAACTTTGTTAGGGGCAAAAGGGCCGGGGCAGCTTTATGAGATCTCTTATGAAACCGACCCGCTGACAAAGAAAATCAGTAAGAATCATGTGTTCTGCCCTTATAAATACAATCAGTTTGAGGAAGGATATCTGGAAGAAACGAATCATCAGGTCATGCTGATGGACATGCTGATGTATCACCCCGACGACATCCTTGTGAAAGTTGACCGGGCGGCGATGGCAGTTTCGCTGGAAACCAGGGTTCCTATGCTGGATAAAGACGTGGTGGAGTTTGCATGGTCTTTGCCGGTTGCATATAAGCGGGAAGGGAAAACGGGGAAAAAGGTATTGCGCGATGTGCTTTATAAGTATGTGCCAAGGGAAATGATGGAACGTCCCAAGAAAGGCTTCAGCATTCCGATTGAAAAATGGCTGCTAAAGCCGGAATTGAGGGCTTGGGCGGAAAGCCTGATTGACAGGAAGGCATTATTGCGGCAGGGTTATCTGGATGCGGATGTAGTCTGGAAAATGTGGGAGGATTTTACAGGAAAGGGGATCTGGCGGATCCAGATATGGTTTGTGCTTATGTTCCAGAACTGGTTAGCGGACAGGGAAAGGTTATCAAAAGTTCTTTGCCCTTAGGCCGGGGCCGGACGGGGGATGACAGAAAAGGAGCATGGCATAGTATTGCAGCAGACGGGCAGGAATGGCAGATATGGGTATGGAAAGGGTATGGTGATTGCTATGAATATCATCCGGATGTCAGGGGGGATCGGGAATCAGATGTTTCAATATGCGCTTTACCTGAAACTGGTTTCTCTTGGGAAAGAAGTGAAATTTGACGATGTAACGGAATATGAACTGGATAATGCCAGGCCGATTATGCTTTCGGTATTCGGTATTGAGTACCCCAGGGCTGGCAGGGAAGAGTTGATTCGGATTACAGATGCATCCATGCATCCTTTAAGCCGGATACGCCGTAAGATATTCGGCCGCAAAAGCGGGGAGTATCATGAGCAGTCCGCAGATTATGACAGTACGGTATTGGAAAAAGAAAATGCCTACTTATGCGGATGCTTTCAAAGCGAGCGTTATTTTAAGGATATTGAACCCCAGGTAAGGGAAGCCTATCAATTCAGGAACGTTAGGATTCCGGCGCCGGCCGGGGAACAGATCCGGGAATATGGACGGCAGATAGAAGCATGTACTTCCGTCAGCATACATATCCGGAGGGGGGATTATCTGGACGCAGCCGATGTGTATGGGGGAATCTGCACAGATGCTTATTATAATAAGGCAATCCGGTATATGATAGAAAAATATGAAAACCCGCATTTTTTTGTGTTTACTAACGATATCTTTTGGGCGGAGAAATGGTGTGAGGTAAGGGCAAGGGAGACAGGGAAGCCGTTCTGGACCGTGAAAGGGGCAAGCGAAGAGACAGGATACCTTGATTTAATGCTGATGAGCCAATGCAAAGCCCATATTATTGCTAACAGCAGTTTTAGCTGGTGGGGGGCGTGGCTGGACGCTGCCCCGGAAAAATGCGTGATTGCCCCGGAAAAATGGCAAAACGGCCGGGAATGCCATGATATTTATACAGAGGATATGATAAGGATCAGTGCATCAGGCAAGATACGGTAGGGCGGCGGCTGCGCGGAAAGGACAGGGTGTGGAAGGGAAGCTGGTTTCTGTTATTGTAGCGGTATATAACATAGAAGAATATCTGCCCAGATGCATAGATTCTATTTTGGCACAGACTTATGGCAATCTGGAGATTATTCTGGTGGATGATGGTTCGCAGGACCGTTCCGGGAGTATTTGCGATGCTTATGCCGGAAAGGATGCGCGCATTATGGTGATTCATAAGAAAAACGGCGGCTTGTCCGATGCCAGGAATGCCGGTTTGGACAAGGCTTCGGGGGATTATATTGGCTTTGTGGACGGGGATGACTGGATAGAGGCGGATATGTACCGTGCTATGTATGAAGCCTGCGAAAGAGAAAATGCCCAGATTGCGGCCTGCCGCTACAAGCAGATTACCAAGTCGGGGGTGATTGACGCTTCTGGCGGAAATAGTGTATTATTATCAAAAGCCGATGCGCTGGAAATATATATTTGCGGGGACGACAGATATTTAATTTACAACTCTGTATGGAGCAAACTTTTTTCCAGGGATCTCATTGGCGGGATGCGCTTTCCGGCAGGAAAGAATTCGGAAGACATTATGTTTACAACAAGGGCATTCTGCAAAATGGAACGGCTGGCATATTTGGACAAGGCCTACTATAATTATGTGCTGGACCGGGAAGGAAGTATTATGAACGAAAAAACCGGGGAGCGGCGGATAAAGGACGAAATTCCTTTTTGGCGGGAACAGATCGCTTATATCCGCAGCGCTGGCATGGAAGAGCTGTCGGATAAGGCGGCTTACCACTTTTATAGAAGGCTTTTATTTTATTATATTGATTTTATGGACAATAAAAAGACGAGGATATTTGCCAGGGAAATCATCAGGCAGCTCCGGGCGGACAAGGGGATGATCCGCAGGATATATAAGGAAGGTTATGTGGCGAAAGGGGATAAAGTACGGATGAAACTGGCGCTGGCATGGCCGGATGCATATTATGCGGCGGTGAAAGGGTATGACAGGTACGTGATCCCATGGAGGAACAAGGGGCGGGCTTAAGGGGAATCTGGCCGCTTCATTGGGACAGCCGTATCCCCGTTGCGCAAAATATTTTTATATACCATTCAGAAAGGAATACAGTACCACATGAGCGAATATAAGAACGGGAAGCTGCAGCTTCCTAATGTTACGCTGGCAGCGATGGACAGCGTAAGGGTAAAAGCTACAGTAAAGGCTTTGGAATATAGTATGAGGGGCATTGATTTTGGGGAAACGCTGCTGATTACCCATAGAAAGCCTCTATTTCTTCCCAAAGGAATTGAATACAGGCATATTGATAAACTGAAAAATATTGATGCATTTAATTACGATATGATATATAAAATCCACGAATATATCCATACGGACTATATGCTTCTAGTGCATTACGATGGCTTTGTGGTGAACCCGGATATGTGGCGGGATGAGTTTTTGGACTATGATTATATCGGCTCCCCCTTCCCGCTGCCAAAAGACGATTTTTCATACCGGGATGCGGCCGGGAATATCTGCAGGGTGGGGAATAGTGTGTCCATACGGAGTAAACGGCTTCTGGAATTCCCCTCTAAGACAGGGATTCCTTTTGAAGCGGATCATGGATACTTTAACGAGGATGGTTTTATCTGCTGTAAAAACAGGCATTTGTTTGAGGCGGCAGGTATGAAATATGCGCCTTTGGATGTGGCGAAGTACTTTGGGCATGAGTCTATGATACCGGAGGTGGAAGGGATACGGCCTTTTGTGTTCCATAAGTGGGCGGGGACTAATGCAGAATATCCCAAATTTTATTCCCGCTAAATCATATGGGATGCAACCGGGCGGAAAATGCCTGCAGTTTAGATATTTTTCGGTAGGGCTTTTCAGGAAGGGATACTTTTTGCATGAATAGAGTTTGCTTTGCAGGCTTAGAAACAAGAACGGAAAAAGCAGCGGGCTGGCAATGGACCGGCCTATAACAGGAAAGGAAAAGATATGGTATATGACAGTTTTCAGTTTTTTAATGAGTTGGATATCCTGCTGTTAAGGATGCACATCCTGAACGATGTAGTGGACCGGTTTGTGATCAGCGAATCTACCGTAACGTTTTCAGGGGATGCCAAACCTCTTTATTATGAGGAAAATAAAGAGATGTTCAAGGAGTTTGAGCATAAGATTATTCATAATGTGGTGGATGACACGCCGATGGACTGCAATGCCTTTGTACGGGATCACCATCAAAAATGTGCGGTGGCAAGAGGGCTTAAGGAATGTAAACCGGAAGATATTGTGATATTCAGCGATGTGGATGAAATCCCTAACCCGGAAACTTTGAAAAAACTGCTGCCCGAAGTGGAGGACGGGAAGATTTACATGCTGGCGCAGAGGCTTTTTTACTGTTATCTGGATATGGAAGAAGTTTCAGGGAAGCTGCTTTCCGTAACGGGGGAATTCGACGGCGTAAAGAAACCGATGTGGCTGGGGACGAAAGTCTGCAAATACCGTATGCTGGATCAATATACAACGGAAGAACTGCGCAACAAAGAACAGAAGGAGATCGGGGTGCGCGTGCCGGACGGCGGCTGGCATTTCAGCTATATGGGGGGCGGCAAGAATCAGTCGGTGGAAGACAGGGTAAAATATAAAATAAAAAGCGCTGCGCATCAGGAATACAACAACCGCTCTACGCTTTCCAAGGTAAAGAAGAACATTAAAAATCATCAGGATATTTTTGGCAGGGATGCTCAGATGATCCAAGTAAAAATAGATGAAACCTTTCCCAGATATTTACAGGAAAATATAGATAAATATCAATATTTGCTTTATAAAGAAAGAAAATGGTATGAATTCTGGAAATAATGGTTTACCGGTCAGGGAAGGCAGCGGGAAAGAAAGAGAAGATAAAGAAGCAGGGGGAGACGGAAAAGAGGAATTATGGTCGGGACAGAATTTTTAAAAGGGCAGGGCCTGGGAAACCAATTATTCTGTTATGTTTCGGCAAGATGCATTGCCATGGACTTAGGCTACGGATTCGGCACGGCCGGGCAGGAACAATTGGCTGTCAATATCCATAGCAAAAAGGGAATGTATTTTATGGATATGGATCTGGGGCTTCCAATCAAGGATAAAGAAAATTATAAGGTTTACCAGGAAAAAGAAAAAAGGCTATATCTGAAAAATTGTGTCCATGACATGACTCATGGCTGCTATGTGGCGGACGCGGATCCGGATATTTATGGGATCGGCGATCATACGCTGATTTATGGGAATCTCCAGGCGGAGAGATATTTCCTCTCACACAGGAAAGAAATAAAAGAATGGCTGGAAGTAAAAAAAGAGTATGACACTTATGAATTTACAAGGAAGAATCTTTGCATAATGAATGTCAGGGGCGGGGAATATACAGACAGCAGGTTTCTTTTTCTGCGCAGGAAATATTGGCTGGATGCGATGAAGCATATGCGAGGGATCAGGCCGGATATGGAATTTGCGGTTGTGACGGATGATGTGGCGGCGGCCGGCCGGGTTCTGCCAGGGATCAAAGCTTATCATTCCGAACTGGCCAAAGATTATGTTATGCTGAAAAATGCGGAATACTTGATCCTGTCCAATTCATCTTTTGGATTTTTTCCGGCGTTTACCAGCGAAACGGTAAAAAAGATTATAGCCCCGAAGTATTGGGCGCGGCATAATGTGTCGGATGGATATTGGGCTTCCGGGCAGAATATTTATGAAGGCTTTCTGTATATGGACAGGCAGGGGAAGCTTTTTGATGCGGAAGAATGCCGGATGGAGTGGGAAGCTTATAAAGAAAGCAGGGATTTTTCTGTTAGAAAGGAGTATTCGCAAAAGCAGATCAGACAGCAAGCCAGGAAAGACAGGGTTATGTATCTGCTGGATAAAGCAGGAAACCGGCTGGGGCGAAGAAAGAAATAGAAGGGAGAAGCGGAATGGAGAACAGAATGTGCGAAATGGCCGGGATATGAAGGGAAAACAGGCTGCTTATTGCCGTATCCACACTTTCTATATTCATTTTCCTGGCGCCGAATTACAGACAAGGATTGATTGAGGGATCGGATGCCCCGTTTCATTTGGCAAGGATCGAAAGCTTGTCAAAAGAACTGGAAAGAGGGAACGTTCCTGCAAAAATTCATGCGGAGCTTGGTTATGGCTACGGGTATGGAGTTGGATTATTTTATCAGAATCATTTTTTGTATTTTCCCGCAGTTTTAAGATGCATGGGGGCATCTTTGGAGACTGCATATAAAATATATTTATCCGTAATTGCCGCGGCAATTTATTTTTCGGCTTTTTATTCCGCATTTCTCGTCAGCCGGGATAAGTATGGGGGAGCGGTGGCGGCGGTAAGCTATTTATTTTCTTATCAGGTGATCAGCGGCTGTTATGAACATTTTACTATGGGAAGCTGCGTGGGGATGATTTTTATGCCATTGGCTATTGCCGGTATGGAAGAGTTTTTAGTGAAAGATAAGCCGCCGGTCTTATTGGGCATAGGCTTCTGGGGAGAGGTATGCGCCCATACCCTGTCCGCTTATATGACTTTTGCAGTCTGCCTCATGATGGTGATTGCATATGCAAGAATATTGATGAAGAACCCGAAAAAAATAGGGTATTTATTCTTGACAGCCGCCGCCGTTTTGGCGTTGACCATATCTTTTTGGCTGCCTATGTGGGAGGCGTTCCGGGTGCAGGATTATAAGGTTTCCCGGCCTTGGACATTTCCGGAAGAGAATACGGTTAATATTTGGAGCCTGATGGGAAGAGGCGGGCTGGGGTGGCTTTTATTTTTCTGGCTGTTACTCACTTTTGTGTTTTTAGCAGAAAAAAAGGGATGTAAAGAATACCGTCTGATTGGCACATGGTATGTAATGATCTTAGGTATGATGGCGGTGCAAATGATGTCGGGCTTTTGGATACTGACAAGACGGATTACCGGTATGATGCAGTTTCCGGGAAGGCTTTTTATTCCGGTTACTGTATTGCTGATCTTTTGCGCCGCATTGATGATAAGGGAATCGGGGGCAGGAGAGAAAGGGAAAAAATATTTGCTGGCAATCAGCTTTCTCGCCGCAGTGTATTTTGGGGCGGGGATGATCGGCGGGCTGGACCTTAAGAAACGCACCGGGGATTATTCGGAAAGGATTCTTTATGAAGAAATCGCCGGTTTTGGCGCAGGGGAAGAATGGCTTCCGGTAGAAACGCAGAGGGAAATGCTAAATGACCGGAATCAGGCAAAAGCAGAGGATGGATCGGCAGTAACAGGCAGTAAGAAGGATGGGGTTTTTTCCTTTCTTGCGGACAGGGAAAAGGAATATTATGATGTGCCGTTTATTTATTATAGGGGATATAAGGCAGTAACAGGGGATGGGATGGAACTGGAAGTGAACAAAGACCCGGAAACTTCCCTGGTGAGAGTATTCATGCCAAAAGAAGGGAAGCAGGAAGGCAGTATGGAGGTTACGGTAAGATATGGGGGTACCTGGATACAGCGGTTTAGCTATGCGGTCAATGCCGGGGCAGCGATTGCAGCGGTAATAGGGGCGGCGCTGTGGCGTAGAAAACAAAGGAGAACATGAATATTATGGTGAAAGTGTCCATATGTATTCCGGCATTCAATAATGCCCAAGCAGTAAGAAGACTCCTCGAATCGGTGGAGAAACAGGATTTTAAGGATTATGAGGTTATTATTACGGATGATTCCGGCGGGGATGAGATTAAGCGGCTGGCGGAAGCAAAGGAATATATCAAATATTATAAAAACGAGAAGCCCCTTGGCGCGGCGGCAAACTGGAATGCGGCGGTTGCAAAGGGAAATGGCGAATATGTGAAAATTATGCACCATGACGATTGGTTTACGCGAAAGGAAAGCTTAAGGGAATTTGTGGATATGTTAGACCGGCATCCGGAAGCGGATTTGGCTTTTTCGGGGAGCCGCCAGGCAGAAGAGGAAAGAAGCTATGACCGGTACATCGCGTCAGAGGATGCGGCTTCTATCCAGTCGGATTACCGCAATCTTTTCCTTGGGAATACCATTGGGGCGCCCAGCGCGGTAATCGTAAGACGCGCCGCTTTAGGTTTGGACGGAAAAAAGGGCGGGGCGGAATGCGCCATCGTTTATGATGAAAAGCTGAAATGGCTGGTAGATATGGATTATTATATGAATCTGCTAAAGCGTAATCCCCGGTTTGTTTTTACAAAAGAACCGCTGGTATCCATCGGGATCAGCGGGGCGCAGTTGACGGAGGACTGCCGTGACGACAAAGAGTTAAATGCCTTTGAATATGGGTATATTTATGAAAAATACCGGTTGGGTACCCTGCCGGAATGCCGCAGGAAATTAACCCATATATTGGCAGAGGCCGGAAAAAGCGCAAAAGAAGCGGCGGCTTTTGGGATCGGGGGGAAAGAATATGGGATAGAACTGGGAAGAAAGCTGTTGAGCAAGATCCAATGGAAGCTTTCCCGCCGGATAGATGAGAAGAAAATTTTGGCCGTACTGTTTTTCTTATTTGTTCTGGGCTTACTTCCCATATTAGCCCTTTCCGGGATAAACCATGCCACCGGGGATGATCTGGGGTACGGCAGGCTGACCAGGGAGGCTTGGATGGCATCCCATTCCCTTTGGGAAGTATTAAAAGCGGCGGGAAAGACGGTGGAAATCTATTATTACGGCTGGCAGGGGACATGGTTGACGATTTTTCTTTTTACGCTGCAGCCGGAAGTTTTTTCGGCAGGGGCTTATGTCATTGTCCCGTTTCTGATGCTGGCCATATGGCTGGGATCTACGTGGATCCTCCTGCATTATTTGCTCGTTAAGATGGCGGGGGTTCCCAAAACATATTTTGGAATGATTTATCTCTTGTTTGCTATGGCTGCCATCCATTATGCGCCTAGCACAAAATCAGCAATTTTCTGGTATAACGGAACGGTTCATTATGTAATTCCATATGCCATTGCTTTAATGGGGATTTATTTTTATCTGCGGGTGATGGACGATGGGCAAAAATTCAGGACAGGGAGTTATATTGGGCTAACGGTATGTATGGCTATGCTTGGGGGAGTGAACTACCAGGCGGCGCTTCTTACGCCGATGATTATGGTACTTTTCGCTTGTTGTTTATGGAAATACAAAAAAATAAGAAAAAAAGCGGCGGTTTGTATTCTTCCTCTTCTTTTGGAACTGGCGGGGCTTGCTGTCAGCATGACGGCGCCGGGCAATAAAGTAAGAGGTGGGGAAGCTTTTGGCTTCAGTATCCAGGCGGTGGCAGGCACAATTGTGTCCTGTTTTGCCCGGGGGGCAGTGAAAGCATGGCAGTATGTCACAGGGCATCCTTTCCTGCTTCTTATTTTTGCGGCGGCGGCTTATGCGTTTTGGCAGGCGCTAAAAAAGGACGGGGTAAAAAAGAAATATCCTTATCCGGCCGTTTTTGTCTTTTTCTCTTACTGCGTATATTGTGCGATGTTCGCGCCGGAAATCTATGCCGGCGTAGAAGTTTCCGGCGGCGTACACAATATGAATTTTTATATGTTCCTATTTATGGCATTCAGTGATATGATATATGTGGAAGGGGCTTTGGCGGGAAGAAGGAAAAAAGAGGGAAAAAGGAACACCTTTTATCTGCCTGCAGCGGTTATACTGGCAGCCGGGTTTCTTCTGGTTTTCCGGGGGGATATCAAACGGACTGCCGCATTTTTGTGCGTAGATTATATAAGAAGCGGACAGGCGGCTGATTTCAAGGATCAGATGGAGTTCCAGTTATCTGTGCTGCTGGACGATACGGTGAAGGACGTGGTACTCCCGGCGGTCAATGATGCGCAAGGGCCTTTGATGCATATGCCTCTTACGGAGGATCCTGAGGCATGGACAAACAGTATTACAAAGATGTTTTACGGGAAAAATAGCGTAGTTGCCGTTCCGCGTGAAATATGGAATGAAATGCAGGGAATAAAATGAGCATGGATGGACAGATCGCGAAAGAAAAGACGAAGATAGAAAAAATAGGGGTTACTCTGCTGTATTTATATGTGACGCTGGAGATTGTCATTGTTATTATTGACAAAAGCAATTATACCAATCCGTTTGAGGGGCAACTTTTCCGGATTGCCTTTCTTCTCGCGTTTGGTAAAGTGATTCTTACCCGGTATTCTTTCAGGGAATGGGCTGCTTTGCTTTTGTCCGGCATTCTGGGGTTTGTGTCCTATAAGCTGACAGGAAGGAATGAAATCCTGCGGATCGTTGTGTTTCTTTGGGCATGTAAAGATGCAGATATGGGCAAAGTGTTAAAGTATGTGTTTTATATGACGGCGGCGGGATGCCTGCTGCTGGCTGCATTATCGCTGACAGGGGTTTACGGAGGCCTGGCTTTGGAAACTGACTTTGGCAGGGGATATACGCAGATCAGGTATTGTCTTGGCCTGGGGCATCCTAATGCCCTGCATTGCATGTTTATGATGCTGCTTCTTCTTGGGCTTTATTTGTACAATGAGCGGATGAAGTGGTATGGTTATCTTATATTGTGCGCCCTGAATTACGGCCTGTTTCTTCTGACGGATTCCAATACCGGGACGTTTATAAGCTTTTGCGGGATTTTTGGGGCGGCAGTGATACACTATTGGAGAGGCCTGAAAGAAAAGAGATGGGCTTATTTAGCAGGGATAGCGGTATTCCTGTTTTGCGTGGGGTTTTCAATTTTGGCAGCGGACAGCAGATTTGCGAAGCCAAAGGATTACTGGTTCCAGAATCCTTTGGTCGGCAAGGTGGAGTCCCGGCTTAACGGAAGGATTATGGATCTGTATTACGGTTCTGTAAACAGTGAGGGGACGACGGCAACCTGGTCGTTGTTTTCCCGTCCGGAAAACGACTATTATTTTGACATGGGGTTTGTACGGTTGTTTTACTGGTACGGGATCATTCCTGGCGGGATTTATGTTTTGCTAAACGTGGCGCTGTTATGGCAGTTTTATAAAAAGAAAGACGGCATGGGGCTTGTGATGATGACGGCGCTATCGGTTTATACAGTAGTAGAGGCGCATCTTGTCTCAGTATATATCGGCAGGAATTATCTGTTATTTTTGATGGGAATGTATGGCAGCAGTATGCTCGGGCCGTGTTCCGGCAAGGAAGAGTATCTATGGACGGCATACCGCCTGCTTGGGAAAACGGAGCGGTTATGAAGCAGAAAAATAAAATTATTGAAGTATATGGTTTGTGGTTTGCGGATCTGGTTAGTCTTTTGACGGCATTTATTGCCGCTACGTATATCCGGTTCGGGAATTTTAGGGATATGGGGGATCGGAACATACATTTTCTTGTATGTCTGTGCCTGATGCTTTTTTGTACGGTTTATAGTTTCTTTTTTGACTGGAACAGGAATTTTTTAAGAAGGAGCGTCTGGAAAGAAGGGATAGCTGTCATCCAGTACAATGTGATTATGCTCCTGGTAGTGAATCTGCTGATGACAATGATGAAATGGGCGGATGCGTTTTCCCGTCTGGTGCTGGTTTATTTTCTGATATTGAATATATTTTTGTCACTGCTTATCCATCTGATCATTAAAAAAGTAATGCGTACTTATTACGCATCAGGCCAGAATGCTGTAAAAGTGATGGTGGTCACACAAAGCAACCTGATTGACGGGACATTGGACAGGCTGGAACGGGATCTGGATATTTATTATCAGATTGTTGCCCTTGCCTGCATTGATTACAATATGGAGGGGAAAAAAGTCAGGAATATTCCGGTGGTGGCCGGGAAAGAGGATGTCATCGAAGTGGCTACCCAGATGGCTTTGGATGAGGTATTCTTAAATCTTCCGGGCATATCCCAGAGCAATATGGAGAACATGATTCACGGGTTCGAGGATATGGGCGTGGACTGCCATTACAGCCTGGAATTGCCGGGAGGGGATGCCAACCGCAGCAAGGTCGAAAGCTTCGGCAACTATACCGTAATCACTTATACCAGGTTTCAGAGCAGCTATAAACGGATGATGATTAAGCGGGTGATGGATATTCTGGGGGGATTGACGGGGATGCTGATTACCTTGCTTTTCCTGCCCTTTGTCGCTATAGCCATTAAGCTGGACTCCAAAGGACCGGTATTTTTTTCCCAGGTCAGGATAGGAAGAAACGGAAGACGGTTTAAAATTTATAAATTCCGGTCTATGTATATGGATGCGGAAGAGCGGAAAAAGGAACTGGAAGCCAAAAATGAAATGCAGGGCCTGATGTTTAAAATAGAAAATGACCCGAGGATTACCAAGGTAGGCGCATTTTTAAGGAAAACAAGCATTGATGAGCTGCCCCAGTTTTATAATGTGTTCAGAGGGGATATGAGCCTGGTGGGGACCAGGCCGCCTACAGCGGATGAGTTTGAAAAATATAACCAGCGCTACCGCAGAAGAATCAGCATGACCCCAGGTTTGACCGGCATGTGGCAGGTGAGCGGGAGAAGCGATATTGAGGATTTTGACGATGTAGTAAAGTATGATTTAATGTATATTGATAACTGGTCTTTGCGTTTGGATATAAAGATTTTATTTCAGACAGTAGGAGTCGTATTATTTGGAAAGGGAGCAAAATAATGAATCTTGTAATTGACTGTTTTAAGCAAGTCAAAGGGGCAGGAAAGAGCATCGGCATCTATAATCTGGCCAAGAGCATTACGGGTCATCTGGGGGAGCGGGCGTTACAAAAGGCGCAGGAAAATGCCGGCGGGAAGGGGAATAAGGCCGCCGATACAATTATTGTGCTGGGGAATTCCTATAACAGGGAAGAATTTGATGTGCCCGGAGTGGTTTTTGCAGAGGTGAAAGGTAATCCCTTGAACAAATTATACTGCATTTTTTGGGAACTGATCCTGGTAAAAAAATACGCAAAAAAGTATCAGGCAGACCGTATCCTTTTTCCGCGGGGGTACCGTCCTATAGGAAGAAAGGGATGGATTGGAAAGCGTAAAGGGGGAAAGAAAATAAAGGATACCATTCTTATCCATGATTTGATCCCCTTTTATTACGATAAATATTATCCGGGGGTATTCAACCGGCTGGAGAATGCATATATCATGTACCGGTTAAAGGTGTCTATGAAAAAGGCGGACAGGGTGATTACCATCTCGGAGTATTCCAAGGAGGATATACTGGATAAGGTTCCGGGATGCGGCGGGAAGATAACGGTAATCCATAATGGGATGAATGCCGTACCCCAAGGCCTGGAAAACAAGGGAGCCGGGGGGGATCACGGGGAGGAAGACTATATCGTGGCTATGACTTCGCCGCTGCCCCATAAAAATGCCAGGGGCGTGTTAAAGGCTTATGAGGCATATTATAAAAAGGCAGATAAGCCCTTACGGCTTTCCGTGATCGGGATAGAGGATACGTCTTGTTATAAAGAAATGGATGCGGAAGCGGCAGAGCATGTGGCATGTTATAAATTTTTCAAAAAATTTGATGAAATGTGCCGGACCGCAGCGGGGGCAAAGGCTTATTTATTTCTTTCTTATGTGGAAGGGTTTGGCTTCCCGCCTTTGGAGGGTATGCAGATGGGTATTCCGGTCGTCTGCTCAGACAGAAGCTCCCTGCCGGAGGTGGTGGCGGATGCCGGGATTTTAGTAGACCCGGATGATATGGGCCAGATTGCCAGGGCTTTGATGAAGGTAACGGAGGATGAGGCTGTCAGGGAAGAACTGATCCGGAAAGGATATGAGAATATCCGGCGTTTTTCCTGGGAAAGCAGGACAGATTTGTATTGGAAGGAATTATATCATGAGTAGGCTGCTGATATACGATAACTCTAATTTTATAGATTTTCCCATTGGAGGCCAGGTGACCAGCATTGGCAATTTTCTCAGGTTTGTCTGCGAGGCTTATCCGGAGCGTACCAATGACATTATGTTAGTAGGCGTGACCATCGACCCGGAAGAGGTTGGAAAAATAAAAAAGGCAGAACTTTATGGCAGACAGATTGACTTTCTGCCTGTTGCGGCAGCAGAGAGGGATTTGGGGAATGTCTCCAAATCCCTCCGGCTGATGTATGCCAAAGGACTTCTCAAATATGGAAAACAGTTAAAGATTACAAAATACGACTGTAATTACGTCCATGCGCCGGAGGCTTACGGAATCATAAAATTTTTAAAATGGCAGTCGAAATGCGTCATTTTTTCCCATGGCAGTTACTTTAATATGGAACGGGGGTTCCGGTTTTTCCAGAAAAATATTCTGGTAAAAAAGGGGTTTGTGGTTTATCTGAAATGGATTCTAAAAGATGCCGACCTTATTTTTCTGCTGGATAAAGACAGCCTCAGGGATTATAAACCTTATAATTCCAATCTGTTTCAGGTTGGCAATTCCATAATCTGTCCGGAAATCCCGGAAGAAAGACATATACTAAAAGATGGGAAAGTTAGGGAAATATTGTTTGTTGGACGTTTGTCCAAAGACAAGCGGGTAGAACCGGTAATCCAGGCAGTATTAGGGGCAGAGACATACTTTGGGGGGTTGAACCTTACCATAGTAGGGGATGGGGAGGAGTACCATAACCTGAAGAAATATGAAGGCGAAAATGTGCATTTTACAGGGGCAGTAACGCCAAGGAAAGTAAAAGAATATATGAAAAAAGCAGATATTTTAGTGATGAATTCTGTATTTGAGGGGATTCCTATGACGATTTTAGAAGCCATCAGTTATGCTCTTCCGGTGGTCAGCACGAATGTAGGGGGGATTGGGGAGACGCTGCAGTTCGGGCAGGACTCGGAAGAAACAGACGGAACGCCGGAAAGCATCTTAGCGGCTATCAAACGGATTGACAGATATTATGATGTTTATTCAAAGAATGCATATTGGAATTCCAAAGCTTATGATTACCGCTGCATTAACCAGAAAGTGTATGATTTGCTTTGCAGCTATTGGAAGTAGAGGTAAGGAGAATGCCGGATAGGAAAATCAGTGTAGTTGTACCCGTTTATAAGACAGAGGAATACTTAGGACGCTGTGTGGAAAGCCTGATGGGGCAGACATACCGGGAGATAGAGATTGTGCTGGTGGATGATGGTTCCCCGGACAGATGCCCGGCAATGTGCGACGCTTATGCCAGGGCGGACAGCAGGATAAAAACGGTGCATAAAGAGAACGGAGGGCTGGTCAGTGCGTGGCAGGCGGGTGTAAAGGAAAGCAGCGGGGACTATCTATGCTTTGTGGACAGCGATGACTGGGTAGATAAGGAGATGCTGGAAGAAATGGCAAAATTTCTTTCGCCGGGGGAAAAGAATGCGGGGGAAGTAATCTGCTGTAATTTTGTAATCAGCCGGCCGGATAAGGAAACAAAGCATTATCATGGCCTGGAGCCCGGGATTTATGAGGGCGGTAAATTGCAGGGGGAAGTTAAGGATCATCTTTTAGGGCATGAGAACCGGAAGATATCTATGTCCCGCTGCATGAAACTTTTTTCAAGAAGCTTAATTGCAGATAATATGAAATACTCCAATCCGGCTGTGACTATGGGGGAGGATGTGAATATTACACTGCCGGCTTTGCTTGACAGCAAACGGGTGGTAATTATGGAGGGGGCGCTATTTTACCATTACTATTTTAACAGTGAATCTATGGTGCATAAATATGATGCAGGGATGTATAAAGGGATAAAAATCCTTTATCAAACGATTCAGGGGATTTTTCAGGAGAAGGGCAGGGCAAGCGGGATAAGGCAGGCGGATAAAGAGTATATCTATTTGCTGCTGCTGGCGATTAAGAATGAAATCCGGGGAGGAACGGAAGGCTATATAGACAGGGTAAAGAAGATATGCCGGGAGGAAGATAACCGGGCATTGGTTATTTCCCTTGCAATTCCGGTGAAAGATAAGACAAACCGCCTGCTTTATTTTGTATTAAGGCATCCGGCAGGGCCTGTTATTGCGGGGGCAAGGCTGGCATTCCGGCTATATGACAGGATCTTGGCATTTTTCGCCCGGATGAATGGGGAT
The DNA here is from genome assembly GCA_910576535.1 of uncultured Lachnospiraceae bacterium. Taxonomy (GTDB): domain Bacteria; phylum Bacillota; class Clostridia; order Lachnospirales; family Lachnospiraceae; genus Kineothrix. The sequence goes on along the minus strand of CAJTKK010000001.1, from coordinate 104,120 downwards.
TCGTGTGAAAAATGCTTCTAAGCCAGCAAAAGACACTGCCTAAGAAGTATTAAGTTTCACATGGAGCCGCCCAAAGGCGGCATGGAGAGCTAATATGAAGAAAAAAGTAAGTATGATTGTGCCTGTTTATAATACGGCTTCTTATATTGGCCGGTGCATGGAAAGTCTGCTGGCACAAACCTATGACAACCTGGAAATCATATTGGTGGATGATGGTTCTACGGACGGGAGCGGGGAGATATGCGATGGTTTTGCGGACAGATATCCCCCGGTAAAAGTATTCCATACGAAGAACCGGGGAGTGTCCGCAGCCAGGAACCGGGGGATGGAAGAATGCAGCGGCATCTACCTTACCTTTGTGGATGCGGATGACTGCCTGGACAAAGATATGGTGGAACATCTGGTATGGATGATTGAGAGGACGGAAAGCGATGTAGCGGGCTGCAGTTATTGGGGATTTGACGGGGAAGAACCTTTCCGGCAGCAGAGAAGACAGGAAGGGGAGGGATCTTTCCGGCGGCAGGAAAAGACAGATTGGGAGAGAGCCTTTCCGGTGGAAACTCTGCAAGGGGAAGCATTCATCGAGCATGGGATTTTAAAAAGCAATACCCGTTGCTGGAGCAAGCTTTTTAAAAAGGAAAGTATCGGGGGGCGCCGGTTTGCAGAAGGCCTTACCATCGGTGAAGATATGCTGTTTTTGCTTAGGCTGGCTTTAGACGGAAAGCAGTTTAGCCAAAGCAATTATCAGGGTTATGGATACTTTCAGAACAGGGAAGGGGCCATGATGCGTAAATTTAAAAACAGCTATATGGATCAGATTGTCTGTTGGCAGCAGGCTTTGGAGATGATTGGGAAAGAAATGCCCAGGCTGGCCTGCCGGACGGAAGCGGTCTTATTAGTTTCCGTCATGCTGGTAGTCGGGAAATTGTCCATGCTTTCCGGAAAGGAACGGAAAGAAAAAAAGGAATATACGGATAGATGTTCCTGCCTGATAAAAACGTATGCAAGTCATAGGGGAACATTCCGGGAACTGGAAAGAGGATACCAAATAAAGATAGCCGTTTACCGCTATGCCCCAAAAGGGTATATGTGGCTGTATCATTTCAAAACACAGAAAGGATGAGATGATGTCCGGGAGTAAGATCATTTTATATATGCACGCAGGAAGCGGCAACCATGGCTGTGAAGCGATCGTGAACAGTTTATGCCATATGCTTAAGGAAAAGCCGCTTGTGATTACCAACAGCGAAAAAGAGGACAGGAAATATTCCCTTGTTCCCTCATCAGGGGATGCCCTTTGCGAGCTGGCGGAGGAAAGGCAGTTTTCCGGCCATAAAATAGCCCATGTCTTATATTATATATGGAGGAAGATAACGAAAGACCGGGAGTCTTTTATCCGCTACAGATATCAGGCAGTTTTTGACAAACCTTTGCGTAAAAAAGGAGGGAGCCTTAAATACCCGCTGGCAATTTCCATCGGCGGGGATAACTACTGTTATGATACGATGATAAATGATTTGATGCTGGCCAATAAAGCCTTTCATGACAGAGGGACAAAGACGGCGCTGCTTGGCTGTTCCATTGAACCGTCTCTTTTAGAAAGAAAAGAAGAAAAAGGGGATGCCGGGGGGCATTTTGCCGGAAAACTGATAGAGGATTTAAACCGATATGACTTGATTATTGCCCGGGAATCCATTACTTATGAAGCGCTGCTGGAAATAGCGCCAAGGGAGAAGCTGAGGTTAATTCCTGACCCGGCATTTACCCTTCGGCGAAAAGAGCTTCCTTTGCCTGACGGGTTTGAGGAAGGAAATACGGTAGGCATTAATATCAGCCCGATGATTCAGGAGAACGAGCCGGAGCCAGGGATTACGATGTCCAATTATAAAGCCCTGCTGGAATATATTATGAAGGAAACGGATATGCAGATTGCATTGATCCCTCATGTGGTCTGGGCGAGGAATGACGACAGGAAACCGCTGGAGGAATTGTACCGTGCGTTTCAAGATACCGGAAGAGTGGTGAAGATAGCCGATGCCACCTGCGAAGAGTTAAAAGGCTATATTGCCAGATGCCGGATGTTTATCGGGGCAAGGACCCATGCAACGATTGCTGCTTATTCCTCTATGGTGCCTACACTGGCAATAGGCTATTCGGTGAAGGCCAAAGGGATCGCCAGGGATTTGTTTGGAAGCTATGAGAATTATGTGATTCCGGTGCAATGCCTGCGGACAAAAGAAGATTTGATCGGCGCATTTGAATGGCTTAGGGATTACGAGCAGGAAATCCGTAAAGATTTGCAGGACAGGATGCCTGCATATGTGGAAAAAGCCTTGCAGGCAGGGAAAGAAGCAGAGAAATTATGGGAAGAGTAAAATATGCGGCAAAAAATATAACTTTTGGCTGGATAGGGAATATCACCACCCTCGTGCTGGGGGCGTTGATGCGGCAGATATTTATTGACCATTTGGGGGATGTGCTGACAGGGATCAACGATTATTATACCAACATTCTTACCGTGCTTTCGCTGGCGGAGCTTGGGATCGGGACGGCTTTTAACTATAGCTTATACGGGCCGGTGGCAAGAAATGACATAGAAAAAGTAAAGTCATATATGCTGCTGTATAAAAAGGCGTACCGTTCCATTGCCTGTGTCATAGCGGTAATCGGGACAGCTATCGCCCCGTTTTTGAAATTTTTAATTAATGAGCCGGGAAATATCCCATGGCGGGACATTACGGTCTGCTATTTTATTGTCCTTTTCAACACGGTAAGCAGTTATTTTGTGGCATATAAATATAGTCTGGTGAATGCCCAGCAGAAAAATTACATTCAGACGAATATTATCACCATCACAAAAGCGGTGACGATGCTGCTGCAGATTGTGGGCCTATTGCTGATCCCCAGCTTTTATCTGTTCCTGGTTACTGCTATGGTCATTGAACTGGCGCAAAAAATTCTGGTCAGCATGTATCTGGACCGAATGTATCCTTATCTGAAGGAAAAGAAAGTAGAAAAACTGTCTAAAGAGGAAGTCGGGCAGATTGTCGGGCAGACGAAGGCCTTGGTATTCCATAAAGTAGGGGATATGGCGAGGCTTCAGACGGATACGCTGATTATTGGGGCTTTTATTGATGTGACCACGGTAGGGTTTGTGGGCAATTATAACTATGTCATTTCTTCCGTTTCTAATTTTGTGAATATTATATTTAATTCGGTACTGTCCAGTTTTGGCAATCTGATTGCTACGGAGAAAAAAGAAAAACAATATCTGATGTTCCGGGTCTACCGTTTTATTGCCTGCTGGATTTACGGTTTTTCCGCGATTGGCTTTTATCTGATGTTGACTCCTTTGATTATGCTATGGTTTGGGGAAGAGAGGGTCTTGCCGGATCTGATTATTGGCTGCATTATGATTGATTATTATTTTAAAGGGGAACGCATTGTGCTTTCCAACTATAAGACGGCAGCCGGGGTTTTTGAGCAGGATAAATACCTGGCCTTGATACAAGGCGCCGTGAACCTGGTAATTTCTATTGTGCTGGTGCAGAAAATCGGCCTGGCGGGCATTTATATTGGAACGATTGTTTCCGGGCTGATAGCAAATATTACCAAACCATTTATTATTTATAAGGTATGCTTCGGCAAAACAGCGGCGGTATATTTCAGGGACTCGATCAAATATGCGGCGGTAAATGCAGGGATTGTCCTGCTGCTTGTCCTGTTAAAGAGTGTGATCATGACATCGGTGACAGTTCCCCTGTTTATTGCTATGGTTCTGATAATTACGGCGGTGTATAACGGGCTGTTTGCCGCAGTGTTCGGCAGATGTGAAGAATTCCGTTACATGTGGCGTCTGGTGGCGGGCAGGCTGCAAAGGAAGGGGGATGCCTAAAGATGGGGAAAAAAATAACGGAAGAAATGCTGCGGCGGATGGAACAAGAAGCGGTATATGAAATGCTGCATTATCATGAAAAAAATATCAGGCAGAAAATGAAGGATACGGTAAAGAGGGCGGCGGGACGTTATGTTCCGCCAAAAGACATGATTTTCTGGCCCAGTGCAATGCTCGCGAACAGCTTCACGGAATGGGGGACGGAAAGGGAAAGAAAAAAGGCTGTCCCTGCGCTGCAAAAATATTTTGACCGGTGGATAGAAGCCGGGATGCCTCTTTATTTTGTGGATGATGTGCTGGCCGGGGTTTCCCTGATTGATTTGTACCTGGATACAAAGGAAGAGAAATACAAAACAGGTGCGGACAGGATGGCAGAATATCTTTATGGGCTGGAAGAGATGGAAGCGGATGAAAAAGGAAGCATCCCTTACCGCCCATCCCACAAAAATAAACATATTTATGCGGACGGGGCCGGGATGACAGGTTCGTTTCTTATAAAGTATGGAGCTGCCTTTCGCAGCGTTCATGGAATACAGTCAGGGTGGCGGCAGATGCAGAATATGTTTCTTTTCGGCATGGATGAAAAGACCGGGCTTCCTTACCATGGTTTCCGGTATGAAAACAAAATAAAGTATGGTATCATAGGCTGGGGCCGGGCGGCAGGATGGCTTCTTATGGGGCTTTCCAGGGGGCTTTGCTGTATAAAGGAATCCGTAAAGGAGGGAAGCGGGCAGGAGGAAGGAACAGAGGAATGGAAGGCAGCCTGCAGGATAGCATATGGGGAAATGGAAGCGGCATACCGGAAGCTTATAAATGCGGCAGGATCTTACCAGAAAGAAAATGGGGCGTTCCCATGGCAGCTAGGGGCGCCGGAGGGGCCGGAAGACAGTTCCGCCACGGCGATGATTGCTTATGCGGCAGCTATGGAGGCGCAGTGGAATGACAGGCAAGAAAAACGGGGGAACGGAATGCGGCTGGCGGAAAAGGCGGCGGAATATCTGGCGGGACAGGAAAAAGACGGGAAAATCTATAACTGTCTGGCAGAATGCATGGGTTTTTCCGAATACCCCCAATATTATGGGGCTTATCCCTGGTCGCTGGGGCCGGCGCTTGGCGTATTGCGCTGGATGTATGAAAATAGTTCGTCTTCATGAAGGCGCTGCTGCTTTGCTGACAGGGCGAAAGGGACAGGACGATATAGATGGAGGTATGGAAGGGTGATCGTGGTGCAAGTGGCCGGAGGGCTTGGAAATCAGATGCAGCAATATGCTTTGTACCGGAAGTTTTTAAGCTTGGGTAAAGAAGCAAAGCTGGACATTTCATGGTATGAACAGGAGGAAAGGCAAAAAAATGTTTATGCCAGGCGGGAACTGGAGCTGGATTATTTTGACGGCTTAGAGTATGAGGCATGTACGGAAGAGGAAAAAAGGGCGTTGACCGGGGGCGGCGGGCTGGCCGGGAAGATAAAGGGAAAACTGTTCCCGGGAACAAAGAAGATTTTTTATGAATCGGAAATGTACCACCCGGAAATTTTTGCATTTGAAAGCCGGTATTTGTGCGGTTATTTTGCCTGCGAAAAGTATTATGGGGATATTATGGATGAATTGCAGGAGGATTTTGTATTTCCTGAAAGCAGTAATCCCAAAAACCTGAAACTGGCAAAGCAAATGCAGGCGGAGGAATCTGTCAGCATCCATGTAAGGCGCGGGGATTACCTGGATGCGGAAAATGCGGCTATGTTCGGCGATATTTGTACGGAAGAATATTATGCGGGGGCAATCGGAGAGATGAAAAGAAGATTCCCGGAGGCGCATTTTTATCTTTTTTCCGATGATATATCTTATGTCAGGGAAAAATACAAAGGAAAAGAGTATACGGCGGTGGATATCAATAAAGGCAGGGACAGCTTTTATGATATCTGGCTCATGAGCAGATGTAAGCATAATATATGTGCGAATTCCACATTCAGTTTCTGGGGGGCGAGGCTGAATAAGAATAAGGATAAGACGATCATACGCCCGTCTATCCATAAAAATTCACAGAAGTTTGAGCCGGAACGGATGCATGATTTATGGAAAGGATGGACGCTAATTGATAAAACGGGTAAAATTGTGTAAAATATGTAAAATATATGCTATAATGGGATAGCTGCAACAGTATCATGGGTAAAGAACGGGTATCGGCTTGTGAATAAGAAAAATAGAAAAGACAATGGAAAACTGAAAATTGCCATGATCGGCCATAAAAGGATTCCTTCCAGGGAAGGCGGCGTGGAGATTGTGGTGGAAGAACTGGCTGTCAGGATGGCGGCGGGCGGCCATACGGTAGAGGCATACAACAGATATGGGCATCATGTCTCGGATAAAAAATATGACGAAGATTATGGGAGAAAAGGCCGTGAATATTACAAGGGAGTCCGTGTCAGGATTATCCCTACTTTTGAAAACAGCAAATTGAACGCGATTGTATATTCTTTTTTTGCGACGCTGCGCGCGCTGCCCGGAGACTATGATGTGCTTCATTATCATGCGGAAGGCCCCTGCGCAATGCTGTGGATTGCCAAGCTGTTTGGGAAGAGGGTAGTTGTGACCGTGCATGGCCTTGACTGGCAGCGTGCAAAATGGGGGAATTTTGCATCGAAAGTGATCAAATTCGGTGAAAAAATGGCGGCAAAATATGCCGATGAAGTAATTGTCCTGTCAAAAAATGTCCAGCAATATTTCCGGGATCATTATGGGAGGGAGACAGTCTATATCCCCAATGGGGTTATGCGCCCGGAAACGGCAGGATGCGGGATGATAAAAGAAAAATACGGGCTGGAAAAGGACGGGTATATTCTTTTTCTTGCCAGGTTAGTGCCTGAGAAGGGAATTCATTATCTGCTGAAAGCCTTTAAGGGAATTGCTACGGATAAGAAACTGGTGATTGCAGGCGGCAACAGCCATGCCATTGAATACATGGAAAAAATCCGTGCAATGGCAGCGAAGGATCCCCGGGTGATTATGACAGATTTTGTGCAAGGACAGATTCTGGAAGAGCTGTATTCCAACGCATATTTTTTTGTTTTGCCAAGCGATGTGGAAGGGATGGCTCTTAGCCTGCTAGAGGCTATGAGCTATGGGAACTGCTGCCTGGTGAGCGATATTGAAGAAAATGTGGAAGTAGTCGGGGAATATGGCTGCCATTTCCGGAAAAGCGATGTAAAAGATTTAAGGGATAAGATGGCGTCTTTAATTGCATCGCCGGAAAAGACGGCGGAATATAAAAAAGCCAGCCAGGATTATATTTGCAGTAAATTTAATTGGGATGACATAACAAAGCAGACGTTAGAAGTATATAGCGCGGGAAATGTTTCAAAAACCCATGCCAACGGGCATTTTGCCAGGAGGCGCTAAGTCTGCCGGATGAGGATGGGATATGAAGGAAAATAATATTACGGTAGAAGAGGGGTTATATTATGCCTTCTTCAGTATCTTGCTGTTTGCCAAAGGGATTGGTTTGTATGACGGGCAGTTTCTTTTTAAGTGTTTTCTTGTGGCTGCGGTTATCTGCTGGGCAGGCAAAATGGCAGCTTCCCGTTATTGCATGAAGGAAATCATTGGGATCGCCCTTTTTTTAGGGCTTGGCGTAATCACTTATCTGAAATCCGGGGAAAAGGGAATCCTGCTGTTTGCAATGATGCTGACAGGGATGAAAAATATCCCGGTCAAAAGAGCGTTCCGCATAGGGCTGTGGACCTGGGGGGTTTCCTTTTTTCTTCTTACTTTCTCTTCGCTCTTCCATATGCAGGATATGGGATATAAGGTACATGATAAATTAGGCCTGGGATATATTTTCCGCTATGGCCTGGGATATGCCCATCCCAACGTCCTTCATGTATCCTATTTCATTTTTGCGGTCTTCCTCGTGTATACATGGGGGGAAAAATATGACTGGAAAAGATTTTTGTGGCTTCTGCTGGGCAATGCGCTGGTCTTTTCCTATTCCATCAGCTATACGGGCGTGGCGGTAGTGACGCTTTATCTGCTGACAGCTCTTTACGCGGCAAAAAAGAAAAAACTGAATCTGGCGGTGAAGGCAGTTTGTATGCTAACCTATCCGGGATGCTGCCTGCTTTCCCTATGGGGTTCTGTCCTGCTAAAAAATCATGAAGCTTTATTCAGGATTATCAATAAAATTGTAAATGAAAGATTAAGGCTTGCCCAGATTTTTCTGGTCAAAGAAAACATAAGTATATTTGGCATCAAAGCGGCGGATATTATTACGGACAGCCTGACGATGGACAATGCATATGTGTATCTGCTGATTACCCATGGCATCGCAGTTTTTGCTTTGGTTTCCGCAGGGTATTTGTATTTGATTTATGTATACAGCAAAGAAAATAAGGCGCAGGAACTGGCAGTCATTGTTTTTATCTGTTTCATGGGCATTATGGAGCCGTATTTGTTTAACACATCTTTTAAAAATGTTATTTTTCTATTTTTAGGAGAATTGTTTTACCGGAAATGCGCCGGGAAAGGAAAAGAAACCGGGCTGGAGTTCTGGGTAAGGCGGTGTGAAATGAAAATAGCTTTTGGCACAGTTCCGGCCTATAGAGGAGATGCGCCGGAACACAGGCTTTCCTATGCGGAAAAACGGGAGATGCGGCAAAGCTTTTTTCAGGGCGGCTTTCAAAAGAGAAAGAGGGTATTATTGGCAGCCGGCGCGGCGGTGGGTATTTTAACCGGGGTTATGATAGGCACAGCCGGCAGGCTGCAGGCGCCGGAAGGCTATATTATCCCAAGAAACCAGACTGGGATTATTGATGAGGAATATTTTTATATTACAGACAATTGGGAAGAACAGTACCCCGGCTATGAAATAGTCGGCCGGGTAGAGGAGGATACGAAGGTAAACGCGTTTGGGGGAAAAATCGTACAAGTGGAAACTGCGCGGGGGTATCAGAACGGGTTCCTGATAGGCAGCGTCTTGGCGATGGTTCTTTTCACGGGATTTTTTGCGGTAAGGCTGATAAAGGAGCGGCAGGAGATATGAAAATATTGATGGTCAATAAATTTCTTTACCCCAATGGCGGTTCAGAGACTTATATATTTAAGGTCGGGGGGGAACTGCAAAGGCTAGGTCATGAAGTGCAATATTTCGGGATGGAACATGAGCGGCGGATGGTAGGCAATCAGGCGGGCAGTTATACATCCAATATGGATTTCCATACGGGAAAACTGCAGAAAATATTTTATCCGTTTAAAATCATTTACTCTGTGGAAGCGAGGAAAAAAATCCGCCTTGTGCTGGATGAGTTTCAGCCGGATGCAGTGCATTTGAATAATTTTAATTTCCAGTTGACCCCTTCTATTCTATATGAAATAAGAAAATATGAACGGCAATCCGCCCATCCGGTCAGGATTGTATATACAGCTCACGACAGTCAGTTGGTATGCCCTAATCACCTGATGCAGAATCCGGTAACAGGGGAACGCTGCAGGCAATGCCTGAAGGCAGGGCCTTGGGGCTGTATGAAAAATAAATGTATCCATGGCTCCAGGGTGAAGAGTATGCTTGGAGCGATTGAGGGAATGCTATATAAAAGATTAAAAACCTATTCCAAAATAGATGCAGTGATATGTCCAAGCCGTTTTATGAAGGAAACGCTGGACACGGACTCCCTCTTGCGGGAGAAAACGGTTGTATTGCATAATTTTGTGGACAAGCCTGAAATAAACGGGGATGGCAAAGGAAACTTTATTTTATATTTTGGCAGATATTCCATAGAAAAAGGGATAGATACGCTGGTAAAAGTATGCCAGACGCTGCCGGATATCCCGTTCCGGTTTGCCGGGTCCGGGCCGATGGAAGAAAAAGTACGTACATGCGAAAACATAAAAATGTTAGGCTTTTTAAGCGGGCAGGAGCTGTATGAGACGGTTGCCAAAGCTAGGTTTACTGTTTTCCCGTCCGAATGCTATGAAAACTGTCCGTTTTCTGTAATGGAATCTTTGGCCTGCGCAACCCCGGTGATCGGCTCCGATTTAGGGGGGATTCCTGAGCTGATTGAAGAAAACGTAACCGGAGAATTGTTTGAGAGCGGCAACGGGGAAGAATTAAGGCGTAAAATAAAGGCGCTCTGGGAAGACGGCCAGCGTCTGGAAAGATATACACAGGCCTGCAGGGAAGCGCATTTTGATACATTGGAAGAATATTGCGGCAAGCTGCTTAAGTTATATAAGAAGGATATGAGGTAGAATATGTCAAAAAGAAAATTATATGGGACAGTCATTGTCACTTACCGGTGTAATGCAAGATGTAATATGTGCGACTGTTTTAAGGATCCCAGCAAACCCAGTGAAGAGATCACTTTAGAAGAAATACGTAAGCTGCCGGAAATGGCGTTTACGAATATTACAGGAGGGGAGCCGTTTATCCGCCGGGATATTCCCGCTATTGTAAGGGAGCTTTATAAGAAGTCGGACCGTATTGTAATCTCAACGAACGGATATTTTACGGACAGGATTATTGACCTATGCAAAGAATTCCCCAAAGTGGGAATCCGCATCAGCATCGAGGGGCTGCAGGAGACGAACGATAAAATCAGGGGGATACCGGATGGGTTCCAGAGAGGGTATACTACTTTGAAGACATTGGTGGATATGGGGCATCCGGATGTAGGCTTTGGGATGACCGTGCAGGATATGAACTGTGAGGATCTGGTGCCGCTGTATCAGATTTCCAATGATTTGGGGATGGAATTTGCCACGGCTACCCTCCACAATTCTTTTTACTTCAGGAAGACGGACAATAAAATTGATGATAAACTGAAAGTAGCCCAGAATTTTGAAAAACTGATTCATGAACTGTTAAAGAGCAAATCGCCGAAAAAGTGGTTCCGGGCGTATTTTAACCATGGGCTGATTAATTACATTTATGGGAATAAAAGGCTTCTGCCCTGTGATATGAGCAAGAATGCCTTCTTCATTGATCCTTTTTGCGACGTGATCCCTTGCAATGGGATGAAGGAAAAGGCAGTGATGGGCAATTTGCGGGAACAGACATGGGAGGAATTGTGGAATTCAAAGCAAGCCAGGGAAGTACGTGAATGCACCAAAAAATGTGACAGGAATTGCTGGATGATCGGCAGCGCATCCCCGGCCATGCATAAATATATCTGGGCGCCGGGCTGGTGGGTAATCAAGCATAAATTTTTAAAGGGCGGAAAATATAGTCTGTATGAGGCGGCAAAAAAGGATAGGGCGGATACGTGAAGGATAAGATCAAGGAAGTTTTGGCAAATGCGGTATATTGGATGTATCAAAAGGGAATTTTGAAAAACCATATAAAAGTACAGACTGTGGATGAGACGATTGAGGAACTGGTCCGGACGGATAAGAGCCTGGTCCGGTTCGGGGATGGAGAGATTGTGGTCATCAAAGGGGGCAATATCAAGCTGCAGCAGGCATCGGCGGAGATATCGGAGGGGCTTAAGAGAATCATTGCATATCCTTATGACGGTCTTATGGTCTCGCTGCAAGGGATTTTTGACGGGGTGGAGGACTATCAGGAGCAGAGCCGGCGGTTCTGGAAAGAACATCTTTTCTTCTGCCGCAGGATTTACCGGAAATACTGCAACCCGGAACGCGTATATGCCAACACATCCTTTTCCCGGTTCTATTATGTGTTTGAGGATAAAGAACCATGCAGGGGCTGGATTGAAAGGATTAAGAAAATATGGGAAGGCAAGGATATCGTGGTTGTGGAAGGAGCAAAAACCCACAACGGCGTAGGGAATGATCTGTTTTCGTATGCGAAAAGCGTGGAAAGGATTATTTGTCCTCCCAGCAATGCCATGCAGGCTTTTGACAGTATCCTCCAGGCGTGTGCCAGCTATCCCAAAGACCGGCTGTTCCTGCTTTCCGTAGGGGTAACGGCAAAATTTCTGGCAGAGGAGTTATTCTTAAAGGGATACCGGGTCATTGATATCGGCAATCTGGATATGGAATACGAATGGTATCTGCAAAAGAGCGGCAGGAAAACGCCGCTGGAGAAGCATGGGATAGAAGGGGAAGAGGCGGACCGGGCGGCGGGATATACGGAATATCTGGCGCAGGTAAAAACAAGAATTCTGGCGGAAAGGTAAGGGGAGCATATGTTTTCCAAAATAAATTACATTTTTTCAAGAAAAGATAAAATCTTACTGTTTCTGCTGCTGGCGGCAGTAGTGATCGGTAGTTTTACGGAATTGCTTGGCGTATCTATTTTCTCTCCTTTTGTAGAGGTGATTACCCGTCCTGCGATTATCCATGAAAAGGAATACCTGGAATATTTTTACACAATGTTTCATTTTTCTTCCGAAGAAGATTTTCTGGTGGCGCTGGCCGCGCTGATTATTGTCATTTATGTTGTAAAGAATATATATTTGTCATTGGAGAAAAACTGGATGTATAAGTTTTCTTACAATATGCAGAAGAAATTGTCCGTAAGGCTGCTGACTGCTTATATGGAAGAGCCTTATTCTTTTCACTTAAATAAGAATATAGCTATTCTGCAAAGGAGCTTACAAGAGGATACGGATTTATTCGCTAAGGGGATCATCCATCTTTTGGAGCTGTTTGCGGAAGTGGCAATTTGCGTTGTGCTGGGGATTTATCTTTTTTTCGTCAGCCAGTCGATTACCGTTATTGTTGTCGGGCTGCTGTTGGTCTGTGTAGGAATTTTTACCGGGATTTCCAGAAAATTTTCCAAAAGCATCGGGAAAGAAAGCCAGGAGTATAAGGGAAAACTATACCAATGGATGAACCAGGCGCTAGGAGGGATAAAGGAAATCAAGATCCTGAACAGGGAGCGTTATTTTATCAAAGAATATGATACATATTTTACCAGGTATGTAAGAGGGCTGCGCCTGAACCGTCTGATCGGTATGCTGCCGAAGCATGTGGTGGAGACGGTCTGTATGAGCGGCCTTTTGTTCGCGGTTATTATTAAGATACGCTATGGGCAGAAGGATATAGGGGATTATATCACCCAGCTCGCAGTGTTTGCGGTGGCGGCTTTCAAGCTTCTGCCGGCGGTAGGGAAGATTAATGAACATTTAAGCTGCATTCTGTATTCGGCTCCTTCCGTGGATTTGATTTATCATGATTTAAAAGATATTGATAATGGGCAGCGGGAGAACAAGGGAGAATTGTTGGACTGGAAGTTTCATGACAGGATAAAAATCTCCAATGTGAAATATCATTACCCGGATGTGGAAGAAAATGTGATCGACGGTGCGGATTTTGAGATCCGGAAAGGGCAGGCGGCAGCCTTTGTAGGGACTTCCGGCGCCGGGAAGACCACGATGGTAGATATTATCTTAGGGCTGCTTTCACCCCAATATGGAAGGATCAAAGCGGACGAGCTGGATATTAATAAATATAAGAGTACATGGCAAAAGGAGATCGGGTATATCCCCCAGACTATTTACTTGTCGGATGATTCTATCCGCAACAATATAGCTTTTGGGATCCCAAAAGAAGAAATTGACGATGCCGCAGTGATAGAGGCTATACGGAAAGCGCAGCTTTCTGAGTTTGTGGAGAATCTCCCGGACGGCCTGGATACCTTTGTAGGGGACAGAGGGGTAAGGCTTTCCGGCGGTCAAAGGCAGAGAATCGGGATTGCAAGGGCTCTTTATCATGACCCGGGGATTTTAGTGCTGGATGAAGCCACTTCGGCATTGGATACGGAGACGGAAGAGGCAGTCATGGAATCCATCGACCAGTTAAAGGGAAGCAAGACAATGCTGATCATCGCCCACCGGCTGACTACCATAAAGAATGCGGATGTAGTGTATGAAGTGGGCGACGGGAAAGTTGTCAAGAAGGATAAAACAACATGAATAAGATAGTGTTTGTCGTGCCGGATATGGCCGGAGGCGGAACCGAAAAGGTAATTACGCTATTAGCGAACGAATATGTGAAAAGAGGAATAGAGGTGGGCATCCTTACCTTTGCCGGCAATGAATATGCGTACCCTTTGGATGAACGGGTAGAAAGGTACAGTGCGGCAATGCCTTCTAATGGGAACCCTTTGGTAAGGGTAAAGCGCCTTGTCCGCATGAGACAGTATTTTAAACGCAATAAGGGATGCAGGATATTTTCCTTTAGTACCATCGGAACAGGATTTGTTGTGCTGTCAACCTTATTTATGGGGCGGGATATGCTGGTATCGGAACGGACCGATCCGCAGACCTGTGACCATAAGCCCTACCGTAATTTTTTTTACCGCTTTGCAAAATGCCTTGTCTGCCAGACAAAGGATGGGGTAAAGTGCTTTCCGGCATCCATCCGGAAAAAGGCATGTGTGATTGGGAACCCGGTTTCGGGGGAACTGGCAAAGGCTTATATAGGAAACAGGAAAAAAGAAATTGTTACGGCAGGAAGGCTGCAGCCGGTAAAGAACCAGCGTATGCTCATAGAGGCGTTTGCTTTGTTTGCAAGCCGCTTTGAAGATTATACCCTTCATTTTTACGGGAAAGGCCCTCTGGAAGATGAGCTGAAAGAACAGGCACGAAGACTGGGATTAAAGGATAAAGTAATTTTTCACGGGTTTTCCGGCAGGGTGGATATGGATATCCGGGAAAGCAGCATGTTTGTCCTTTCTTCCAATTATGAAGGAGTATCAAATTCCATGGTAGAAGCGTTGGCGCTGGGGCTTCCGGTTATTGCTACGGACTGTCCTGTTGGCGGATGCCGGATGTATATAGAGCCTGGAGTCAACGGGCTGTTAGTGCCGGTAGGGGATACACAGGCGATGGCAGACGCTATGTGCCGTCTTGCAAAAGATACGGAACTGGCAAAAAAAATGTCGGAAAATGCCGTAAAGGTCCGGGAAGAATATTCCATTGCCAAAATAGCGGATCTTATGCTGCGGGCAGCCGAGGGGGTAAAACGTTTATGAAAATAATGTATATGTCCCATAGATATCATACGAACCAGAGCGCCATTGTCAAAGGCTGGAAGGATCATGGCGACGAAGTGCTTTTTTGCAGCCAGTATGCAGGGAAAATTGAGGATTATACTGATACGGAACCGGTAGTGATCGGTTATTCGCCGCTTTACCGGATGCTGGATTATGTTTATGTGCATTTTCTGGCCAGGAATAACCCTGCGGCAATTGATTTGAAAATAAAGTGCGGTTTCCCTCCGATCAGGAAACTGGCAGGAACGATCAAAAGCTTCCGGCCGGATCTGGTCATTATGCGGGAACGCTCTCTCTATTCTATATGCACATATGCTTTATGCCGGCATTACCGTATTCCGTCCTGTCTATATATGATGAACCCGGTATGGGGGGAAAAACCGAAGATGGATTTACCCCATAGAATCGTCAGAAAACTGACACCTCCTTTGCGGCTGACCCCTTCCATGGTAATCGGCATAGAACGGAAGGGGAAGATAAAAGACAAAAACGCTTTTTTTGCGCCGTATCTTATGGAACCGCAAGTATCCCCGGAGGAGAAGGAATACTTTCAGGGGGGCCGGATCAATATTTTTGCAATCGGAAAATATCAGGAGCGGAAAAACCATTTCCTGATGATTCAGGCGGTGGAAGCACTAATGGATAAATATCCCAGGATCCATTTAAACATTGCAGGGGAGATGTCCAATGACTTTCATAAAGAATATTATGGGAGAGTAAAAAAATATATCAAAGAGCATTCCCTGGAAAAAACGGTGACGTTGTATACAAACCTGAATAAAGAAAGAATGGTTGAGGAATATAAGAAGGCGGATCTCTTCGTGATCCCCAGCACCGGGGAGCCTGGCGCGGTCAGCCACTTGGAGGCAATGGCTTTTTCCGTCCCGGCTATCGGGGGGACGGACAACGGTACGGCGAGCTATATTATCCCGGGGGAGACAGGGTATATCTTCCAGGATAAGAGTGTGGAAGACTTGGCAAAAAAAATAGAGCTGGTGATTAAGGATGAACTGGAATTAAAGCGGATGGGGAAAAAGGCATATGAACATGTAAAAAATGATTTTCAGTTCGATAAATATTATGACAGCGTAAAAAAGGTGATGGAACGGTACCGGCAGCGAGGGAAAAACTTCTGACATCCTCGGCAGAACCCGCTTCGCGGGAAAGTTCCGAGACTCACGCCGAAAAATGCCAAAACCGCGGCATTTCTCATCGGAATTTGGGATTTTGCAGAGCAGAATTATGGAGGTTAGAGTGGAAAAGGGAATGACATTGGCGGTATTGACTCCTGCTTATAATAGAAAGAATACATTGGGAAAGCTTTATGCCAGCTTAAAAGCGCAGACATGCCCGGACTTTTTCTGGTTGATCGTGGATGATGGAAGCAGGGACGGAACGGAAGAAATGGTGCGGGGATGGATGAAAGAGAAGCAAGTGGAAATCGGCTTTCTAAAAAAAGAAAACGGGGGAAAACATACTGCTCTAAATGCGGGGATCAGCGCTGTCAGGCAGGATCTGGTTTTTATTGTGGATAGTGACGACTATCTGACGGAGGATGCGGTAGAGACTGTCCTGGCGTATGCCGAAAAATACGAAACGCAGCGGGAAACGAAAAGGCTTTGCGGTTTTAGCTTTTTACGGCATGATTCGCAGGGGAAAGTGAATACCGCTTATTTCCCAAAAGACGAATATATTGATAACTATGTGGAAACCAGGATTAATGGAAACATTGGCGGAGATAAAGCGGAAGTTTTTTATACGGAAGCGTTGCGCCAGTTTCCGTTTCAGGAATATCCCGGGGAAAAATTTATGCCGGAGGATGCTGTCTGGATAGCGATGTCCCAAAAATATGATATGGTTCATATTAATAAAGGGATTTATATCTGCGATTATTTGGAAGGGGGACTGACCAGGACGGGAAGGGCGATGAAAATACATTCCCCGAAAGGGATGATGCTGCGTTCCAGGCTGTTTTTAAATGACCGGCGGGTATGCCTGAAGGCAAAGGTGAAAATGGCTTTGCTATATGGAGTGTATTCCAGGTTTGCCGGAATCCGTTTTGGGGAAGCTGCCGCCACGCTTGGGTGCGGCTGTCTATGGGGACATGCATTGTTTTATTTGTGTTATTTTCCGTCTATCATGATCCAGGGCCGGTGGAAGAAACAGTTGGGAGCCTAGAGGAATGAGAAAGTATATAGACAAAATATTTTTCCAATGGAATACAGTTTCCCTGATAATCGTGCTGCTGGCTTCTGAAGCCATAGCGCTTATGATGGATGGGCATTTTTATAATGATACGTTGCTGATTTATATTCTGCCGCTGCTTTTGTGGAACATGCGGGGAAGGATCTGCGGAAGATCTCTGACATGGCGCCGGCTGGGCGTGGCTGTTGCCGCAGGGGCGACAGGGGGACTGTTTATGTATGGCCTGCTTGAGCGTATGAGCATGGCCGGGCAGGAAATGGGACATCCGGCTTTGAAAATGATTTACGCCGGGGCAGGGGTTGCGTCTATTTTTATTTATGTATGGCCATTCTTTTGGGAAAATATCCGGGTGTGGGCAGAGAAGCGGCCAAACAGCCGCAAAATTACGGATATTGCCTTTTGCATACTGATTGTGCCGGCTATGTGGATCCAAAAGGAAATCCCTATTGTGTCTATGGCGGGGTGGATGAGCGCTGTCATTTGCTTTGCCTCCAGGATGGGGCAAGGGGATGAGGATAGAAAAACAAATGCGCTTTCAGCAGTTTTTGCCGGGATCTTTGCCTGTTGCATGTCATTTGGAAATATGATCCATACGGCAGATTTTCTGGACAGTACGGGAAAGAAACTGATCTTAGGAATGGTTATCAGCACAGCAGGCTGGTATGCCGTATGGAAGCAGTTTATTTATGAGATTCTTTTTTGCCTGAATGGCAGGAAAGGGAATATGTTAAAGGAAAGAAAAGAAAAGAGCGGGAAGCGGTTTGCCCTTTTTATGGTATTCATGCTGGCAGCATGGCTGCCGTATTTTCTTGGGTTTTATCCGGGAGTCCTCAGCAGCGATTCCGTATCCCAGGTACAGCAGATTATCGGGCAGCTCCCCTCCAGCAATCATCATCCATGGATCCATACCCAGCTTATCGGTATCTGTTATAGGATTGGGTATGGGCTGTTTGGCAGCGCAAACGGGGGCGTAGCGGTTTACTCCATGGTGTCCATGCTTTTGCTGGCAGCGGCATTTGCGGGCATATGCGAATGGCAGTATTGTGCAGGCCTGCCGTCCCCGGTCAGGGTTCTTAGCATACTTTTTCTTGCCTTATGCCCATTTAACGGGATTTACTCGATTACCATGTGGAAGGATATTCCTTTTGCCGCATTTATGATATTATTTATGTTGAACCTTTTAGATCTGACGGAGGACAGCGCCGGCAAGGGGAAGGCGGCGGCTTATGCAGCTCTTAGCATCCTTGTCTGTATCTTCAGGAGCAACGGGATCTATGCCTGGTTGTTTACCGTTCCTTTTTTCTTATGGCAGTTAAGGGCGGAATGGAAAAAGTGGATGTCTCTTTCGGCAGCAGCCCTTGGCATCTGTCTGCTGTATAAGAGTCTGCTTCTGCCTTCTTTGGGGGTGGTTGAACCGGATGCGGTAGAATCCCTTTCCATTCCAGCGCAGCAAATCGCATGTGTTATAGCAAAAGGCGGGGAACTGCCGGATGGCGCGGCAAGGGAACTGGAACAGATTGTGGATCTTGCAAAAGTGCCGGAAACTTATAATAGCCATACTTCGGATCCGGTAAAGAAACTGGTACGTTCCTTTGGGAATATGGAATATATCGTGCAGCATAAAGACCGTCTGGCAAAAATATATGCGGAAACAGGGATAAAAAATCCATATCTGTATCTGGAGGCTTTCATAGAGCAGACAAAAGGCTATTGGTATCATAAAGAAAATGACTGGATCTACCATACAACATTTATTACGGAGAACGATATTGATATTTGGAGGGATGGGAAGCTTCCTGATATGGCAATCACGGGAATGGAAAGGCTGCTGGATCTTTGTCTGAACGGGTTCCATGTGGTATGCAGCCTGGCATTATTGACTTATGCTGTCCTTTTTAGCATAATGGTTTCCCTGCTAAACCGGAGTCCGGTCACTGTGTATATGCCGCTTTTGGGGCTGGTATTGACTTTGCTTATGGCAACGCCAAGATATGGTGATTTCCGGTATGTGTATCCTTTGTTTGCGGCATTGCCTTTATATTTGGGAAATATGATATATTCTTACAAAGACAAATGAAGTCAAAGAGGGATGGGATGATGTTGGCAAAAAAATTGGGGTGCGGTTTAGAAAGAGGAATTGAATTATTATTTGGGCTGATGGTATTTTACCTTTGGATAACCAGTATCTTTTTCAACGGGATTACGGATGAATCGGAAGCCAATTATATTAATGGGGATAGGTGGCAGCTTCATCTTCTGATCCTTATTCTGTTTGTCTGCTTTTGTGCTTTATGCAGGAACAGGGGAATCCGTTTCCCTTCGGGATGGACGGCCGGGCTGTTTCTGGTGTCTGCATGTGCCGGGGTTTTATGGATTCTGATGGTGCGGACGATACCATGTGTGGATCAGGGGGATGTGGTGCGCATTGCTTCGAAATTGATGGAACATAACAGCGAAGAATGGCTGCCTTATGGCTATATGGACCGTAACCCGGATCAAAGAACGATTGTTTTTTTATACTATCTGCTTTTTCATGTGGCTGGAAAAGGGAATTATTTATTTATACAATTATTGAATGTTCCTTTTTTGCTGATCTCCATTTTTTTTATAGGCAGAATGATAAAAAGGGTTTTCCCGGAGGGAAACCGGACGGCTGTCATGACAGGGCTGGCTTGCTGCATTCCCTTTGGCATGTATATTACCTTTGTATATGGGACGATCATGGGGCTTATGTTTGCTGTGGCCGGGATTGACTATGTGCTTTGCTGCATGGAAGATTTCCGGTGGAAATATTGCCTGCTTGGTTCTCTTGGCATATTGCTGGCGGTATGGTCAAAAACAAACTATCTTATTTTCCTGATAGCGGTGATTTGCATGTTGGCGGCCGATATGATAAAATCCTTCCAGCCTAAGAAACTTCTTTTGGCGGCCGTAGTGATCTCTGTTTATCTTGCCGGAATGATGGGACTGGACGCCGTCCTTAGCTCCATGATTGGAATGGATATCCCAAAAGGGGTGCCAAAGGAAGGATATGTAGTCATGGGGCTGAGTGATGACAGTTATCGGGGGCCTGGGTGGTATAACGGCTATATTTTGTCAAAATATAAAGAGCTGGGATGCGATTATGAAACGTCCAAAGAATATATGCGCCGGGAGATGACTGAGTTAATAAAAAAGCGTATGGAGGAACCGGAAGATACGCTGCGCTTTTTCTTCAGGAAAAATGTAACGCAGTGGGGAAGCCCGGCTTTCCAGTGTTTTTGGATTCAGACGATCTGCGAGTCAAAGATCGAGCAGCCCCCGGTTGTGCATTCGGTATTATATGGGGATGGGGGCTTGCATAGAGTTCTTTCAGATCTGTTTAACGTCATGCAGAGCCTTGTCTATGCCGGGGTATGCATTTTCCTGGTTTTTCACCCAAAACTGGGAATTGGGCAATTAATATTTGCCATTGCATTTATCGGAGGGTTCCTGTTCCATATGTTCTGGGAGGCAAAAGGACAATATACGGTGGTATATTATTTCTGTATTATCCCATATGCCGTAATGGGTTATCAGAGTATGGCAGGATGGCTGGATAACGCTTACCGCCGGTATAGAGGGAGAGCGGCAGGCGAAATGGAAGAAAGGGAATGAGGTTTTCATGAAACTTTCACTAATAATACCTTGTTATAATGAAGAACTGAATATCAGGCCTTTTTATGATGCAGCCGTCAATGTTTTTTCCGGCGCAGGATATGACTTTGAACTGATTTTTGTGAACGACGGAAGCAAAGACGGCACGTACCAGGAACTGAAAAAGCTTTACGAAGAAAAAAAGACAGCGTTGACGGTACTGAATTTTTCCAGGAATTTTGGGAAAGAGGCGGCAATTTATGCAGGGCTTAAGTCTGCCAAAGGGGATTATATTGCTTTGATTGATGCAGACTTGCAGCAGAGACCGGAAATTGTGGCGCAGATGGTTACGGTCCTGGATGAGCATGAGGAGTACGATTGTGTAACAGCTTTTCAGGAATACCGGAAAGAAGGCTGGGCTATGGCATGGTTTAAGGACAGCTTCTATAAAATGATAAATAAAATGTGCGACATTGAATTTGTCTCCGGGGCCAGCGATTTCCGCACCTTTCGCCGTTGTGTGGCGGATGCGGTCCTGTCTTTGCCGGAATGCGACCGCTTTTCCAAAGGGATTTTCTCATGGGTAGGGTTTGAAACCTTTTATATCCCTTATACGGTGGAGGAAAGATATGCGGGAGAAACCAAATGGTCTTTCTGGAAGCTGGTGAAATATGCAATTTCAGGGATGGTGTCTTTTTCCGCTTTCCCGCTGAAAATTGCGACCTTTATGGGAGGGTTTGTATCCGCGCTTGCAATTCTTTATATGATTACGGTAGTGATACAAAAGCTGGTTTTTTCCATAGATATTCCCGGGTATCCTACCATTATTGTGCTGATCCTTCTTTTAGGGGGACTGCAGCTTATGATTCTGGGAATCTTAGGGGAGTATATTGCCAGAGGTTATATGCAGGGGAAGAAAAGACCGATTTATGTATTGAAAAGTAAGTTTACTTATGATGACAGTACGGACAGGGGGCAGGGCAATGAGGATGAATGAAAAAAGACAAGATTGGATGAACTATCTGCTGCTGTTTGCCGGGGCTGCAGTGTTTGTGCTATTTTTTTCCACTAGCACGTCTCCTTTGTACGGGGGGTATGGTTCGGATTCGGCGATTTTCCAAGTAATAGGGAAATATTGGGCAAAGGGGAAAATCCCATACCTGGAATTGTTCGACCATAAGGGACCTTATATTTTTCTGGCAGATGCAGCAGGATATGGAATTGCGCAAAGCAGATATGGGATCGCGGCGCTGCAGTGCATTCATTTGTTTTTTACGCTGATAGGGGTGTATAAGGCGGCTCTTTGCTTTTTTGAAAAAAAGAGCGCGGCGCTTTGGACAATGGTTACCCTTGGTTTTTTATCATTATGCTATGAAGGGGGGAACCTGACAGAAGAGTTTGTCCTTCCTTTTCTTGCGTTCAGCGCTTATTGGCAGATCAGGTTCTTGATGAAAGAAGACTGGCGCGGGAAAGGACATAGCTATTGGCAGGCTTTTTTCTATGGGGTGACATTTGCGCTTTGCGTTTTGACAAGGCTGACCAATGCCGTCGGGTTATGCTGCGGTATTTTTATTATCCTATGTATTCTGGTCAGGGAGAAAAAATGGAGGAACATTGGGGGATGTGCGGCAAGTGTGCTGGCTGGTACGGCAGCGGCAGGACTTCCGTTTATTTTTTATTTCCTAAGCAAAGGAGCCTTATATGATATGTTCCTTGGAACGATATTGCAGAATATCAAAGCGGCGGAGGCAGTTACTACCTTTTGGTGGAGCGAGCCTCACTCCCTGGTGGGATGGGTTCATATTATAATTGCGCATTTTTGCAGCTATGGGATGATCGGGGCAGGAGTTGTGGCGCTGATAAAAAAGAAAGGGGAATGGGCGGCGTACTTTTTATTTGTAGGCGCTGGCATGACCGCTTACCTTGTGACGCGCTATGCTTTTTACCACTATATGATGATTGCCATCCCTTTTCTGCCTGCTGTGGCGGCAGCCGTAACGGACATAGGGAAGCATAAGGAGAAATTAAGGGCAGGACTGGCGGTATTTTTAGGGATATTCATTGCTTATCAGGCATTTACTGTATACCGGGATTCGTGGAATAAAGAAAGGAAAGAGCCGGCATACGCTTCCTTATTGCAGGAAATACCGGAGGAGGGGAAAGATTCTTTTGTTGCTTATAATGTGAAGGCGGATATTTATCTGCTGTATGGGCTGGAGCCTTGCAGCAAATATTTTCATCATCAGGATGCACAGGCTTCTAAAAATGCGAAACTTCAATTGGAAATCCAGGAGGAATATGGAAGCGGCAGGGCAGAATGGATCCTGGTGATGGAGACAGAGTTTGAAAATTGCATCCGGGAAATTCTGGACAAAGATTATGTACGCGCTGCGGAGAATGGGGAATATTCTTTATACCGGCGAAAGTAAAGGATCTTGGTGCGGGGGAGGGAAGAGCATAGAGTATTGTCCTTTTCCATAGAGTGTGATAAAGTAAGGAAATCGGAAGGAGTAAGGAATTGTGAAGAAAAAACTGGGAATCTTAGTTGCCGCAGAAGCAATAGGGATGGTTTTGGCTGTCTTATTGTCCATAAACCATTTTCATAAAAGAGAAGCGGTTTTTCAATATGGACAGGATGATTTTCAATGCTTTGCCGGAAATTCGGACAGCGGGTTTTATGTGGATGCCGGTATGGGGGATTTCAAGGATATCAGGATAGGGATTCCCGGGGCGGAACTGCCGGAGGGCAGCTACCTGGTGGATGTAGAATACCAGGCAAAGGGCGTGGCGCATCTGGCGGTCAATTATTCCCATGGGAAAGGGGATTATGACCTGAGCGGCAACATTGTGTTAAGTGACATAGAATCCCATAAGCGTTTTGATATTATGGTGGACGGGAAAGAGGGGCCGGTGGCTGTTTTCGGCCGTTTGAACAGTGAGTGCAGCGAGGGGGATTATTTGCTGCTTTT
The DNA here is from genome assembly GCA_910576535.1 of uncultured Lachnospiraceae bacterium. Lineage (GTDB taxonomy): Bacteria > Bacillota > Clostridia > Lachnospirales > Lachnospiraceae > Kineothrix. The sequence goes on along the minus strand of CAJTKK010000001.1, from coordinate 80,486 downwards.
GGGTGTTACAGTGACAAGCACCTTTGCCTGGTACCGGATACGGCTAACCGGCCTGTTTTTGCTGCTGGCGCTGTTTGATGTGTGTATCTGGCTATACAGTATGCGGCGGGAGATTTATTTCCCGGTGGAAAAAAGGAAAGCTTTGGCAGGAGTATGCCTGATTGCTTTTGTTGCTTGTATACCGCTGATGACGAATTATTTATTTAAGCAGCAGGATATGATTTTTCATATAAACAGGATAGAAGGAATCAAGGAAGGTCTGCAGGCAGGGGATTTTCCGGTTAGAATACAGCCCCACTGGCTCAATGGCCATGGGTATCCGGTTTCTGTTTTTTATGGCGATTTCTGGCTGTATATCCCGGCGCTTTTAAGGCTGGCCGGGCTGCCGGTGCAAAGCTGCTACAAAATGTTTATTGTATTGGCGAATTTTGCTACGGCAGGGATATCCTATATTTGTTTCCGGAAAATGAGCGGCAGCAGGAGAGCCGGGCTTGCGGCAGCGTCGCTATATACGTTGAACTTATATAGGCTGACAAATGTATATGTGCGTTCCGCTGTAGGGGAGTTTACGGCGATGGTATTTTTCCCTTTGATTTTATTTGGGCTATGGAGCATTTTTACCGGAAGCCCGGAAAAAGTGAAAAAGGGGAATGTATGGATGATATTGTCGTTTGGCTATTTAGGGGTGCTGTTTTCCCATTTAATCAGTTGTGAAATGATCGGGCTGTTTACCATATTTGCATGTATCCTGCAAATAAGAAAAGTATTGATAAAGGAACGGTTCCTTGAATTGCTGAAAGCTTTGACTGGACTGGTAATAGGAGGAATCTGGTTCTGGCTTCCCCTCCTGGAATATATGCAGCTTGATTTCCTTTCCAGCGATATGGACCGTTTTTCGATATACCGCCAACAGGAAAGGGGGATGTTCTGGGCGCAGTTTTTCTCTACCCGCTACAATGTAAATGGCGAGAGCCAGACAGTAGCCATGGGAATGACGGGAGAAATGCCGCTAACGTTAGGAATTGCCTTTTTGCTGATTTTACTGGCTGCTGTTTACGTAAGCATTTGCTGTTGGAAAGGGATAAAAAATAAAAAGGAATGGATGGCAGGGATGCTTTTAACGGGGCTTTCGGTCTGGATGTGTACGAAAGATTTCCCGTTCCGGTGGCTGGCGGAAAAACTGGGATTTACAAAGCTGCTCATCAACAGCCTTCAGTTCCCCTGGCGTTTTCTGGCTGTGGCCGCTTTGCTGTGCATATGGCTTTTTCTAATGATTTTGCGGAATACGGAATTGGGGGAAAAAGAAAAAGGGATTTTTTCCGTGGCAGTGTGCATGGTACTCCTGATCAATGGCATGGATCTGATGAGCGAGGTGATGAGCAATGCGGCGGTTACCAGGATTTTTGACGGAAGAGTGATTTCTTCCTTCGGCGTGGGCGGCGGCGAGTATATGTTCAGCGGCTATCAGATGGAAGATTATGTAAGCGGGATAACGGATATGGGTGCAGGGGTGGAAGTGGCCGGATGGGAAAAAAATGGCAATGAAGCGGACTTGCAGGTTACGAACAATTCCGGGGAGGAACAGACCTTGGAGCTTCCCCTGATTCTTTATAAAGGATACCGGGCGGAGGATACCCGGACGGGCGGGGGGATGGAACTAAGCAACGGCAAATCCCATAGAGCCATACTGCATCTGCCTGGCGGGTATGCGGGAAGCGTAAAGATAAAATTTGTGGAGCCGTGGTATTGGAGGGCGGCGGAATTGATTTCCCTGGCCGGCTATATAGGGGCGGCAGTACTCTTTGCACGCAGCAGACGGAAAGCGGTAAATTGACAGAATGCTTTTGGAAAGCTGCAGGGAAGGAGGAATGGCTTTTGCGCAGCAATACTTTATATGTAGTGATTCCCTGTTATAATGAGGAAGAGGTATTGCCCGAGACGGCGAGGCGTTTGAAGGAGAAGATGAAATGCCTGACGGCGGAGGGGCTGATTTCCGGGGACAGTAAAATTATTTTTGTGAATGACGGATCTAAGGATCGTACCTGGGATTTGATTCAGGGGCTGCACAGGAAGGATCCTTTGTATGGCGGGATTAACCTGACCCGCAACAGAGGGCATCAGAATGCGCTCCTGGCTGGGCTGATGACGGTGAAGGAGTATGCGGATATTATGATTTCCATGGATTCTGATTTGCAGGATGATATTGGAGCCATGGATGAGATGCTAAAGAAGTACCAGAAAGGCATTGATATAGTATACGGGGTAAGAAATAGCAGGAAAAAGGACACTTTTTTTAAGAAGGCGACAGCGGAAGGGTTTTATAAACTGATGAAATTCCTTGGCGCAGATACTGTGTTTAACCATGCGGATTACCGGTTGATGAGCAAGAGGGCGGTGGAAGGGCTGGCTGAGTTTAAAGAGGTGAATCTATTCCTGCGGGGAGTGATACCTTTGATCGGTTATCCCTCAGATTTTGTTTATTATGAAAGAGGGGAGCGGTTTGCCGGCAGAAGCAAGTACCCGCTGGGGAAAATGATATCTTTTGCAGTGGAGGGGATTACCTCATTAAGTATCCGGCCAATCCGCCTGATCACAGCTTTGGGGTTCTTGATTTTTTTCATGAGTATTGTTATGCTGATATATAGCTTTGTCCGGCATTTCATGGGAGCTACCATTGTGGGATGGACGACTCTTATGGTATCGGTCTGGGCGATTGGGGGATTGATCCTGTTAAGCCTTGGGGTAGTGGGGGAATATATCGGAAAGATATATCTGGAGACGAAGGAAAGACCCAGGTTTCTTGTAGAACAGTTTTTGCATGAAACGGGCGGGGAAGGAAAAAAGCCGGCAGGGGATAAAACAGAAGGAAAAAGCCGATCAGAGGCAGAAGGAATAGAATTATGAAACTTGTAGTAGCAGGAACCGGATATGTAGGTTTGGTAGCAGGAGTATGTTTTGCGGAAGTGGGGCATGACGTCACTTGCGTTGATGTGGATGAAAAAAAAGTAAAGCTGATGGAGTCAGGGATTTCCCCGATTTATGAAGCGGATCTGGAAGAGCTGATGCAGAAAAACTATGCGGCGGGAAGGCTTCATTATACAGTGGATTATAAAAATGCCTATAAAGATGCGGATGCCATTTTTATTGGGGTGGGAACCCCGGAACAGCCGGACGGCTCCGCCAATCTGAGCTATATTGCAACAGTTTCCAGACAGATTGCGGAATCGGTGGAAAGAGACTGTCTGGTAGTGGTAAAATCCACAGTGCCGGTAGGGACCAACGATAAGGTAGAGCAGTTTATCAAAGACTTCCTGGTAAACGATGTGAAAATTGAGGTGGCATCCAACCCGGAATTTTTGGCGCAGGGTTCCGCAGTACATGATACGCTCCATGCGGCCAGGATTATTATAGGCACGGAAAGCAAGGAAGCGGAGGAAGAGCTGCTGAAAATATATGAACCGTTTGGGCTTCCGGTAGTGTCCGTTAACCGGAGAAGCGCGGAAATGATTAAGTATGCCAGCAATGATTTCCTTGCGCTGAAAATATCCTATATGAATGATATTGCAAATCTCTGCGAGCTGGTAGGGGCGGATATCGAGGATGTGGCAAAAGGGATGAGTTATGACGCCAGGATTGGGGCGAATTTCTTAAAAGCGGGCATCGGTTATGGCGGGAGTTGTTTTCCGAAGGATACAAAGGCGCTGAAATTCCTTGCGGAAAAAGCCGGATATCATCTGGAGACAGTGGAAGCGGCAGTATCCGTCAACACACGGCAGAAAACGAGGCTGTTCCAGAAGGCGAGCGACCGGATGATTACTTTCCAGGGGTTGAAAGTTGCGGCATTGGGGCTGGCGTTCAAACCAGGAACGGACGATTTGCGGGAAGCTCCTTCCATTGACAATGTGGATTTGCTGCTTGCACACGGGGCGGAAATATATGCTTACGACCCGGTAGCGGAAGATAACTTTAAGAAAAAGTATCCGGAGGGGAATATCGGCAAAGGCAGTATCGCTTATGTGAAAAAACCGGAGGACGCATTAAAGGATGCGAATATCTGCTTTATTTTCACGGAATGGAAAGAAATCAGGCAGATTCCGGCAGAGGCTTATAAAGAATTCATGCAGACGCCTTTGGTATATGACGGGCGGAATGTATATGACGTAAAGGAAATGAAAACCAAAGGAATCGAATACTACAGCATTGGAAGATGATGTTCAGCATCGGAAGATGATGTTCGGCATCGGAAGATGATGTTTGGCATCGGAAAACAGTACGCAGGGATGTGACATGACGAAAAACAAAGTAAAAGAATTATCTTATTGCCTATTCTTCGGGCTTATGGTTTTCGCAAAGGGCATCGGTTTAGACAGCGGCAATAAAGCATATTATTTGCTGAGCGCGGCGGCCTGTCTTTGTGTAGGCTGCAAGCTGATCCTGACAAAATATAATAAAAAGCAGATGGCTGCTATGGTTTGTTTATGCCTGGTAGCCTTCTTTGCTTATAAGAATTCCGGAAGAATGGGGATTCTTCTTAGCGTCCTTGCCTTGATAGGGCTAAAGGATATGGACTTAAAAAAACTGTTCCGCATAGGGCTTGTCATTTATTGCTGTTCCTTTGCCGCTACGGTATTCATGGCAGGGACAGGAATCATCAATAATCCTTTGCTGGTGCATGAAAAGGGCGGAATGGAAGTTATCCGTTGGGGGATGGGATACAGCACAGGTAATATTTTTCATGTGTCCTATTTTATGCTGACTGTTTTTTTGTGTTATACATGGGGAAAACTATATAATGTAAAAAAGCTGGCGGGGCTTATGGCAGGCAATCTGTTGGTCTTTTTATATTCTTTGAGTTATACGGGGGCAGCAGTAACGGCATTTTATCTATTGCTTAACTTGTATGCGGTGAAACGGGAAAAACTAAGTAAAGCAGAGCAGATCATCTGCCAGCTCCCTTTGCCGTTATGTCTTTTGTTTTCTTTTGGGGGTCCTTTCCTGCTAAAATATCCGGTGATGCAGAAGCTGGACAGCATGCTGCAGGCGAGGCTGACATTTTCCGCATATTATCTGCAGAATCAGCCGGTCACTTTATTTGGCGCAAGAATGAAGGATGTTCCTAATTTCTGGGTTATTATGGACAATGGCTATGTTTATTTCTTTATGACATTCGGCATCGTGGCTTTTGTGCTTTTTTGTGCGGGTTATGCCGTCCTTATTGCCAGATACAGCGGGGTCGGGGGCTGGGGCGGAAGGCCTTCCGTAAGCGAAGGGAAGGAAGCGGGTGTAAGATTGCCGGAGCTGGCAATTATTTTTTCTTTTTTGCTTTATGGCATTATGGAACAGTTTATTTCAAATGCTTTTATGAATTTATCGCTGCTGTTTATGGGGGAATTGCTGTTCGGATTTTATGAAAACGGGGAAAGTCCTGTTATGGGAAAAGAAAAGAAAGCGCTTAAAATTGGTTTTGGCCAATGGGCGTGGGGCATGACGGCAGGAATTGTGGCCGCAGGAGTGTATTTTTGGGCAGCCCCGGCAGAAGAATATATTAAAGCGCCGCTGGATTCCGTATTATATGTGGATGCCCAAAGCTTGCAGATAGGGGTAGATAATCAGACTCATACAAAAGATGCATTAAAAGAGGCAATGAGAAATTGCCAGGAAGAGATGGAGGAAAACGGGGCTGTCCAAGAGGTGATTAGAAGAAGCGGGATGGAAGAAAAGATAACCGTGGAAGAGCTGAAGGCGGCTATGGAATTTTCAATCCCGATTGCAGTGCAAAGCAGCGGGGATTACAATCTTTTCCGTGTCAGGATACTGGAACTGTATTGCGGCATTCAGGATGAAGAATACAGACTTATGCTGGAACAGGCGGTAACTTTGCTTGGGGAAAAGGAAGGAGGATTTGGGATAGCAAAAGAAGGGATTTACAAGGAAAGGGTAGGAAAAAGTTTCGGTACGGACAGAATAGAACATATAGATGATGAATTAGGATATACCGTAGAGAAAGACGGAAGAATTGCAAAGGTAGAGCATGTGAGGAACGGGATTTTTTATGGAGTGACGGCGGCTATAGGGGCAGTGGCTTTGTCTGTTCTGCTTCATGTATATACCGGAAGAAGGAGAAAACATGAGAATAGCAATTGACTTAACTTCCTTAGCGGATAATTTTTCGGGGATAGAACGGTACGCCATGGATATCGCGAGGGAACTGATTGAAATGGACAAGAGTGCAAAGAATACTTATATTCTGCTGTTTAAAAGGAATATTCACCCGGAATTTAAGAAATACCGGGGGAAGGAGAACATCGTTTTTAAAGTCTGGAAAGGGCAGAATAAACTTTTTTTTGCCCAAGTATTGCTGCCGGTTCATTTATATAGTGTTAAGGCGGATGTCTTTTTGTTCCTGGCATTCCAAAGCCCGCTGCTTTTCTGGCATAAGGGGATTTACAACATGGTACACGACCTGACATGCTGGGATTGCCCGGAGACGATGAAGAAACATATGGAATGGTATTTTAAATTGTCCATTTTAAATGCGGTTTTCGTAAGTAAAAGGATCATTGTCAATTCAAAATTTACGGGAAGAAGGATAATAGATAAGTTCCGGTATAACAGAAAAAAGATTATTTTAGCGTATTGCGGGATTTCGGATGTATTCATGGATTATGTGAACGGGCAGAAAAATCCCTTGTCTAAGGAAGAGACGGATAAACGCCTGGAAATCCGGCATAAATATCATCTGCCGGAGCAGTACATTCTTTGCCTTGCCACTCTGGAACCGCGGAAGAACCTGCCTTTCCTGGTAGAAGCTTATGTGGAGCTTCAGGAAGAGGAGGCATTGAACATTCCCTTAGTACTGGCTGGAAGGAAGGGATGGAAGATGGATGCGTTTTTAAACAAGATTGAAGATATATATAGGAGCAGGATTATTGTGACAGGGTTTATTGATGACAAGGATCTGCCTTATGTGTACCATATGGCGGACTGCTTTATCTTTCCTTCCGTTTATGAAGGTTTCGGTATGCCTCCACTGGAAGCTATGACGGTAGGGACTATGGTAATATCTTCCGATGCGGCTTCCCTTCCCGAAGTATTAGGGCGGGCAGCTTCTTATTTTCATTTAGGGGATAAGGAGGAATTAAAAGAAAAAGTACGTCTTGGAATCCGGCAGGAAACCCCTGATGTAACCGTGGAAGAAATAAAGAAACGTGTGAACAAGTTCCAGTGGAAGAAGTCGGCGGGGAAAATAGCGGAGGCAATCAAAAAGGATTTTGGAAATCCGCAATATGGATGGAAGCCGTTTTGCCGTCAGAGAAAGAAAAACAATAAAAGCGGGCTTTGAAGAGTTAAGCGGACTCCGAAGAGTCCGCAGATTATCGTATGATTCCTATGGTGAACCGTACGATAATAAGAGTTTGTCCCATAATCTATTGGAATCATGTTCCCGTCCGGTTTACGGCATGTTTCTTTGCAGATAATCGGAAAGGACGGCGATGAATTCCTTTGGGGGAAGCGGGCCGGTATTAGGGTAACCGGTAACACTGCGGAAATGCCTGCCATTTCCCTGTTCCCAATAAGCATCCAGAAGTGTCCGTATGCTATGCTGGATAGAATCCGGGGATACATGGAAATATTCGGAGGCACATTGATATAGTACCTTGATTGTAAGAAATGGGCCGTTGTCATCCGATACTGCCTGAAAGATAATATAAGACAGATAAGGATAGCCACGGTAGGAAGGATTGACGCCAATCCGGATTAATAGTTCAGAAACATAATGTTTGTCCATTATAAAATCCTCCTTTGTAAACATGATGTTTTAGTCTACTATTAGCATAATATATTGGAAGAAAATGCCAATATAAAAGACGAAAAAAGACAAAAAAAGATATTATCGGATTCAGGCATCAAAAATTTTTGACCGGATAACAGTTCTGAATGTTTTTTTTGTGTTTGGATATATGCGGATATGAGGCATTCCATATTTTTAAAACTTGAATGGTCAGATTGCACAATCAATCTTTTATGCATTAGCAGAAATGCTGAAAGCAAAAAAATAATTAAAAAGTTTGACTTGGATAAACTGGAATATCACCGAAATGATCTTGAAATAGAAGCGTCTATTTGTTATAATCCTTTAAGAAAGAAATATTTTCAGGAGCGTAAGAGGTGGGGATCAAACGGATATTAAAAACGGTGCTTCCGGATGATATAATTGTGAAGATGAAAAAGGTCTGGAATTGGCAGAATAACTGGAAAATGCTGGATAAATCCAAGAAAACCCAAAGGTTCCAGAAAGGAAAATACCCGGCAGGAATCAATCTGATCGGGGACATAAAAGCAGAGACCGGATTAGGGCAGAGCATGAGGATTATTGCCGCAATGATTGAGCATAGCGGGATACCGTTTGTCATAAAACAGGTGAATGCCCCGGGCGGCCTGGAACATAACGATTGCACATGGGCCGGAAAAATAGGGGACGGGCTTCTTTACGGGATCAATTTAATTCATATTAACCCGAATACATGGGCTGAGAGATATAACAGCTTCAGGAAGGAAGAGTTGGATTATAGGTACAATATTGCTTATTGGCTTTGGGAACTGGAAGAATTCCCCGATGAGTGGGTTCCTTGTATTGCTACGGTAGATGAGATTTGGACGCCTTCCGAGTTTATCAGCAGGAGTATCCGGCAGAAAACAGATAAAACAGTCAGGACAATCCCTTACGCGATCACAATAGAACATACACCGCATCTTGGCAGGGACTATTTTCATTTACCGGAGGACAAGTTTTTTTGCCTCATAATGTATGATTTTAAAAGTATGAGCGAACGGAAGAACCCGGAGGCGGCTGTCAGGGCATTTATACAAGCGTTTAAACCTACGGAGGGCGTAGGGCTTATCATTAAGATCAATCATTTGAAAAATAGGAAAGAATTGGAAAAGCTGAAAAGTAAGGTGGAAAGCTATCCGGATGTTTATTATATTACCGACAATTTGTCCAGGCAGGAAGTGGAATCGTTGATAGCGGTTTCAGATGTCATGATATCCCTTCACCGTTCCGAAGGCTTTGGCCTGCCTTTGGCCGAGGCTATGTACTTGGGGACGCCCGTGGTGGCGACAAACTGGTCTGCTAATACGGAATTTATGGGGAGAGGAAATGCATGTCTGGTAGATTATCAATTGGTGAAGCTGCCAAAGGCAATAGGCCCATACAAAAAAGGCAGCATATGGGCGGCTGCAGATGAAGAGCAGGCGGCCGGATACATGAGAAAGCTATATTATGATTCCGCATATTACGCCTCTATAAAAGAAAATGGCAGGCGGCGCATTGAGGAACAGCTTCCGATTGGCGCGGCATCAAAGCTGTTAAAAGAGGCAGTGGAAGAAATTTATTTATGATATGTTATCCGTTTGTGCAGGAAGCTGCTGATTGGTTATCAGGGCGGGTCAGGATAACAGATATTTTTAACAGGGGGTATTAAAATGAAAAAGAAGTGTTTAATTTATTTATTGTCGGCAGTCCTGTTATGCTCTGCCCCGGTGTATGCATATGCAGCGGAAAGCCCTATAGACATAGAAGGAGAGGGGCAGCCTTCCGGGGAAGAAAATGGAGACGGTGTTTCTGAGGAAGAGACTTTACCGGAAGAAGTTCCTGCAGATGAAATGCCGCCGGAAGAGAATACGCCAGATGTGCCGGAAGAGACATCGCCGGATATACCAGAGCAGGAAGAGGTTGCGCCGGATGAGACTGTACCGGAGGAAACAGAGCCGGATGCGGCGCCGCCGGAGGAATCCTTGCCGGATGAGACGGCGCCGGAAGATATCATATCGGATAATGGTTTTTATGAAGAAGAGAATGTCCCTAATGTGATTGTGGAAGAAGAGATTCCTGAAGAGATTCAGGAGCAGTTTATGGAAGAACTTGGGGACAGGCTGATCCAGGAAGACATAACTGCAGAAAATGAAACCGCCGGGCAGGAAGACGGCGTGACCCGGTTTGTACAGCGTATGTATACCGTAGCCCTGAACCGGGAGGCGGAAAAAGCGGGGCTGGAGGATTGGATAGGCAGACTGCGCAGCGGCAATGCGGACGGCGCGGAAATTGCGCGCGGGTTCATTACGGGCGATGAGTTTAAGAACCGGAAGCTGAATAATTCTGATTATGTGGATGTGCTTTACCGTACCTTTTTTGACAGGGAAGCCGACGATGGCGGGAAGAAGAACTGGATGGGTAAGCTGGAAGGCGGCATGTCCCGGGAATATGTACTCCGCGGCTTTGTAAACTCCGCAGAATTCCAGAGCCTCTGTGATTCCTTTGGGATTAAAAGAGGGGAAATGCGCCTTAATAACAAGAGAGATCAGAATGAAGGCATTACTATGTTTGTTTACCGTCTTTATGCACAGGTTCTGAACCGTGACGGGGAAGAAATGGGCATGGAAGACTGGACGGGGAGGATCCTGGATAAAAAAAGCACCCCGGAGGAAGTGGCGAAGAAATTTATCTTGTCAGAAGAGTTTACCAATAAAGGGCTGGACAATACAGAGTATGTCAAGGTACTTTACCGTGCCTTTATGGGAAGGGAATATGATGAAGCCGGGCTGGAAAGCTGGGTGGGGAAACTGGAAATGGGAATGAGCAGGGAAAGAGTGCTGGAGGGCTTTTCCAGATCCGTGGAATTTTCCAATATTCTTGCTTCTTATGGGTTGTCTTTGGATCCAATCAAGAGCGAACATGCTTATGCGGATGAAGTAATTAAGATTGTGAACCAGGAACGGGAAAAGGCAGGAGCCAGCCCGCTGCGTTTGAATAAGGCGCTGGAAGCGGCGGCTAATATAAGGGCAAGGGAACTGCCTGTCAGGTGGAGCCATACAAGGCCGGACGGATCTTCCTGCTTTACTGCGATTAAAGATCAGGGATTAGTTTATATGATGGCTGGAGAGAATATTGCGGCAGGATATGCTTCCCCGTCCAAGGTCATGAATGGATGGATGAACAGCACAGGCCATAGGAATAATATTTTAAACAGCCGGTTTACGGAAATCGGCGTAGGGTATTACCAACACAATGGGTATAATTACTGGGTACAATTATTTATGACCAGTTTTTAAAAAGATGAAGGAGGAAAGAAAATGAAAATCAAGAAATGCCTAGTTTTACTGACAACGATTGCAATGCTGGCTACACCACTTAGCGCATTTGCGCAAGAGCCGGCGGCAATTGGAGAAGTGACGGAAGAAACGGTGGAAACAGAAACTGTAATTGAAGAAGAGGCGCCGGATGAAGAGCTGCCGCCTTCGGAAGGGGAAACAGAAGAAGACTCTTCTGTAGAAGAAGACGCTCCTGTAGAAGAAGACGCTCCTGTAGAAGAAGATTCTTTTGTAGAAGAAGAGTCTCCTGTGGACGGGGATGTGAATGAAGAGGATTCTGCAGTGGATGAAGACGTAAATGAAGAGGATTCTGCAGTGGATGAAGATGTGAATGAAGAGGATTCTGCAGTGGATGAAGACGTAAATGAAGAGGATTCTGCAGTGGATGAAGACGTAAATGAAGAGGAACCCGCAGCAGATGGAAGCGTTACAGATATCGAGTCTTCCGAATTGGATGGTTCTGAGATAAAGGGAATGGTGGAAGAGGAACTGCCTGACCTTGAACTGCCGGAAGAGAAATTTATAGTGGAAGAAGAGACAGCGGAAAGCATGGGAGATTTGTCTTACATATCCCTGGAAGGGGCTCTGCTGTTAGAATTAACCGGGGATGGCGAAAAGTTTTTAGGCTTTGGCAGCGACCAGACAGTAGCATGTACGTCGTCGGAAGTGGCACAGCTTACCCCTCCCAGCATTAGCTGGACCAATATGAGAATCGGCGCATATTCATATGGGCTGACAAATAATGCAATTGCTTATCAGGTATTGCTGGTGAAAAATGGAAAAGCTGTTGTAGCTACTACAATAGGGGCATCGGTAGCGGATGGCAGAGGCGATTTCCGGACACATATTACGGAAAGCGGCACTTATCAGGTAGCGGTTGCCGCAATTACCAGCGGGGAATCTTTTGAGGATCCTGACTTGCTGTACCGGTTAAGTTCCAAATTTGTATTTAACAGACCTTCTTCTTCCCTTTCAACACCTTCAGGCCTTGCTTGGAAAGGAAAGAATGCAACATGGGCAGGGGTAGGAAATGTAGATGGCTATGAAGTAACTCTTTATACAGATGGGGAATGGCTCATTAAAAGGACATTGACCGGAAAGTATGCGGATGCTTTGACAACAGATTTCAGCAAATATTTGGATGATCCTGATCTTGCGGATGTGGAAGCATGGACATTTTCTGTCCGGGCTTTGAGCGGTGACCTTACAAAAACTTTGAATAGCGAGGACTCCAGCCCGTCAGAAGCTTATGTGGCTCCTGACCCAAGCAAAACAAGAGAGTTTGTCAAGAGAATGTATAAAACAGCTTTGAACAGGGAAGCAGAAGCGGCAGGACTGGATGACTGGACAGAAAAGTTAATGTCAGGAGAAAAGGATGGCGCAGCCTTTGCGCAAGGCGTAATCATGAGTCAGGAATTTACCAACAGAAAGCTGAATGATTCCGCTTATCTTGACGTGCTGTACCGTTCTTTCTTTGACAGGGCTGCAGATAAAGGCGGAAAAGACGATTGGACTGGAAAATTGAGCAATGGTATTTCGAGAGAATATGTATTGGCAGGATTTGTAAATTCAACAGAGTTTGCTAATTTGTGTAAACAATTTGGCATCCAGCCGGGGCATTTGACACTTGGGAATAACAGGGATCAGAATGAAGGGCTTACTATGTTTGTAAACCGTCTTTATGAAAAAGTATTTGGGCGGAAAGGGGAGCCGGCAGGTTTGGAAGATTGGACAGGCCGTATCTTAAGAAAAGAAATGACGCCTGAGGTCGTAGCAAAACAGTTCTTCTTCTCCGAGGAATTTGCAAATAAGAACCTGAATAATACAGAGTTTGTTAAAGTTCTTTACAGAGCATTTATGGGCAGGGAATTCGATGAAGCTGGCTTAAAAGACTGGGTTAGCAAATTGGAGAAAGGAACGTCCAAGGAAAAGGTATTGGAAGGCTTCTCACGTTCTACAGAATTTTCCAATATTATGAAACAATACGGATTATAAAATATTGTCTCTAAAGACAGGGAAAGGCAGCGGAAAGGCTGCCTTTCTTTTTTCACTTTATAAGAAAATCTTTCGTCAGAAGGATGTAAATTGGCGAAGAGCCGGGGGCTCTTCATCAAGCGGCAAAGCCGCTTTTTTTGAATAGGAAAAACAAGGGTTGTTGACTTTGCAGACGCATTCATGTATGATAAAAAACAGGAATATGAAATGTGAAATCAGGAAGAATGGAGAGGAAGAGATGCGTAAAAGAATTATGAAGCTAATAGCTATGGGAATAGCGGCCAACATAGTGTTTACGTCAGGGGGCGGCAGTATCAGCCCGGTAGTTTATGCGGCGGAAGCGGCAAAGGAGGAGCCTGGGACAATAGAGGGGACAGACGGGCAGGAGGAAAGTGTGTCGGAAGATACGGACAGTGCGGAAAATAAAGATATAACGCCGGAAGATACGGACGGTGCGGAAAATGAAGACATAACGCCGGAAGATACGGACAGTGCGGAAAATGAAGACATAACGCCGGAAGATACGGACGGTGCGGAAAATGAAGACACAACGCCGGAAGATACGGATGGTACGCAGGACGAAGACACAACGCCGGAAGATACCGACGGGGACAACCAGGAAGGGAACGAAGCAGAGGATACAGAGAATGGGGAGGAACCGGATAGCCCGGCAGAAGTAGAAGACGTGATCAATCCCGGAACGGATGATGCGCTGCCCGATGCAGTCATAGAAACAGAAATTACGGGAGAACTGCAGGAAATCGTGGAGAGTAAGCTGGAAAATGCTTTAGAGGAAGAAAACGCATATAGCATTTCTTCCGATACCGTTATTATAGATATCAGAGACTTTGGCGCAGGCAATCAGAATGCGGATGAGGATACCCAGGCATTGCAGAAAGCGTTGGACTTTATGCAGTCGGAGGAATGTGCGAAAGCAGGCATAGGCGCAATGGGAATCCATAAAGTAAAGATTGTGATTCCCCAGGGGACCTATTACATCAATTCCGCATTAAGGTTAAGCTCGGATGCGGAAATTGCAGTAGAGAACGGGGCAATGATTCATTTGCAGCAAGAGGAAATGATGTTTGTAAAGCAGGACGGCGCTGTGAATTTCCGGCTGGACGGAGGGACATGGATTGGCAACGGTAACTGCCTGACTTTTGATGTTTCCGGGAATGTGGAAATTGTCAATATGGTATTGGAAGGAGTGGGACTTAGCATCCAGGGGAAAGAAGGGGATGTGGCAAGGAACTCCGAAGACGCTTCCGGAAGCAATACGACAATCCGCGGATGTACGATTAATGGCGGTTATGCAGGCTTTGGCATACGGGTACGTGAGATGTATTCGTCGGTTACAGTGGAAAGCAATACCGTAAATAATGTATCCGGCAGCGGCATCCTGGTGCTTGGCGCGAACTGTTCCGTGAAAAAGAATACGGTAACCGGAACTCAGGGAAGCGCAATTTATGCGGAAAGCACGAGAAACTTTACGGCGGACGGCAATGTGCTGACGAATAGCTCCGAACGGGGGATTGCGGCAGTCAATATAGACGGGGTAACGGCTGTAAATAATAAGATAAAGAAAAGCGGCGCAGACGGAATCTTAATTTTTTCCAATTGCAAAGGAGCGGTTAAGGTAGAAGGAAATACCGTAGAAGAGTCCAGCGAAGCAAACATAACGATAGGGGGAGGAAATTCTGTTGTCATTAAGGGAAACTCCTTGTTAAACGGCGCAAAGGCTGGCTTGTATGTTGAAAATATAGGCGGAGTATCGGTAGAGGACAATACCATGAGCGGGAATGGGCAGCAAGGGATCCTGATTTACCATTCCGCTAATGACAAAATATTGAGAAATACTGTCAGAAATAATGGGCTTCATGGCATTTTGATCCATACGGCTTCGGACAAGCCGAAGATAGACGGCAACACGGTGGAGAATAATAAAGGCGATGGAATTACCATAGATAATGTGGATGCGCCGGAAATTACCAACAATAAGGTACGGTCCAATAACATAGGCATTTATACCTGCCGCTGCAACAATGCCCTGATCAAAGGGAATACAACGGAGACAAACAGGAATAAAGGTATTTATGTAGAAGGTAACTTGGGCAATTCAGGGGCATGTACGGAATATCCCGTGACAATTACAGAAAATACGGTAAAAGCAGATAACTTAAGCGGTATTCTTGTATTCCATGCAAAGGCTACGATTCATAAAAACAATGTGTCGGATACCGGGGCAGGAGTAGGGGAAGGCGTAGTTGTGCAGTATTCCGGCGGCAGCATGATATCTGAAAATACAATCTCAGGGGTAAAGAGCGCTTTATACAATAACGGGAATGGTATTATCGTTGCGAATAACAGTGAAAATGTGATGGTTTATAAGAACAAAGTAAACGGATCCGGCAACCACGGAATCCAGGTTACTTACAGTTCCAAAAATGTAACTGTGCTGGCAAACGATGTATCCAACAGCGGCCATCAGGGGATTACATTCTCAAGAAACTCCCAGGGGGCGATTGCCGGGAACCGGGTACGTCAAAGCAGGAATCATGGGATTATTAATGAAGATTCCAACGTAAAGACCGGCGGCAATTATGTGGCAGGCGTAGGGGAGGAATGTATCGCTTACAACAGGTCTTCAGGAACGGTGAAAGGTAATGTGATCGTAAACGGAAGAGTATTTATTGCCAATGGTACGGTAGTGGATGAAAATAATACGGTGGCGCCTGGGGAAACAGAGGATAACCCTTATGTAACGGAGCCAAAGATAGAAGGCTTTGTTAAGAGACTTTACCAGAAGGTGCTTGGCAGGAAAGATGAACAGGCAGGACTGCTTGACTGGACAACCCGCCTTTTGGTGAGGGATGAAAGCGGTGCAATGGTTGCGCGCGGATTCTTCTTCAGCGATGAATATTCAAATAAAAAGACAAGCGACAGTTCATATGTGGATACGCTTTACAGCGCGATGTTCGACCGTCCGGCAGATGCAGGCGGAAAGTCAGGCTGGCTGAAAGACTTCAGTACAGGTTTTTCCAGGGAATTTGTGTACCGGGGATTCGCAGAATCAGAGGAATTCCAGAATCTGTGCAACCGGTTTGGTATTGAAAGAGGAATCGTGGAGATGAGAGAGGCGCGGGATAAGAACCGTGGCGTAACCGAATTTGTCAGCCGGATTTATACAAAGGCTTTATCCAGAAAGAAAATAGATGTGGCAGGGCTGAATGACTGGTGCAACAGAATACTGACAGGGACTTCACCGAAAGAGGTGGTGGCTGGATTTATTTTCTCTGATGAATTCGCTAACCGGAAATTGTCCAATGATGCTTTTGTCAAAGTAATGTATGAAACATATTTTGACCGTCCGGCGGATAAGGCTGGTTATAATGACTGGATGAGCAGGCTGAGCAAAGGGGCTACGATACAGGATGTAGTGGACGGTTTTTCGGAATCAGAGGAATTTGATAATTTGATTAAGAGTTTTGGTTTATAAGATGAATAATTTAAGTAACCGTGATAGGGAAGTTTTTTCAAAACTATATGAGGAAACTGTCATTGACAGTACGCGCATTTCAAAAGAAGCTTTTTTGTCATGTGTAGGAAAGGAGCCCGGACAGAATGATTTGTCCGGGCTTTATCCCATGGAAGACAAAGATTTTCTTTATGCGCTTTATGAGAATTTATTTTATAGGATGCCGGATACGGCGGAAGAAAAGAGATGGGCGGCGGAAGCCGGACGGCTGGAAAAAGAAGAATTCCGAAAAAAGCTGGTATACCAGATGCTAAAGTCTGAGGAATATAGAATGAAGAATGAGGGCTGCAGCCACAATATTTATGTGCCTTTCCGCACAGGGGCGAGAGCGGCAGGGAATTTGTACCGCAAAGAAGAAATAAAAGTGAAATTAAAAGCCATTGCCAGGAAACTTCCTTTTGGCTTATATGGAAAGCTAAAGAATTTGTTAGGCATAGGGCGTTAAAATATATTTTTATCCGGATTCAGGCCGCATCCTGGCGGCAGCATGGGGGTTGGCGTGAAAGTTTATGTAGATATTACAAATTTATCCAAGACGAAGCAGATCACAGGGATTCAAAGAGTGGTTAAGGAAACGGTGGAGAGACTGGATAAACGGGAGGATTTTGAACTTGTTCTCTTAAAATATAACTATAGCGCGGGTGTGTTCGTGCATATGACAAAGGAAGGGGAGGGGGAAGATATCCCTATCTCTTCCATAGAACGTGGTTCCTGTTTTTTTGATATGGACAATGTGTGGAATATGTGGCTGCGCAGGAGTTCCCTTATTCCGTATTTAAAAGAAAAGGGGGTAAAAATTGCGCTTTATTTGTATGATATAATCCCAGTGACGCATCCTGCTTATGTACATGAAAATACATTGATTAATTATCTGGATTATATAGGAACATATTTGCTTTATGCGGATATCATCCTCACATCCGCCAATTCTACATTGCAGAAAGTGAATGAACTGACAGATAAACTGGGAATTGGGAGGATTAATGGTTATGTCTGCCCGTTGGGAGCTGATCCGGCAGATATGGAAACGGAAGAAGCTAAGGTTGGCAGTGAGGTTATGCAGGCGGCGGGTGCGGGAAGATATCTTCTGATGGCCGGGACGATAGAACCCAGGAAGAACCATGTAACTGTTCTTAACGCCTTTGAAGAGGAACTTTTTGGGAAAGACCTGCATCTCATATGGGCAGGCCGTTGGGGATGGAATGTGGATGAGCTGAAAAAAAGGGTGGACGGGCATGAACAGCTTGGCAGGAAGTTATTTGTATTTTCCGGTTTAAGCGATAAGGAGCTGCAATATTTATACCAAAATGCATATTTTTTAGTATTTCCGTCTTATACGGAGGGTTTTGGCCTGCCAATTGTGGAAGCAATGAAAAACGGCACGCCGGTTCTGGCTTCGGATGTGGATGTCATGAAGGAAGTAGGGGGCGCATGGTGCGGCTATTTCCCCCCGGACAGCCCGCAGGAGCTGTGCAGGGTGGTGAACGGATATCTGGAAGAGGAAGAACGCTATCTGGATAAGAAAAGGGAAATCAAAAATTATACATTTTTATCATGGGATGAGGCGGTGGAAAACATGGGGGACCGGTTAAAGACATTGAATCAAAAAAAGAGATTAAAGGAGCCGGAAATAAGACAGATGGTCATGCTGACCTCCCGGGCGGAAAATTTTATGGCCACATTACCGTTTATTGAAAATTATATGAGCTATATTAAAGAAATTGTCCTATGCTGCCCGGATGATATGAAGCAAATGGTGGAAAAAGCTTATGGGGGAAAGCTAAGGCTGCAGTTCCTGACGGATTCGGAAGTTCTGGCTGGAACGCCTTTGCCCGAAGACCATACGAGAAGAAACTTTTATCTGCGCTGCCTGGCAATGGAAAGCGGGATTCTGGACGATACGTTTATTATGAGCGATGACGATTACCGGCCTATGTATCCTATGGGAAGGGAGGTTTTTTACCAGAACGGAAAATATATAGGGTATTATTTTTATATGCTGAGGGAATGGAAAGGGACGGGAGGAATACCCACTTCTTTTGACAGTTCCATGTTCCGGACATATGATTTCCTGAGAGAAAGGAAATACCCATGTTATCAGTTTTCTTCTCATATGCCTCAGATTATCAATAGAAGCATTTACCTGGAAATGCTTGGGAAATATCCGGAAATTAAAACAGAAGGGCTGGATGAATGGAGCGTATATTTTAATTATATGATGAAATATTATCCGGAGGATCTTGAGATACGCCCTTATCTGACGATGATGTGGCCGGGGAATGGCACCGACTGGCAGATGCTTGTTAAGCCGGAGAAATATATGTTTGAGAATTTTTACCCGGAACATTATGAAAAAGGCGGGATTTTTGAAGGATTTTCAAAGGAATGGAAAGATTCCATATGGGAAGAGAACTTGCGGAAAACGGTATTGTATGTGAACCGGCAGCATATGGCGGATTGCTCAGGGAAAAAGTATGAAGCCTACCGGACGGTATACAGCCTGGAGCATATGGAGTATCCGGCAGCGACAGTGACGGCGGGTAAAAAAATAGCCGTTCATTTGCCCGAATATATCGTTATGGAAAAGGGAAGCTGTCATAAATTGGAGTTTTCGATATGTTATGAAAAGGATTTCGTGCATCAAAAGGCGGGGGCGGTTCTTGCTTTCCGCTATTTAACGGCAGACGGTATGCCGGTGACGGAGTTTCAGGAGGCTCCGCTTCCTGCGCAGGCTTCCGGGGTGGATCTTACGGTATGGGGGTTACGCAATCAAGGGGAATACCGCCTGGAATTTGAATACCGTATGGGGGAACAAAGCGGAAGAGAAAGCTGTAAGGCGATTATTACGGCGTGAGCGGCAGCGGGGTTCCCCGCACGGATTTGCGTATCTGCAATATAGGCAGATAGGGCCAGTTGGAAAGTAAGACGGATCTCTTATCTTTCAATCGGCAATTTGAGCCAGAGCCTCAAATGTACTCTGGCATGGAGGTTAAGGTGAAAAGAATTGCGCTGGTGAATCAAAGATACGGGCTGGAAGTAAACGGGGGATCGGAGTATTATACGAGGCTGCTGGCAGAGAAACTGGCCAGGGATTATGAGGTGGAAGTGCTGACAACAAAGGCGGTTTCGTATGATACGTGGCAGAACAGTTATCCCTGCGATGAGGAAATCATTCATGGGGTGCTGATCCGCCGTTTCCCGGTGGAAAAAAAGAGAAATGTGTTAATGCAGAAGGTCAGCGGGAAACTGATGTCAGCCTTAGGATGGCACGCAAAGGCGGTAAACAGGGCGTGGGTGAATGCCCAAGGACCATACGCGCCTAAGCTGTTAAAATATATAGATGAAAATGCCGGAAATTATGATGTATTTGTATTTATCACATATTTGTATTATACTACAGTATGGGGAATGCCCAAAGTCAGCGGAAAATCTGTTTTTATACCTACGGCGCACGATGAATTCTGCATTTATTTTGACTGTTACCGTAAGCTGTTTCACATGCCGAAGGCGATTATCTATCTGACAGAGGAAGAACGGGATTTTGTCCAGGATCTGTTCCATAATGAACAGGTGCCTCATGCGGTGGCAGGTATCGGCATAGATGCGCCGAAGGACATAGAGGATGGACGGTTCCGGGAAAAGTATAAAATAGAGCGGCCGTTTCTGATCTATACGGGAAGAGTGGATGAAAACAAAGGCTGCGGGGAAATGTTCCGTTTTTTTATGGATTACAGGAAAGAAAACCCGGAAATGGATCTGGTAATTATGGGGCAGGATTTTATGGAAATCCCCAAGGCGGAAGGGATACATTATCTGGGGTTTGTGCCGGAAGAAGATAAATTCGACGGGATAAAAGCGGCAAAGGCATTATGGCTGCCGTCCCAATTTGAAAGCCTGTCGATTTCCGTCCTGGAGGCGATGTCCTTGGGGAAGCCGGTTATCGTCAATGGGCGGTGCGGGGTCTTAAAGGGGCATTGTGCCAAAAGCGGCGGCGGTATATACTATATGGGGTATGACGGGTTTCGGGAAGGTATGATCCGTTTATGCGGGGAAGACTACGACAGGCTTTGCCGAAATGCAAAAGCCTACATTCAGGAATACTTTACATGGGAGAAAATATTGGACAAGGTAAGCGCCATGATAGAGATTCCGTAATTTGCGGTTAGGATAGGGAGCGGAAATGAAGATAATAAAAGAATTATATGCCTATAAATCAATGATAGGCAGCCTGATACAAAGGGATCTAAGAGGAAGATACAAAGGGTCGGTTCTTGGGTTTGCTTGGACGTTTTTGAACCCGCTTTTGCAGTTAGCTGTATATACGGTGGTTTTTTCAGCGATTATGCGGTCAGGGATAGAGGATTATTATTTGTTTTTGTTCGTTGCTTTGATTCCATGGATATTTTTCAGTTCTTCCCTGACAGGGGGTTCTAGCTGTATTTTTTCCCAAAAGGAACTGGTAAAGAAAATTTATTTTCCAAGGGAAGTGCTGCCGGTTGCCCATGTGACAAGCCAGCTTGTGAATATGCTGCTGTCGTTTTTTGTGGTATTGGCGGTGCTGCTGGTATCGGGAAAAGGAATCTGTCTGGGGGCGGTGATTTATCTGCCTTTGGTCATTCTGGTAGAATACCTCTTATCCTTGGGGATTGCGTTCATTACATCGGCTCTTACTGTTTATCTGCGGGATCTGGAACATATTTTAATCATTATTGCGATGGCATGGCAGTTCCTGACACCGGTAATGTATGGGGTGGAAATGGTGCCGGATCAGTTCAAGCCTATTTTTATGATTAATCCGATGACTCCGGTAATCGTTGCATACCGCGATATATTATATTATAAACAGCCGCCGCAGATATCCACTTTGCTCCATGCATGTCTTTTAGGGGCGGCATTGCTTGCAGTGGGCTGTTTTATTTTCAGCATCTTAAAACGTCATTTTGCGGAGGAATTATAATGAATCCAGAGAATGCTATCGAAGTAAGGGATATTACAAAAAGTTTTAAAGTCTATTTGGATAAAGGCAGTACCATAAAGGAAAAAATCGTTTCCAATAAACGCCGTAAATATGAGAAAAGGGAAATCCTAAAGGGGATCAGCTTTGATGTAAAAAAGGGGGAAGCCATCGGGCTGATCGGGGAAAACGGGTGCGGGAAAAGCACTACGTTAAAGCTGCTGACGAGAATTATGTATCCGGATACGGGAAGCATTGAGATGAAGGGAAGGGTGTCCAGCCTGATTGAATTGGGCGCGGGATTTCATCCGGATATGAGCGGCTTGGAAAACATATTTATCAATGCGTCTATTTTTGGACTCTCCCGGAAAGAAATAGAAAAACGGCTGGACGACATCATTGCTTTTTCTGAGCTGGAAGCATTTATTGATAATCCGGTACGGACTTACTCTTCCGGTATGTATATGCGTCTTGCTTTTTCAGTGGCGATCAATGTGGATGCGGAGATACTGCTGATTGATGAGATCCTCGGCGTAGGGGATGCCGGTTTTCAGGCAAAATGTTTTAATAAGCTGCGGGAAATAAAGGCAAAAGGGACAACGATTGTGATCGTGTCCCATTCCATGGGGCAGATCGAACAGATATGCGAGCGTTCTATCTGGATCCATAAAGGGGTTATCAGGGCGGAAGGGACGCCCAGGAAAATCCACCCGTTGTATATGAATTATATGGGGGAAAAGCGTCAGGAGATTGCAGATAAAGAGGCCAGGCGCCAGCGGAAGAAAAACGGTCAGGAAACGGAAGAAACAGGAACCGTACAGGAAGCCCGGAGCCAGGATGAGAACGGAGAAAAAGACGGGAGCCGTTGGGGGAATGGGGACGCCCATATTACAAAGATAGAGATCTTTGATGCCGGAGGGCAGGAGAAGAACGCTTTCCGTACCGGAAGCGATATCCGGCTGAAGATAAATTATGAGGTGAGGAAAACAGTGAAAAATGCCGTAATCGGCATAGCGGTATATCGTAGCGATGAAATGCATTGCTACGGGACCAATACGAGGATAGACCGTTTGGAAAGCTTTTCTTTGGAAAAAGACGGAACAGTGGAACTGTATTTAAAAAAAGTGAACCTGCTGCAAGGGAAGTATCTGATGGATTTTGCGATAGAATCGGAAGACGGGCATACTGCGGATTATTATAAGGGAGCGGCATCGGTGGAGATCTTTTCGGTCATTGAAGACGTGGGCGTAATGAGAATTGACCATGAATGGAATATAATGTAAAGGATTTGAGGTCTTATGAAGAAAATTGGATTTGTGATTCCATGGTTTGGAATGAATATCCCGGGAGGGGCGGAAGCAGCGCTTAGGGGTCTGACGAAGCATTTGGCAGAGTCAGGGATGGAACTGGAGATTTTGTCTACTTGTGTCAAGGAATTTTTAGCGGACTGGAATGATAATTATCATAAACCTGGCCTGACGGTGGAGGGAGGAATTACCATAAGAAGATTCCCGGTGAGAAAACGGGATGCGGAGGCTTTTCATAAAGTAAACATCAAGCTGATGCGGAACCAGATGCCGCTAACGGAGGCAGAAGAAAAGATTTTTGCGGAGGAAATGATTAATAGCCCGGATTTATATGATTATATTGGGGAACATAAAGAAGAGTATGGGTTGTTTGTATTTACCCCGTATATGTTCGGGACGACATATTATGGGATCCAGCGCTGCTTAGAGAAAGCTGTGCTGATTCCGTGTTTTCATAATGAAAGTTATGTATATATGGAAATTTTCAAAAAGATATTCCCGAAAGTGGCCGGGATGATCTTCTATGCGCAGCCGGAAGCGGAGCTGGCAAAAAGGGTATATGACCTTTCTAAAGTGAATATGGCCGTGCTGGGGGGAGGCGTATATACGGATATTACATATGACAGCGGCAGATTCCGCAAAAAATATCATATTGACGAGCCTTTTATCCTTTATGCCGGGCGCAAGGACGTGGGGAAAAATATCTACACGCTGATCCATAATTTTGCCGAATATAAAGCGAGGAACCATAATGACCTGAAATTAGTTTTGATTGGCGGCGGAACGGTAACACTGCCGGAAGCAATAGAAAAAGAAGTCTATGACTTAGGGTTTGTGGATCTGCAGGATAAGTTCGACGCCTATGCGGCGGCTCATCTTTTATGTCAGCCTTCGAAGAATGAAAGTTTCTCTTTAGTTATTATGGAAAGCTGGCTATGCGGAAGGCCGGCGCTGGTTCATGAGGAATGCGCCGTAACAAGCCATTTTGCACGGCAGTCCGGGGCAGGGTTATATTTTGGCAATTATTTTGAATTTGAAGGCGCAGTGAATTACCTGTTGAAAAATGACGGGACTGCGGCGGAAATGGGGAAACTGGGCCGGGAATTTGTAATGAGCCATTTTGCCTGGGATGTGATCGTGGAAAAATATACCGCATACTTTGAAGCGTTATGCAATAAATAATGGCTAAACTATAAACTGCCAGGGCATTCAGAAAGCGTACGAGTTCTGCAGATGCTTACGATTATGGAGACAAAGAGAGGAATGGAATAGGATGCAGAAAATTGATGTAGAACAGATCATGGCGGAAATCAGGGCCGAAATTAAAGAAAAGGGGTATAAGGAAGAGGATTTAAAATTCCAGGATATACCGATCCCTTCCATGCCAGGCACGGACGACGGGAAATTTAATAGGGCGCAACTGCAGAATCAGATCAATGCCTGCAATAAAGAATGGAATAATCCCATGTGTTTCCCCTTCCCGGGAAATAACCCGGTGAAAAAGCTTTTCCAGAAAACAGTGCGTAAAGTGTCGAAATGCGTATTCTGGCCGATCGTGAATTACCAGAATAAATTTAATCAGGATGTAGTCCGGACCTTGAATCAGTTAAAATATTATGTGGATGCGGATGAACTGAAATATACTGCAAGAAAAAAGCAGATGGTGGAGCAGGTAAAAAAACAGACGGAGGAACAAATAGAGCAGCTCTATGAAGAACTGGTACAAGATAAAATCCAGACAATTTCCAGGCAGCTTATGGGCGTAAAATGGAAACAGATAGATGAAATAGCGGCCAGGGAGGAAAAAGATACGGACATGATACACTGCAATATATGCGGTTATCATGCAGTGAGGGGGTCTTTTGAAACGAAGGAGACGGAATGTATCTTTAACGGGGGAAAGCTGGTAAGGTATGTATGCCCGGAGTGCGGCGTCATTTTCGGACCCACAAAATTCATGAAGCTGACCCAGGAGGAAATTGATGAGGACTACAAAGTTCATTATTATGGTTTTTCGGAAGGGTCTTCTTTTGATAAAGAAATCGAAGCTTTTTATATGTTGAACCCGGATAAGGATGGCATTTACCTGAATTATGGCTGCGGCTGCTGGTCAAAATCAATACAGAAGCTGCGGGCGGAGGGGTATAATGTATATGGGTATGAACCTTATGCGCCGGAGACGGACAACCCATATATGATCACTAGCCAGGAGGAACTGGTAAAGATGAAATTTGACGGCATCTATTCCAATGACCTGCTGGAACATCTTTTGGATCCGGTGACAGATCTTCAATGGATGAAAACTTTACTGATGCATCCGGATTCTAAGATGGCTCATAGTACCGCATGTTATATATATAAATATGAATATACCAGGTTCCATACGCATTTCTTTACGGGGGATTCCTTGGAAGTAATGTGCAAAAAAGCAGGGCTGGAAATAGTGGACAGCCGTAATGCCATAGAGGAAAGGGATTTTATCTGTTATGTTTTTGCGGGGAAAGGTGACAGAGTGGATTATAAGTCATGTCTATATGTATCGGAGTATGGGGAAAGGAAAGACGGAAATATTGTCCTCCATGGGAAAGGGCTTGTCTGCGGGCCTTATATGACGTTAGGAAAAAGCAGCTACCGGATGAGCTTTGCCGTGAAGCTCCAAGGCCGGGAAAGCGTTGCATTAAGAATTACGGCCGACAAAGGGAAGAAAGAACTGTTTTTTACAAACCTGACGGAAGGGGTGAATGAAATAGAGTTTGCTTTGGGCTGGCTGGAAAAAGATGTGGAGTTTGTTATCAGCAACGACGGGACGGAAGACATTGTGATAGAGGAAGCGGCAATGTTCTAATAGGCCGGCAAAAAGAAGATAGCATGAGGACGGGGCTGTAAAGCGGCGGTATGGAATGTTATGGGAGAAAAGAGTATGCGGATTATTCAGGTATTGAAAGTGCTTGCGTTCGGCGATGCAATAGGGAATCATGTTGTCGCTTTGCAAAAAGCTTTTAAGGAGAACGGGATTAAAACGAAAACTTATGCGGAAGTCATTGATTCCAGGCTGCCGGAAGGGACGGCGGAGGATTACCGGATGTATGAGGAAAAGGACGGGGATATTATTCTGTACCATTTGTCCACAGGAACGGAGCTGAACCGGAAGATAACGGAACACAAATGTAAAATTATTATTAATTATCATAATATTACACCGCCCCAGTATTTTGCAGGATATAACAGACAGGGGGAAATCAATTGCAAGACAGGGCTGGAGGATGCAGCGTATCTTGCGGGTAAAGTATCTGCCTGCATTGCGGATTCCCAATATAATAAAGAAGACCTGATACGTATGGGCTACCAGTGCGATATTACGGTAATCCCTATTCTGATTGCTTTTGACGACTATAAAAAGAAACCTGACGAGGCGGTGGAGAAGCAGTATAAAGACGGATGGACGAACATTCTGTTTGTGGGAAGAGTGGTTCCTAACAAGGCACAGCATGATGTAATTAATGCGTTCCATCATTATAAGAAATATTATAACCCCCAATCCAGGCTTATTTTAACCGGCACATGGGGCGGGATGGAAAGTTACCAGGCGCAGTTAGCAGAGTACGCAAGAAAATTAGGAGTGGAGGATGTGATTTATCCAGGGCATATTAAATTTCAGGAAATCCTGGCCTTTTACCGTTGCGCGGATTTGTTTTTATGCCAGAGCGACCACGAGGGCTTCGGAGTTCCTTTGGTGGAAGCCATGATTTTTGGGGTTCCTGTCATTGCTTATGACAGCAGTGCGGTAGGGGAAACCTTAGGGGGAGCGGGGCTGTTGCTGAAAACAAAGGACCCGCTGGAGACAGCAGGAGCTATGAACCGTGTCATTAGCGACCATACGCTTGGAAGAAAGATGGCGGAAAACGGGAAAGAAAGGTTAAAAGATTTTGATAATCGGGTAACGGCGGAAAGATTTATAGAATATATCAGGAGCAAGGGATAAATGGATGGGGTGCTTTTGGGCGCAGGGATTATACTGAATTTTTGGATATGTTTCCTTTTTTTAAAAGAAACGGACGGGGTAAAATGCAGTGTGCTTTCCGTATTCTTATATTTTTGCTGCTATGTAATCGTTGGCGGCATATTATTTGGCCTGGATGTATTCAGTATAAAAAGGGCATTAATTCTCATTGCATTGGCAGAGGCTGCCTTTCTTCTGCCTGGATGGAAGAAAAAAAGAGGGCTTAAGCTGGAATGGCCGGTACGCCGGTATTTGTTCCCTATTGTTTTGACACTTTTCATGCTGCCTGTTGTATGGAATAAATTTGGTTTTTACGGGATGGGGCAGGATGAGGGAGTATACCAGACGCAGGCGGTTGCTTTTATGAACCGCCATTATGAAAACCAGAAAGATTTCCAGGAATATGAGCTGCTGGATGAAGAGGGAAAAAAAGAATTTTGCCAGTTTGTGGATTCCCAGCTTGTCGGATATTACATATACGATGAAACCCTTCCTTCCCTGCCCGAAGAGGGGAAACGGAGCGATGTTTCCGGATTTTATCATGGGATTCCTGTTTTTTCCGCAATGCTGGCATTATGGGGGAATCTTTTTGGGATGGGACATATGGCGGGAATACAGACGGTTTTCTATATTTGCAGCCTGTTCCTGCTTTTTTTTACATGCGGGAATCTGAGGCTGAGGGAACCGGTAAAATATGCCATTGGCATTTTATATGCGGTTTCCCCGATTATTTTATGGGTATCCAAATCTTCCCTGACGGAAATGTTTTTATCTTGTATCATCGTGGGGTTCCTATATTTCATGACAGGTGATGGAAATGGTATAGAAACAGGCTATGCCGCTTTAACAGTGACTGCGTTTTCTTTTTACCATCTGACGATATACACAATCCTTCCGGTTATCATACTGATTTTCTGGGGGATGTTCATTTACAGCAAAAAGAAGGGTTATATTTACGCATCGGCTGCGGTTCTGCTGGCTTTTATGGTTTCCATGATCAATGTCTCAAGAATAGCGGCTACTTATAGTTTTGTATATAATTTTTCCCCGTTATACCAGTTTACAAGGCTGATCCGCCGGGAAACGGTATTGCCGTTTTTGCTGGGGGTTTCGGCATTAGGGTTATTGTTCAGTTTTCTCTTGCTTGCTGCCGGTGGAAAGAACCTGCTGCATTTTCCTGAAAAGGAATGGATCGGGAAGATTTGCGTCCGGCTTGGTTTGATTGTATTTGTTGCGCTTCAGTTACGTATTGCGGGCAGGCTGGCAGGGGATGGGTATGAAACGCTTCAGGAAGCGGTGCAGCATTTGTCCATAACCGGTTTTGTCATGTATGGGGGAGGCATACTGATGATCCTGGCAGGGGCCTATATTTTCTGGAAACCCTCCCTGTGCTGGCAGAACGCCCGGACAATGATTATTATAGGAATGTCCGCTTACTGCATTCTCTTTTATTGCTGCTTTTTGCGCAAGGATATTTTCTACCATTATTATTATGGCCGTTATTTGGCGCCCTTTATCTGTATAGCGGCGCTGACGATAGGGATAGCGGTAAATGACTGGAAGACGGCGCCAGGAAAAGCGGCAGTCTGGATTATGACGGCTGTCTATGTTGCGGTCTGTATGCCGTATGATTTCGTATTGGCAAAAAATGACGATGATACAAGGATGGAGTGGAAGATTCTGGAGGAAACAGCGGCTGTCATACCGGAAGATGCTGTCGTTTATATGAACCCGGATATGGGGATGATATCCTACCTTCCCCTCAGGGAGCTGATAGATATGCCTATCTTCCCGGCCAGGAGCCAGGAACTGTCCAAAAAGGCTAAGGAGAAAAAGGGGGAGGGAGAAGACAGGGATATTTATTTTATTTCCGAGATGAACCAATATCTTCCTATGTGTAAAATGGTCTATGCGAACTGGTATGGAACCAGTGAGAATGAAAATGAATACAATGGAAAACTATTGCCGCTGCCGTTAAAGATGAGCAAGGAGAACAGGAACATTGCAGTATATAAAGTGCAGCAAGAACAGTATGAATATAAGATGGCTGACAGGGATGTGATGATAAGCGGTTATTATGGCCTGGAGTCGGATTTTAGATGGGGCGACCCTCAGGAAAACAGGATCCAGTGCGTATTGGATAAAAAAAGCTACACGGTCAGGGTAGTTCAGGGAACTGTCCTTCCCTTTGACGCTCTTGGAAAGGAAGAATATGAAGTTAAGCTCCAAATCAATGGGCAATATGCAAGTTCCTATACGATTACAAAAGAATGCTTGGAGGGGGATCTGCTCTTTGCCCTGCCAGAAGAACTGACGGAGGAAGGGGAGAATGAGATTTCTTTCCTGTGTGAATCGTGGAGTCCCCAGGATTTTGGCGTGCCGGACAGCAGGAAGCTGGGGATTGCGGTGAAGCAAGTGATCTTCGAGTAATGGGAAAAACTGGAACCCACAAGATTCAGAATTCAGATGTTGACAATGCACTATATATAGATATAAAATGTACTTGAAAGTTTTGTCGAAAATGGGTCAGTCATGGATTTAGGAGGAAGTATGAAGAAAACAGGAAGATTTTTATTTGTATGGGTACTGATAGCAGCGATGGTAATGCCTATGACAGCAGGAGCAGCGGAAGCGTCTGTGGATGCGGAAATGGGCAGTGATGAGGAGAGAAATGAGATAAGGGATGTTGAGCTGCCTGATCAAATAATAGAAGATACGGACAGCAGCCCGGATGGAATAGAAGAAGATAACCAGGAACAGGAGAACGAAGGGGAGCCTTCGGGGGATGAAACAGACATACCGGAGGAAGAAATACCATCCGATGAGCCGGAGGAAAATCTGCCGGAAGATGTGATCTGGAACCCGGAAGGTGATTTGCCTGCCGATGCCATATTGGAATCGGAAGAATTGGACATTGATTTGGAGATAATGGAAAAAGAGGGGCGTGTCCTGGCAGAAGAAGAGGAAGAAACAGACGAAGTCATATATAAAAGCCCTAACGAAGGCTTTGAAGACTTTGGCGAACTGACATTGGTAGATGTACGGGTGATAGAGGATGAAGAACTGATTGCACGGGCAGGGGAACATGGGCAGATTATGCTGGATCCTGGCCTGGTAAAAGGCAATAAGACTTTTTCCAATAATACGAAAATCAAAATCAAGTTTCTTTTGATTTGCTACGGCAATGAACTGGATGAATACCGTATCACGATTTTCCGGGGGAAATCCCTGAAAGTGCAGGATGCCCTGACGAGAAAAATAGGCACGTTCGGAAAAACAGTAGGGACAGTGGAGCTTACTTTTGAGTGGGATACTACAGATTTGAAGAAGTATACGGAAGGAACTTATACCCTTCAGTATCTTTCGGTTTATAATAACGGGAAAGAGGATATCGTAAACGAGCATACGGAAACTTTGAAACTGGAAGACTATAAGACGGTAGCTACGAGGAATTTTGTGAGACGTCTTTATACGAAAGTGTTTAATCGTCCGGCGGATACCGCAGGCCTGAATGATTGGACTGACAAGCTGGTGAAAGGAAAAGTAACTGGCGGGGAAGCAGTGCGCGGGTTTATCCAGAGCAAGGAATTTGCAAACAGGAACGTAAGTGACAGCGAGTACGTGGACATCCTTTATCGGACATTGTTTGACAGGGAACCGGATCCGTCAGGGAAACAGAACTGGATGGACGCTTTGAATACAGGCATGAGCCGGACTTTTGTGCTGAAAGGCTTTATTGACGGGGTAGAATTCGACGCTCTATGCAAAGGGTACGGAATTAAAAGGGGAACCATTAATGTGGTGGAGAATAGGGATAAGAACCGGGGGGCAACTGCTTTTGTATGGAGATTTTATCAGATTGCTTTAGGGAGAATCCCTGATATAGCGGGCTTGAACGATTGGACAGGCCGGCTGGTAAGTAAGAAAGCTACCCCGGAGGATGTAGGCAAAGGATTCATTTTCTCCCCGGAAGTCAGAAACAAGAAGTTAAGCAATACAGAATATGTTAAGCTTCTTTACAGGACGTTCCTTGGAAGGGAATTTGATGAAGCAGGTTTAAACGACTGGGTAAAGCGTTTGGATAGCGGCACAAGCAGGGAAGATGTTTTCTATGGCTTTTCCAAAAGCGCCGAATTTGGGGGCATAGTGGCTTCTTTCGGGTTATAATCTATTATTATAGGGAGTGGTTCGGCGGAATCATTCCCTATATTTTCTATAATTGGGAAATTGTTCTGCAAACCCTTATGATAGAAAAGTTTTCCGGGGGAAATTTACTGTTTCAGATACGATGAAAATATAAGAATAGAAAAGGAAATAGGATGAAGAGAAAAAGAATAATTGCATTATTGTTGGCAACTGCCCTTGTGCTTTCGGGCGGCATGGGAGGCGCCGAAGTGAAAGCTGCCGGGATGGAACTGGCAGAAGAAAGGAAAGCCGTACTGGCGGGAGAAAATGGTGAAGAACCAGGGATAGAAGAGAGGAATGCTGAGGATGCGATAGAGAATAACGGCAGTTACAGCATTGAAAATATAGACAATTGGATAGAAACTGAGATAGAAGATGACGGGGAAAATGGTATAGAGAATGATGCAGAAGATAACCTGGAGGATGACCCGGAAGATAATATAGAGGAAAATACGGAAGAGGATGCAGAGGACGGTACAGAGAACAATATAGAAAATGATAAGGAAAACGATATGGAAAACGATACGGACAACGGCATGGAAGATGGCGGGGAAGAAGAGGAAGAAGCCAGTGATATCCTGAACGGGGAAATGAATGGTATTCCGGAAGACGGAACCGGGGATATGCCGGAAGGAGCCGTAGAGAGGAATCTGGAAGAAGGGGAATTTCTGCTGAAGGAAGAGAATATAGTAACTATGGATTCTTCCGATGAGGTAAAGATGCTGCTGGAAAAAGCAAAGGAAGCTTTACAGAATCTGTTGAGCTGGAAAATAGTGGCGGCGTTGGCTTATCTGGCGGAGGAAGTGGATATTTATGCCAGGCCGGGAGGAGAAGCGGTTGCTTCAGTATCCAGCGGTCATCAAGTATTCATCCGCGATGTGGAAGTTGCAGACGGCCATATCTGGTATCTAATCCATACAGGGATAAGTGATGCAGAGATTACGGGTTATATGTCTGCAGAAAACCTAGCATATTCCGATGAGGATTTTTTGGCATGGGAGAAAGAGTATTTGACGGAAATCTGCCAGTATATTGCCGGGGATGCCCGGATTTTAGCGAAAGCGGTTTCGGATGCTGATATTAAGCAGTTTCCTTCCTCTTACCAGAATTTTTTGGCATATTTGAGGAGTTCCCACCCGAATTGGATTTTTGTTAAAATGAATACGGATCTGGACTGGAATACAGTGATTGAAAATGAAATGGAGGATGGAAGAAATCTTGTGCCGGCATCTTCACCGGCAGCATGGAAAATCGGCAAATATGATAATAGCTGGAGCAAGGCATCGGAAGGCATTGTGAAATACTTTATGGATCCGAGGAATGCCATGACGGAAGAAGGTATTTTCCAGTTTGAACAATTGACATATAATGCGTCTTACCATAAAGCGACCGCAGTGCAGATGATTTTGGACAATTCATTTATGGCAGGGAACATACCGGGAACAGGAACTTCTTATGCAACAGCTTTCTGGCAGATAGGAAGCGAGCTGGGGGTCAGCCCCTTCCATTTAGCCTGCAGGGTTTATCAGGAACAGGGAAGTGCGGGGACGTCGCCCCTGATTTCGGGAACCTATCCGGGGTATGAAGGTTATTATAATTACTATAACATTGGGGCATCAGGGACTACGAACGAGCAGATTTATAAAAACGGTCTGGAAAAAGCAAAGGCGATGGGCTGGAACAGCAGGATGGCATCGCTGCGGGGCGGAGCGGAAGTTCTTTCTAAAAATTATATTTTGAAAGGACAGGATACTTTATATTTACAGAAATTTGATGTGGACAGCAGTTACAATGGATTGTATTGGCATCAATATATGCAGAATATCAAGGCGCCTTCCAGCGAGGCGAAAAATGTCCGCAAAGCTTATGCCAATGCAGGATCTTTGGAGAACTGTTTTGTATTTAAGATTCCGGTATTTAACAATATGCCCTCTTCCGTATGCCCTGACCCGGCTACCGGACAGGGGAATTCCGTGGTGGATATGGAAGGGATAGAGGCATTTGTGGAACGGATGTATACCAAGGCTTTAGGAAGGGATGCGGAGCCGGAAGGACTGGAATATTGGTCAAAATTGCTGGCAGACGGGGAAAAGACAGGTGCAGAGGTAGCAAGAGGCTTTATTTTCGGTCAAGAATTTATTAGAAAAGATTGGAATGACAGTCAGTATGTGGAAGTGCTTTACCAGACCTTTATGGATCGGGCATCGGATAGCGGCGGGAAAACTTATTGGTTAAAAGCCATGGGAGCAGGAGTATCGCGGGCAGGAGTATTGAAAGGTTTTGCAGAATCCAGGGAATTTGGGGAAATATGCGCTAAATATGGAATTACCAGAGGCAGTATTGATGACCTGCCGGCGAACGATCAGAACCCGAGCCTGACTATGTTTGTTTCCAGGATGTATACAAAAGCGCTGGGAAGAGATTTTGACAGGGGAGGGCTGGAAGATTGGTGCGGCCGTCTTCTGCGTAAATCGGAAACGCCGGAATCAGTGGCAAGAGGGTTTATTTTTTCACGGGAGATGGCCAATAAAAATCTTTCGGACGAAGCGTATGTGAAAGTGCTTTACCGTGTATTCATGGACAGAGAATATGATGAAGATGGGTTAAAGGATTGGGTAAGCAGGCTGAAAAGCGGAGTCTCCCGGGAAAAAGTCCTGCAAGGATTTTCCGGTTCTGAGGAATTCGATAGGATTGTAAAATCCTTTGGATTATAAGCAAATGAGTGATAGGAGGTAGGGAATGAAAAAATTAAGAAGCTTGAAACAAGGGCTTGTTGCGCTTTTGATAGCAGCAATGCTGATGAGCAATATCGGAGTTGCATCAGTAAGCGCAGCACAGACCGGAACAGAAACAATGGAAGAAGGTCAGCCAAAAGCGCCGGATGCGTCAGAGGAGCAGACTGCTCCTGACGCAGAGGACGAGCAGAGACCATCGGAAGAAGAAACATTGCCGTCGGAGGAAGAGACACTGCCATCGGAAGAAGAGACGCCGCCATCGGAGGAAGAGGCGCCTCCATCCGAGGAAGAGACACCGCCATCGGAAGAAGAGGCGCCGCCGTCAGAGGAAGAGACGCCGCCATCCGAGGAAGAGGCGCCGCCGTCAGAGGAAGAGACGCCGCCATCGGAAGAAGAGACGCCTCCTGCGGATACCGAAGAGCAGCCTGACGATGAGGAGCCGGGCGATGATGTGATTAACCAGGATGCAGTAAATGGGGAATTGCTGGACGGGGAGATACCGGAAGGAAGTGTGACTACGGAAATCGAGCTGGACGAAGATGCTACGGAGATGATTACGGAAAAGCTGATGGACAATGTACTGATCGAAGACGATTTGGATTATGTACTGGGCAGGCCGATGACTCCGGAAGAAGAGGAAGAACAGAAAAGGCTGATAAAAGAATATGTATCTATGCTGGTTCCCCTAGTGCCGGACGAAGAAGTGGAAAGCGTCCTGGATTATAGTGAACCGATGGCAAGGGCTGGGGCGTTGGAATCCAAATATGATTCCAGGACAAGCAATTGCATCACAAGCGTAAAAAACCAGAATCCTTATGGTTCATGCTGGGCATTTTCCACGATTAATTCTGCGGAAGCATCTTTAATTAAACAGGGATTGGCTTCTGTCGGTTCTGTTGATTTGTCGGAACGCCATCTGGTATATTATAATTACCGGTCAGTATGTGATCCTTTGGGTGGAACAGCCGGGGATTCCAATCTTCATAGCGGAAGCGTGAAGGATATCTTTAATGCGGGAGGAAATTATTCCCATTCATCCAGAATACTTGCTATGTGGATGGGAGCAGCGAACGAATCAGCAGCGCCTTATGGGCAGGCTTCTACCGCGCTGCCGGATACAAAGGAAAGCGCTTATGGGCAGAATTCCGCTATTTTAAAAAACGTATACGGCATTAATAAGAAAGATGCATCTTTAGTGAAACAGGCAATTAAAGATCATGGCGCAGTAGGGATTATGTATTGTGCACTGGATGGTTACAGCAATTATTACAATACGCAGACGGCCGCGGAATATTGTGATACTTATATGCCGGTAAACCATGCTGTTTCAGTGGTAGGATGGGATGATAATTATAGTGTGAATAATTTTGCAACAAAGCCGTCGAAACCGGGAGCCTGGCTGGTAAAGAACAGTTGGGGGGACTGGTTTGGAAAGGACGGATATTTCTGGCTTTCTTATGAAGATGCTACGATTAACAGCTCATTTTACGTATTTGAAATGCAGCCAGGCAACTTATATGATAATAATTACCAATATGACGGAAGCGCGCTGGACGCATGGTTTCTTGGAAACAGCAGTGTGCAGATTGCTAATGTGTTTACCGCCCATGCAAATTATGGAAAGAAAGAAAGCCTGAAAGCGGTTGGCTTTGCTTCCGGGGCTGCTAACTGTAATTATTCCATACAGATTTACAAAAACCCTACAAGGAGCGATGATCCTACAAGCGGTACCGCCTTGCTTTCTACACCTAAGACCGGGCAGGCGGCTTATGAAGGATATTATACCGTGCCGCTGGGGCAGGAAGTAAAGATTGCAGACGGGGATCAGTTTGCAGTAGTGGTGACATTAAGCAAACCAGGCAGCGATATTAAGGTTATGGTGGAGACTTCGGGAAATTATGCCGGTTCTTATTCGACAGCTTCTGCGGCTGCCGGCCAGAGCTTTTTCCGCCAGTCTTCCTCAGGGGGCTGGTATGACGTAGGCAGCAGCAATAACGTTAATGTCAGGGTAAAAGCCTTTACAAGCAATGTGAATGAAAACAGCGACGGCATCCCTGTGACAGGGATCACCTTAAAAGAAAAAACGGCTACAGTAAGCATAGGCGGGACAAAACAATTGACAGCGACTGTGACGCCTGCCAACGCCACAAACAAAATGGTGTCATGGACCAGCTCCGATAATTCGGTGGCAACCGTGGATGCCAATGGGGTAGTCAAAGGTGTGAAAGATGGAAAGGCAGTCATTACTGCTTCGGCAGGCGGCGGAAAATACAAAGCGGAATGCAGCGTGACCGTGCAGGAAGGTTATACAAACGTAGTAATTTCGGGCTGGCGGACATTAGGTACGGTAGGGAACACATACCAGTTCACCGCCAAAGTATATCCGTTAAATATGCCGGATCGTACCGTTACATGGAGTTCTTCCGATACTTCTGTGGCAAAAGTGGATAAAAACGGCAAAGTGACTGCAATGGGAACAGGAACGGCTGTGATCAAAGCGGCGGCGAACGGTGATAAATCGGTAGTGGGGACTTATGAAGTGACGGTACCGGTTACACAGATGAATCTCATTAAAAGCTTTGTGACGAGGATGTATACCAACGTACTGATGCGTGACCCGGAACCTAATGGATTAAATGACTGGAGCCTCCAACTGGTGGGCAAAATAGCGGATGGATCCCGCCTTGCCCAGGGATTTATTGGAAGTGTTGAATTCAAAAATAAAAAGGTAAGTAATAATACTTACGTGGAAATATTGTACAAGACATTCTTTAACCGCGCAGCGGACAGCAGCGGAAAGAAATATTGGCTGAACCTGCTGGAAAACGGGATGAGCCGTGAATATATCTTGAGAGGATTTGTAAATTCCGATGAGTTCCAGAAGTTATGCGATTCATATGGCATTGACAGAGGCGAAATGAAACTGACCGCCAACAGGGACCAGAACGAAGGCCTGACTATGTTTATCAACAGAATCTATGTGAAAGCATTGGGAAGGCCGGGGGAAGAAGCCGGGATAGAGGATTGGACAGGAAGGATCCTCAGGAAAGAGGAAACGCCGGAAAGTACAGCTAAGAAGTTCTTCTTTTCCCAGGAGTTTGCGAATAAAAAATTGAACGATACGGAATATGTAAAAGTTTTATACCGGACTTTCATGGGCAGGGAGTACGACCAGGCCGGCCTCAATGACTGGGTAGGGAGATTGGCAAAAGGAACCAGCAGGGAAAAGGTTCTGGAAGGATTCTCCAAATCAACGGAATTTGCTAATATTATGAAGAGTTACGGGTTGTAAGAAATTTATGGTTTTAAATTAAACGGACTTGTGATAGAATAATACACAGTATTGTTTGAGTACAGATGACCGAGGTGATGGAAAGAAGTGAAACTGGTTATTCAAATTCCCTGTTATAATGAAGCTGAAACCTTAGAGGTTACGTTGAATGATTTGCCTAGGCACATTGACGGGATTGACACAATCGAATATTTAATTATTAATGATGGCAGCAATGATGCAACAGAGCGCATAGCCCGTGAATGGGGGGTTGATTATATCGTTCATCATAAGCGTAATCTGGGATTGGCCAAAGGGTTTTTGCATGGCATTGATCTTGCTTTACGAAAAGGTGCAGATATTATTGTTAATACAGATGCGGACAATCAGTACTGTGGAGAAGATATCGAAAAGCTGGTACGGCCGATTCTTGAAAAGAGGGCGGATATTGTTGTCGGTGAAAGGCCTATTGAAGAGAACGAAGAATTTAGCTGGACGAAAAAGAAATTACAACGTTTTGGAAGCTGGGTAGTACGCCTGGCTTCCAAGACGGATATACCAGATGCGCCAAGCGGCTTCCGTGCATATAGCAGAAATGCAGCGATGCGCATGAATGTAAATAACGAATATACTTATACATTAGAAACCTTGGTACAGGCAGGCAGGAATAAAATGGCGATAATGTCGGTGCCGGTTAGGACAAACCCGGAATTAAGGAAATCCCGGCTCATGAACAGTACATGGGGATATATAAAAAAATCCGGGCTGACAATTTTACGGGCATTATTAATGTACCGTCCCTTGATGGTTTTTTCAATGATCAGCGGTGTTTTTTTGTTAGCAGGAGGCATTTTGGGCTGCCGTTTTTTATGGCTGTATGCAAACGGCGGAGGCGGCGGGCATATCCAGTCGCTGATATTGACGATGCTTTTAATTGTGATTGGGGTACAGTCATTAATGTTAGGATTTCAGGCGGATGTTATTTCGGCTAATAGAAAGTTACTGGAAGATATTCAGTTGAGAATTAAAAAATTAGAACTTGGTTTATTAGATGAAAATAAAGATAAGAAAGAAAAATGAATGGAGGAAATATGTTATTATTGAACATAGTAATGCTATTTATGCCTCCTTTTTTGGCATGGTGTATACACGGATATATCAATAAAAACCGGACAATAAAAAGTAAAGTTTGGCAGGGAATAGGGTACTTTTTAATCATAAATGGAATGTCATATGGGGTTTCATATATAAGAGGTATTAAAAAGCTTTCTTTTTCTAATATGACATTATCATATAGAATGAAATTCTGTCTGCTAGGGTGTGTATTTGGAGTCATACTTCCATTAATTATATATTTTTTTAAGAAGAATGCATTTATATGGAAAGGCCTGAAAAAAGACATCATCTGTTTTGGGAAAGATATGAGGAAATATTTCAGGTATGCAGTGCGTGTGGCTAAGGCTGATTTGCGGACAGAAGTGGCCAATTCCTATTTAGATTGGCTATGGTGGCTAATAGAGCCGTTCTGTATGATGCTCATATATGCATTTGTATACGGTGTAGTTTTCCGGACGACGGAACAATATTTTACTGCATTTATTTTTATCGGATTGACAATGTGGTCTTTTTTCTCCCGTAATTTAGTGGCAAGCGTGAGCATGGTTAGAATGAACAAGGCCATTATTTCTAAGGTATATATACCCAAATATATTTTACTGTTTTCTAAAATGCTGGTAAATGGGTTTAAGATGCTTATATCGTTTGGAATTGTAATTATTATGATGATGGCCTATAGAATACCGGTAACATATAATGTGTTTTTTGCAGTGCCTATTTTAATTGACTTGTTTTTGATTAGTTTTGCGTTAGGCGTAGTATTTATGCATTATGGGGTCTTTGTCAGGGATTTATCATACATCGTGGATATTTTATTACGGATGATGATGTATATGACAGGAACATTTTATTCAGTAGCAAAACGTGTACCAGCTCCTTATGGGGAAATCATAGAAAGAGTGAATCCGATAGCTTATTTGATTGCTGAAATGAGGGACGCCCTGCTTTATGGCACGCCGGTATCCTGGCGGATGATGATTGTATGGGGGTTTTTGTCGTTAATTATTCTAATACTTGGAATATCGACAATTTACCGGAATGAAAATGCATATGTGAAGGTGATTTAATGGATAACAATGGGCAGATAAAAAATGCGATAGAGGTAAAAAATGTTTGCATCAATTATAAGATATTAAATAACATCACAGTAAGACGTTCTCTTTTTAAAAAGAAAGCAAAAGAGGAGGTCTTTGAGGCTGTAAAGAATGTATCTTTTTCCGTCAGGGAAGGAGGAATTCTAGGAATTATCGGAAAGAACGGCAGCGGGAAATCT
The DNA here is from genome assembly GCA_910576535.1 of uncultured Lachnospiraceae bacterium. GTDB lineage: Bacteria > Bacillota > Clostridia > Lachnospirales > Lachnospiraceae > Kineothrix. Next base: position 40,964 of record CAJTKK010000001.1, on the reverse strand, counting down.
ACGTTGCTCCGTTCCATAGCCGGTGTTTTTTCGCCCAATTCAGGAACGATCGACCTGAAAGGGAATACGGTGTCCCTGATGGCTCTGGGAATCGGATTTAAGGATAACTTAACAGGGCGGGAAAATATTATTTTATCTGGGATGCTGTTGGGATTTTCCGAGAAACAAATGATGGATAAGATACAGGATATTATTGATTTTGCAGAGATTGGGAGTTTTATTGATAAACCGGTGAGGACTTATTCCAGCGGTATGCATTCGAAACTGGCGTTTGCTATCACTGCAATGCTGGAAACTGACATTATGCTGGTGGACGAAGTGTTAAGCGTGGGGGATGAGAGATTTAAAAAGAAAAGTCTATCTAAGATGAAAGAGCTGATCAATGATGAAAGACGGACAGTGCTTATTGTATCCCATAGCATTGAATTATTAAAGGAGATGTGCGATGAAGTTTTGTGGCTTCATGACGGCAGGATAAAGGAAATTGGGGAACCCAATGAGGTTTTGGGCAATTATTTGAAATTTATGACGAAATAACCCCGGAAAGTAAATGGGGATGAGGATAAAATGCTTCTTTTTTTTGTATGGACAGATACACAGCTAATTAATTGTATAAATACGAAATTGCATTTTTATAGAGATGAGGCTGCTGACTTGATCATCTATAAGCGTGAAAGAATATCGGAACGTCTAGTAAAGATTGTAAGGGAAAAAGAAATCTTTTCCAATATTTATGTAATAGGGTTACCATATTTTTACAAGGAAGAAGAAGTAAAGAAGACGAATAAAATGAACTCGGTCATCCTGCATATGCGTTTAAAAAAATATTTTTTGTCTTATATCGAGAATATACTGGAAAGAAAAAAATATAAAGTATTATTCGCAGCGGCGTTTTGGAGCGAGACATTAAATATATATAGGTATATAAGAAAATATAATGAAAATGTCAGGATTGAAATTGTAGAAGAAGGCATGGCGAATTACAACGGACCTAAAAATTGGATTTTTCAGGCTGCCCCAACTGGAAGAATAAAAGCAGCAATGAGAAATTTTATTTACTGCGGGGGGATTGAAAGCACGGCGCGGAAACATGTCAGTTGCTTTTATTTATATGAGCCGGAACTGTCGTGGATGCATCAGGGCATTAAAGCACAAAAGCTTCCTTTTATAGACAAAAACAACAATCCCATATGCTATCATATATATGATGAATGGCAGAAAAATATAGATCATTCCATATATAATAAGTGCAGATTTATATATGTTACGGATCCTCCCAGTTCCCCGAAGAACCAATATGCCATCTTGGAGGATATTATTGGAAATATGCCGGATATATGGAGGGACACTTCGATCATTAAGTTACATCCGCTTTGTTTTTATCAGGGAAAAAGCGATATTGCATTAGCGGAAGCAGGAATTTGGGTTGACAGCAGGAAAATACCAGTTGAAAATATATTGTTTCATTGTGAAATAAATGATAAAGTATTAATTGTTAACCAATCATCAGCATTGCTGTATTTAAAATGCATGTTAAACAAAGAACCATATACGGTTTTTACATATAGAATGAAGCCGTACTGCGAAGAGAGACTAATTGATAAATTCGATTTTTTTACTGAAAAATTAAAAGAGGTGTTTATAGACCCTCATAAAATTATAGTTCCGGAAACATTAGAAGAGTTTTTGGCCGTAATGAAGAAAATAAATAAAGAACTTGTTTGAGTGTAAGGCAATGGAAGAGAGGGCAAAGAAGATGCAAAATGGATGCACCATTAGAAAAGCAGAATATGAGGATATTCCGGCCATTATGACATTTATTGACCAGTACTGGAAAAAAGATCATATTCTGGCCAAGTCAAGGCGATTTTTTGAATATCAGCATTATTATAATAAGGAGGTAAGCTTTATTATTGCTGAGACGCCTGAAACAAAGGAAATGGAAGGGATTTTGGGTTATATTTTATATTCGGAAGGGGAAAAAAGGGATTTGTTTGGAGCCATTTGGAAAGTCAGGACGAACGATTATCCTATGCTTGGGATGAAGATGCAGTTATATGCAGTAAGAAACCTGAATGCACGTACCTTTTCTGCAGTGGCATTGAACCCCACAACGTTGGACATGCATAGGAGATGGGGGGCTGTGCTTGGAAAATTAAAGCAATATTACATTTTGGCTGAAAAAGATGAGTATAAAATTGCTAAAATAAAAAATAAGCAAAAAGTAGATTATAATAAAGAAGCAGAACAATTTGAACTGAATGACTTGGTGAAGGAAGAGGATGTAAAAGCGGTTTGCGAATGGGAAAAGGAAAACGGTAAATTACCTTTAAAAAGTTATGATTTTATAAAACATAGATATTTTAACCATCCGGTTTACCATTATAAAAAATATGCAATTCATAATAACGGGACAACTGCGGGAATATTTATTGCAAGAGAAATTGAATGTAACAATAGGAAGGTTTTGAGGATTGTTGATTTTCTTGGTGACGTAAATGCGATAGCGCATATAGGAAAAGACTTGCGGAGTTTACTCGATCAAGGGGGATACGAATACATTGATTTTTATTTATTCGGAATAGATGACAAAGTATTAAGCGATGCAGGTTTTATAGAACGTAAAGAAAATGACGAAAATATAATACCTAATTATTTTGAACCATTTTTACAAGAAAATATAGATATAGATTTTTACACATCTTCAAAAGAAAATGTAGTCTTGTTTAAAGGGGATGGGGATCAGGACAGGCCAAATACAATAAAGGAATAAAGAAAGGTGAAGAGTGATGAGCAATTTAGAAAAGTACAATGGAGTTTTTGTGAAAGTATTCAATGTGGATGAGTCGTGTTTAAATGCTGATTTTTTGGCAGAAACAGTGGAAAAATGGGATTCCATAACTCAAATGTCGCTGATTAACCAGTTAGAAGACTGTTTTGAAATTATGTTTGAGATTGATGATATTATTAATTTTACATCTTATGAAGGCGGAAAGGAAATTTTAAAAAATTATTCCGTTGATATTTAACGGGATAAAAAGCTATATAAAAATAGGAGAATTATATGGATAATGAGAAGAGAATTTTGGAAGGTAAAGTTGCGTTGGTAACAGGCGCTTCCCGGGGGATCGGCAAGTGTATTGCAGAAGAACTTGCAAAGAACGGGGCTATTGTATATGCCAATGCAAGAAAAGACGGCAGCCTTGATGAATGGGCCGGACAGTTTAACCATGAATTTAATGCAATGATAAATCCAATATATTTTGACGTGACAGATAACGACAGGATGAGAAAAGAAGTTTTTGAAATGTGGAAACAGACAAAAAAAATAAATATCTTGGTGAATAATGCCGGGGTGGAATATAATGAAAATATTGGTATGCTGAACAAAGAGCATATTTTGGAAATGTTTTCGGTTAATACATTTGCGGTTATAGAATTAACACAATTGATTGCAAAATTTATGATGAGAAATAATAATGGAAGTATTATTAATATCGCATCGGTAGTAGCACGGTATGGCGCCAGCGGGCAGAGCGTATATTCGGCAACAAAAGGGGCGGTGATTTCTTTTACGAAATCCGCAGCCAAAGAACTGGGCAAATATCAGATCCGGGTAAACGCGATAGCGCCGGGGCTTAATGATACGGAAATGATTATGGGAACGGAACCGGAATACCTTCAAAAGAGGATAGACCGTATCGCGCTGGGAAGGATAGGAAAGCCGATGGATGTAGCAAAAGGAGCAGTTTTTTTGGCTTCGGATATGTCGGAATATCTTTCAGGGCAAGTGATTGGAATAGATGGAGCGGTGAGTATGTAATCATTGAAAATGCTAAATAAGCTTTGCCCGTAACCGGAAATGTAAATTTCCGGTACGTGTCATTGCAGTCAATTGTTTTGACAGGGAGGATTTGTATGTTTATTGAATTGGAAAAAAGGGAAAAAGAAAAAATAGCGGCAATTGATACAGCCGGCAGGGAAGTTACGTATGGCGGAATCATAGAGTTTGCAGAGAAGTGGAAGGAAAAGATAGGGGAAAGATGCATGATTTTAATCATTGCGAGTAATTCTATCGGTTCATTGACCGGTTATTTATCTTGCATGATAAATAAAGACGTACCATTAATGGTAGGGAGCGGGATAAAAAAAGATGCATTGGCTCATTTGGTAGATACTTATCATCCAAAATATCTGTGGATGCCAGAGGGCATGGAATATGAAGGGGCAGAAAAAATTTGGTCTGAACAAGGATACTGTTTAGTTGGAACAAGATTAGAGCAGTATCCCATGTTTGAAGAATTGTCTTTATTGCTGACAACATCGGGGTCAACAGGAAGCCCGAAATTGGTGCGTCATAGCTATGGCAATTTAGAGGCTCAGGCCAGAAATATTTCTGCCTTTTTTGAATTGACAGAAGCTGACAGGCCCCTGGTTAGCCTGCCTATGCAGTATACGATGGGAATTTCTTCTATTAACAGCCATTTATATGTAGGAGCTACCCTGTTATTGACGGATGAAAGCATGTTAAGCCCCATATTCTGGAAATTTGTTTCGGAACAGAAAGCATCAAGCATTACGGGAGTTCCTTATAGCTTTGAAATGATGTACCGTTTAAGAATATATAATAAGAAATTCCCGGATTTAAATCTGCTGACCCAGGGGGGCGGAAAACTTTCAAGGGATATACAAGTGAAATTTGCCGAATATATCCAACAGAACGGCGGAAGATATATAGCGACTTACGGCCAGACGGAGGGAAGCGCCAGAATGGCATATTTGCCGGCGGAATATGCCATTTCTAAATGCGGAAGTATAGGCAAAGCGATTCCAAACGGGAAATTATATCTGGTAGATGATGATGGAAACATGATCGAAAACGCAGATACAAAAGGGGAAATGGTATATGAAGGCCCTAATGTTACATTGGGATATGCGGAATGCGGGGAAGACCTGATAAAGGGCGATGAGAATCATGGAAAACTATATACGGGCGATATTGCCTATAAAGACGAGGACGGAATGTTTTACATCGCAGGGAGGAAAAAAAGATTCCTTAAGCTGTTCGGGCATAGGGTGAGCTTGGATGAATGTGAGCAACTGATTAAATCGGAATATGCGATTGAATGCGCCTGCACTGGGGATGACAAAAAACTACGTATTTATTTGACCGATGAAAAATACCAGAAATTAGTAAAGGATTATGTTTTGGATCATACGGAACTGTATGCAGATGCAATAGAAGTAAATATTTTGGAAAACATACCAAAAAGTGAAGCTGGAAAGATTTTATACAGTCAATTATAATAGATGATAATTACAGAGGGATAATAATAAGTAAGAAAAAACTTGTGAGAAAGGGAAATAACTGGGCAAACAGAACTGGTTATAAGTGAGAAAATGAAATTGTATTATGCTTTTAGTAATATTATGGTTTTGACACAGGCCAATATCCAGGCAAATGTAAGCCAGGAAGAGGGGGATTTACTGGTTTGGAGTACAGCGCCAATCGACTATCATCTTGTAGAAGCCATCAGAAGAAAAGGTATATTCAGGAATGTCTGGTATTTGGAACGGCCAATGATTCTGATGGGGAAAAAAGTGCGCAGTAAAATCAAGGGAATCCGATATAAGAAGAAATTTTATGAGGAATATCTGGAAAAGCTGTTTGCGGATCAGAAATATGATGAATTTGTTACTTCCGGTTTTTGGAATGATACGCTTTTAATTCTAAAATATTTAAAAAAAATGAATCCCAATATTAAAATTGGGATCAGTGAAGAGGGGCTTTTGAATTATTATTGCGGGGATTTACATAAGCACCTTTATTATATGGTTCAATATACTAGAAAGCAGAAAATAAGGGCATATTTAAATGGCGGGAGATTATTTAAATATGTGCAGAAGAATATAATAGCGGACTATTTAACTGCGCCAGGTTTAATGCGGCAGGAAGTGGAAAATAAAATTTACCCGCTGCCCCCGGTTGATGAGTCGAATCCGGTGATGAAAAGTATAGTGGATGAGCTTTTTGAGGAATATCAGCAAAGATACCAGGAATTACTCGAAGAATATAATACCAGGCAAGTCTGCTACATGATTTCCCCTCATAGCAGGGCATATGACCCGGTTGACCGGAATAAAGATGTGCTTGAATTAGTTCTGAATGAAGTGCCATTAGATTTATTGGTAATCAAAACACATACTAATGCAACAAAACAAAGGCGGGAATTTGGAAATGATATTGATCAAGAAGTATTTATAGACAGGAATGTATATTTGTTTGAAATATTACTTAGTCAAGGGTGTACAAATATGGAAGATAAAATATTTATCGTCCGTAATTCTTCAATAGCGATTTACTTGACGCAGATGTTTAAAGTGGAGCCTACATTTATTTTTATCCATCGGTTGTGTAGTAGATATCATTATGGATGGGATGACTGCGGTGATTTTTATGTTGCAGACTTAAAAAAGAATATGAAACATCCGGAGAGAGTAATAGTTCCCAATTCATATGTAGAATTAAAGGTAATTATAAATGATCTTTGCAGTAAATTTGCAGATAAGAATAAAGATACGGAGAATGAAAACGAAATAGTTCTTCCTGATTCTTATTTGGAATTTAGGGAAATTTTAAGCGGGCTTTTCAAAAAGAACGGAGAAGACTGACACAGCAGGAGATAATATTATGTGTGGAATTTGTGGCGTATTTAATTTGAGGAACAGAAAAAAAATAGATGTGCAGCATGTGGAAAATATGCTGAAAAAAATTAAACATAGGGGGCCGGACGGGGAACAGATATATTATCGTGATGAAGCTGTATTTGGCTTTACAAGATTGAGCTTTATTGATTTAGAAGGAGGTATGCAGCCTATCCGGAACGAAGACGGGACGATTGTAATGGCCTGCAACGGAGAAGTATTTAATTATCTGGAACTGAGGGAAGAACTTGCTGGTAAAGGGCATAAGTTTAAGACAAAAACAGATGTCGAAGTCATTATTCACTTATATGAAGAATATGGGCTGGACTGCCTGACTTATTTGAATGGGCAGTTTGCGATAGCGATCTATAATTCCAATACGAAGGAACTGCTGCTTGTGCGTGACCATATGGGGATAGCTCCTTTATTTTATACGGTAATAGATGATAGACTGGTATTTGCATCGGAGATCAAATCCATATTGGAATATCCTGGAGTTGAACGGAAACTTAATATCAGGGCAGTAGACCAGTTATTAACATTTCCGGGTATTGCATCCCCTGTTACCTTCTTTGAAAATATTCACGCATTGGAAAATGGACATGCGTTGCTGGCCAATGATAAAGGTGAGATAAAAAATATAGAATACTGGGATGTTCAGTATGAGCAGGAAAGCGAAGATAAGGGAGAAGAATATTACGTAGAAGAGCTGCGCCAGTTGATGAAAGAATCTATCAGAAGCAGGCTGATTGCGGATGTCCCTATCGGATTTTATATAAGCGGGGGGCTGGATTCTTCTATTGTAGCTACGTTTATTCATAAATATGTTCCTGGCGAATATTCCTCTTTCTCAGCGGAATTTGAAAATGAGGATTACTCAGAAAGGAAATACCAGAGAATTATACAGGAGTGTATTGGGTCAGAGCATCATATTGTTGAAATAAAAGAAGAAGATTTATGGGAAAAGATGCGTAGTGTTTTATATCATTCGGAAACGCCGCTAAAAGAAACCTATGATGTGGCAGCATATTTACTGTCAGGCCTTGTGAGCAAAACCCCTATCCGAGCTATACTAACAGGACAGGGGGCGGATGAGTTTTTTAATGGATATGCAGGATACCGCTATGATTTTATAAGGGCAAAGCAGGCTGGTTCCATGGCTCCGGAAGATTGTGAAATTAATGAACGGCTTTGGGGCGACCCATATTTCCAATACGAAAAAAAATACAGCGAATTTGAACAGATCAAGAGAAAATTATATAGTGGTAATTTGGCTGCCCAATTAGATAGTTTTTCAGCAATTAATCAAAGCCCTATTATGTATAATAAGGTAAAAGGACTCAAATCACAGAGGAGAAGATCATATATCGACTATAAGTTAAGGCTGGTAGACCATCTATTGGCAGATCATGGGGACAGAATGTCATTTGGCCACTCCATTGAAGGGAGACATCCGTTCCTGGATAGAAATGTAATAGATTTTACAGTTAATATCCCGGAACATTATAAATTGCGTGGAGTGAAGGAAAAATATATATTAAAGAAAATTGCAGAAGGAATCGTGCCGTCTGAAGTGATTAATCGCAGGAAATTCCCGTTTTCAGCCCCCGGAATGCCGGAAATGCTGAAGAAAAATGTTTCGATTGTTAATGAATTCATGAGCGACTCTATTATAAAGAAACAGGGCATATTTGATGTGGATTATGTAAACTTATTAAAAGAAAGATATATGGAAGACGGTTTTAAACTGAATATCCCATATGACAGCGACTATTTAATCATTGTGCTAACGGTCACAATGTTCAATGAAATTTTCAAAGTCAGCAGCTAGTATGCAAGCTGGCTATGAGCTGAGAGGTTAAATATACTTAAGATGACGAATACTACTTTAAATTGCTGGAAGTTTTTAGGCGCTTTATGCATCATGGCATATCATGCAACTAATTGTTTTACGGGCGGAAGCTATCCCTTTCAAGGAGGATATATTTTTGTTGAATTCTTTTTTATGGTTTCAGGGTATTATCTGATCAAAGGGTTGGAAGAAGGGAAAGTAAAAAATATAACAGAATATATGAAAAAACGTTGTATGCAGTTTTTTCCATATACTACGATTGTGATTGTTATTACGTATATATGGATAGCCTATATGACAGTATCCTGGAAGGGGCGCGTCAAATTGTTAATGAGGTTACCCCTTGAGATTTCTTTGTTAAGCAATATGCATTTTACGTATACGGCTGTCGGCTGGCTATGGTATATTGCAGCAATGCTGTTTGTAACGCCTTTTATATGTTATTTGTATTTGCGGCATAAGGAATTATTTAAGCGGTTAGTATGGGCTGTTCCCATTGTATGGTATGGACATTGTTTTTCCAAACTTGGATATCTTTCAGTAGAAAGGACGGTAGGAAATGATTTAATGAGAGCAAGCTCTGAACTGCTATTGGGGGGGGGTATTTTCTACCTTGCACGTAGTATTTCCAAAAGAAAAATTCCTGAAATGGCGGCTTGTCTTTTTCGCATAGCAGGCTGGGGATTATTTATAGTAGCCATTATATTATCATATAGGCTTCACCAGTCAGAATATGATCTTTATTGTATTGTATGTTTTTTTATAGCGCTGGTGCTGATTGAATCGGGCATTGCGGCAGATATCAAGTGGAAGGGGCTTAATTTTTTGTCCAATTTGAGCATGGGCTTATATTTTTTCCACGGTTTTCCGGCTAAGGTGATAACGAAATACCCGTTGAATGCATCTGTTTTGGAACGCTATGTTTTATTTTTTATAACATCTTTTATTGGTGCGGCAATCCTGTTAAAAGCGGGAGGAAAACTTAGAGAATATTGTAATAAAATATTGAATGGAGAAGGAGAAGGTGAATAGTACAATGAAAAAGATATTAGTAACAGGGGCAGATGGTTTTATAGGCAGTCATTTAACAGAAGAATTAGTAAAAAAAGGGTATGATGTTAAGGCATTTGTATACTATAATTCTTTTAATACTTGGGGATGGCTTGATTCCCTTCCCAAGGATATCATGGATCATGTTGATATTTTTCAAGGAGATATCAGGGATCCTAATGGTGTATCAGAGGCACTGGAAGGATGTGATGCCGTTTTTCATTTAGCGGCATTAATTGCTATTCCATTTAGTTATCATTCTCCTGATACGTATGTGGATACCAATATTAAAGGCACATTAAACGTTCTTCAGGCAGCAAAGAAAAAAGGGATAAGGACATTAGTGACATCGACCTCCGAAGTATATGGCACTGCACAATACGTACCAATAGACGAATTACATCCTTATCAGGGGCAATCGCCATATTCAGCCACGAAGATTGGGGCAGACCGTCTGGCAGAATCTTTTTACCGTTCTTTTGAACTGCCGGTAACAATTGTCAGGCCGTTTAACACATATGGCCCGAGACAGTCGGCCAGGGCTGTTATTCCGACGATTATTACGCAGTTATTGGCGGGCAAAAGGGAAATCAAGTTAGGTTCTTTAACGCCTACAAGAGACTTTAATTATGTAAAAGACACTGCTAATGGTTTTATTTCTATTTATGAATCGGATAAAACAGTCGGAGAGGAAATCAATATAGCAACGCAAAGAGAAATATCAATTGGCCAGCTTGCAGAAGAATTAATCCGTCAGATCAACCCGGACGCAAAAATTATTTGCGATGAACAAAGACTGCGTCCGGAAAAAAGTGAAGTAAACCGTTTATTAGGATGCAATAAGAAAATATTGGAGCTGACTTCCTGGCATCCTCAATATACGTTTGAAGAGGGATTGGCTGAAACAATAGAGTTTTTAAAACACAATCTGGATAAATATAAGATTGATATTTACAATCTGTAAAATTCATTAAGGAGAAAAAAATGGAAGGTAAGTTTATACCGTTGTCGGTTCCTAATTTAAAAGGGAATGAGTTAGAATATGTGACGGATGCAATTAAAACAGAATGGGTATCGACGGCAGGTCCGTATGTGAGTACATTTGAAACCAAGGTTGCAGAGTATGTGAAAGCTCCTGGAGCCGTTTCCTGCCAGAATGGCACCTCCGGGCTGCATATCGCGCTGCTTCTTACAGGGGTGACAGAACAGGATGCTGTGCTTGTTCCGACGCTCACTTTTATTGCAGCAGTGAATCCGGTAAAGTATGCGGGGGCAACGCCTATCTTTATGGATTGTGATGATTCTTTGTGTATGGATCCGGTAAAAGTAGAAAAGTTCTGCAAGGAAGAATGTAGCTTTGAGGACGGAAAACTGATTGAGAGGGAATCCGGTAAGCATATAAAGGCGTTATTAGTGGTTCATGTATTTGGAAATATGGCAGATATGGAAGCCTTAATGAGAATTGCCGGGGAATATAACCTGAAGGTTATTGAAGATGCTACGGAAGCTATCGGAACATATTATACCCAAGGCAAGTATGCAGGCAAGTATGCAGGAACGATTGGGGATGTAGGGGTATATTCATTTAATGGAAACAAAATTATGACTACTGGCGGAGGGGGAATGATTGTCTCCAGCCATGAAGCCTATTTAAAAAAAGCAAAACATCTTACGACACAGGCAAAGAGCGATGAACTGTATTTCTTGCATGATGAGATCGGGTATAATTACCGTATGACGAACCTTCAGGCAGCAATTGGCCTGGCACAATTAGAACAGTTGGAACGTTTTATTGAAGTAAAGACGGAGAATTATAAGAAATATAAAGAAGGATTTAAAAATATGGAAGGCCTGGAAATATTAGGGATTAGGCCGGATATTAGAGGGAATCATTGGTTTTATGCATTGATGTGTAAAAATTATAAAATGAACCGTGATGAAATGATCAATTATCTACAAAGGAATAAAGTGCAGACGAGGCCTGTCTGGGGATTGATTCATGAACAGATCCCATATAGGGATAATAGGGCGTTTGAAATTGAAAAAGCAAAATACTATTGGGAATATATTGTCAATATCCCATGCAGCACAAATCTTACAAATGAAGATGTACAAAGAGTAATTGATTTGATTATAAAGCCTGCTGTTTAAGTTAGGAGAAAAACTATGACAGAAGATATTTTGATAAGTGAAGATATTACTGTTCTGCAGACATTGCAAAGATTAGATGTTACTGCAAAAAAGGTATTGTTTGTAACAAAAGAAAAAAAGCTTGTTGCAGTCGTGACGGATGGGGATGTCCGCAGATGGATTTTGGCCAACGGAAGTTTGAAAGCTCCGATTAAGAATGCTGCAAATTATCAGCCAAAGTACTTGCTGGAAGATGATGCAGAAAATGCGTTGTCCTTTATGAAAGAACATGAAATTGTAGCAGTTCCAATTTTAAATAAAGAACATGAAATTATTCAGATTGTTTTTAGAAAAGAGGATATGAGACCGATATGGTCCCAAGAATTAAAGGATATACCAGTAGTAATTATGGCAGGTGGACTTGGAACAAGACTATATCCATATACGAAAATCCTTCCAAAGCCTTTAATACCGGTAGGGGATGTGCCGATTCTGGAACACATTATGAACGAATTTCATAATTATGGATGTCAAGACTTTCATCTGATCGTAAACTATAAAAAGAATATGATTAAGGCATATTTTAATGAAAGTAATGTGGGATATAGGATATCCTATGCAGATGAGGAAATACCGTTGGGAACAGGGGGAGGCCTGCAATTATTAAAAGGGAAAATTAATTCTACTTTTATATTATCGAATTGCGACATTCTGATAAAGGGGAATCTGGCGAAGATTTATAGGTTGCATAAAGAACAGAAAAATACAATCACTATGGTATGTTCCGTCAAGAACTTCACAATTCCATATGGTATTGTAGAAATTGATGAAAACGGTGAAATAAAGGAAATGAAAGAGAAACCCTCGTTGTCCTTTTTAACAAATACAGGATGTTATATTGCGGAACCTGAAGTGATAGATATTTTGGAAAAAAATGTACCTATTGGTTTCCCTGACATTATCGAGAAATGTAAAAGCCAAGGTAAAAAAGTAGGGGTGTATCCTATTAGCGAAAGCGCGTGGCTGGATATGGGAGAAGTGGACGAACTAAGAAAAATGGAAATTGCATTGGAAAATAAAGAATGAAGATATGGCAGAGAAAATAATTTTATTAGGATGCGGCGGACATGCGAAATCAGTGGCAGATGCAGTAGAGACTTCAGGGGATTATGAAATAGCAGGTTTTGTAGATAATATCCGTAATGACGAATTTGAATATAGGGGATATAAAATTATTGGATGCGACAGCCAGCTCCAAGAGATTTATAATTCAGGAATTCATTACGCATGTATTTGCGTAGGCTTTCTGGGCAAGGGAAGCGTCCGGAATAAATTATATACCTGTCTTAAAGAAATAGGATTTTATCTCCCTCCTATTATTGACCCAAGTGCTATTTTAGCTGCAGATGTCAAGGTGGGCGAGGGGGCATTCATTGGAAAAAGAGCTGTCGTTAATTCAAATGCGGCCATTGGAAAAATGGCAATTATTAATACAGCGGCAGTGATAGAACACGATTGTGTAATTGGTGACTTTTCCCATATTGCAGTTTCAAGTGTTATCTGTGGAGAAGCGCATATACAAGAAAATAGTTTTGTGGGGGCGAATGCGACAATAATTCAAGGTATGAATGTTGGGATAGGAGCGGTAATAGGCGCAGGAAGCGTTGTTGTAAAAAACGTGGAGGAAAATATGAAGTTTATAAATAAAATTCTTCCCATATATGCAGAAAAACTTGAGGGAGAGTAAATAGAAGATATGTATTACATTTCCTGGGAGAATAGCTGTTTTGGCGCAGCAAAACAGAATATATCAACTACTAGGAGGAAATATAATGAAGAAACTGCATATTGATGGAATTAGCAACGGAAAATAATATAGATGTTTTATACACGAAGAATATTAATTCAAAAGAGTTTTTGGAATGTATAAGGCGCTATCCATTTGATCTGTTTGTGTCGATGTCTTTTAACCAGATTTTCCGAAATGAAATCAGGGAAATGCCTCTCCTTAAAATTATTAACTGCCATGCAGGGAAACTTCCGTATGGAATTTCTGACGATGATACGTATGGGACTCTTTTGGAAAAGCATATATGGAGCGTCCGAGGCTTTTATATCAGGCTATAAAAATAATCCAGGAAGGGCATGTGACCGTACGAAGCCAGGACAGCATCAGCTTAGCCGGTTTATACCGTGGCATGAGAAAGGAAAATGATGAAATTATAGACTGGAATCAGACGAGCAGGGAAATTTTTAATTTTATCCGTGCCGTAACTTATCCGGGGTCATGTGCATGTTCCTTTCATAAGGGAGAGAAGATTAAATTTGTATCATCCGAATTAATCCCCAATGCGCCAGTGTATAAAGGAATACCAGGACAAATCTTGGTAAAGGCTGATAATTATCTTTTCATAAAAACGAAAGATAGTTATATTAAAATTACCAAGTATGAGGGGGGTGTAAAGGTAGGGGAAAGACTGAGAGGGGGAATTTCATTATAGATTTCGGCAGGAGTGTGGTATCCGGCATCAGGTCTTCCTATATTGGGGGGAGGCTGTAATGGGCTTGAAGGATATTGCGATTGTTGGAAACGGTGGCTTTGCGAAAGAAGTTGAATGGTTAATTGATAGAATAAACCAAAGAACAAATGAGTGGAACATTTTAGGCTTTATTGATGAAAAAGAAAATAAAGAGAATAGGGTGATTGGAGATGACTCATTTGTAGCTTCTGTTAATAATGAATTACATGTGACAATAGCAGTAGGCAATGGAAAGATACGGAGCGATATCTTTAATAAGTATAGAAAGAATGAGAATATTCAATGCCCGAATTTCATAGATCCGTCAGTACTGCGTCCGCAGGAGATGCACATAGGGAAAGGCAGTATTTTTGTGCAGGCTCCATACTTACAATAGATATCGAAATAGGGGATTTTAATATTATTAACTTGGATTGTACCATAGGGCATGAAGTAAAAATGAATAGTTATATTACGGTTAATCCAAGAGCTAATATTTCGGGTAATGCAGTAATAGGCGATATGACTGAAATTGGAACCGGGACCCAGATTATTCAAGGGAGAATAGTTGGAAGCCAGTCTGTTATAGGAGCAGGCACTGTGGTGACGAAGGACATCCCGGACAGATGCTCAGCAGCAGGCGTTCCGGAAGGATAATAAAATATTATGAATAGGAGCAATATGGGAAAAGTATTAATAATCGCGGAAGCGGGGGTAAACCATAACGGCGATATCGGAACCGCGAAAAAATTAGTGGATGCTGCAAAGGAAAGCGGTGCGGATATTGTAAAATTCCAAACTGCTAAATTGGAGGCTCTGGTTTCAAAAGCGGCGCCAATGGCAGAATATCAAAAAAAGAATATAGGGAAAGAAGAATCTCAAATTGAGATGTTGAGAAAATTGCTGTTATCTTTTGATGACTTCGTAGAATTAGCAAAGTATTGTGAGCATCAAGGGATACAGTTCCTTTCTACGCCGTTTGATATAGAAAGCATTTATTTCTTAAATGATTTGGTGAAGATATGGAAAATCCCATCTGGGGAAATCACAAATATGCCTTATTTGATTGAAATTGCAAAGACTGGAAAGCCAATTATTTTATCAACAGGCATGAGCTATATAGAAGAGGTGGAAGCGGCTGTCACAGTTTTACAAGACCATGGGGCGGGGGAAATCACCCTGCTGCATTGCACCACGCAATATCCAACCCCTTATGAGGAAGTGAATCTGCGCGCCATGCTTACCTTAAAAGAAAAATTTGGCGTACCAGCAGGATATTCGGATCATACGGAGGGAATCGAAGTTCCGGTGGCGGCTGTGGCTATGGGCGCTGTGGTAATTGAGAAGCATTTTACATTAGATAAGGAAATGGAGGGGCCGGATCATAAAGCGAGTTTAGAACCCGATGAATTAAAGCGGATGGTCAAAGAGATCCGGAATATAGAAAAAGCCTTGGGGGATGGAAAGAAAAGCCCATCGGCTTCTGAGACAGCCAATATTGCAGTAGCCAGAAAGAGCATTGTAGCTTCTAAAGAGATTAAAGAAGGGGAAGTATTCACAGAAGAGAACCTTACAACAAAGCGTCCCGGCAATGGAATATCCCCAATGCAATGGTTTGAGGTATTGGGGAGAACGGCTTCCCGTGATTTTGAAGAGGATGAATTAATAGAATTATGAATGAAAAAGAAATAGAAAAAATAGTGTTGAAGTGGCTGGCTAATTATTGGGAGGAATATGATGAAGGTATCATAAAGGCAAGTATAAGGCCTGCTTTGTGCCGGATTGAGAAAAACTTCAGAGCAGCCGCTTCCCGTAGATTATTTGATGGGGAAAAGGTAAATTTTTCTTTATATCATACGGTATCCAGCTCGATCTTTTTATACTATCTTTCCCGTGAAGTTTATGTATGCGGGGGGGGGTATTTTGGAAGCGGATATTGTGTATTATTTGAATAAGATTATGCATGCAAATGACTGGTTTTATCAAATTGAATTGCCGGAACATTTTATGGCAGAACATCCTCTTGGCAGTGTTTTAGGAAAAGCAGTCTATGGTGATTATCTGTTTATATACCAAGGAACTACTGTAGGGGGAAATAGAAAGGATGGAGCTTTATTTTATCCCACATTAGGGAATAATGTGTTGTTATATGCAAACAGTACGGTTTTAGGAAATACTCAAATAGGAAATAATGTCATTATTGCTGCTGATACTTATTTGATGAATGAAATAATACCTGATAATTGTATTGTATTTGGGAAATCTCCTCATATAAAAATGAAAATAAAGGATGAAAAATATATAAAAGATATGACGAGTCATATCTGGAGATGGTAGATTGAAAAATACGATTGAAGTTTAATTTTAATCAGTAAGCCGGTACACAGGGATTTGTATGACAGGCTTTCATGATTAAGAGAGACAAGGGTGATGGAAAGATGAAAACAATTGCGGTTGCAACGGCTACGAGGGCGGAATTTGGTTTACTGCGCCCCGTAATAAAACGGCTGTTGAATGAAAAGGATATAGTAACAAAGGTAGTGGTGACGGGCGCACATTTATCCCCTGAATTTGGGATGACGGTCCGTGAGATAGAAGAAGATAATATTGCAATCGACAAAAAAATTGAAATTTTATTAGGATCGGATACTTCAGTGGCAATTTCTAAAAGCATGGGGCTTGCAATGATTAGTTTTGCAGAGTATTTTGATGAAAGCAGGCCGGATGCACTTTTAGTTTTGGGGGACAGATATGAAACTTTAGCTATTTGTTGTGCGGCAATGAACGCCAGAATACCGATTTTCCATATGCATGGGGGAGAAACTACGGAGGGAGCGGTAGATGAAGCAATCCGGCACTCTATAAGCAAAATGAGTTATTTGCATTTTACCAGTACAGAAAAATACAGAAAACGTGTCATCCAGTTAGGGGAGAACCCGGAACGCGTATATACAGTAGGGGCTGTCGGAGTCGAAAACGCATTGAATACTCCCCTGTTGACGAAAGAGGAACTGGAAAAGGAGCTGAGTTGTCAATTAGGGGAACAGTATGCGGTTGTTACGTTTCATCCGGTTACTTTAGAAAATGCATCTGCCGGAAAGCAGGTTGAAGAGTTATTAAAGGCAGTGAAAGAATTTCCGGGGATGAAATTCTTATTTACAAAAGCGAATGCTGATGCTGACGGCAGGGTTATAAATGCGCGTATTGAAGAGGCTCTCCGTACGCATGAAAATATATTATTGTATAGTTCATTAGGAATGAAAAAATATTTAAGCGCTGTAAAGAACGCGCAGGCAGTGATTGGGAATTCGTCCAGCGGTATTGTTGAGGTGCCAACATTCGGGGTGCCGACAGTAAATATTGGGGACAGGCAGAAAGGGCGCATACAAGCGGAGAGCGTAATTAATTGCAAAGCTGAGCATAAAGAGATAAAGGATGCTATAGATAAGGCAATGTCTGCGGAGTTTCGGAATCGTGCGCTTAAGGCACAGAATCCATATGGGGATGGAAATACATCTGCAAAAATAGTAAACATAATACATGAGTGGTTGACAGGACAGAAATTGGATATTAAGAAAAAATTTTATGATATTGATTTCTGAAAGAAGGTAAATTTAAGCAGGGAAAAAGGATATTTAGGAGGTGTTCCCAATGAGGATATTAGTGGTCGGTCTAGGATCTATGGGGAAACGGAGAATCCGCCTTTTAAAAAAAATAAGCGGCGATTTTTCCATTATTGGTGTGGACAGCAATAACGAGCGGGCGGATTATGCAAAGAAGGAATATGGCATTGAGGTTTGCACGGATTTAGAAGAAGCGGTCAAAGATTATCATCCGGATTGTGCGGTTGTTTCTACGGCGCCAATATCACATGCGGCTATTATAAAGAGATGTTTGATGGCTGGTATGCATGTATTTACGGAGCTAAACTTAGTAAATAACGGGTATGAAGAAAATATCAGGCTGGCGGAAGAACAGAAGAAAATACTTTTTCTATCGTCCACTTTTCTGTATAGGGATGAAATCCAATATATATTGAAAAAAACAAAAGAATATCAGGGGAGAATGAACTATTGTTATCATGTAGGGCAATATTTACCAGACTGGCATCCATGGGAAAGCTTTGAAAATTTCTTTGTCGGGAAAAAAGAAACGAACGGATGCAGGGAAATTTTTGCAATCGAGCTGCCATGGCTGACGGAGGCATTTGGCGGGATCGAGCATATTCATGTGGTTTCCGGAAAAAATACGGATTTAAATATTGATTATCAGGATAATTATATAGTATTAATCCAGCATAAGACTGGACATAAGGGAATGCTGGCGGTAGATATTATGTCCAGAAAGGCAGTCAGGAATCTGGAAATATATGGGGAATATTTGTATATGGAATGGAACGGCTCCCCGACCGGGTTGAAGGAATATGATTGGAAGGAAAAAAAGGAAAGGTCAATTGCGTTATACAATAATATAGATACGATAGAGGGCTATAGCTCATTTGTAATTGAAAATGCGTATGAGAATGAATTAAAAGCGTTTTTTGAAGCCATTGAAAAGGGAACGGAACCAAGATATTCCTTTAAAAAGGATTTAGCCGTTTTGGATTGGATTGACAGGATAGAAGAAAAATGAAAAAAATTAAAGTTTGTTTTATAGGGTTTGGCTCCATTGCGAAACGGCATATTGTTAATTTGACACAAATATGCCAGGAACAGAAAATAGAAGTAACGATAGATGTGTGCAGAAGCGGGGTTAACCGCGGGCTGGATCCGGAATTCAGGGAAATGATTCAATCTGTATATTATGGAATAGAGAATATCCCTGATGATTATGACATTGCATTTGTGACAAACCCTACGAAATACCATTTTGACACATTGGTAAAAATGAAGAAAAAGGCCAGGAATTTTTTTATTGAAAAGCCTGTATTTGACAGGGATGATTTGGAATTTGGACAAATCGGACTGTCTTGTAACGGGATATATTATGTAGCATGTCCATTAAGATATAAAAATGTGATCCAGTATCTAAAAAAGAATATAGACTTCAGCAAAATATATAGTATCCGGAGTATCAGTTCCAGCTATTTGCCGGACTGGCGGCCAGGAACGGATTATAGGGCAACATACAGCGCGCATAAGGAGCTGGGCGGAGGAGTAGCTATTGATTTAGTCCATGAATGGGATTATCTTACTTATTTGATTGGTATGCCGGATAAAGTATATCATTTAATGGGAAAGTTGTCTAATTTAGAGATAAATAGTGAAGATCTGGCTGTCTATATAGCAGAATATAAGGATAAATATGTGGAGCTGCATTTGGATTATTTTGGACGGGAAACCATAAGAAAAGTGGAATTGTATGGGCAGGATGATACCGTTGTATGCGATTTGATTGCGAATGAAATAAATTATTTAAAAGAAGGAAAGAAAATAAGCTTTACAGAGGAAAGAAACGATTATCAAAAAAGAGAGTTGTGGACATTTTTGGCGATGATTGATGGAAGAGAAGCAAATAGCAACGATGTAAAAAATGCATGCCAGATTTTGAAATTAGCGAAAGGAAAAATTTAAATGAATATTTTATTTACAATATGCGGAAGAGCCGGTTCAAAAGGGATTAGAAATAAAAATATAAGGGAATTTCTGGATTATCCTTTGCCTTATTACACTTTATCAGCAATAGACTTATATTTAAAAAGAAATTCAGAAATTGAGAGCGATATTGTTTTGAATACGGATAGCATAGAACTGATAAAATTATTTGAAGACAATCCGATGCGCCCTGTTGCGGTTATTGAACGGGAAGCTAGTTTAGGGCAGGATAATACACCAAAAGTAGCAGTGATTAAAAACTGTCTGGAGGAAATGGAAAAACGGACAAAGAAACAATATGATATGGTGGTAGATCTTGATATTACATCACCATTAAGAAGGCTATGCGATATTGAAAACATTGTCAAGGAAAAATCCGGGTCTTCCTGTGAAATTATTTTTTCCGTGACGGATTCCAGGAGGAATCCATATTTTAATATGGTAAAAAGGAATGGCGATGTGTTTGAACGGGTCATCAATTCCACATTTAATTCGAGACAGGAAGCTCCTGAAATCTATGACATGAATGCATCCATTTATGCATATTCCCCTTCCTTTTTATTTTCCGGGAGGAATATTTTTGAAGGGACATGCGGTATTGTGAGGATGTATGATACGGGAGTCCTTGATTTGGATCATGAAAATGATTTTGAATTAATGCAGGTGATAGCCCAGTATCTTTTTGAAAGGGATAAAGACTTTGGAGAAATAAGAGGGAATCTGCTTAACAATTGAAGCTTGGATTTGAAACGACTGAAATATGCAAGGGAGAAAAAAATCATTTGAAAGACATGTGGCTAACGGTAATCATACCAGCTTATGAAGTGGCCGGATATATTGCAAAATGCCTGCAAAGTATTGCTTTACAATGCGACGGTTTGGCGTGCGGGATAGAAGTAATCGTAATTGATGATGGATCGTTAGATGATTCCGGGAAAATAGCAGATGCTTTTGCAATGAAATATCCGTTTATAAGGGTAATACACAAAAACAATGAAGGTGTTGCAGCAGCCAGAAATGCAGGGATAGAACAAGCTTCCGGGGAATGGCTGTATTTTGTGGATTCTGATGACTGGATGGCAGAAAATGCATTGGAAAAATTATATCAAAGAAGACAGGATTATGCAAATGCTGATATTGTTTTATTAGATGCCTACCGGAATATGGAAAATAAGGAATACAGTTGGGAACATTTTCATGAAGAACGTATATGGCATGATAAGCGGGAGATAGAACAACTGCAAATAGGGGCTTTGTATTTTCCATTAGCCGGAAAGGAAAACAAAAACCCCTTGGCGGCGCCATGGGATAAGCTGTTCCGGCGGGAATTTGTATTAGATTATAAACTTAGATTTCAAGAACGCCTAAAAGTTTTAGATGATATGATTTTTTGCATGGAAGCATTTGGCAAGGCAAAAAGGATCGTCTATTGCAAGGAAAAGGTATACCATTATAGATATGTGCCTAATTCAATTACAAACAGTTATAAACCCAGCCGCGTGGATCAGGACAGAAAAGTTTGGGAATATATTCAGAAATATATAAAAAAACAGGTTTCCGGGCATTTATGGGGGCAGGAAGAAAAAGAATGTTTTGAGGAAGCGTTATACTGCAGGATCATAAAATCTTACAGCATATGTTGCAGGCTGTGTTTTTTTAACCCGGCAAATAAAAGAAAAACCAAGGATAAAATAGCATATGCCTTACATGTATTAACGACAGAACCATATGCGGAAGCCTTTCAAAAAGCCCATATGAGAAATCTGGAATGGAAGCTCAAGGTAATGGCGTTTATGGGGAAGCTGAAGTGGGGGAAAGGAATATATTTACTGCATTTGCTGGAAAGTTCCTTTGGAAAATGGCTGAAAGCATGAGCGGAAAGCGGAAAAATATTTTATGTGGAGGGAGACGTATGTATATTATAATGTACCACTATGTAAGAAGCATTAAAAATAGCAGATATCCTAAAATAAAAGGATTAGAGACAGAGTTTTTTACTCAGCAGATTTCTTTTCTGAAAAGGGAAGGATTTGATTTTGTTTCAATGGAGGATGTAAAAAAGAAAGAAAAGCTGACGGAAAAAAGTGTTTTATTAACATTTGATGATGGATATATTGATCATTATTTAAATGTTTTTCCATTGTTGCATCAAAATTCAATTTCAGGCGTTTTTTCTATGCCAGGGAAAATTATCCGGGAAAAAAAAGTACTGGATGTTAATAAGATACATTTTATTTTGGCGTGCGTTCCGGTTGAGGCAATTAAAGATAAGCTGTTTAAAAGGATGAATTATTACCGGGGGAAAGAATTTCAGTTTGAGACGAATGATGAACTTTATAATAGACTGGCTGTGGCGAACCGCTTTGACGACGAGGATACTATTTTTATAAAAAGAGTATTACAGGCAGAATTGCCGGAGCGGTTAAGAAATATTATCACAGAGGAATTATTCCATGAGCTTGTGACAGATAATGAGCATGCTTTTGTGGATGAGCTATATATGAGCATGGAACATATACGCTTGATGAAGCAGGAGGGCATGGAATTCGGAATCCATGGATATGATCATTATTGGATGAACAAGCTGACGGAAGCGGAACTCATAAAAGATATTGAACAGGCGAAGGATGTATTTGATGGAGTCATTCACCCGGACGACTGGGTATGTTGTTATCCATATGGCTCTTACAGTGACGATGTCATCCGGACGGTTCAGAGGATGGGTGCAACATCAGGCTTGGCAACCGATGTAAGCATTTACCATCCAGAACAGCATGATATATATAAGATTCCAAGGTTAGATACAAATGATTTTCCGCCTAAAAGCGATAATTATAAGAATTTTTCCTAAACTGGAGAGTATTTATAGATGGCAAATGAAAAAATGCGAGAGAGACCAACATAGAAGCGCTTCGTATCATTGCGATGATATTCATTGTCTTTTATCATTTAAGATATTTAATCATAGAAGATAACTGTTTAGCGGGATGTGTATTTGGAAACTGGGGAATAGTCGGAGTGGATATATTTGTATGCATTTTTGCTTGGTATTCGGATGATGGTTATGCGGAAGGAGGGGGGATACGTCGTATAAGGAAAACGATCCTTCCCGCAATAAGTGATGATTTTTAAAGTTTATATACAAGTTCTTTATGATTATACCCTGGTATTGTCGGAAAACGCAAATTTTAAATAACTGTTTTACATGAAATAAGTTCTATTGTGTCAGGTAATTTATTAATATTTTTTATTTTTCGCTTTATTTTTTTCTCAAATGCAATTCAGGAATTTATAAGTCGCCCCCACCCGTAAAGCGGGTGGCTGGGGACGCGGGTTCTAAGCCCGCCCTGCTTGGCTACTCCTAAAGGGGTGTTTGTACTACTCAGCCCTGACCCTTAAAAAGGTCTTCATATTCTTTCACACTCAGCTTATCTTGTATGATGTCTGTTTTCTCCTGCTCCTGAATATACTTTTTGATCGTGGCTTTATTGAGTCCTGCTGTACTGACATAATATCCTTCTGAGCAAAAGTGAAGGTTCCCAAACTTGCACTTCAGGTTTGTATGCCTGTCAAACATCATCAGTGCGCTCTTCCCTTTCAAATACCCCATAAACGGCGATACGCTGATTTTCGGCGGTATGCTTACCAGCATATGCACATGGTCTGGCATGTGTGTGCAAGCGAATTCGTTTGCTTTGCCATGGAATCACCTTTCCTTTCTCTAATAGTGGCCTGAACACCCCTATTATAACGGAAAGGTGTTTTGGGTATAACAAACATCGCGCACCCGCGTAGCGGGTGGTTAATATTTCGCATGTTTCCGTTTCTCTGTTGAGAAACGGAAACATACTCAACAGGGTCTATCCGACCCATAAATAAAAATTTATTAAAATTTCATAAAAAAAGTATTGACTTGAATATGCATATTATCTATATATAAATTATGTATGCATGTACGCCTTAATTTTTTATTGACAAAATCCGGGAGAAAAAATGGGAATCAAAAGAAACAATTCTAAAATATATAAATATACTGCCATCCTTGCCCTTTATATCATATGTTTTTTTGCTTTTCTGCGGTACATTATGGGTGAATTAGCAGGAGGGGCGCGCTGAGGTCTGGATTGGTATTAGGAATGGTTGACCATTGGCTCAATGGCGGAGCAACTTTTTATCCAATTCCTGAACTTGGATACACAGCCGGTTCTTCCTATTTCCCCGGTGACACATTTATAGCTTTAATTTGCAGGCTTCTTTTTGGATATCACGCCGAAATAGCTTATATTGTAACAGGAGGTCTGTTTGGCATTATATTAATCAATAAATACTTAAGAAATCATAAAAATGTAAACCATTCAGATAGAGCTTAAATAAAATATTTAGTTTTTGCACGAGATTTTAAGCAGGATAAGGAGAAAATAATAAGAAACATATGAAAAATCCTTTGAAAATAATCATTTTTTTAATTCCTTTCTATTTTATGCTTTATATCAATTATTACGTAGATTCTTACGCATGTTGCAGGATAACGTATGACGGAATTGCATCTAAAATGGCTTTGGGTTATGACCTCCTTATTAAGGCGGAATATAACGAAAGAAACTTATGCCTTTCACTTATCAAAAAGCAGAAAGAAAAACCGGAGCTTGCGGTAGTTGGTTCCAGCAGAAGCGGACTGTTCGATGCCGGCTGTTTTGATGGAATTGATAAATGCATAAATCTATTCATGTCAGGGGCGAATCTGGAAGATTACAAAGGAGTGATAGGAACTTTGGAATATTATAATAAAATGCCAAAGCATGTAATTTTAGAAATAAATGGTTCCTTATTTAATAAATATGAAGATTCACGTTATTTGGATTTGGAGGATGCCATTCATTATTATACTGCATTAGTGAATAAGGAAAAGGCAAGCTATCATGAAAAATGTCTGGGATTTGACATGATAAAGTTTTTTTCGCCGAGTTATTTCTTATATAATTTAAAACAGCTTATGGAAGGCAAAAGATTTGAAGTCATCTTTGATAAAAATGTGCCTATGGAGAAACATTTTGACGGGAGCTTTACACCGCCGAATGAAAATATAGATGATATGGAATTTGTCATGAATACTACGAATGAAATAATTGAAAAGGGTGTCATATATGGTTTAGGCAAAATAGATATTACAGATGAAAAGAAGAAAGACTTTGAACAAATGGTAGATTTCCTGCAGGAAAGAGGAGTAAATGTCATGCTGTATATTCCTCCGTATTCAAAACCAATTTATGAATATATGAGGTCTGAGGAGAAATATAATCCGGTTTTGGCTACAGAGGATTATATATTGGACTATGCATCAAAAAAAGGCATTCAGGTGTATGGGTCGTTTAACCCCGATTACTGCGGTTTGCAGATGGAGGATTTATATGACGCTTATCACATACGGAAAAAGGCAATTATGAAAACTTATTATCTGAGGGAGGAAATAAAGTATGGTAACTAATGTTACGGAATGGCTGGATGATACGGCACAGCGCTTTGGCGGTAAAATAGCAATATGTGATAAGGAAGGGGCAATGACGTTTGCAGATATAAGGGATAAGGCTTTTGGCATTGCGGATGAAATCATCCGCATGGGGATAGGGCATAACCGCCCCGTTGTGGTTTTTCTGGAAAAAAGCGCAAAAGTCCTAATTTCATTTATGGGGATAGCCTATAGCAGAAATTTCTATTCCCCGGTAGATATTGATATGCCGGATGCGCGTATAGAAAAAATTCTGGAAATCCTGGAACCTGAATTAGTAATTACATCTTATGCCCTCAGCGGTCAATTCAGGCAGATAGGGTATACGGGAAAAATGCTGATTTACGAAGACGTAAAACCGGTAAGCGGAAATAAAGCTGAAAAAGTTAAATTGGCTCAAAAGCAAATAATAGATACCGATTTGCTTTATGTTCTGTTTACTTCCGGATCAACAGGAATCCCGAAAGGGGTAAGCATCACGCACCGGTCGGTCATTGATTATGTGGAGTGGGTTACCGGAACCTTTGGGATTACGGAAAATGACCGTTTTGGGAACCAGGCGCCTTTTTATTTTGATAATTCTATTCTTGATATTTATTGCATGTTAAAAACAGGAGCGTCCTTATATATTATTCCCAAAGAGATGTTTTCGCAGCCGGTGATGCTGCTGGAATATCTTAAGAAAAATAAAATAGATACAATATTCTGGGTTCCTTCCGCATTGATTATGGTGTCGAGATTAAAAGCATTCCGGGATGTGGATCTGACCGGTGTTCTAAAAAGGGTGCTTTTCTGCGGGGAAGTGATGCCGAACAAACAATTAAATATATGGCGAAAATATCTCCCGGACTGTGTGTACGCCAATTTATACGGCCCTACGGAAATTACGGACGCCTGCACCTATTATATTGTTGACCGGGAATTCTCCGATGAGGAGAGTCTTCCGATTGGCATTCCGATGAAAAACACGGAAATTATGATTCTGGATGAAAATAATGGCTTGATCCGGGAACCGGGACGAGCCGGTGAGTTATGCGTAAGAGGAACGTCTCTGGCTGTAGGTTACTATAATAATCCGGAAAAAACCAGGGAAGCGTTTGTTCAGAATCCCCTTCAAAGGGCGTATGAAGAAAAAATTTACCGGACAGGAGATATTGTTAAATATAATGAAAGATATGAAATTATCTATCTTTCCAGAAAGGATTTTCAAATAAAACATTTAGGGCATAGGATTGAATTGGGGGAAATTGAAACTGCGGCATCGTCTTTGGATGAAGTGTCCATGTGCTGCTGCTTATATGATGAGAAGAAAAATAAAATTGTATTATTTCTGGAAAAGAATATTTCCAAAGAAGACCTGAACTTAAAATTGAAAGAACTGATACCCGAATATATGCTGCCGGGGAAAGTAATTTATATAGAAGAATTGCCGCTGAATGCAAATGGCAAAGTGGACCGCATAAAACTGAAAGAATATCTTAGCTAGGCTTACATACCGGTAAGGAGGAGGGCTGTTATGTCTATTACAGAAGCGGAAGAAAAAGATTTGGAAGAATGCGCCGGCATCATTTTTCTTTCTAGGATGGGAAAGACGTATTATCCAAAAAGAGAACTGATTAGAGATGCAATGAAGCAAGGCATGAAAAAAGATAATATATTTGTGTTCCGGGATCCGGGCGAAGGAAACGAAGGCGAAGTGTTAGGGGTAATCTGGTATCAGATGGAGGGGATGTTTCACTCGTTTCCATATTTGCACATGATAGCGGTCAAAGACAGGCATCAGGGGAAGGGGATTGGAACTGCATTAATGAATTTTTTTGAAAATGATATTTTGATTCATGGGAAAAACCATATACAGACAAAAGCCTTTTTGACGGTCGGGGACTTTAATCAGGAAGCGGAAAGACTTTATGCGGAAAGAGGATACATTGAATTATTCCAGCTTAAGGGGCTTTTTAGGAGGAATGTGACAGAAAAAATATTAATGAAAACAGTGATAAAAAGGGACTGATGACCCATAAACCAATAAAATCAGATAGGAAACGGAAAAACTAAGAGAGGAGAAAGTGGAAATGGAAGAGAAGATTATCAGTATTTTAGATGATTATAATGAGGCAATCAAAGATTATAAAGGGGAGAATATGATGGCAGACGGCCTGTTGGATTCCTTTGAATTAATAGGAATTGTCAGTGACTTGGAAGAAGAATTTGATATTGAAATTGATGCCAAATATGTAGTGACGAAGAACTTTGCAAACAAAGATGCTGTTGTTGCATTGGTAAAACAATTGGTAGGTTAATATGCAGCTTATTTCATTTACTTTTTTTGTTTTTTGGGGAATATTGTTTTTTCTATATTATAAATCTCCTAAGATACAATGGCAGCTTTTATTGATAGCAAGCTTTGTATTTTACTGGATCTGCGCAGGAAAACTGCCGTTTGTATTAATAGGCTGTACAAGCATTGCATACATATACGGGCGGCTGTTAAAAAAAGGTTTATGTTCCGTTGTTTATTTATGGGGCTGTATAGGCTTGCAGTTGTTACTTCTGATTATGTGCAGGAGTTTTAACAATCTGGGCTATGGGGCAACATTGGGGGTATCTTTTTTTGTTCTTTCGGCAATTGGGTATTGCGTGGATATACATAGGGAGAAGTATCCGGCAGAGCATAGTTTCTTTAAACTGTTGTTGGGTATATCCTTTTTCCCGTCGATTATTCAAGGTCCGATTAACCGGTATGATATGCTGTCGGAACAGCTCTTCCATCAACATGATTTTTCATGGGATCATTTGTATAAAGGAATTCAGCGGTTTGTATGGGGGACAATGAAGATTTTGGTTATTGTCCCTCGCTTGGGCATTATTGTAAATGAGGTATATGCGAATCTGCCAGAAGCAGAAGGGTTTGCCGTTATGGCAGGGACAGCGTGTTTTGCTATTCAGTTATATGCTGATTTTTCCGGATATATGGATATGGTAACCGGTGTTGGGGAAACCTTTGGGATTAAAATAACGGAAAATTTTAACCGGCCTTTTTTCTCAGCCAGTGTTTCTGAATTTTGGAGAAGGTGGCATATATCCTTGGGTACATGGTTCAAAGACTATGTACTATATTCCATTGTAATGTCTAATGTTGGGCGGAAGATAAATAAAAGGGTGAAAAGATATAATAAGCAGTATGGGAAAATAGCGTCCACGTTGCTTGGTACGATGATAGTCTGGGTATTGACAGGGCTGTGGCATAGTAATTCTAAAGGATATTTGATATGGGGGATTTATTATGGGATTCTTATGTGCTGTTCGCTTGCCAGGGAATCTTGCCAGGGGAAAAAGGAAAAGGGCAGATACCAGCAGACCCGGATTTACCGGTTATTTTGTATAGCTAGGACTTGGTGCATTGTGCTTATTGCGGACGTATTTATTGAAACGGATTCATTTGGGGCAGCTATGAAATGCATTGGGAAATTGTTCCGCATTGACCAGTATCAGATTGGCAATGTTTTTAGGATTGTACGGGCATCATCGTTTGTAAGGACAGACACTGTTGTGCTAGCCATAGCATTGCTCCTATGGTTTTTGGTTTCCATATTGCAGGAAAAGGGGTATGGAATCCGGGAGTGGATTTCAAAGCAGAGGCTGCCAGTACGATGGATGATCTGGTATGCCCTTGTATTTGCTGTTATCTGGTATGGAAAATATGGGGCAGAGTATGATGTGTCTGTTTTTATGTATCAAGGGTATTAGGCGCCGGAATTTGATGGAAGCCTTTGCTGGTGAAATTGGACAATGGCATCTGCGAGAGCCTGGGCATTTCCCATTTCAACGAAAGAAACGGTAGATGCATTGGAAAAAAGCTCATGATTTGCAGGATTTTCCCCGAGAATCATGGGCTTATCCATTGCCTGATAAATATATGCTTTACCTGGGATGGTACGTTTGGCTTTTTCAATAGAAGAATTAAAATGGCCGGCAAGGCAAAGATCGGAATAATGGATATACATTGCCAGTTCTTCCAGGCTGAGCCAGTCAAAATATTCAATGTTTTTGGAAACAGGTTTGGAGGCTGCTATTTTTTTATCTTTCATGGGTCCAATAAAATAAAAATAAAAATCTGTCCGCTTTTTCAGGATATTCATCGCTTCAAGGACGATATCTGCCCCTTGAAGAGGCAAAATGCTTCCGAAATAAAGAATGACGAATTTATTCTTTAGAAAATCAGGCCGTGGACAACTCATTGGATGAAAGATAGATGTATCAGCCTGCAAATATAATGTATATATTTTCTCGGGATTAACAAGGAATGTTTCGGCAAAATATTGCCCATGTGCATGGGTGTCACATATCACAATGTCAGCAAGGGAAAGGGTTAGTTTATCTGCTTTATATAACAGATGTGCCAGCCGGCTATTTTTTTTGATTTTTTTCCGGTCATAACAAAGGGTATCATACATGGAAATAAAAAAATCTTCCACGACTTGAAGATTGGATTTGCAAAGTTTACGCCTAAAAAGGGGGAGGACAAGCTGCGGAGCAAAACCGATCCAGACAGTATCATAAGCGCGAATAGAAGCCGTTAATATCTGATAGTATACTTTGGATAATCTTATAAAATAGCTGGAATGGTTGGAGCCGATAATATCACATTGGGAAGCATACTTTTTTATCAGGCTGATTTCCTGGGTGTTACGGATGTAAGATAGATTCTTTGTAGTAATAAAAAGAACTTTTTTGTTTTCGATAGCGGTTAATAAACATTTGGCAGATAGTAAAAGCTGCAATTTCAAATTCTCCTTTTTATGCATTATAATACAAAAGCTTATAATTGTAGTTTACCATAAATGAAGTTACATGTCATCTGAGAGTATTTTGAAAATAATTATTTTGTATATTCAAGAAATAAAATTTCTAAGAAAATTTAATCAAAAATAATTGCTTTGTATAATATTTTGTTATAATATAATACTAAACAATGCACAATATTGAAATGTGAGGTATAGATTAATGAAAAATGCGCTAATTACAGGAATTGCTGGACAAGATGGCTCTTATTTAGCAGAATTATTACTGGAAAAAGGATATAACGTATATGGGATTATGCGTAGAAAGGCTGTAGTGGATTATGGCAATGTAGAGCATATTAAGGATAAAATACATTTTATTTATGCGGATATGACGGATGTAGTATCGTTAATTAATGCGATGAATATATCGCAGGCAGATGAAGTGTATAATCTTGCTGCCCAGTCTTTTGTGGCAACTTCCTGGGAACAGCCGCTGGCCACTGCCCAGATTGATGCGCTTGGCGTGACGAATATGCTGGAGGCAATCCGGGTTGTGAAGCCGTCCTGTAGATTTTACCAGGCGTCCACTTCCGAAATGTTTGGCCTGGTACAGGAGATTCCGCAGCGGGAGACGACTCCCTTTTATCCAAGAAGCCCTTATGGCGTTGCAAAAGTGTACGGACACTGGATTACGAAGAATTACCGTGAAAGCTATGGGATGTATGCGTGCAGCGGTATCCTTTTTAACCATGAAAGCGAAAGAAGGGGCAAAGAATTTGTTACCCGTAAGATTACAGATGCAGTGGTAAGGATTAAGCTTGGGATACAAGATTATATGGAACTTGGCAATATGGATTCCAAGCGTGACTGGGGGCATTCGAAGGACTATGTATATGCGATGTGGCTGATGCTTCAGCAGGATAAGGCGGATGACTATGTCATTGCCACAAACGAAACGAGAACAGTCCGTGAATTTGTGGAAATAGCATTTGCCAAAGCAGGCATTACAGTGGAATGGACAGGTTCGGGGATTGACGAGACCGGGAAAGATAAGGAGACCGGGAAGACAATTGTCAAAGTGAGCAAGGAGTTTTTCCGCCCGGCGGAAGTGGATATCCTGCTTGGCAACCCGGAAAAGGCAGAGAAGGAACTTGGCTGGAAGAGGGAAATTTCGTTTGATGAGCTGGTAGAGCGTATGGTGAAGAATGATATGGAATTAGTAAAAAAGGAAATTGCGTACAACAATTTATAAAATATAACAGAGGAGAAGGGAATTCCGTACAGGGGTTCCCTTTCTATGGTATTAGCTATGAGAAAAGCAATGATTATAGGGGCGGCGGGGTTTGTAGGCAGCTATTTGATGCAAAATTTAAAAAAAGGCGGCATGGAGGTATATGTCACCAAACTCCCGCATGAAAAAATTGAAAATGAAGATGCCCGGATTTTTAATCTGGATATATTGGACAGGGAGGCAATTGTTTCGCTGCTGTTTGAAATCCGCCCGGATTATATTTTTCATTTGGCGGCGCAAAGCTCCGTGGGACTTGCATGGAAGAACCCTGGCCTGACGATTGATGTAAATATTAAGGGAAGCGTGAATGTAATGGACGCTGTCAGGGAGCTATATTATAAACCCAGGGTGCTTCTGATCGGTTCCGGTGAGGAATATGGGCATATTAAGCCAGGGGAAACGCCGATTGGGGAAAATAATATGATACGGCCGGGAAATATTTATGCGGCAACAAAAGTATGCCAGAACCTGATAGGGAATATCTATGCGCAGGCGTATGATATGGAGCTGATGATGGTACGCGCTTTTAACCATATTGGCCCTACACAGGCGCCGATGTTTGTGGTGGCGGATTTCTGCAAACAGGTAGCGGAAATAGAGCAGGGATTGAGAAAACCGGTAATGTATGTAGGCAATCTGGAAGCGAAACGCGATTTTACGGATGTGCGGGACGTAGTGCGCGCTTATGTCCTTCTGATAGAAAAGGGGATACCGGGGGAGACTTATAATGTGGGCAGCGGGTATGCTATTTCCATCAGGGAAATTCTGGACAGTATTATTGCATTGTCGCCGTGTGATATCACGGTAGAGGTAGACGCGAATAAGTTAAGGCCGGTGGACGTGCCGATTATTGCGGCCGATATTTCCAAGATCAGAGAGCTGACAGGGTGGGAACCCAGGATTAGCTTGGAGCAGACCATAAAGGAAACTTTGGATTACTGGAGGGATATGATAAAAAAGGAGAGCGTATGACGGAGAACAATACAATATTTTCAACCACAGGGATAACAGATTCCGAGAGGATGCTGCATACACCGGGAGAGTTTGCCAAAAAAAATCTATTGTATGTACAGGAGGTAGGAAAATTAAAAAGCCTGCAGCCTCATAAATCGCAGCGTGAAAAACTGGACTCTTTTTTGTTCCTCGGGGTTCTAAGCGGGAGAGGCGCTATTGCCATCGGAGATAAGGTATATGATGTAAAAACGGGGGATTGCGCTTTTATTAGCTGCATGGAATATTATGCCCATGAGAGCAGCAGGGAAAACCCGTGGGAGCTTATGTGGGTTCATTTTAACGGGAACAGCGCGAAAGAATATTTTGAACTATTCTTAGAACAAAACGGGGGCAAGAATATTTTTGAGCCGGAGCAGATAAAGGCTCTTCAGGGGTTGATTGCGGAACTGATGACATTGCAGAGGGAAAAGGACTTGGAGTCAGAACTGTTAAGCGGAAGTATTCTGTTAAAACTGGTGAATGAATGTCTTTTTTCCGTCATGAGGAAGGAAAGGGTCAATCAGGGAAAATATAAAAAAATATGTAACGAGATCAGGGAAAGCGTAAACAGGAATTATGCGGACGGGGATTTATTGGAGAAATATGCGGAAAGGTTCTCGATGGATGAGGAAGACCTGGATATCAGTTTCCAGAAAACCTATGGGATTACCTTGAGAGATTATATCGTAAACAGAAGGTTTACTGCGGCAAAGGAACTTTTGCGCTTTACGGTAAAGCCTGTGAAAGAAATTATAGAAGAGTCCGGGATCAGGAATGACGATTTATTCCGGAAACTGTTTAAGGACGGGGAAGGGATGAGCGCGGAAGAGTATAGGATGAAGTGGTCCCAATGGGTGAAGTAATAAGGAATGCAGCGTAAAGGATAAAGAAGATGAAATTAAACATGGACTTTTATAAAGGGAAGAAGGTTCTGATTACCGGCCATACAGGGTTTAAGGGAAGCTGGATGTGCAAACTGCTGACGGAGTGGGGGGCGGATGTTACCGGATATGCCCTGGAACCGCCGACCCAACCAAACCTGTTTGAAATTTGCGGGCTGGAGGGGAAGATGCGTTCCGTCATTGGCGATGTCAGGGATCTCTCCCGTCTGCAGCAAATATTTGACGAAACATGTCCGGAAATTGTGATTCATATGGCAGCGCAGCCGTTAGTCCGTGATTCTTATAAAAAACCGGTATATACGTATGAAGTAAATGTAATGGGGACAGTGAATATACTGGAATGTGTACGCAATTCTGGTTCGGTAAAGTCGTTCCTTAATGTAACAACGGATAAAGTATATCTGAACAAAGAGTGGGAATGGGGGTACCGGGAAAATGAGGAATTAAACGGCTATGACCCTTATTCTAATTCCAAGTCCTGTTCCGAACTGGTGACTGGCAGTTATAAGAACTCTTTTTTTGCAGATGGTAAGACGGCAATTTCCACGGCCAGGGCAGGCAATGTAATAGGGGGCGGTGACTTTGCAACGGACCGTATTATCCCTGACTGCATAAGGGCGGCGCAGGCCGGGAAAGAGATTGTTGTCCGGAATCCCCGCTCAACAAGGCCGTATGAGCATGTATTGGAGCCTGTCGCAGCTTATCTGATGATATGCCAGGCGCAATATGATGATATATCATATGCCGGAAGCTATAATGTAGGCCCCGGGGAAGAAGACTGCTGGACAACGGGGGATCTGGTGACGCTGTTTTGCCGGAAATGGAATGAGAAGATGGGCGGCAGCCTTTCATGGGTCAATGCATATGACGGAGGGCCTCATGAGGCTAACTTCTTAAAACTGGACTGCTCTAAAATCAAGAGGGTGTTCCAATGGGAACCCCGGTGGAATGTGGAAATAGCAGTGGAAAAGATTATTGAATGGACGAAAGCATATCTGGAAGGGGAAGATGTGCCGGGATGTATGAAAAAACAGATAGAATTATTTTTAAAATAGTTCTATCGTATTTTGTCAAATAATCTTTACTCAACAGGAAAAATATGATAGAATAAGTAACTGTAAAAGGGTATATATAGAGGAATGGCAGACATGAAAAGCTTTGGCTGGACGTGCCTGCCATTTGCGTTTTGCCGCTGTGTCTGGAAAACATTTAAATAGTTGATATCCGCACAGCATCATGATATAGTAACTAAAAAATAGTTGCATATTGTCATTCAATATAGAAACTCTTTTCGTTAATATAGGACACAGAAAACCAGGATTGACGGAATAAAGAATCAGGGAATGAATGAGGGGAAAATGGCAGAATAAAAGCGGGATATTGGAGAACGGACCGTTTTTGATGGGAGAAAAACATGGCGGAATTAACATCTATGATTAATATTGGGAAAGAGATGGAGAAAAAGCTGATATCCATTGGGATCAGTTCCTCCGAAGAACTGGTTCAGGCAGGGGCAAAGGGGGCGTTTCTGAAGCTGAAGGAAAGGTATCCCCAGGTTTGCCTGGTGCATTTATATGCCTTAGAAGGTGCGGTTCAAAATATGGAATTTAACAGTCTTACAGCGGAAAAGAAAAAGGAATTAAAGGAATTCAGCGATTTTTTAAAGAGATGATGGAAGGCCGCATGACGGCCCGGACAGACGCCGGGTCAGAAGGACAGGCAGAGCTTGTTTGTGTCAAGCAGGCTGTATTATACTAAATATTCAATAATTATAATGGGAGAGGAAAGATATTATGGAGATAAAAGCCGCAAAAAAAGAAGAAGTAAAAAAAGGGAAGTTTATTGCATTTGAAGGTATTGACGGCAGCGGCAAAAGCACACAGATAGCGTTGCTGGCGGACCGTTTAAAACAAAGCGGGATCCGGTGTTATCCGACGATGGAACCAACAGATTCCCCTATAGGATCTTTGATCCATCAAGTAATGACAGGAAGGATGAAAATGGACAACCGGGTGATTGCAGCCTTGTTTGCTGCAGACCGTTTAGATCATTTGCTTAATGATATAGATGGAATCCTTCATAAAATAAATGAGGGGATTACAGTCCTTACCGACAGATATTATTTTTCTTCATATGCTTATCATAGTGTGGACATGCCCATGGAATGGGTAATTAAGGCAAACGAACAAAGCAGTGAAATCTTAAGGCCGGCAGTTACGGTATTTATTGATGTTGATCCGGATACCGCTTTGGAAAGAATTGCGAAAAACCGGTTCCGTCAGGAGCTGTATGAAAAAAAATCCAGATTAGTAAAAGTGCGGGAAAATTATGAGAGGGCTTTTGGGCTGCTGGAAAAGGAAGAAAACTATGTGATAATTGATGGAAGCCAGACGAAAGAACGGATTGCCGGCATGGTGTGGGATGCCGTGAAGGGATATTTTGACTGAAAGAAAACGTGAAAGGATCTGTCCCTTGCACAACTGCGCCCGCACTGCCGGCTTGGATGTATCAGTGAGACTTAGTGCATCTTTTTGTGTATTATTACTGTATGCTGAAAAAAAGCAAGGTTATTTTTGAAAATAATATTTACATTAAATGGATATTATGTTATGATAACAACATGTAAAAGGGTAAACATAAAGGGATGGCAAGTGCAGAAAGCTGAGAAGCAGAAGCATTTGCCATTTTGCGTTGGGGATAAAAATAGAAAAATAAGAAACAGGAGTTTTTAATTGCTGGAAACAAAAGAAAAACATGGAAAAAGCACTGCTTTTTAAAATATTATGTGAGAACATAGAGGTTATATGGCTGGTTTGATAAAGTAATATGTTTTTTTAAAAGAATATTCTCAAAAATACTCTTTACAAAATTGGCAATTTATGGTAATATAATATTAATCACTGAGGTGATTATGTAAAAGGGAAATTTTACAAGAGGAATAGTAGGTATTGGCGCAAGAGCAAAATGCCTGCTATTTTTTTCTATGTATGTTTTAAATGCCAAAAGATTGATAAAAATATATTTTGGCGGTCTATAGATAAAATTGCAGATATCTGATAGATATATATGGGGGATTTTATTATACAAATGATAAAGAGGTATGGGGTAGTGATAAGGTCTTCCGTTTTATTTAGTATTGTTTTCTTCAGCAGCATAGCTATTATTTTGCTGAAATTTGTCTTCCGCAATAATAATGCGGTGCTGCGTCTGGATGTCAGGTTCTTGCTGGCGTGCATGTTGTTTATTTTATTCCGTCTATTTGTCCCGGTGGAGTCGCCGGTGACAAGCAATATTCCAATTTGTAAAATATATCCGGATTTTTATATGGGTTTAAAAGAACCTCTGGCCAAGGTCGCCGGTATGGAGATAAGTATTCAAAATCTGTTTGGCGTCGTCTGGTTAATAGGGGCAATCATAAGAATTAGCCAGTTTGTCCATGAGTACGTTTCGATAAGGAAGGAACTGGACCTGTTCGATGAAATGGATAACCCAAGAATATTCCGGATAGCTGAAAAGATCGGCAAGGAATGCAGAAGGAAAGTCCGTTTTAAATTTTTGGTGACAAAAAGAGAGGAGACTCCGTTTACGTTCGGTATATGTAAGCCGGATATTGTGTTGCCTGTACCGGCATTAGAGCTTCCGGATGAAGATATTTACTTTATCCTGAAACATGAAATGCTGCATTATTACCGCGGGGATACATTAATTAAATTATTTTGCGAACTGTTAAGGGCAATTTACTGGTGGAACCCGTTGGTCAAAACGTTAGGCGGTTTGGTGTCTAATATGCAGGAAATTAATGTGGATTTCAAAATCATCAGAAAGTTGCCTGAACTGGAACAGTTAAAGTATTCGGAATGTCTGGTGAAGATAGCCAAGGACAGGGAAGAAAGAAAACGGAAAAGAAAAAGAAGGAACAGGGAAGCCTGGATGATATCTTTTCAAGGCGAGAGTTCAACGGCAGTGCGGAAACGGATCTGCCTTATGATGCAGAACCTTGAAATCAGCGGGAAGAAAACTGTGGCAAGTATTCTGTTGTCCGTAATTATTTTAGGGCTTGTTCTGGTATGCCCGAATGTTTTTGTCTTTGAACCATATCATATACCGGAAGAGGATGCGGCCGGAAGTTTTGGGATGCAGGATGGTATTTTTTATTTGCGGAATCCGGATGGGACGTATGAATTTTATTTGGATGGTGAGTATATAGCAACAGTATCAGAAGTGGCAGGGGACGCGCAAATATATAATAGTCTGGAAGAAGCGGAAAGAGCGCAATGAAAGCACATTATTGGTATGTAATAAAATAATATTTACATAGAAAGACGAATATGATAAAATTAAGACAATATAAGACAAAAAAATACAGTTTAATGAATAAAAAGGAAAAAATATTAAATACAGTTTTAAAGTAGGATTATGGGATTGGCGTATCTGGGGAAAATATAAATAAGGAGATATAAACTAGAAAATGGAGGTAAATATTATGAGAAAAAAAGAGGATATTTTTGAGCTGCCGGAACGTGAAGTAGATATTCTTTATGTACTATGGAATGCGAATAGACCTTTACTGGCCTCGGAAATTGCAGAAGCGCAAGATGATTTAAAATTAGCAACAGTGCATACA
This sequence comes from uncultured Lachnospiraceae bacterium, assembly GCA_910576535.1. Taxonomy (GTDB): domain Bacteria; phylum Bacillota; class Clostridia; order Lachnospirales; family Lachnospiraceae; genus Kineothrix. The sequence goes on along the minus strand of CAJTKK010000001.1, from coordinate 3,014 downwards.
ACGTTAAAAAGGATGTTAAAAAAGGGTTTAATCGAGGTAGTCGATTTTGCAAAAAGCGGTAATGTGTTTGGAAGATGCTATCGGCCCACAATTGAGTTGAAAGATTTTGAGTTGAAAAGATTTTCTAATGACTTTAAGAAAAAACAGTGTAGGGACATTACTGCTTCAAATTTAGTAGCTGCTCTATTAGATGATGCTGATAGTGATTCTGTTTTGGAAGAATTGAATGACTTGGAAGAAATGATTAAAATGCAGAGGGAAAGAATTATGAAAAGAGGGTAAGTTTTCAAGGGTAATGAATAATGATTAGAGTTTCAGTGTTGATTAGTATTAGTCTATTTAGCAGTATAGCTGTTATTTTATTAAAAGTGGTTCTAAGAAATAATAATGCTGTACTTCAATTAGACGTTAGATTTTTATTGGCTTGTATGCTGTTTATTCTAATTAGAATGCTTGTTCCAATAGAACTTCCTATAACAAATAATATTCCAATTCATGCAATATATCCAGATATTTATATTTTTATTCAAGAATCAGCATTTAAAGTATACGGTACTGAAGTGAGCGTACAGAAATTGCTAGGCATGGTTTGGCTAACCGGGTCAGTAGCGGTATTTATTAAGCTTGTGCATTCATATATTACAATAAGGATTCAGCTGGCAGGATTTCTAAAATTAGAAGACCCAGTATTTGAAAAAGTTGCTAAGAAAATAAACGCAGAATATAAAAGGCGGGTTTTCTTTGAGATATTGACAGCGGAAGAAGTGAACACGCCGTTTGTATTTGGGATTATAAAGCCGAGTATAGTAATACCTAAATTTGAATTTTCAGAAAGAGATAGGTATTTTGTATTAAAGCATGAAATGTTGCATTATTATCGTGGGGATATGGTAATTAAGCTGCTTTGTGAGTTATTAAAAGTTATTTACTGGTGGAATCCATTTATGTATGTTCTATGTAATTTAGTTGCTGATATGCAGGAAATTAATGTAGATTTTAAGGTGATTCGGGATCTGCCGGATTTGGAACAATTAAAATATTCAGAATGTTTGGTAAATGTGGCAAGGAGCAGGGAAAAGAAAAAGCGAAGCGGACATTGGCTGATGTCGTTTCAAAATGAAAGCCCGTCGGCGGTGCATAAACGAATTAGCTTAATGCTGGAAAATCTGGAGATTATTAAAAGAAAAACAGTTAAAAGTATTTTGTTATCTATTGCAATTATATTTTTGGTAATTATATGTCCGATTGTTTTCATATTTGAACCTTATTCCATACGTGAAGAGGATGCGGATGGAACTTTTGGTTTAAAGGATGGTGTATTTTATTTGAAAAATTCAGACGGTACATATGATTTTTACTTAGATAGTCAATATGTAGGAACCGTATCAGAGGTATCCGGTGACAGTACACAAATTTATGATAGTTTAGAGGAGGCAAAAAGAAATGAGTAGAAAAAATTTAAAAAGAAATTTCTTGGTTGGTATATCAAGTATTTCATTGGCAACAATGTTAGCGTTTTCTTTTAATGTTACTTCACAAGCATGTGAAGTTATGCCGTTTGAAGAAGTAGCGGAATCTGAAGGAATACAGCCCCGTTCTCCAATTATTGAATGGAGGTTCAAGATAGAAGATGGAAAGCTTTACCGCCGTTTATATAATTATACAGACCAATGCTGGGTTGGAGAATGGGAATTATATACCTAAATGGACTTAACGGTTTCTTATAATTATCATATTGACTATTAAGTATTTTTCAAGGGCTGCTGCGCTAAGTAATTAGTACACAGCCCTTTTATCGTATAGCAAAGTTTTCTTGGCTGCTTATATGATAGAAAATAAGGATACGAAACTGCGTGGAATAAAAACTAATGACTTATAACAAATTTGATAGTGACAAGATTTTTTGCAAAATTGATTTTAGCCATTTGGTAACCGGAAGTCAGCCGGCTGTGGCATCAGATAATAACTCATGGTGTCCCTGACGGGACTATTTACTGCCAGATCATAGCGGTCAAATATGGCTGGAACATAGGTTTTCCCGTCAGAGGCTTTTATTTCCATCATACCGGCTACACATTTTCCAGCCGGTTTTCCTGCTGTAAAGCCGTGTTTCATTATATCATCAGGTTTGCGGGTTTCTTTATCCGCTTTTGTGATGCCGTCTGGCTTGTGCCTGGATTTATGGATAGGGCCGACCCCTCCCATGACACGGCAAATGGTTGCCCCGTCTGGAATATGAACCACATCAGGCAGCTTAAGCTAAAATGTTTGATATTAAACCATTAAAAAAGCTATTTAGAGGAATGAGCAGAAATAGCAGATGAGGATAAAAACTCTCAATAACATTGAGAGTTGTCAAAAATTTTTTTCATGTAAGTACAAGAATAGTAACTGTGGACACATCTGCCCTGCTTGCCATTTAGCGGAACCCTTGATAAACGCCGCAAAACGGAGCCCCCTATTCGGAAACCTCCGTTTCTCTGGATTTCTTCAAGGCTTCGGCTATGGCTCTCATTACAATGAACTCTTTTTCATTCATGGCACTGAGCAGGACGTCAATCTGTTTGCGACAACTGCTTTCTCCTTGACTGCTATCCGCATGAATGAATTGGTTTGCCGGAATGTCAAACATAATAACAAGTTTGACAAAAATCCCGAAGCCTGGGTACTGCCCTTTATTCTCAATATTCATAATTGTACGGGAATCCCGCCCGACAAGTTCAGCTACATAGCTTTGTGTCCAGTCTCTTTCTTCTCTGGCCTTTTTAATCGCCAGTCCCAGACCATGAAAATCAAATTTTTTCGTTGAATGGTTCATTTTCATATCAACCAATAGTATTGTACATTTCATGTGAGAATATGAAAATGTAATTATATTTTTTATATAGTAGTATTTTATTTCATGTAAGTTTTTTTGTCATTCTTTTTAAAAACCCTCCTTTTCAAGTGGGCAGGCACAACGAATAGCGATTGCGCGAGCGATTTACAAAAACAAGCCAGTTACCGTTTTGATT